>JAFOYE010000026.1 GCA_017391525.1 Paludibacteraceae bacterium | reverse complement strand
GATAACTTTATAGACAAAATAAGTATGCTACATTTAGTGTAGTTTCTTGTTTGTCTATAGAGGTTTCCATCCGAGGCCACCTCAAGCTAAACGCAATAAGGGACTACACTTTTCTTATTGCGTTGCGGATTGATAGTATGCAAAATTACTATCAATTATGTTTCAAAAAGTTAAAACCTTCTTGGCAAAAAACAATAGAGAGCAATGGCTCTTCTTTGTGCTATTTACTTTTACACTCTTTCTCCAATGTTGTTTATTTCATTGGTTAGCATTTAACTCTATCTTAATTTCTTCTCTTTGGAAAAATCCATTGGCATTTTGGGCATTCTATCTCCCTAAAATTAGCATTTCCTTATTTATTGCGAGTTTTGTATTTTTATTCAAACGTCAAGTATGGACTATTGTATTCTCGGCATTGCTAAATGTTTGGATAATGGCAGAACTGATGTATTTTAGAGCCAATCGTATTTTCCTTGATGCTCATTCCTTTTCTTTGATTAGCAATATGGATGGATTTTGGAGTAGTGTCCCCATGTACATGTATGCTTCAGATTTCTTATTATTGATACCTACTGCATTATTAATAGTCGGTGTTATATTCCTCAAGACAAAGAAAAGAAACATAATTTCCACTTTTATTATATTTGCATTGGCCATTTTGTTAAATATAGGAGGTTGTTTAGCAACGAGATATGTATATGACGTCTTATATCAACTTCCTCACGACAAAAACTATTTTAATCCATTTTCTGATAAAGGTGTAGGAGATTTATTTGGCTTCACAAGTTTAGAATATGTAAAGAACACATCGGTCATTCACGCATTTATTTATGATTGCAAGAAGCTTATCCAAATGCCTTTTGAATCAACTACATATACTATAACCGATGATGATAAGGTGCAGCTAAAACCATTTATAAATACCTATACGCTTAATGTTAAACCTAATCGAAATCTGATTCTAATTATTGTTGAAAGTTTAGAGACTTGGGCTGTCCGCCCCGATATTATGCCAAACTTGTGTGAGTTTATGAATGAACATAATGTTTTGTGGGCTCAGCAAGTAACAAGTCAAACTAAGGGAGGAACTTCTTCAGATGGACAATTGATATTCAACACGGGACTATTACCAATTCAACATGGTGCAGTATGTAAACGTTATCCACATCATACATTCCCTTCTTTGAGTGATATTTATGATAATGCAGCCTTAGTTCAGCCAGGTGATTTAAGTGTATGGAATCAAAAGTATATGAGCGATTCATACCATATAGATACAAATTATTTGAGTCCTCAAAGTTTAGACCATGTAACATTTAATATCCTTGATAGTGTATATACCCAACATCCATACTGTATGGCTATCACTATGGCAACTCATTCTCCGTTTATTGCCTGCTCCAAATACACCCCATTGGATTTACCAACAGGGATGCCCGAGAATATGGCTAATTATTTGAGATGTATGCATTATTCAGATTCATGTTGGGGTAATTTCTTAAAGAAAGTAGATACCGACTCAATCCTTCAAAATGCGACAATTTGCTTTATGGGCGACCACATTATCTTTGACCCAAATATGCGTAGTACCTTTGCTACTTATTGTGCAGAGAATAATTTGGACTATGATGTAAATAATGCGCACACTGCTATTATAACGTATTCTCCAAATATTGACGAAAAACATATCATCAAAGATAAAGCATACCAAATGGATGCATATCCTACTATCTTACATTTGATTGGTTGCGAAAATTATTATTGGAAAGGACTTGGAGTGAACTTATTAGATTCAGTAGGTAGAAGCAACCGACCTATCACAGAACAAGACGCATATATATTGTCGGATAAACTTATCCGTGCAAATTATTTTAATTTGCTGACTCAATAACTATTTGTTAATCACGAATATTAGGGATCCACTTAGTTTAGGTGGATTCCTTTTTATTTCTGCACCTCGTTTATTGGAGTGTATAATCTGAAATTACCAACACTCCCTCCCTGCTAACAGGCATTAACATTGGGATGGCGCAACGTCACGTCCCCAATGAATTGCCCTGTATAGTAGGTATAATACCCCATGGGGTTGTCCTTTACGAATAGGACAACCTTATTTTTTGTTACATTATTTTCTACTATTCTTTACTTTTTTACTACCCTTGCTATATTTATTATAGGAACAAGCATAAAAAACGCTTGATATAATACAATGAAAAGACAATTTAGAGAATTAGACCAAGAGACTAAAGACAAAATCAGCCGCAGCACAACAGGCAAATCAAAAACAGACCAACACAAGCAACACATCAGTCAAGCAATGCGCAAATATTGGTCACAGATACCCCATAAACCTACCGACTTGAGCATGGATGAATTTTTGGGCAAGTAAACCACTTAACAAGGTTAAGTTTTCGGTTTTTCAAGGAGGACAAATGGAAAAAATAAGAAGGTAGAAATATTGAAAAAAGTGATAAAATTAGATAAGATAAAAATAGTAGTAAATGAAAAATATATAACCAATATCAATGAAGATGTATTTACAACAATCATTAAAAATGGTCAGATAGTAGAATATAGATACGAGCAACAATATCCCTATCTTCTATACATTGAAAAAGACTTGATTGAGCATGAATTAGTTATAGAGTTTACGGGTAAGATACTACAAGAACAATATCCATTATTGATAAGTCAAGACACGATACACCAGTGTTTAGATAATATCAATAGACTTGGTATTTGTCATATAGAAGTTTCAAGCATAATTACCGCAGCACAAGTGGTAAAAGCAGATGTCACACAAGATATATGCTGCGGTAGTTATGAGCAACTGATAGGTTCGTTAAGAACATCCATTAAGAACCATAACAAATACTTGTCAAGGGTAGTAAATGGAACATTTGTTATAGAGAAGAACGTGGCTACCAGAAATTATAAAGTACGTATGACCATATATAACAAAGCCAATGAAATGCGCATTAAAGCAAATCAAGACTTTTTGACCCTGTTACAAAACACAGAAGAAGTAACCGAATATTTCAAGGACAAAGTAAGGTTTGAATTGAACTTAAATTCCAAGGATCAGATACGAAAGCAACTCAATCTTAATAACACAATGTTATATGATGTATTACATAGTGATATAAACCCAATTGTAAATTTTATGGATAAAGTATTTGAAGATGAGCCAGCACCTCAAGGTTTGAAGTTACGTGACTTGGAGAGGTTAGCATTATTAGAGAAGGTAGGCATGGACATGCACAAACTTGAAATGATAGTGCGCCAGCACTCCTCTCCTAAATCGCACATATCCCAACTTATGTTACCATATAGAAACTTACTAAAGACTATTGAGTACCAAGATACAAACTATTTACAAACAATACGAACGCTACTACTTGAGAAATAGTTATTGTATCAATATTAATATGATACTTTTTAATCTTTTAACAATTATGAAATAAGCAGTACTAATGTATGATTTTAACTTAAAAGATTGTTTTCATACATTAATATTACCAAGGGATATCCAGTAATGTTTTCTTATATTCTTTTTCCAATTCTTCAATTGAATTAAAGCGTATAAGTTCGTTACCAATATAAGCAATGCCATCTACCCTCCTGCTTTCACGAAATAGATTTGCAACAGGGACTTCCAGTGCATCAGCAATTTTAATGATAGTATCAAGTTGAGGGTTGCCGTGCAAGGCGCGAGCCAGAGATGCAGGTTTGATACCAATTTTCTCTGCCAACTCAGCTTTGCTCATGTCTCGTTCTTCACAATAGAATTTGACGTTACGTGCGAAATCATGTATAGTCATAATATCAAAATTTTCGCAAAGGTAATCAAAATAAATCAAACCAACAAGAAAAATTTGAATAAATTCTAATAAAATCATATTTTATTTACTTAAATTCTAATTTTATTGCATAAAAATTTGCACATATAATTAACTTTTAGTATCTTTGCAGCGTTTTTAATTTACATTATACGTTAATTGATGAATCAAAATGAAGAAGGTTTGTATCTATGCAAGGGTTAGCACCCAAGGACAAGACTATCAACGTCAGCTAAGTGAATTACGTGAATATGCAAGTCGCATGAACTACGAGGTGGTAAGAGAGTTTAGCGAGAAAATTAGCGGTGCAAAATCGGTTGCAGAGCGCCAAGCATTGACAGAGCTATTAGATTATGCTGCGGCTAATCGAATAGACAAAGTGTTGGTTTATGAGTGCAGTCGTATTAGTCGTAGAGCGATTGATTTTCTCCAAGTGATAGAACAACTCACGCAAATGAAAGTGAGCGTTTACATCCTTCAAAATGGGTTAGAGACGCTTATGGCTGATGGTTCTGTGAACCCGATAGCCCAGTTGGTTCTTGGCATAATAGGTCAGTTCAACTCGATGGAACGAAGTCTTATTCGTAGTCGCATGTCCAGTGGTTACCAACATTTCCGCAGCAATGGTGGCAAAGTAGGCAGAAAAGAGGGGTACAAGAAGTCTGATGAGCAAATGAAAGAGCAATATAGCAAAGAATTATCCTTGCTCAAAAAAGGGTTGTCACTGCGGAACATACAAGCCATAACAGGTACCAGTGTCAATACATTGCGTAAGTTGAAATTGATTATATCTTGACAAGTTAAATATTTTTTGTATACTTGTTTATATGGAAATAAGAAATCGTACAGATTTCATGTATAAACGATTAAAAATTAATGTTAAACAAGTTTACAGAAGATGAAAAAGAACTATTAAACAATTACATTCAACAACTGATTGAGATAGGAATAATGTATTTAAACAAGGAAGATTATGATTGATTACAGAGCAAAAAGAGGTGGAAAGAATTGCGTTATATGGACACGTGTATCAACCAAGTACCAAGAAGAAAATGGTGGTAGTCTTGACTATCAAAAGACATTGTGCGAGCGTTACGCTGCGGAACATGGTTTGCATATATGTGATGTTGGCAGTAACCATGGTTATTTTGGTGGCAAGCATGAGAGTGCCAAAACTCCCGGGAAAATGGTCAAGGAGATGACCAATGTAGTCAAGAAGAACCAAGCTATACGTTACGTGTTAGTGTCTGAATTTGATAGATTCTCAAGGAGCAATGGACAAGCCATAACTATCCTTGAAGACTTGCGAACATTGGGTGTGATAGTAGTAGCAGTCAAGATAGGAATAACCACAGAGACCAAAGAAGGTTTCCTAATGGCACGCAATACACTGAACATAGCAGAGTGGGACAATGACAATCGAACAGACAAATTTTATAGTGGACGCCAGCATTGTATGCAACTTGGAGCATGGATTGAGAAAGCGCCAATAGGTTATTATAAGGAAGGCAAAAGCATTCATACAGAGTGTTATCTAAACGAACAGGGGAAACTAATTCAACAGGCATTTAAGTGGAAACTACAAGAGGTATCTAATAAGGAGATTCTTGATAGGCTTGCTAATAGAGGTATGGTTATTACTAAGCAGACACTTGACCATATCTTCAAGAACGTATTCTATGCAGGTAAGATAAAGAGCAAATTTGTAGAAGGGTTGGTTGATGGCAAGATAGAGAAAGCAGTCAGTTATGAGGATTGGTTGAGGGTACAGAAGATTCTGTCTAAGCGTTCGGGTAGGTATAAGCACCAAAAGCAGAAACCAAACTGCCCTCTGACACGTCATGTTGCTTGTGCTGATTGCGGTACACCATTCACGTCATATAGCGTTAAATCGAAAGGAAAGGACTACTACAAGTGCAATAAGATTGGTTGCAAGAACAATGTAAATGCAGATGAGATGCACGCTAAATACAAGGAGTTGTTGGTCGGATATGATATACCTTATGCGCTATTGTGCGAGTACGAAGACACTATCAAATTAGCATTCAAGCACATTATCACAGAGAGCGAGAACCAAACTACCATACTACGTAAAAGACTTACTGAAGTAGAGAAGGATATTAAGACATGTCAAATGCGATTCGCTACGGATAAGTTAGATAGTTCTACATTCAACGTGGCTATGGACGAACTGAACAAGCAAAAGAAACTGATTGAGACGGAACTTGAAGCATACGATTTCAAATTATCGAACCTCACAGATAAAATAAAGGAAGTTATCATAACTTGCTCAAATATAAGCAGTTTGTGGGACAAAGGAGACTTGGAAATCAAGCAAAGAATCCAAAATTTGGTATTTCCACAGGGGATTTTATGGGAGAGGTCTATTCGCAATTATCGAACTCCAACACGAAATAAAGTGTTTGATGTAATTGATAGATTATCAATAGAATATAAAAAGAAAACGGAAGAAAATTCCGTAGAATCTTCTTCCGAAGTCAAAATGTGCGCAGGATGAGACTCGAACTCACACGGTCTTGCGACCACTACCCCCTCAAAGTAGCGTGTATACCAATTTCACCACCTGCGCTCGTCGGAATGCGCTTGTCGCATGAACGACGCTTGATAGAGCGTCCTTGGGCGACCGCGATTCCTCCTCTTAAATCGAACTCACGAAGTTCGATTTAGTTTTATGGAGTTTGCAATCTTTTGATTGCGTATTTTCTAAGATCACTTTGTTAGGTTGTGCCCAAAACAGGACTCGAACCTGCACGTCTCTCAACACTCGCACCTGAAACGAGCGCGTCTACCAATTCCGCCATTTGGGCTTCGTCGAAATCCGCTCGCGAGAATGAAATGCGCTTTGCACATTTAGCTCGCAGCGATTTCTCCTCTTAAATCAAAATCGACAAGTCAATTTTGATTTAGTTGTTATAGAAGTGTATACAAAGAACGTTTAGAGAAAAAAAGCAGGAACAATGTCCTGCTCTTACTCTATAGAGCGGCAAACGAGACTCGAACTCGCGACCCTAACCTTGGCAAGGTTATGCTCTACCAACTGAGCTATTGCCGCAAAATATTAAAGAACGTCGCTCTCAACCGAAAGCGGGTGCAAAGGTACTGCTTTTTTTTGAACTGACCAAATATTTTTGCGAAAAAATGCAAAAAAAGTGCTTTTTTCGTCATTTTCGTGGGATATTTGCTATTTTTTCATTAACTTTGCACCCGATTATGAATAAAACGCCTGAAGAAATAGCATTAGAAAAATTGCGTGCTCGACTCACTAAAAAGTTTCACAAAGCATGTGCCGATTATGGATTAATTGCAGATGGCGATCATATCCTTATTGGACTAAGCGGAGGTAAGGACTCTTTGGCTCTAGTGGAATTTTTAGGCAAACGTGCTCAAGTATATGTACCACGCTTCCAAGTAACCGCTGTGCATATTCGTGTCAAGGAGCGCGATTATCATTCTGATTTGAGTTACCTAGAGGATTTCTGCGCACGCGTGCGTGTACCTTTTGTAGTACGGGATACGGAAATAGCTCGCAGGGCGAGCAGTTTAGAGGACGCCGCAAGCGGCTACAGTTTAGAGGTTAAAGGCAAAGAAACAAAGGAGAAGCATCCGTGTTTTTTGTGTTCGTGGTATAGACGCAAGGCGCTGTTGGATGTAGCCAAGGAATTAGGTTGTAACAAGATTGCGTTGGGGCATCATAAGGATGATTTAATTGAGACACTATTGATGAATCTCATTTTCCAAGGAAGTGTTTCTACTATTCCGCCACTTCTTCAAATGGAGAAGATGCCTCTGCAGATGATCAGACCGCTATGTTTGATTGAGGAGAAGGATATTGCTACCTACGCAGAGATGAGTCGATATGAGAAACAACTTAAACTTTGTCCACTAGAGAAAGTCAGTAGTCGTGTACAAGTCAAAGGTTTACTTTCTCAACTAGAGGAACTCAACCCCAATGTGCGTGACTCTATTTGGGGTGCAATGGAGAATATTAAGGTAGATTATTTACCCAAAAAGGTTTAAAGCTTAGAGTATGCGGTCTGTCGCTGCTCCATACCTTTACACAATACACTAATAATTATGAATGGTTTTTATGCAATAGTATTATTGGTTTTTTCCAATATTTTTATGACCTTCGCTTGGTATGGTCACTTGAAATTAGGTGAACTTACATGGTTCCAAAAATGGCCTATGATAGCAGTGATTGCTCTATCTTGGGGAATTGCTTTCTTTGAGTATTGTTTGCAGGTTCCTGCTAATAGAATTGGTTTTGTAGGGCATGGCGGACCATTTGATCTAATGCAGTTGAAGATTCTACAAGAGGTCATCACGCTAGTGGTGTTTGTAGTGTTCTCTGTGATTGCATTCCAGATGCAAATCAAGTGGAATCATATTGTGGCTGCACTTTGTTTGGTGGCAGCGGTGTATTTTGTGTTTGGATTTAAATAATGCGCTATGGCGCAGTTTAGAGGACGCCCTTTAAAGGCTATGGGACGGCAGTAAACTGCCTATGGGACGCCCTACGGGCTATTGGATATTGGCTATAGATGAAAGGTTAAAGGCAAATGATTATGAAAAAAGTATTATTTGTTTGTCATGGGAATATCTGCCGCAGTGTGATGGCGGAGATGGTGATGCGTCATTTGGTGGCGGAGGCAGGTAAAGAAGACGAGTTTGTGATAGACTCCTGTGCAACTTCTCGTGAGGAAATAGGTAATGATATCTATCCACCAGCTAAGCGCTGTTTATCAGCGCATGGTGTGCCATTCATACGTCATGCCGCAAGACAAATAACGAAGGAAGATTATGATAAATTTGATTTGATTCTCTGTATGGAGGAGTATAATATTCGTAATCTTCGTTATACCCTAGGAGCAGCGTTGTTGGAAGAGGATGCACGTAAGGCAGAACCTAAGATAGGTCGTTTGCTAGATAGAGATGTGGCTGATCCTTGGTACACTGGGGATTTTGAGGCAACTTATAGGGATGTAGTAGAAGGAGCGATGAGGCTATTGGGCGATGAGGCGATGTGAGCTCCTACTCGCTGCGCTCGAGAAATCTTATTAATCTTATTTTCCACGCTTAACCAGCGCTTTCTTTGTGGTTCTCCGAAATACATTACCACCGCTCCTCATATCGCCTTGAGCGATACTCGTGCGCTGAATCTTAACTGCAACGACTCTGATTCGACTCTGAAATGTGTACCGCTACATTCCATAAGATTCAATGACAGAGCTCGGAACGAGCGGAAGGAATGGTGGTAATCTATTACGGAGTATATAGAGACGTAAGATGAGATTAATAAGATTTCTGCGAAGCAAGGAGATATTATGAGGTGATTAGGTTAATGTTTTTATTAAATTTTTTGTTGAAATAATGTTCGTTTTGGGAATGTTATGTGTATAAGTAAAGTGAGGGAATGACAAAATTTGCATATGTCAGAAAAAAGTAGTACCTTTGTAGTCGCTACTTAAAATGGAAAATAATAAACCTAAGATATATTGAAGTATGAAAAATGATTTTTTGAAATTTGCTGTTTCTAATGGCCTTAACTCAATGCACGTGGAGAATGCGATGAATGCATCCGCTAGTTATATCAGTCCTTCTATTTTGGAAGAGCGTCAACTCAATGTAACACAAATGGATGTGTTCTCTCGATTAATGATGGATCGTATCATCTTCTTGGGTACAGAAGTGAATGATTATACTGCTAATGTGATTCAAGCGCAATTACTGTACTTGGATTCTGTGGATTCAGATCGTGATATCAGTATCTACCTCAATACTCCTGGTGGTAGTGTATATGCTGGTTTAGGAATCTACGATACTATGCAATTTGTGAAATCCAAGGTGGCTACAATCTGTACGGGTATGGCAGCTAGCATGGGCGCGGTATTGTTGGTTGCAGGCGAGAAAGGTATGCGTGCTGCATTGCCACATAGCCGTGTGATGATTCACCAACCATTGGGTGGTATCCAAGGTCAAGCGTCTGATATTGAGATTACTGCACGTGAGATATTAAAACTCAAAGATGAGTTGTACCAGATTATTTCCGATCACTCTGGCCAAACGATGGACAAGATTCGCCAGGATGCTGATCGTGACTATTGGATGACCGCCAAAGAGGCTTTGGAGTATGGTATGATAGATAAAGTGTATTCGAGAGAGAAATAGTTCAGGAGTTTAGAAGTTTAGGAGTTTAGAAGTTCAGAAGAGAATGGGAAAGAATAAACAGAAATGTGCTTTTTGCGGGCGTGAGATGGAGAATCTATTTCGCGCAGAGCAACCAGGTGTATATATTTGTCATGAATGTATAGAGGCGGGTCATAATATGATTCGTGAGATGAAACAGTACAACGAAGATGAAACAGATATCAAGGATCTCAAACTAGATACGCTACCTAAACCTCAAGATATCAAGGCTTTTTTGGATCAATATGTGATAGGACAAGATGACGCTAAGCGCTATTTGTCGGTAGCGGTATATAACCACTACAAGCGTGTGTTACAACCCAAAGAAGATGGTGGCGTGGAGATTGAGAAGAGCAATATTATCCTCGTTGGTTCAACCGGTACAGGTAAAACATTATTGGCTAGGACTATTGCGAAGCTGCTGAAAGTGCCTTTTACTATTGTAGATGCGACGGTATTGACTGAAGCTGGTTATGTGGGCGAGGATGTGGAGAGCCTATTGACTCGTTTGTTGCAAGAGTCTGACTATAATGTCAAGAAAGCAGAGAAGGGAATCGTGTTTATCGATGAAATCGACAAGATTGCTCGTAAATCAGATAACCCATCTATCACACGTGATGTCTCAGGTGAAGGTGTACAACAAGGTTTGTTGAAACTGCTTGAAGGATCAGTAGTTAACGTTCCACCTCAAGGAGGTCGTAAACATCCAGAGCAAGAATTTATCCATGTAAATACACAAAATATCCTATTTATCTGCGGTGGAGCTTTCGATGGTATTGAGCGTAAGATTGCACAACGCATGAATACCCAAGTGGTAGGATTTGATGCGGCTAAGAAGGCTCAACAAGTAGATAAGAGCGATTTGCTGCAATATATCGCTCCACAAGACTTGAAATCATTTGGTTTGATACCTGAGATTATAGGTCGTTTACCTATCTTGACTTATCTCAAACCATTGGATAAGCAAGCTTTGCGTAATATCTTGACCGAACCTAATAATGCAATCGTTAAGCAATATCAAAAACTATTGTCAATGGATGGTTTTAAACTCACATTTGCGGACGATATGTTGGATTATGTGGTGGACAAAGCTGTAGAGTATAAATTGGGCGCTCGTGGATTGCGTGGTTTGATGGAAACCGTGATGATGGACGTGATGTATGATTTGCCATCGTCTAAGAGTAGAAAACGCACTTACGAAGTGACCAAGGAGTATGCGGCAGCACGTATAGAAAAAACAGATGTAAATAAATTGATGTAAAAAAATCTAAATATATGAAGAAAAACATAATCATGATTGCTTTGCTAACTTTGTGTGTAAGTTATAGCACAGCCAAACCACATTATGCTAATGTGGATGAATATCCAGTGAAACAAGGCTCATTGGAGGAGATGGTTTACTCTGCAGAGAAAACAGACTTTTCGGTATGGAGTCCTAGTGCAGACTCTGTATATTTGAATATTTATGCAGATGCACAAAGTGCCGAACCGATTGAGCGCTTGCTTATGACACCTCAAGCTGATGGTAGTTGGACAGCGAGTGTAAAGGGTGACTGGAATGGAAACTTTTACACTTTCCAAGTTGTAGACGCTGCCTCTCGTTGGAAACTACATGAGACACCAGGTATCTTTGCTAAGGCTGTCGGTGTGAATGGTCGTCGTGCAGCCATCATAGATATGGCAACTACTAACCCAATAGGATGGAGTAAAGATGTTCGTCCAGCATTTGCTGGAGCCAAAGATGCTATTGTATATGAGATGCATCACCGTGATATGACTATTCATGCTACTTCTGGTGTTCATAACAAAGGTAAGTTCGTAGGATGGATTGAGCATGGAGCTAAAACAGCAGAAGGATTGGCTACTGGTATTGATCACTTGGTAGAGTTAGGTGTAACTCACGTGCAAATCTTACCTTCTTATGATTATGGATCTGTAGATGAGACACGTTTGGTCGATAATAAGTACAACTGGGGCTATGATCCAGTGAACTATAACGCACCTGATGGTGGTTATAGCACCAATCCATATGATCCAACTACTCGTATTCGCGAGATGAAAATGATGATTCAAGCGCTTCATAAGGCAGGTATCCGTGTGATTATGGACGTGGTGTACAACCATACCTTCAATGTGGAGAATAGCAACTTTACTCAAACTGCTCCTGACTACTTCTATCGTCTGACTGAGAATGGCGATTTGGGTAATGCATCTGGTTGTGGCAATGAGACCGCTAGTGAGCGTGCGATGATGCGTAAGTTCATTGTGGAGTCTTGCCGCTATTGGATTGAGGAATATCATATGGATGGTTTCCGCTTTGACTTGATGGGTATTCATGATATTGAAACCATGAACCAAGTACGTGCTATGATGGATAGCATCGATCCTAGCCTTTTGCTTTATGGTGAGGGTTGGGCTGCTGGTGGTCCATTGTATCCTGGCGATGAGTTAGCAATGAAGGCAAATATGCAAAAACTACCAGGTATTGGTGCATTCTGCGACGATATGCGTGATGCATTGCGTGGTCCATTCTCTAATAATGATCAAGGAGCATTCCTTATCGGCGAAAAGGGACATGAGGAGAGCATCAAGTTTGGTATCGTAGGTTGTATTGCGCATCCTGAGGTAAATATGCAAAAGGTGAACTATTCTAAGCAAGCATGGACTGCTCAGCCAACTCAATCTATCAACTATGTATCATGTCACGATGATATGATGTTGACTGACCGTTTGAAAGCAAACAAGAAATTGGCTCCAGGTGAATTGCAAGCTCTCAGCAAATTGGCACAAACTGCTGTGTTGACATCACAAGGAATTCCTTTCCTCTGGTGTGGTGAGGAGATTGCACGCGATAAGAAAGGTGTGCATAACTCTTATTGTAGTCCTGATGAAATCAATGCTATTGATTGGTCACTCAAAGCAGAGAATATAGATCTATTCCAATACTACCAAGGTCTCATTGCTATGCGTAAGGCTCACCCTGTATTCCATATGGGTGATGCAGAACTTGTTCGTAAGAATGTACACTTCTTGCCTGTGAAAGATGGCGTTGTTGCATATCAATTGAATG
Source organism: Paludibacteraceae bacterium (assembly GCA_017391525.1). Taxonomy (GTDB): domain Bacteria; phylum Bacteroidota; class Bacteroidia; order Bacteroidales; family Paludibacteraceae; genus Colicola. Next base: position 8,895 of record JAFOYE010000026.1, on the reverse strand, counting down.
GCAAAGCAGTAGGAGATACATGGAAAAAGGTTGTAGTTATACTCAATAGTCATGAAGATGCTGTTGCTGTTAAATTACCAGGAGGTACTTATTATGTAGCTTGCGCAGATGGCAAATGTCCTGTTGCCCAACCAACTAAGGTTTCAGGTACTGTGAAAGTGGCTGCACAATCAGCAATGATTTTGTATCAGTTGTAGGACGGAGGCATAGCCTCCTATTGGACGCCTCTTTGAGGCTATAGGACGCTCGCTTTGCGAGCTATAGGCTATAGGTTAAAGGTGATGAGGCTATTAGGCTATTAGGCGATGAGGCGAAAGGTTAAAGGCTAAAGGCGATGATGAGAAGAATATTGATATATTCGTTGCTAATGCTAGCAATGGGAATGTCGGCACAAGAAGTGCCGACATTTTTTCCACGAAAGTTCTTGTTGGAGCATTTCACAAGTGCAAATTGCAATCAATGCCCCATGGGAATGAAGTATATTGTGGAGTACTTGGACAAACAGACTACTCCCTATATATGGGTGAGTCATCATGCCGTTTATGGTACGGATGAATATACTATCCCAGCTAGTAATGCCATCGCAATGAACTATTTGGGTATGAATACCGTACCTAGTGTGGTATTTAATCGCAGTGAGCAAGATGGTCTCATGGTGATAGGAGCATGGACTATTGAGAATTTAGTGGTGAAGGATGATACTGTGGCAGAAGCCTCTGTGGTGATTAATCATCAGTTTGATGCTGCGACACGCCGTTTGGATATCACAGTCAGCGGTCAGGTGGCAAATACGGATAGAAAAGCATATTTGCTCAGTATATTGATTAAGGAGAACGGTTTGGTGGGAAGGCAGGAAGATGCTTTTTGTTCGTGGAAGGGGGCTAAATGGCAAGAGTATATGCACTCTCGAGTGGTTCGTGATGTGGTAACTGCAACTTTCGGCGATACGGTGAAAGTTGAGAATCAGGCGTATAGTTATACTACGACTTATGTTCTAGATGAAGAATGGGTACCTGAGAACTGCTGTGTGGTGGCCTACTTGACTCCGCTGGAGAAGAGTCCTGTGATCAATGCGGAGCAAGTGGCATTGGTGGCTGGTACCGAGGGTGGCGAACAATATGGTCCGTATGGTATTACCGAGGGCAAAGGTCCTAATACGAGTATCAATTTTGATAGTGTGAGGGTGACGAGGTTAGGCGATGGTCAGTTGGAGATGATGTTGACATCTTCAAAGACGATAAAGACGAACTATTTTGGCATCTGTAAGCAAGTGGGCTATGTGTGTGTGAATACAGAGGATAGTGTGTTGCAAGCAGGAGTTTATCCTATAGATGAAAGTGGAGTAAATGGTACAATAACAGCGGGTTATCGTGTGGATGAGGAGGAGCGTTTGGGTGGTTCTAGATTGTTATATGCTGTGTCTGCGGACTTGAAGAATGGAATAGTGACTCCGATACATCAGTGGCGGATGAGCCAGGGAGAGATGGTGTTGGACGAGGCTGGTAATATTTCGCTCAATTTTACCACCTACAATGGCACGAGTGTGACGGCAACGGCAGTGTATGATTTTTCGCCTGCGGCGACGGGAGGAGTAGATGGTGTAGGAGTTCTTATCTCGCCAGAAGGCTCGAACGATTATTCGCAAGCGAATCTTCAGGGTTCAGAGGTTCAGAAAGTGTTGCGCAATGGTCAACTACTGATACACAAACGAGGTGAATGCTACAATATTCTCGGCTATAAGGTATCTGAATAGTGCGTTTATTGTCCGTGTATTGTGCGTAAATAGTGCGTGAATAGTGCGTGTTTGACTAGGAGATGGATATAAAAACAGCGTGGTTGAAAGACCACGCTGTTTTTTGCTAGATTATCTAGAGCATATAGACTATCTAGTTCGTCTAGATTTATTTTACGAGAGCACCAGTAGCATCGTATGTTTGGCCATTGCGGATGATTACGAGTTGGCCGTTGATGATGCGCTTGCTGATATTGGTATTGCCAGTTGTAATATCTTCAACAGCAGTTGCTGCTTCGCTAAAGTGCAACTTCACTGGCAAATCATATGAGTTGTAAGCGTCTACGTTAATGCTCAATTTACCATTAACTTTCTTAACTGTTACAGTACCATCAACAAGGCAGTAAAGACCTTCTTGGTCATAGTAAATACCATCTTCTTTTTCAATCGTGTAGCAGAAATAAGATTGGATAGGACCACCACCAACAGCAACACCTGGGCTTGCATATACAGTACCGAGTGCCATAGAACTATTGATTGGGTAAACACCTTCTGGAACAGTGATGTCAGCATCCATATGATCTACGAAGAATACCATCGCAGTTACATTAGAATTGTCTGCAGCTAAAATGTCAAAATAGAGTTGGTTGTGACTCTCTACATAATCTGTTGTAAACTCATAGTAAGACTCTGGTGCATATGTATAGTCCACGTCACCTTCTTCTGAATCGAATCCGATATGCTCGCGTGTGTATTCGGTGATGAAGGTAAGGTCGTATTGTACAGCATTGTCGCAGATGAAGGATGCTACTGCAGTCACAATCTTGCCTTCTTGTTTAACGGTCATAGTACCCTTTTGTACAGCATACTCATCGTAATCCTTGGTGCTTGCATTCCAAACCTTCACCCATGTGTCTACTGGATAGAAATCGCTGTGGTCGAATTTTCCATCGTTGTAGAAGGTTCCTTCAATGCTCTTGTTCTCAATACGCTCTACATTGACTTTAGCCATTAGTTGACCATCTGCACTCATAGCGTCCAAGATGAAGATGCCAGATTGCGAAACGGCGTTTTGGAGGTCAACTATGTCATCGCCAAGACCATTAAAGGTATAGGTTACTGTCTTTGTAGGAGCAGGAACGGCATAGAACATTGAGATCTCATATTGGATAGAGTCGAAGCCGAGGATAGAGGCTGTGAGGTAGGTGGTGTCATTCTTTTGCCAGATCTTACCGCCAAACTCAGCAAACTTAACAGGCACATCGTATGTTTCACCGTTTTCTACCACATGGTGAATGAGGAAAGTTTGCTCGTCAAACATATTGGTCATATCGAACTCGCCGCCCATCACTTGATCAATATAGAGGAAGTCAAATGATACAGAGTATTCGCCATTGAAGTTAGCCATTTGCAACTCATGCAAGATAGGAACATGGATGTAATACATCGTTTTAGCGTTCTCCTTGAAGTCAAGAACCTTGGTCTCTTTAACCTCTGGTTCCTCGTAAACAAGATGGATATTATATTGCTTGTAGTCACTACCAAGCATCTTTATTTCCACTTTATAGCCTTGCAGTTTGTTCCCTGTAATAGAAAGATTACATTGGAGTGAAGACTCAATTTTTTGTCCTGTTCTTAGGTCTGTAAGAAATACATATGATGTACCATCTGTGTACTCCTTAGGAGTAGTCACCTTGGTATCTTGATAGCCTGCATATACATCGTATGCACTATTGCTTGCGGTAATCTCAATAGTAGAGTGCGACATACCAAAAGCATCGTTGATTACCATATTGTAGCACGATATATCAATGGTATCAACAGGTACAATAGGTGCTTCCATCGCTACATTGTAGAATACAGCATCTGTAGTCATTGCTTCGAACATAAACAGATATGCCATACCGCCATTCTTCGTTTCTACAGCAGCGATGACACCTTCTAACTCTGCAATCTCGTGGGTTACTCCGCGATGAACGATATGGCTATTTTCTGTGTCCATAATCTTGTGAGAATAGTATCCCTCAACACCTAACTCGGTGAAGAAGGTCAAGTCCACAGCAATCGTATCATCTTGACCCGCTATTCGAATACGGTCTTCTTCTTCGGTTACTACACAATTGAGAATAGCGACATCATAGTTAGCTATTGCCTTAGTGACTTGGTGTTCAGCATGAATTTTGAAGTATCCATACTCAGGACCACCTATACCACAGGTGGCAAGTACCACTGCATCCACAATATAGTTGACAGTTGAGGCACTCAATTTTTCTTCTGTAATGGTCAATTCGCAGGTCTTGTAGTAGTGGGTATCGCCGTTAGCCTCTGGGAACATACACCATGAGAACCATTCCTCAAGGTCTTTCTCGGTGTATGTACCAGCCAATGTCTCAGGCTTAGCGTTATTAACAATATCAAAAATAAACTGATAACGCTCGTTTCGGAGTACAAAATACCACTCTGCTGGAGTGATTACTGTCTGGTTGTTACGACCAATCACTGTGTCTGCAGGAGTGAAGTAAGGGTCATCGTAGAATGATGTGAAGTACACTTCAGTAGTGTCGAGCCCCGTGAGCTGTGCAGGAGCTTTAGCAGCATAGGTGGTAGCAGTCCAAGTAGCTGGTTTCTCAGCTACGAGTTTTGCTTGTTGGCGAGCAGGTTGCTGCTTAGATTGCAGGGTGTTGCTCAAGTGCTCTTTAGCCATGAGGGTTTTCAAGGCTTGTGGCTTGGTCTGAGCAGTAGCTGCAAGAGTCAAGCATGCGAGCAGGATGATTGAGAAAATCTTTTTCATTAGAATGATGTTTTAGTTGTTATTTTATTGAATTATTGAACCTTGTATGTTGTATTCTGTATTGTCTTGGTTGATAAGCAGTTGCCCATTGCGAATATATTTGCGAGGTTGGGCTGTAGGTCTTAGCGGGCTGATAACACTTGTTTGGGTAGAACCATCGTATATAATGTGTACGGGAACATCATAGGAGTTGAAAGCGTTGACCTCGAGGTAGAGTTTGCCGTTTTTCTTAGCGATGGTGACGGTACCTTTGACCCACATGTAGATATCTGCTAGATAACCATAGCGATCTGTTGTTGCGTAGAACGGAGTAGATATTTGGTTGTTTTCGTCAGGACCGGTGTTGCCGAGGACTGTTCCTGGTCGGAAAGATTTGTTAATCTTGTATGTGCCTTCAGGAATGATGATATCTGCATCGGTAGAGTCTGTGAAGAAGTGCATAGCCATGAGGTCGGATTGGTCTGCTGCTCCTACTGCAAGATAGAGATAGCCTTCATCGATATAGTCATCTACGATGGTGAGGACATCTGCTGCGGTATAGGTTCGTTCGACAGAACCGAATGGTTTGTCGCCACGGAGATATTCTCTCTCGTAGTGGGAGGTCATGGTAATGTGGTAGAATTTGCGATCTGCGCAGATGACTTCTGCAACAGCAGTAATATCGCCATTCTCGTCCATCTCTACAGTCATTTGTCCCCACTCAATAGCCATCATACTGGTCATGGTCATACCATCCATGGTAACAATGTATGAGTTGCGATGATCCATTTCCATGCGGCCACCTTCTGCGCCAAAGCGACCAAACATGCCATCGTTGACAAAGGTGCCTTCAATTTCTTCGGATAGTGGGCTGAATGCCACTACGTAAGCAGTGTCAGGAGATGGACCGTAGAGTTGGTAGAAGCCCTGTTCGCTACGCATGTCGCCGAACTCTACGGGGAAGGATAGTGTGACTGTATCGGTTGGGGTAGGTACGGTGTACCATAGTTCAATATCGTAGAGAATGGCGTCCATGCTGATGAGTTGGGCTTGCATGATAGTGGTGTCGCCCAGTTGGAAAATGCGTCCATTGATATCTGCTAGACTTGTAGAAAGGCCTGTGATAGAATCTTTAACACCACAGAACTCGCGATCCACATTTTGGATGGAGAAGTTACTACCCATTGCTACTCCGTGGATAGCAAGTGACGCAAAGAATTGGTCATTGGTATTGTCGAAATAGAGGTAGTTATCCATGTCTTGTGTGAACTCAGCTCGTGATGATTGGTCAAAGCGCACTAGGATAGTGTCTGTAGGTGTAGGGACAACATATGTGAGATTGAGATTATAAAGTACGTTATTCTCTCCTCGCATAGTTCCTGTGATAGTCCAACGCTCTTGTTCGTCCAGTTTGGCATGAATAGTGGCATCAAGAGAGCGCACTTTTTGGTTGTTGCTGCGGTCTAGGAGTTCGATGGTGACATTGTGTTTGCTGGTAAATGTACCTTCGTAAGCTTCGGATTCCACCCATGTGCCAGAAAGGGTGTACAGATTGTTGCTAGCATTAAAGTTGACAACTCCTAAATATTCGGATAGGTCGTCATTGACGATGACGTTGGTGCAAGTGATATCTACCGTCTCAGTAGGTGCTGGAAGATTGTGCACTAGCGCAAGGACATATTGTACAGTGTCTTTGGTAAGGAAGGCGACTTGTGCTACGCAAGCGAGGTCTTTGCCAATTGTTTTGGTGGTGACTTCGGCTTGGATGGATAGAATATCTAGGGTGTTTCCGTTGTGTATGAACTTGGTGTTTTGCAGATCAATAGCCTTCATGGCATGTTTGCCAAGCAAAGTGTTGCTACTGATTGTCAAACGTGCCTCATAAGAATCATTGTCCCCTTCGAAAGTGAAAGAGTCTTCGTCTCGTTGCAATGTTGCGTTGTTGATTTGCGCTGTGTATTGTTGGCTAGGGGTGATGCTGTTGTGTGTGCAAGTGACGAGGTAGGTCACTCCATCTTGTCCGAGCAATGTGGCATGGGCTATGGTTTGCTGCAAGTTTTTGCTCACAGTCTGCTTTCCCATAGAGAGGGTTACACGATCAAACATTACGTACGCGCCTGCTGGCGTAAGTATATATGAGTCAACGATGTTGATTTCATCTTTTGCAGAAGTGAACGTACCATATCCATTGTTGGCAGGTGCGTAGTATGCTAAAACGAGTTTGTATTGGTATTCGGGGGTACCTGGTTCGTTACCCATGATTTCCATATACCAGTCTCCATACTGTGAGTCATAGCCAAACTTATTGAATCCTTCGAAGTTGAGTGTGACTACTTTTTCTGGTGTGTAAGTGGCGATAATATGAAAGATCTGATCTTGGTCGGTAGGTTCTTGCCCAAATTGGGCTGTAGAGACGGTTGCATCTAGTGTTTCTGTATCACCATTTTTGCTCCATGTGCCTTCACCTGTTACCTCTAGGTTGCCTATGGTAGCGTAGTAGATGGCGTAGGTCTTGTATGTGTTGTTAAATTCGTTGAGATAGATGGTGATAGTGCCATAAGTGTCATGTTTGCCAGTAAGAACGAGATTGGCATAGCGACCCGAACCTTGCACCTCTTTGTTGGTGATGGTTAATTTAATCTCTGTGATATTGGTTTGAGCGGCGGTAGTAGCTGTGATGTTGTACCATATGTGGTCGGAGCAGAGTAGTCCGATTGTGGCAGTCTTAGCATCTTCTGATTGGGTCACTATTAGGTTACCGCGCAGGATGGTTAATTTGCGACCATTGACTTTGAGATAAGAGCCATAGGAGAAATTCTCGTGGGTTACACCTTTTAACCAATCGCCGTTAGGTATTTGAATCTTGAGTTCGATTTGGTCATTCTTGCCCATTACTGTGTTGAATCCAGATGATTTGCCGACCGTAGCACTATAGATGGAGTAGGAGAGTGTGTCGGTAGGTAGAATGTCTTCTGGTGCTACATATGGGGCGCCAGATAGTTTAACAATAAGGGTATCTATGCCGCTAACAAAAGCAGCTTCTATAATAGCCTGTTCACCATCTTGGTAGTATTGAAGGGTGGTGCTATCTTTCAGACTTGCACTTTCGTTGTTGATCTCTACATAAATAGAGTTGTTATTGTATTCGCCATATTTCTTGGTCAAACCCTTGAATAGGGTGATAGAGAAATGGTATCCTGTAGCTCTTGCAGAGACAATAAGGTCGGTTGGTTCAAATCGATCAATAGTTGTTTCGGTGATAGTGCCTTCAAGATGAATGGTAGATGGTTTTTTCGGTCCAACTTCTACATTTAATTCATAGGTATTATTGCCGTATCCATTCATTGTGCCTGTAATAGTCATAGTCGCATCTTGGTTTCGACTAACCATTAGTCCTTCGTCGCAAAAACCAAGACTGCCTCCATTGCGCTCAAGCGTAGCGGCATAACCCGTGCTAGCACCACCTGTGCCATCCCAATATACGATTAATGATATTTCGCCGTGGATTCCAAGTTCTGTAGCGGATAGTCCATTGACAATAAGTGCGTCACCGGCGGAGTATGAAGCATTGTCGCTAGCGGTTATAAGTACTGGATTGTTAGCAAAGCTCAATGTAGTAATAAGTAGAGCGGAGAGAAGTAGTGTAATATGTTTCATATTAAGAAAATAGATGGGCAGTATTCTATAATGCCAATTAAACAGATTAATACTTAATATGTCGGCAAAGGTAGTGAAAATTTGCAGAACATGCAAATTTTAGATGAAAGTTTATAGTTTTTGGTGTATGGTGTAGAGTGTAAAGTGTAGAGGCAAGGAATAAAAAATAGGCTCCCTCATAATGAGGAAGCCCATTTTTGTATATTGTGTTATTGTTAATTACTTAACAGTAGCACCTTGAGCGTTGTATTGAACACCGTCTTTCTCGATAACGAGTTGACCGTTCTTGATCATCTTAACTGGCTTAGCAGTAACGGTAGTGTTCTCGAGACCTACAGTTGTCAAGTTACCAGAGATAGTGATGTCAATAGCAACACCAGCCATTGGGTTTTGTACAATACCTGTAGCGGTGATTAACTTATCGCCACCAGAGAGAGTCTCGGTAGTAACTGTCAATGTACCCTCGCCGAAGCCTAACCAAGGATCGTTGTCACCCCAACCACCAACGGTAACGGTAGACATGATCTCAGATGGCTCAGTAGCCTCTGGATAGTAAACAGGCACCTCAACCAATACTGGATATGTTAGACCATCCTCTGGGTTGATCCACTCGCCAGACATCTTGAGAGCGTAGTCATAAACGTCGCCGAAGATGACATATTTCTCAATCTCAACAGTAGCATTCTCAACCACTACCTTAGTAGCCTCCATAGGCTCAGCAGTCATAGTGAGGTGG
>JAFOYE010000025.1 GCA_017391525.1 Paludibacteraceae bacterium | reverse complement strand
TTTGAAGTAGTAACAGTTTCTACATCTGTAGTAGAATTAGCACTAATATAGATTCTATCCTCTGCAACCTTGTAGTAGAAGTCATATTTACCAGGAGCAAGAACGATATTGCCATTGTTCTCTGCATTGGTGTATTCAACATCAGAAGCTTTGTCCACATTGCCGCACCATGCGGTAGCTACGCCGTCAGTCAGAGTAACCACTTTCACAGAGTCGCCCGCTGCAATCTCTTGATTGAGAAGTACATACTCGTTTTCATTGTCTGGGTTAACTGTCATAGCGATACCAGTAGTCCAGTCGCCCTTAACACCCATCAATACATAAGTGATTACAGGAGGAGTAACAGGAGCTGAGAGTTTCTCAATAGCCTCCTCTTTGGTGTACCAAGCGTCTTTCACATAGTACTTGCCAGCTGTCCACTTGAGGTCGCCTGTTTGTACGCCGCTACCGTTGTTGAAGATAATACCGCCGAAAGAAGTACCTTTCTCTGCTTTATAAGAATATACATCATATCCAGCCAATTGCTCAGCCTCTTTGGTCATTGCCACACCTGGCCATGTACCTACTTCAGGAGTCCAGGTGTAGATATTTGCCTTGCCCCAACCTTGGTTGTCCACAAAGTAAACATACTCATACTCAACTGGTTTTACTAATTGAGCCTCAGCTTCTTCCTTGGTGTACCATTGGTTGTTGATAACATATTTGCCAGCAGTCCATTTGAGGTCAGCAGTTTGACTACCTGAACCGTTATTGAAGATTACGTTAGCATATTTACCAGCCTCTGCTGTGAATGAATATACATCATAACCACCGATTTGCTCTGACTCTTTAGTAGCAGCCACACCTGGCCAGTTAGCGTTTTGAGGCTCCCAAGCGTAAGCGTTTACTTTAGACCAACCCTTGTTGTTGATAAAATAAACGGTCTCAGTAGTTGGCTCTACAACAGTAGCCTCTTGGAAGTTAGCAACCACTTCAACGTCAGCAGTTACATTGAACTTGTATGGGTTCTTGGTAGAAACAGTGTCCTCGCCTACAGTCCAGCATGTGAACTCATAACCCTCATTAGCAGTAGCAGTCAAAGTAGCCTCTGCACCTTCCTCATACTCGCCAGCACCCTCTACAGTACCATTCTCAGCTTTCACAGTTACAGTGTATTTCACTGGTTCTGCAGCACCTGCTACAGTGTAGGTGAAAGTAATCTCGTGGAACTTATTGGTTACAGAAACGAACTTCATCACAACAGGCTCGGTACCGTTGGTAACGGTGAAAGTAACCAAACCATTGTTGGTAGCAGTCTTGGTAGCGTTGGTCAACTCTGACTTGCCAAGATATGTGCCAAGTGTGGTGTTCTTGGTGTTGATTACATATTTCAAGATTGTCACGCCCTCTTTAGGAGTGATAGTCATGATAGACTTAGAAGGAACCTCCCATGGTGAAACGGACTTGAGTGCAGTGGTAGATTCACCTTGCTCTTGTACGATAACGCAGCATGGCAGATCGTGAGTTACCTTGCCATCAGCCAATGTTCCAGGGACACAGGTAGATTTCTCCTCCTTGGTCACCACAGCAGCAGCCTCTTGGAAGTTTGCTACGAGAGCTACGTCAGCAGTTACAGTGAATGTATATGGGTTCTCAGTAGAAAGCTCCATGTCATCAAATGTCCAGCTAACAAACTCGTAACCTTCTGCAGCAGTAGCAGTTAGAGTTGCTTGAGTACCTTCCTCGTATTGACCAGCACCCTCTACAGTACCGTTCTCAGCACTTGCGCTAACGGTATAAACCTTAGGAGCTGGAGCCAAAATGGTAATCTCAGCGTTGACGATCTGAGGTTGGATGTATTGACCTGTGTTCCATTGTTTTAACTTGCCCACGATACGCACTTTCATGCCCACTTCCATAGCGCAAGGTACATTGTTGTTGTAAGAGTACAATACCTCGCCACCTGTCTTGGTGTCGGCAATCCAGAACTGTTGTACGCTAGTTGATGTGTTAAGTGTATCTTTGATACTAGTTACATAACCCTTTACACTATAATACAATTCGGTAGTTTCTGTATTATTACTAAGCGCCTTAGCGATAGCAGCAGCTTGAGCACAAGGCACTTTGGTAGCTTGAGTGAAGACAGTTGTTGTTACCAAACTACTAACAGCTGTTGCCTCGTTGTATGCGATAGCCTTAACTGTTGTGGTAGCATACACTTCGAATGGAGCAGTGTACTCTGTGCTAGCAGTAGTAGGATCTGTGCCGTCGAGGGTGTAGTAAATCTTCATACCCTCTTCTGCAGTGATAACTACATTAGCAGTGTCAGCAAAGTTAACATCACCTGTAATCATTGGTTGGTCAACGAAGTTTGCGTCAGCTGACTCGTAAGTAACCACGAGTTTGGTGAAACGCACTTGTTTGGTGGCAGAGAAAGCTACAGAGGCCTCGTCGCCCGTCCAAGTACCTATAAGACCGTCGCAAGTGAATGTACCTACAGTAGTAGTTAGGTTGCTGGGAGCGTACTGTTCAGTAGTACAAGTGATTTCTACACCGGTGATGTTGCCATACTCGCAGGAAATAGTTACTCCAAAACCCGCATAAATACGGAAGTTGTCATCGCGTCCAAAGGCGCCCTTTGAAACGTCCAATGTGACTCCATCCTTGGTCATAACTGCAGGAGTGCCTTGTGTATGACCCTCTAGCTTGTCTTGACCTACTTCAAAAGTCACCGTACCCGCAAAGCTCATGATGCTAATGAGCATTGCAGAAAGAAATAAAGATAATTTCTTCATAATGATTTTTAGTTAATAATGTTGTTAATTAGTTGTATGTTATTGTTAATAAGTCGGAAATATTCCTATCGTTATAGCGCAAAAAAAATAGACATCCGTTGACGATGCATTAACAGAAGCCTTTGTATTAGTAAATATTTCAACAAACTCTCTTCTTGCGAAGAATTCAATTGCAAAGGTACTACAAATAAATTACATAAGCAAATAAAAATGTCTTTTTTATTTAAAAATTAATATATACTTGTATATATTAGAAAAAAATTGTAACTTTGCACGCTAATTATGATTTTTAACTATAAATACAATATATTGTGAAAACGAACTACTTGAAAAGCAGACATATTGGTCTGACAGAGCAAGACCAACAGCAGATGTTGGAAGTAATCGGAGTGAAGAGCGTGGATGAACTCATCGAACAAACCATGCCTGCGGATATCCTTATGGAGGAGCCGCTTGACCTTGATGAGCCACTCACCGAGCAAGAACATCTCTCCACTATGCACCAAATGGCAGCGAAGAACCAACTCTATCGCTCCTACATCGGTCGTGGATGGTACGGTAGTATCACCCCTGCAGTTATTCAACGCAATATATTAGAAAACCCTGTTTGGTACACCTCATACACTCCATACCAAGCAGAGATCAGTCAAGGTCGCCTCGAGGCACTCTTTGTTTATCAAACCATGATCAGCGACCTCACTGGTTTGCCACTCGCTAACTGCTCACTCCTTGACGAAGCTACTGCTGCTGCCGAAGCAGTGACCATGATGCGCAACCTTCGTAGTCGTGACATGGTGAAAGCAGGGGTGAAGAAAGTCCTAGTCGATAAGAAGATTTTTGAGAACACCTTATATGTTATGCGCACGCGCGCGAAGGGACAAGACATCGACCTCGTGATGGTGGATTATGCGCAAGTCACTCCAGACTGGCTTGCAGCCAATGGTCCATTCTTCGGCGCAATTGTACAATGGCCTAATGCAGAAGGTGCTATTGAAGACTATACCGCTTTTATTGACGACTGCCATGCTGCAGGCCTGAAAGTGACCGTCATTGCCGACCTCATGGCTTTGGCATTGCTCAAACCACTCAACGCCGACATCATGTGCGGTACTGCTCAACGCATGGGCTTGCCTCTTGGCTATGGTGGTCCTACTGCTGGCTATATGGCTACCCGCGAAGAGTACAAACGCGACATGCCAGGTCGTATCATCGGTCTGAGCAAAGACACTCACGAAAAACCTGCTTTCCGCTTGGCTCTCCAAACACGCGAGCAACATATCAAACGCGAGAAAGCAACCTCCAATATTTGTACAGCCGAGGCTTTATCTGCTATCATGGTAGGTATGTATGGTGTGTACCACGGTGCAGAAGGTATTCGTGAGATCGCCGAAGGTATCCACGGCAAAGCTGCATACCTCAGCGAGATGCTTCAAGCCTACGGCTACGAGCAAGAGAATACCGAATTCTTTGATACACTGAAGATTATCCCTGTTGATACAACCATCGAGCGCATTCGCCAAGAGGCTGAAGAGCGTGGCATCAACCTCTACTACGACGCAGAGGGTTGGGTTGGGCTTTCACTCGACGAGACCGTCACTGTGGACGATATGAACGACATCATTGACCTCTTTGCTGCTGCTAGCGATAACCTCGCTCAATACGAAGATAGCGACGAGGCATTCAATGGTCTTTGGGCAATCTCCGAGGAAAACGTACGCGAAGTGGACTACTTGCAAGAGGAGGTCTTTGTTCGCTATCATACCGAGACCGAAATGATGCGTTACCTCAAACGCCTAGAGCGCAAGGATATCTCTCTCACCCACAGCATGATTCCTCTTGGTTCATGTACCATGAAGCTCAATCCTGCTGCAGCTATGATTCCTGTTACGTATCCTGGTTTCATGGGTGTTCACCCATTAGCACCAGTAGAGCAAGTGGCTGGTTATCAAGAGGTACTCGAAGAACTAGAGCAACAGCTTGCTACTATCACGGGCTTTGCTGCTTGCAACCTCCAACCTACTTCCGGTGCAGCAGGTGAGTATGCTGGTCTCGTGACTATCCGCGAGTATCTCCACCAACAAGGTCAAGATCATCGCAATATCCTCCTTATTCCTGCCTCTGCTCATGGCACTAACCCTGCTTCTTGCGCACAAGCGGGCATGATTCCTGTTGTAGTGAAATGTGACGAGAACGGTAACACCGACCTCGCTGACTGGCGCGAGAAGGCTGAACAAAACAAAGACAACCTTGCTGGTTGTATGATTACATACCCATCTACTCACGGTATCTTCGAGATGGCAATCCGAGAGATGTGCCAAATCGTACACGACTGCGGCGGACAAGTATATATGGATGGTGCGAACATGAACGCACAAATCGGTTATACCAATCCTGGTATCATCGGTGCCGATGTTTGCCACCTCAACTTGCACAAGTCCTTCGCTAGCCCTCACGGCGGTGGTGGTCCTGGTGTGGGAGCTATCTGCTGTGCTGAGCACTTGGTTGGTGCAATGCCTCAAGCGGAGAACAACCGCGTTTCAAGTGCACTCTATGGCAATGCCAACATGGCACTCATCTCTTACGGCTACATCCGCATGATGGGTGAAGAGGGATTGCGTGAGTCCACAGCAGCAGCTATCCTCTCTGCCAACTACATGGCAGCAAAACTCAAAGACGCTTACGGCATTGTTTATACAGGTGTGACAGGTAGAGTAGGACACGAACTCATTCTTGACTGCCGTCAGTTCCACTCAATAGGTATCACAGAGTCTGATATTGCTAAACGATTGATGGACTTTGGCTACCACGCACCAACCCTTTCTTTCCCAGTACACGGAACCCTTATGATTGAGCCTACAGAGAGCGAATCGCTCCGCGAAGTAGATAAGTTTATCGATGCGCTACTAACTATTCGCAAGGAGATCGCCGAAGTAGAAAATGGCGAAGTAGATGCCAAAGAAAACGTCCTTGTTAACTCGCCACACGCTGAGTATGAGGTAGTTGCAGACGATTGGAACCATCCATACAGCCGCGAGAAAGCGGCTTATCCAGCTGCTTGGGTACGCGAAAACAAGTTCTGGTTGCCAGTTTGCCGTGTGGACAATGGTTGGGGCGATCGCAACCTCGTAGCGCGCATCGAAAAAGTATAATATTTAATAAGGTCTAACATCTAATAGCGCCAGCGGTCTAACAGCCGCAGCGTTCTAACATCAAATATATGTCTAAAGGAAAATTACGAGAACAACTTAAAGGTTATCAGCGTATGAAGCCGCTGATAACCATCAAAGAATATATCATGATTATTCTTTGTACTATACCATACGCTATTGCAGTTAACTTAATTCTTGTTCCACACGAAATTGTAGGTGGAGGTTTGACTGGTCTTTGCGAGATTCTTTATTTTGCAACAGATAAGTTTATACCTATTTGGTTGAGTTCATTTGTTTTTAACTTGGCCTTGTTGATAGCAGCATATTTTACTATAGGTTGGCGGTATTGTGTTCGTACGTTATGGGGAGTATTGTGGTATACTATTTGGCTTAAGGTCATAACTATTCCAGAGGTTCCTATTATCACAGATCCATTTATGGCTGTAATTCTTGGCGGTCTATTTATGGGTATCTTCTTAGGTGTAGTATTCCTGAATAATGGTAGTACGGGTGGAGTAGACATTGTGGCAATGATTGTCAATAAGTACAAGCACTTGCCTATGGGTCGCGTACTCATGGCTTGCGATATTGTGATTATCCTTTGCGCTTATTTCTTACCTGAAATCAAAGAACTTCCATTTGGTAAAGGTCTTGAGAAGATTTTATTCGGTCTCTGTTATACCTTCATGGCAGGAACAGCTGTGGATTGGGTACTTAACCGAACTCGCCAATCGGTGCAGTTCTTCATCTTCTCCTCTAAATACGAGGAGATTGCCGAAGCTATCATGACCCAAGTGCCTCGTGGTGTCACCCTCATGGATGCACAAGGTGGCTACTCAAAAGAACCAATCAAGGTAGTCACTACCATTGCTCGCCAACACGAGTCAGCTACCATCTTCCGTCTTGTCAACGCCATAGATCCTAACGCTTTTATCAGCCAAAGTCAAGTACGTGGCGTCTTCGGACAAGGTTTTGAATCTATTAAAGAAAAAGCATAGATTATAGATTCATTTTTATGAATATAAGTATTTTGTTTTATGGAAGTTTTACTTCAAAAAAATCCTGTTCAGCGTACAATTCGTGAGTATCTTATGATTGTTCTCGCACTTTTTCCATTTGCCTTAATGGTAAACTGGATTTTTGTGCCACAAAACGTGGTAGGTGCAGGATTAACAGGTATTTGCTCCATAATCTATTATGCAACACAAGGGCTCTTTACAGATCTTTTTCCAGAGTATGGTGGATCTATCCCTTTGTGGATAAGTTCTTTAACTATTAACATTATCTTACTGCTTGTTGCTGGCTTGACTGTTGGATGGCGTTTTTGTATACGAACCTTAATAGGAGTTTTAGCTTTAGCATTTTGGTATCGTGTTATCCCTATGCGAGATACTCCATTAATAGAAGATCCAGTATCTGCTTGTTTGGTAGGAGGATTTGTTTTTGGTATCTCTTTAGGCATTGTCATGCTGAATAATGGTTCGTCTGGAGGTACGGATATTGTAGCTATGATTATCCATAGTTATCGCGACGTATCATTAGGTAAGGTGATGATTATATGTGATGCTATAATCATTGGTTGTAGTTATTTTTTACCTATTCCTGAACATCTTCTGGTGGATGGAATGGATGTTGTTGACTTTAAGATTAAACGTATTTTATATGGTTTATGTATGACTGTTAGTTATACAGTGGCTTTGGATTGGATTATGGCTCGAATGCGGCAATCGGTTCAATTCTTTATTTTCTCTAATAAATATGCAGAAATAGCTACTGCAATTAATCAAACAGTTAATCGAGGGGTAACTATACTAGATGGAACAGGTTGGTATAGCAAACAGCCAATGCGTGTAGTTACAGTTCTTGCACGTAAGCAAGAAAGTCAAATGATTTTTCGTATTATAAAATCTGTAGATCCGAATGCCTTTGTAAGTCAGGCTAATGTAAGTGGAGTATTTGGACAAGGATTTGATACCATCAAAAATAAATAATAATTTTTTGTTATATTCGTGCTATTTATTTTATCATTATTTAAAATCTAATTTAATAGTTTTGCAATAGGATTTACACAATTGGATTTTATGCTACTGTTGCGCTACCTTCTGGATATCATAAGTAATAAGTATTAAATAGATTAGATAATATTTTCCGAAAGGATACCGAAGTTCGGTATCCTTTTTTTTGTCTTATATATTACAAATTTCCTTTTTGCTGAGAATTGAATATTCTGTGTCATAGGACAACTCTGTCAAAAATATTTAATTCTCATAAATATGATATATTTCATATACAATCAAATTCTAATATAGTTTCTATTATACAATCTACAACTAATTCTTAGGCATATTCAACGATTTTTTATTTGTGAAATTCTAAATAACAAATTTAATAATATAAAATACAGATATGTGATAGCTACCGATTTTTACAAAAGAAAATTATGTGTTCACAAATGAAATGTGATGACATTTACAAGGCAAACCTACACGCTTTGTAAAAAACACCAGTATAATAATAGTATTATATTATAATATAATACTATTAAAATCAATAAAATAGAACAAAAATATGAAGTAATACATAAATATATTAAGTAAAATCATTAGATTGCTCAATTTTTCAAACAACATTAATAAGTAATAATGTGTAATTCGCTATGTATCAGTATAGTTAACTTAATTATATAAAGTATTAGATTATTATGTAAACACCTATAGTTGTGTCTTGATCTCTTAATTTTGGTCACAGTGGTAATTAGTATAAATTTTGATGTTTGCAGATGTGAATCAAAATAAGTTTGCAAGTGAAAATAAATTAAATTTGCATATGTGAAATATTTTTTATACCTTTGCAGCGAATTATTAACCTTCTGAGAATTGAATATTATGACACATCGTGATAGATTATTCAAAATAATGGAATCTCAAGGAATGAATGCAAAACAGTTTGCCCTTGAGTTAGGTGTTAGTGCTGGTACCTTATCAAATATTTTTGGAGGTCGTAACAAACCTAGTTTAGAGTTGTTGGAAAATGCTCTTCAGCGTTTCCCATATATTAGTTGTGATTGGTTGATTCTTGGTAAAGGTGATATGTATTTACCAGGCGCTAATCCTACTACTGCTAGCGAACGTAATTTATTTAGTGAGATAGAAACAGCTCCACAACCAGCAGAAGAAGATGTAGCAGCTAAATTAGCGGCAGGTATTAAACAAGTGTTGCAGATTCCAGATAAAGTCCCACAAGGATCTACAAATAGACAAGTACAAAAGATTGTTATCTTCTATACTGATGGTACTTTTGAAGAGCGATAAGAAAGAAGGTGATTCTAGATAATCCATACGTCTGCGATTGCATCTTAAAAGTGCGGGATTTCTTATCTCAGCTTTGCTTCGAACGATTATTTCTGCGTAATCCCTGAAGTCTGCCGACGGCATCCTTGCAAAATAAAAGAACGATTTGCTTGCTTGAGTAAACTCAGACAGACAAATCGTCCTTTTTTTGCGGAAAGTGGGGGATTCGAACCCTCGATACGCTTGCGCGTATACCGCATTTCGAGTGCGGCTCTTTCGACCACTCAGACAACTTTCCTTGTTTATGAATGCAAAGGTACTGCTTTTTTATTAAATATACAAGCAATTCATTCAAAAAGTTACAACTAAGTATTTTGAGGCATGATTTTATTTAGCAAATGCAATGCCCCCGTTATCGTCTTCACTTGTAGTACTACAGCGTAAATGCGTCCTGTTTTCTTTCCTAATCGATCTTTTTCTTCTACAAGTTTACATCGTTGTGGACGGGAATATATATATTCAACCACTTTGCCAAACATCTCAGATTGCCAATATTTTTTATTACTCTGGGTGAAGTATAATGTTAAATTTTCTTTCTTTAGTAACACCTTTTCTATACCCATTTGACAACATAACCAACGCAAACGAACCACATTTAGTAATTGCTCTGCTTCCTCTGGTAATTTACCGAAACGATCGATTAAACGTTTTTGATATTCGAGAAGGGCTTCTTCGTTAACTAAGTTGTCTAATTCGCGATACAATGATATACGTTCGGATATATTCTCTATGTATGTAACAGGAAAACAAAGAGGTAGATCACTGTCTAATTGACTATCTGAACACCAATTCTTACTGCTAGTGCCAGAAGAAGTATTGGAGAATAATGTACTTGTATTTGGATCATTTAACATCTCCTCGCGAATCTCCTCAACAGCTTCGTTCAATATGCGTTGGTATGTGTCATAACCCAAGTCGGCAATAAAGCCGCTTTGTTCTGAGCCTAACATATTTCCTGCACCACGAATATCCAAATCTTGCATAGCCAATTGGAAGCCTGCTCCAAGTTCAGCAAAAGTAGTTAGAGCGTCTAGTCGGCGGCGTGCATCTGAGGTCAACAACTCTCTATCAGGCGTTACAAGATAGCAGTATGCCTTTCTATTGGATCGTCCTACGCGCCCACGTAGTTGGTGTAGATCTGACAAACCATAGTTTTGTGCTGAATGAATGATGATAGTATTGACGTTAGAGATATCTATACCCGATTCAATGATGGTGGTAGCAATTAGGATATCATAATCATAGTTTATAAAACTCTCTAATGCTTCTTCCATCTCGCCTGGTGGCATTTGTCCATGCGCTATAATTGTTCGAGCTTCGGGTAGCAAACGATGGATTCGGTCCTCAATACGAGGCAACATCTCAATGCGGTTGCATACCACATATATTTGTCCGTTGCGTTGCATCTCTAGTTGGATCGCCTCTTTCATGATATCCTCATCATCTAGGGTGATCATCTCTGTCTGAACAGGATAACGATTAGGTGGTGGAGTGTTGATCACACTTAAGTCGCGTGCGCCTAAAAGCGAGAACTGCAAGGTACGTGGAATAGGAGTAGCCGTTAGAGTCAGCACATCAATATTGGTACGAAGCGCTTTGAGTTTTTCTTTAACTGCTACGCCGAACTTTTGTTCCTCATCGATGATGAGTAATCCCAGATCTTTCCATTCAACTTGTTTACCAACTAACTTGTGCGTACCTATAAGAATATCTATCTTACCGTTCTTTAAGTCTTCTAGCAACTCTCTAAGCGCCTTGCCAGTTTTACTACGACTGACATACTCCACGCGCACAGGGAAATTAGCAAAGCGTTCCTTGAATGTATTATAGTGCTGCAACGCTAATACTGTCGTTGGTACTAATACAGCTACTTGTTTGCCGTCCGTAGCAGCTTTAAAAGCTGCACGCATAGCTACTTCCGTTTTACCAAAACCCACATCCCCACACACCAATCTATCCATAGGCATAGGGCTTTCCATATCATGCTTAATATCTAGAGTAGCTTTAGCTTGATCGGGTGTATCCTCGTAGAGGAATGAAGCTTCCAATTCATGCTGCATATACCCATCCGGCGTATATGCAAATCCAGTTTGTTGTTTACGAGCAGCATAGAGGCGTATCAAATCACGTGCTATATCCTTGACTTTATCTTTCGTGCGCTCTTTCAGACGCTCCCATGCGCCAGAACCTAGACGGGAGATAGTAGGTTCGCTGCCTTCACGACCTTTGTATTTGGATATACGATGTAGGTTATGTATGCTGACAAAAACGGTGTCTCCACCTTTATAAGTTAGTTTGATGGTCTCTTGTGGTCGACCATTGAAGTTCGTAGTCACTAGTCCTGCAAACTGACCTATACCATGGTCAACATGTACCACATAGTCGCCCACTTGCAGTTGGTTGAGTTCTTTGAGTGTAATAATGGCTTTTCCTCTACGTGCATTCTCAGAACGGAGAGTTACTCGGTGGTAACGCTCGAATATTTGATGATCTGTATAGCAGCAGATTTTCGCACTACGATCAATAAATCCCTCGTGTAGAGTATGGTCGATAGCCACAAACTGAATACCTGATTCTTTGTCATCAAAGATAGCTTTCAGGCGGTCTGTCTGTTTGATTTGATCGGCAAGGATATAGATTTTATATCCCTCGCTCTGGCGTTGTTTGAGGTCGTCTATGAGCAAGTCAAAATTTTTATTGAAAGTGGGCTGTGGTAGGGTATCAAATGGCAGAATGTCATAGCTATCAAAAGCTGATTTTTGATTCAACTCTAGGGTGGATGATTGCCAAATATGATTAACCAATATCTCTACATCAATATCCGTAATAGTACTACTCATTTTGAACTTCAACAGCCCAAAATCATTGCTAATCCATAGCGTTTCATGAGGCAAATATGTCAAAATTGTGGTAAAATCCTTTTCATCAGATTGACCACCCACAATATCTACGCTATCTAATTTATTTTGAGAAAGTTGCGTCTCTAATTCAAATTCACGAATACCATCTATTTCGTCACCAAAAAAATCTATTCGCACAGGAATGTCATGTGCAAAACTATATACATCTACAATTCCTCCTCGGACAGCAAATTGTCCAGGTTCATACACGAAATCTACTCGCTTAAAGTTCAAGTTAAGCAGCATTTCTGTGAGTTTAGTGATGGGTAATTCTTCACCAACAATGAGCGATATTTTGTTCTTCTCCAGCACCTGTGGATTTGGCACAGATTCTGCCAATGCTTCCGGTGTTGTAACGATGATTTGGTTAGGTGTTTTGGCTCTTTGTTCTTTGTTCTTGATTCCTAACAATGCAGTTAGTACTTCGGTTCGTTGCACGGTTAGTGCCTCATCCAATTTCTGTCGTCTGCGGTGGGAGCATGGAAAGTAATATACCTTTCTCTCATCAATAAGTGTCTTGAGGTCACTATACATATATTGCGCTGCATCAGTATCATCTAGGACAATTATCATAGGATGTGCAGAAGCATTGCTTTCTAATTGACGGTGTAGAGCCGTAAGTATAATAGCTTGCGCAGATGCATATAAGCCACTCAGTAGAAAGTGCCTATTGCGCTTTCTACTGAGTGCTTGGCTTATAACATCCACTTCTGGATGCATAGCCATCAGTTGTGCTATTGCATCTATTTGCATAGATTTACTTTACTATTGCGAAGTCAATGACTTCTTGGATGTCTGTCACATAGTGGAATTTCAAACCCTTTAGGTATTTTGCTGGGATATCATCTACATCTTTACGATTCTTTTCGCATAGAATAATATCTACAATACCAGCGCGTTTCGCCGCTAATAGTTTCTCCTTAACACCGCCAATTGGCAGAACTTTTCCACGAAGTGTCATTTCGCCAGTCATAGCGATGCGTTCGCGTACTTTCTTACCCGTAAAAGCACTAACCATAGCCGTAGTCATGGTTATACCTGCACTTGGTCCATCCTTAGGTGTAGCACCTTCAGGAACATGTACGTGTACGGAAGTTGTATCGATTTTCTTGCGAGATATACCAAACTGCTCAGCATGCGCTTTGATATAACCAAGCGCAATGGTTGCTGACTCTTTCATCACATCGCCAAGATTACCTGTAAGAGTAAGAGTTGGGGTCTTGCTAGGGGAGAGTGAGGTCTCAATAAAGAGAATCTCACCACCAACTTGCGTCCATGCCAGACCGGTAACCACACCAATATATTTATTGGTTTCCCACTCGTCACGAGAATAACGCTTCTTACCAAGGAATGAAACTAAGTCTTCTTCAGTAATGTTTACGTTATAAGTTTCTTCTAGAGCAATCTTAGTGACTACTTTGCGGCAGACTGCAGCGATACGTTTCTCTAATCCACGTACACCCGACTCACGAGTATAGCCGTCAATAATAGCAGAAATGATACTCTTTTTGAACTTGAGTTGGGACGTTTTGAGTCCGTGATTCTCAAGCTCTTTAGGTATAAGGTGACGCTTAGCGATCTCCTCTTTCTCCTCCTGTAGGTAACCCGTCATCTCAATGAGCTCCATACGGTCAAGCAATGGACGAGGGATAGTATCAAGTGAGTTTGCGGTTGCAATAAAGAGTACTTTGCTTAGATCGTAGTCCACATCTAAGTAATTATCGTGGAAAGTGTTATTTTGCTCTGGATCAAGCACTTCGAGCAATGCGCTAGTTGGGTCGCCCTTATAGTCTGAGCCAATTTTATCAATCTCGTCAAGGATAAAGACAGGGTTGCTAGTCTTAGCCTTGCGTAGGTTTTCAATGATGCGACCAGGCATAGCACCAATATAAGTACGGCGGTGACCACGAATCTCAGACTCATCGTGCAAACCACCTAGACTGATACGTGCATACTTGCGTCCTAGCGCCTCAGCAATAGAGCGTCCAAGACTAGTCTTACCCACACCTGGAGGGCCATAGAGGCATAGGATAGGGGCTTTCATGCTATCTGGATTCTTGCTCAAAGCTTTGATTTTCAGCACAGAAAGGTACTCAATAATACGCTCCTTGACCTTCTCCATGCCGTAGTGATCTTTATCTAAGATCTCCTGCGCATGGCGTATATCGTAGTTATCCTCAGAGTAGTCGTTCCAAGGGAGTTCTAGTAGAGTATCAAGATAGGTTTGTTGGGTAGCATATTCAGGTGCGTGGGAATTCATTCGACGCAATTTTTTGAGTTCTTTCTCAAAGATAGACTGCATTTTGTCACCCCATTTTTTTTGCTTGGATTGCTCGAGCATCGCATTCACTTGTTGCTCGTCGGAGTCGCCCAATTCCTTCTGAATGGTCTCCATCTGACGGTGCAACAGGTATTCGCGCTGCTCACGATCCAAATCCTCCTTGGTTTTGTTCTGAATATCCTTGCGCATCTCCAGCATCTTCACCTCGTTGTTGAGGATTTCCAAGAGAGAGAGTGCACGGTCTTTGATGGAGTCTATCTCTAGAAGTACTTGCTTATCAGCGATCCTCACGCCAAAGTTTCCACAGATATAGTTAACGAGAGTAGGGGGATTATCGATGCTACGAAGGGTCATACCAGCTTCTGCAGGCAAGTTCTCCATACTCTTGATAATCTTCTCAGCTACATTTTTAAGGCTGCTTACCAATGCCACAAATTCCTTATCATTGCGTTTAGGGAAATCCTCAGGCATAGTTTGTACTTTGGCCTTCATATATGGACGAACGCCAACAATCTCCTGAATATGAATACGTTCTACACCTTCAAGAATTACCATGAGGTTGCCGTCAGGCATATCTAATGTACGCATTACGCGTCCAGCAGTACCAATAGGATAGAGGTCTTCAGAAGAAGGCTCTTGTACATCTTGTACTTTTTGGCAGCATACAGCGAGCAACTGATCGTTCTTGAACGCAGTAGCTACAAGTTTCTTGGATTTAGGTCTTCCGACCGTGACTGGCAACAATACGCCAGGAAACAGCACCATATTTCTCAGTGGAAGTACACCAAGAATATCGCCGTCGTTTAGTTTAGGTTCGATGGCATCATCAGTCTCTTCAACCAAAGGTATATATTCCACATCTGGCTGATTCTGCACGTCTAATAAATCATCAAGGTAGGTCATAATCACTAAGTGAATTTAAAATGTTTCAATGTTATAAAAGTTCAATAGCTAATTCTTTTCAATTTAAATATAGGGTATATCTGTATTGCGATATTTTACATAATAATTCACAATT
>JAFOYE010000024.1 GCA_017391525.1 Paludibacteraceae bacterium | reverse complement strand
GGTGAAATATGACTATTTCTACGAAGATTATACGCTATGCCAAGGTATGACCTTTACCCATCCCTATTTCTCTGGAGAGTATACCTCTTCTACAGTCCTTGTGGATTCATTCCAAGTGGCAAGCAAACGTTGGGAAATCACTGTGGTGACCGTCACTTTCACAGCTCCTGAGATAGTGCCTGATACCCTTTCCTTGAAAACGACAGAATTGCCATACCTCTACAAGGAACAATATCTCGTAGAAGACTTTGGCGAACATGACGTACTCATCACTGCTCCCAATACTTGCGATGAACGTTATGCGCTACATGTGTCACACCGTTGGGATACCATCACCCATGTACTAGACACTTTCTTGTGCTACGGCTCTAGCTATGTGCATGATTCACAAGTCTATGTCTCAGACACCTCTTTGGTGGTGGAGTCATGGCCAAACGAAGACCTGTTCCAAGTAGATGTCATCAATCTGCTCTTTGCATCTTTACCAGAACAAGTGTATGATACGCTTGTCATCTCTCGCGCAGAACTGCCATACCTCTATCGCGAGCAACCAATAGACGCCTTTGGCGCATATGAGTTTATGTTGGCCAACGATCAAGGCTGCGTTGAACAAGTCTTGCTGTGGGTGGAAGAACTAGTCTCTACTGCACTAAATAATACACCACTTTATGATCGTCCTCGACTCATCATGCGCGGTGGAGTAGTGTACGTCCTTAGAGGCTTAGAAATGTTTACTCTACTAGGAGAAAAACTATAAAAAACACTATTTTTCTTTAAAACGCGTCCTTCTATACAATGAATGGCGCGTTTTTTGTATGTGAAAAAAAACCATGAATTTATCAAATAGTCTAGACAAATTATATTTTTGTTAATAAAATAAGATAAAACGTTTGGATATATGGAGAAAAAATCGTACCTTTGTAGCCTTAAGTTGCTTCATGCGCTCGCGTGTGTGCGTAAGGGATTGTTTATCAGTCGAATAATTAACATTAATAACTAAATAACAATTTAAAAAGATGCGTAGATTTTTACTTACAACCATCACTCTTATGATGACCGTCTGCATGATGGCCGTAGGATTGAATGATGGGTCAGCGAAAGCCAATGCTATTGATTTTCGTTGGGGAGAAGGACATGATCATCAAGCTGGTACGACATCTTGGTATCGCGTGGATCTTGATTCTATCTCTGGTCTTGTTGATCCTACCTTAGCGCTCTATTTGACAAACTTGTCAGATCAGCCATCTAAGGTTACAGTAGATGTATCTGCTACGATTTCTGTTTCTACACCATTCTTTAGCTACAATGTAGACACAGCTATCGTAAAGGATCAGTCTTACACAATTGCCGCAAGAGATTACAAACTCTTGAGCCAAAATGTGAAGATGCTCTTAGAAATGAATGTTAGGTACCTTTACCTAGAACTTCATTCTGAGCAAACTATCAAATTGTCTGCTAAGAAGTACGAGACAAGCGATATTGTAGATGACGCTTGTACCAAATCCCAAGATTTCGACTGGACTGGCGAAGACGTTCCAGTTGGCGAGACTTGGTATCGTCTTAACTTGGCAGAGGTGAAGTCACTCAACCAAGAGCTTGACTTTGTCGTAACCAATACAGCAGCTACTCAAGCTCAAGTGAAGTTTGAACTTAGTCTTGACTGTCCAGCTTCTACTATCTGGGGCTACAACTGGTCTATTCCTGCTGGTAGCGACATTACCGAGGAGTTTGGTCGTGTCTTCATTGACGAGTTGAATGACGACTATGTATACCTCAAACTCACTACCGATCAACCTCTCGAGTTGAAGGTGACTGAAAAACCAGCACCTCCAGTATTGGATGAGTGGTGGACTGTTGATGAGAAATTGACAGAAGGCCAATTTTACACTATCTCTGGTGAGACTGTGTTTGAGATCGACCTTGCTACTCTCAGCGCACCACGTGGTATGAAGGCTGAGTTCGTTGTTACTAACAATACTAATGCTGATGATACTTTGGCTCAATCGCTCTCTTTTGCTAACCCAGTTAAGAATACTATCGAGAAGAGACTCCCAGTGGCTGCTAACTCCTCTGTAACAATGGAGGTGGTTAACAATATGGCTGGTCTTATCAATAGCAACAAAGTGTTTGTTCGTTTTGTGACAAATGGCGAGTTGACCATCCAACTCAACTATGTTGTGGTAAATGATGAGGTGGTTAATGCTAAACCTGTTGTATTGCCAACCTGCGAGAACAGCGAACTTCTCGACTGGAATTCTGTAGTTAAGCAAAAAGGTCTAGAGACCAAGTGGTACGAAATCGATTTGGCTTCTATCAAACAAAATGACCAACATCTCCAACTCTCATTCACCAACAAGTCTAAAAACTTGGTGGTAGTGATGGGTGATATTCTTCCTACTTGCAAGTCTAAGGATACCATTCCTTACGTATTGCCAGTTCAACCAGGTCAAACCTTGAGCCAAGTGATCAACTATAACTTGTTCGCTCTTCTTCCTCACCCAGAGCATTTCTATGTTTCTGCTATGGTGATCCCTACTACTGCTACTTCTATCATGGAGCTCGCTAGTGTTCGTTCTATGGACGATATTATGGCTATGGTTCCAAAGGATATCGAAACTATTCAAGCTGCTGAAGTAGAGTTGGTGGCTAAGACATTTACTGCGCTTGCCGATCCTACTGACTGCAACCAAGCTGTAACAATCGCAAGAGGCGTTAAGTATGAGCAAACTGCTGGTACTACCAAGTGGTACCGAGTGACCGACGATTTGTTGAATCAACTCTCACTCATTCCAGACCTTGCGTTTATTAATAATGGCAAGCAAGCCGCCAATGTGACCATCGCTGCAACTGTAGATTGCGAGCACTCTACGTTTGGTATGTCCACCTTCTCATTGCCTACTTGGGCGGACTTGACCGTATTCCCTACACGCCTGATTGGTAACATGCTTGACAAAGCACTCAACCAAGAGGTGAAGGAGATGTATCTACAAGTGACTACCGATCAGCCAATTGCTTTCGGTATTGATATCGATTATGGCTTTGGTTTTGGTTGTGACGACGCTCGCGAGTTCAATTGGGAGACAGGTGCTACTATCAATGCTGGCGACGCTCAATGGCTCAGCTTTGATATCGCTTCTGTCAAAGCCAACAAACAGCAAGTGCGCCTTACCTTGACCAACGAGTCTAACTCTTTGGCTTGGGTGGCTATGTTGACATCACTCACATGTCCATTTGATGTGGCATTGCCAATGGTATTTGCTATCCCAGCGGGCATGAGCGTTGATAAAGTGGTGGATTACAGCTACTTTGCTTCTACTAAATTGGATCAACTATATGTGGCGTTGATCACCGAAGAAAATATTTCTCTGAAAGCTGTAGCCGAGAAATCTCAAGCATCAGCAAACGACTACGCAGCTTGCGAGAATGCTGTTGAGGTAAAGAACGGCGAAGCATATACACATGCCCCTGGTACTAAATGGTATAAGTTTGATCGTTCACTCTTCAGCGATGTAAGCCGTTTGCCTAAGTTCCGCTATGCGGCTGAAGCAACCACATCGCTCACTATGGGTGCTACCGTAGGTTGCGAATACAATATCGCTACCCACGGAACTATCAAACTACCTTCTACCAAGGGTCTTGAGGTGTCATTCCGCATGCCTGGTTTCATCTTTGATGTGTTGAATAAATTCGTACACGATGATGTAGAGGCTGTATATGTAGAAATGACTACTGACCAATCATTCAAGTTCGGTATTGACATGGAATACGCTGGTGGCTGCGAAAAAGCTACTAAGCTCGACCTGTCTCAACCACTTGATGTTGATCTTACCGCTAATGAAGATGTTTGGTATTCTGTTAACCTGAATGATATTCGTGCTTTGGGTGATAAGAAGATTGCTTTCAACCTCAATAACCCATCTGACAAACCAGTTGAGGTAGAGTTTGAAGTTACTCCTACTTGCCCATTGATCGTTAGTGCTATCAAATCAGTGGATGTACCTGCTGGAGTAAATCTTCCATTGGTATTCCCAGCTTCTGCAATCACTAACTTGTACGACCAAGTAGTAGCTAAATTCAATATTCCTGATAAGATTACTAATAACCTTCCAGAACAACTCAAGGATGATTTCGTTTACTTCGTTCGCATTCGCGCAAATGGCGATTTGTCTATTGAAGAAGGTGACAGCATTCCAGAACATGTAGAGCCTGGTTGTGATAGTGCTACTCCACTAGATATCACCCAAGCTATCGATGTTGAAAAACTGGCTAAGGGTTGGTACGTGGTTGATTTGACCACTATCCATAGCGACTTCTCGCTTAAGTTTATCAATAACACCGGTGCTAACCAAACACTTGACTTCCAATTCTACAAGGGATGTGACTTGGACGAGGCTAAGATGCTCGAGAACTATCTGACATCTTACAATTTTGTGGTTCCAACTACTGGACTTGAGCAAAAAGTGCCATACTCAATGATCTCTAGCTACCTCACATTGGATGAGTTATACATCTATGTGAATAAAGAGGAAGGTGGCGAAGTAGATATGGCTTGTGCTACTGCTGTACTCCTTGATTTTGCTAATCCTTTGCATATCGAATTGGAAGATGGAGTAGAGCAATGGTTCAAGATTGCACCTAACGACTATAAGAACTTTGAGAAGAACCTCGTAATCACTACACAAAACCTCGCTGGTAAATCAGTTAAGGTGGACTTATCTTTGGCTACATCATGTCCTGCTTTGGTAACCGTTGATAGTACTATTACTGTGAATAGCGATCACAATCGCGTGGATTCTATCACAGCTGGCATGATCAATATGGCATGGGATCAATATGGTGATAAGTTCAATGGAATCGATACTGCATATATCCGAGTATTGGCAAATGGCCACCTTGTGTTGGATGTAGATACCTTCACAATGGTTACTCCAGAAGTTCCAGATGGTTGCGAAAATGCAAAAGATTTGGATTTCAGCAAGACCATCAAACTTTCTGAGTTGGCAACTGGTTGGTATCGCGTAGACTTGACCCCATTGAAGAATGGCCAAATCTCCAAGATTAGTGTCAACAACGATTTGGGTGAGGAGACAGGTGTTAAGTTTGACATCTTCCGCAGTTGCGAGAATAGCAGTTTCCTCTATACCTATACGCACGCTTTCAACGTAGGTTTGTTTGAGCAATCAATTCCTGCATCAGCCCTCTCTATGTTGGGTAGCCTCAATGAGTTGTATGTTTATATCACCATTGGTGTTGATATCCTAACTTGTGAGGATGCTATTGAGTTCGACTGGAACAAGGGTGCTGTACATCAAGCCGGTTCTACCCAATGGTATCACTTCGATATTGATCCAGTTAAGAATAATGCGCAACAAGTAAAACTTACCTTTACTAACCACTCTAGCGAGTTGGCAGTGATGTATGGTGAGGTAGCTTTGCATTGTCCTTACACCTATTCTATTCCATACGCATGCGTTGTTCCTGCAGGTATGAGTGTAGATAAGGTGATCGACTATAGCGTATTCGCTGCTTCTCGCGTAGAGGAGTTGTATGTTAAGGTTTACTCCAACGAGACCATCGAACTAGCAGCTTCTTCTGAGAGTGCTTTGGTATTCGATAATACTCCATGCGACAATGCTCCTACCATCCAGTCTGGTGTACAATATACTCACCAAGCAGGTACATCTTGGTACAGACTTCCTAAATCATTGTTCAAGAGCACAGGCATGTTGCCTAAGTTCTACTTTACAACCGAGGAAGAAGACTTGACCAAAATTACAGTAGGTGCCACAGTAGGTTGCGAGTATAATATCGCTACCAAGACCATCTTCGTGCTTCCTGGCAGTATGAACTATGCTATGGTTGTTTACGAGAAAATTTTTGATGCAATTGATAAGTTGGTCAACGATGATGTAACAGAGGTATATGTAGAACTCACTACAGATAAAGCCGTTCACTTCAACGTTGATATGATCAATAACACCGATGATCCTTGCCATGGTGCTGAGTTGTTTGATCTCAACAAGGGTATCAACCTCGAGGCAAACGTTGATAAATGGTACAAGATTGACATGGATGTATTGAAGGCACTGAAAGATGATGTAGCATTGACCATCATCAACCCATCTGCTGAGCCTGTTGATGTGGACATGGAGTTCTCTCTAACCTGTCCAGTAGTTGTCAGCGTGAACAAGAGCTTGACCATTCCTAGCGGATCTGAGCTGACCAAGGTATTCCACACCTCTGCTCTATCTAAGATCCCTGGCGCATCAATCTTAGCTAAGATTCCAGGTATATCTTTCTATGTTCGCTTGAAAGCATCTGCTGACTTGATAGTCAAAATAGAAGAGCCTATCGTACCAGAGGATCCTACCGATTGTGAAGCTGCTGTTGAGTTGGATTGGACCAAGACAATCAACCTATCTGACCTCAAGGAAGGATGGTACAAACTTAACTTGACCGATGTACAAGCATCTAAGCAAGATGTCACCTTGACATTCAATAATGATAGCAATATTGTTGTTCAATTGGGTGTTGATGTTTATGAAAATTGTGATGATGCTATGTTGGGCGGAATGACTTACAACCTCCCTCTCGGAATCACAACCAAGACCCTCGATTATGCTACTATTTATGGATTGGTTGGTGATGCTACTGAGTTGTATGTTTATTTCACTATCATTGGCGAAGTAGTTCCAGTGGAAGCTTGTATGGAGGCTGTGGATTACGTATTGGGTACCACTATCGAGTTGCAACCTAACACAGATGCTTGGTATAAGATCGATATAACAGAAGCTAAGAAGAATGCTGATGACTTGATCTTTACTGCTCACAACGTAAGCAATGATACCGTTAAGGTTACTTTGGAAATGGCTTACGACTGTCCTGTAACTTCATATGAGTTGCAAATCAAAGAGAAAGCCATCGAACCACGTGCTACTATCACACAACGTCTAGATGCTGATTACTTCGTAGATATTGATGTTGATACAGTATATCTCCACGTGTTCGCTACAGGCGCTTTGACTGTTACTGTCACTCCTGATACAGTCACTCCACAAAAACAATATGCATATGAAACTATCATGACATACCACTGTACAGATGACCTTCCTGCCATCCTAACATGGAATGATACCGTGAATGTTTCTAGCACATTGGATAGCGTTTACACCTATATCGCTAAACCATTGGTAGCACCAGTAGCTTTGACCAAGGATGAATTGGTAACTGCTTTAGGTGGTTCTACTCCAACCATCGTTCCTGGTGTAACTCCTGATCTTAGCGCTACAGTAGCTGCTATCAAAGCACACTATGCTTCTCTCGATGATGAGACTGTAGCTGATGTGGTTGTTGTGACTTGGGAGAACACGACTGATGTACCTTGCGGTGCAGACAAATGTCCTGTAACCCTCGTTATCGAAGATGAATGTGGTAACAAAGTGACTACTACATACGACTTAGATGTGACTGTTGAACCTGTTAAGACAATTGAGCAAACGGTTACTATTTGTCCTTCTGAATTACCATATTCGTGGGAGAATATGAGCTTCGATATAGCCGGAGATCATACTACCACTTTGACCAATGTTCATGGTTGTGATAGTGCAATTTTGATCCTCCACTTGAATGTGTTTGCAGAGATTGCTCATGACACAATTGAAACACAAATTTGTCCGAATGAAACATACTTCTGGAACAATAATTCTTATAATGTGACCGGTTATTACACCGATACATTACGCAGTCAAAACGGATGTGACAGTGTAGTTACTCTCCATTTGACAGTTCTTCCTGAACTAGTTGAGCAACACGATTCAGTAACTATCTGCTTAGATGATTCTTACTACTGGCCTGTTAATGGTGTTACCTATCGAGGAAGTAGAGTTGGTATTGGTACTTCTGATATCGAAGAGGATATCATCAAGTCTTCTCTCGGTTGCGATAGTGTCAAACCATACTTGCACTTGACTGTCTTGGCTAGAACAGTTCACCAAAAGACTATTAATGATTACGCGTGCGATGGTACAGAATATGTAGATCCTATTACAAACGAGAAGCACATCATCTCTTCCTTGATTCCTTCTACTCAAACTTGGAATGATACGGTAGCCGTTTCTCAATGTGAGGATTCTGTGTATACCTACGTGATTACTCCTATCGTAGCTCCTGAGGTGATGACCGACGAAGTACTTGCTACTATCTCTGGCGCTACACCAGTCTTGACACAAGGACTTGTTCCTGATGTGACTGGTTCTGTTGCTGCTATCATGGCTTACTACAACGGCAACGACACCGAGGCTATCGCCGATGTGAATAATATCTATTGGACCGATGCTTCGCTCAATACTGTTGTTCCTTGTGGCGCTACTACCCACACCATGACATTGGTGGTTGAGGCTGGTTGTGATAACAAGATCACTACTACCCACACCTTCGATGTGCTACCTGTTACGGGTACAGATACCGTTGTAGCTTGCGACTCTTACACATGGAATGGTCAAAACTATACCACCTCTGGTACTTATACCTTCAATGGTACTACCCTTAATGGTTGCGATAGCGTAACTACTCTCCATTTGACTATCAACAACTCATTCTTCCATGAGGAGACTGTTGAGGCATGCGACTCTTATACATGGGCTGTCGATGGTAAGACTTATTCTGATTCTGGCGACTACACCTTCACTGGTCAAACCGCTGCAGGTTGTGACAGCACCTATGTGCTCCACTTGACTATCAACAAGTCATTCTACCATGAGGATATTCAAGTGGCTTGTGATTCTTACGACTGGTTTGGTATGACACTTACCCAAAGTGGTCTATACACTCATACTGTCAATCCTGATGCCGGTTGTGATAGCACCTATGTTCTCCACCTGACAATCAACAAGACTGTTTACACCGAGGAGACCGTAACCGCATGTGACTCTTACGACTGGAATGGTCAAACCTATGATAAGTCAGATGATTACGTATACACCACTACAGCAGCAAATGGTTGCGATAGCGTTGTAACTCTCCACTTGACAATCAACAAGACTGTTTACACCGAGGAGACTGTAACCGCATGTGACTCTTACTTCTGGAATGGTCAAACCTATGATAAGTCAGATGATTACGTATACACCACTACAGCAGCAAATGGTTGCGATAGCATTGTTACTCTACACTTGACTATCCTCCCAGATGTAGTCTACGAACCTACGGAGACAGACTACTTCTGTCCAGCATCTACTCACGAGTGGCGCAATCATACATATGATGCTCCAGGTACATACTACGATACCGTTTACAATGTTCTCGGTTGCGATAGTATCATCTACACCCTCGAGTTGTTGCAATATGTGAACACTATCCCAACTATCACAGCTGACGATATCATCGCTATTTGCGGTAATGCGGTAGATGTTACACTAGCAGAGGCTATCATCCAAGATCACATCGCTAGCGAGGCACTCTATGCACCTAATGCTAAGATCGAGTGGTATATCCTCTCAGGTAATACTTACACTGAGATGACTAATACTGCTATCGATGGTACTATCACTGAGGTTACAGTTAAGTATGCAGTAGTTACCGATTGTGGTATTGTAGAGTCTGACCCTGTCACAGTGACTGTAGAAACACCTACACCTGAGAACGACTCTGAAATGGCTAATATCTCTGCTTTGAGTAAGTATGGCGACCGCTTGTTGCTCATCAACCTCAAACATATTGAAGAGACCTTCGGTTGGAACGTAGCAGAAGAGGATGTGACTTGGTATTACGTAGTAGATGACCTAGATAATTATGCAGACGATGCTGCGCTTAAGAACGATATTGTTCTCGGACATGGATATTACTACAACGAGAACTCTGGTATGCCAGTTCCTGCTGGTCAATACTACGCACGTATTGCCCACGAGGCTGCGTTCGAATCTGAGTGCGATGGTGTTCTGCAAACTGAGGTTATCACCTGCGCTACTTCTAAAGCAGCTCCAATGTTGGTTCCTAGCATGGCTAAACCACAAGAGCTCATTCGACTCATTAACTTGGATCCATCAGAGGTAATAAGTATCTCTGTATATAGCAGTACTGGTGAGAACCTAGGTACATACCCAGTGAATAGCTCGGAAGATATGACATTCAATGCTGCTCAACATGCTGGATTCTATCTCGTAGATGTTAACACTGAGTCTGGTAAAGTATCACTTCGCTATATTGTTAAATGATAGGAGGACTAGATATGAAAACAAATAAGTTATTTAAAAATATTTTGATGATTGGTGCGTTCCTACTCTTGTGGGTAGGAACAACCCAAACAGCTTCTGCTCAAACGCAAGCTGCAAAACCAAACCATCAGTATCATAATACTGTTACACCTATCAAGGTGGGTGACTCTATTATGATTCATCAGGATAGTCTCTACTATCTTACCGGTGAGCGTATGTCCAAATGGGTATACAAAGTACCTCACCCAGTACAACAAGTAGGTGGTAAACGTTATCCTTATGGTATCTTGATTGGTGGTATCTACTCTTGGGTATATCCTGGATCACTCATTCCATTGAAACCAACTGAGCCAATTCCTGCTCCAGAACCAACTCAAGACCCAATTACAGTTGTAGATTCAACTACAGTGCAAACTACTGATTCAACTACAGTGCAAACTACTGATACAGCTAATACAACTGGTGAGAACATAGAACAAACAGATTCAACAACTACAGAACAGGGCGAAAAAAAACCAATACGTGACTTCAAGGAAAATGATCCTTATCATATTCCTCAACCATACCAAGTCAATCGTTTCTCTCTTGGTCTACGTGGTGGTTTTGCTTCAACCTTGCAAGACGTTGCTGGTTTCCCATTGGGCTTTGATGTAGCGCTCGACTTGCGTTATGCTCACTACTGGGCTGGTGATAAGAACAAACCAGAACTTGGTATTATGACGGGTTTGAATATTGGTTATGTACACGCTAAACATCATATGGCTATCAACGATGCGTATACCCTACCTACTGTGGACGGTGATGTGTATTATAATGTGACTGCTGACAAAGTGGTAGA
This sequence comes from Paludibacteraceae bacterium, assembly GCA_017391525.1. GTDB lineage: Bacteria > Bacteroidota > Bacteroidia > Bacteroidales > Paludibacteraceae > Colicola. Next base: position 45,986 of record JAFOYE010000024.1, on the reverse strand, counting down.
GAAAGTCAATGAAGTCATCTTCGAGATACCTGTAATGTTTACTATGGTAACAACTGATGGATTCTTCCTCAATGTAGGACCCAAGTTCATGTTGCCTCTCTATAGTGGTTTCCGCCAAAAAATCACTAATCCAAATATCACTGCCTATCTCGAGGAGTTGAATGGCAAACCAATCCTTAATAACCCAGTTATGGGATTCGTTTCTGATGAACAAATGGATATGAGAGGTACTCTCAACAATGAGCTTAAGTTCTCTCTTGCTTTGGGTGCAGAACTTGGTTATGAGTTCAAGTTCAACAATGGTAACTCACTCGATCTTGGTGCATACGTGGATTATTCAGTATATAGTGCGTACAAGAACGTGAACCCTAGTTCTGTGATCTCTATCACACCTCCTACATCTTATAGTTCAGCTATCGTAGATGTACAGTCTATGACCAATGCTTTGTCTCACAAAGTTGGTCTATTTGACGTCGGTGTGAAATTGGCATACAACTTCAACTTTGAAGTTATCAAGAAGTAATCCCTTCGAATACAAAAAAATAAGACTGTCCTTCCTTGGGCAGTCTTATTTTTTATAGCAAGTGCGACTAGTTGAGCTAGCAGGGATAGTCCATAGATATCTTTACCTAAAAAAAAGAGCCTTTCGGCTCTTTTTTATTTGGGGTAGGGTATTATTCCAATTTGCGATAACGCACTCTCTTAGGCTCGTTTGCATCCTCACCAAGGCGCATCTTCTTGTTAGCCTCGTAGTCAGAATAACTACCTTCAAACCAGAAGACTTTGCTGTCGCCCTCAAAAGCTAAGATGTGGGTACAGATACGGTCGAGGAACCAACGGTCGTGGCTGATTACTACCGCACAACCTGCGAAGTTCTCCAAACCTTCCTCCAAGGCACGCAAGGTGTTCACATCAATATCGTTGGTAGGCTCGTCGAGTAGCAATACGTTAGCCTCAGACTTCAATGTCAAGGCCAAGTGCAAGCGGTTGCGCTCACCACCGGACAAGACACCGCACTTCTTCTCTTGGTCGGCACCAGTGAAGTTAAAACGACTCAAGTACGCGCGTGCGTTCACCTCGCGTCCGCCTACGCGGATATACTCGGTGCCATCGGCTATCATCTCAAACACGCTCTTGTTAGGATCGATGTTTGAGTGTACTTGGTCTACATAACCTACGCGTACGGTCTCACCCACAGCGAATGTTCCCTTGTCGGCTTGCTCCATACCCATAATCATACGGAATAGGGTAGTCTTACCTGCGCCGTTAGGGCCTATGATACCTACGATGCCGTTAGGTGGCAACATAAACTCCAAATCCTCAAACAATAGCTTATCGCCGAAAGCTTTGCTTACGCCCTCTGCGTTGATGACCTTGTTACCCAAACGTGGACCATTAGGGATGAAGATCTCTAGCTTCTCCTCTCTCTCCTTCTGCTCCTCGTTCAACATGCGGTCGTATGCAGCCAAACGTGCTTTACCTTTGGCTTGACGAGCTTTAGGTGCCATACGCACCCATTCCAACTCACGCTCCAATGTCTTGCGACGCTTGCTAGCTTGCTTCTCCTCCATGGCCATACGCGCAGTCTTTTGCTCGAGCCATGATGAGTAGTTACCTTTCCATGGAATACCTTCGCCACGGTCTAACTCCAATATCCAACCTGCTACATTGTCTAGGAAATAGCGGTCGTGGGTGATACAGATAACGGTACCAGCGTATTGGTGTAAGTGTTGCTCGAGCCAGTCTATTGACTCTGCGTCCAAGTGGTTGGTAGGCTCGTCAAGAAGCAGAATATCTGGTTGTTGCAATAATAGGCGGCACAATGCTACACGACGGCGCTCACCTCCAGATAGGTGTTTTACTAATGCGTCGTCCGCAGGGCAACGCAATGCGTCCATTGCGCGATCAAGACGGGTGTCGATGTTCCATGCGTCAGCGCTATCAAGCTTGTCTTGCAACTCTGCTTGACGAGCTAGCAACTTGTCAAAGTCTGCATCTGGCTCCGCAAAAGCCATGTTGATGGCGTCGTACTCAGCCAGCATGTCCATGATAGGTTGTACGCCTTCTTGTACGCACTCGCGTACGGTCTTTTCAGGGTCCAACTGTGGATCTTGCTCTAGGTAACCTACGCTATATCCTGGTGAGAATACCACTTCACCTTCGTAATTCTTTTCGATACCTGCGATAATCTTCAATAGGGTAGATTTACCAGCACCGTTAAGACCGATGATACCGATCTTAGCGCCGTAGAAGAAACTCAGGTAGATGTCGTTCAATACTCGTTTTTGTGGCGAGAAGCTCTTGCTCACGCCCACCATCGAGAAAATAATTTTCTTGTCGTCTGCCATTGTATATTGTGTTTAAATATTGTTTCCCGCCTCTCAACTTTCAACTCTCACCTCTCAACTTTTAACTCTCACCTCTCAACTTTCAACTTTCAACTCTCAACTTTCAACTTTCAACTCTCACCTCTCAACTTTCAACTTTCAACTCAGAAGTCGTCCCATAGCCGCTCTGCGGCTACAAAGGTAATCAAAAAAAACGATATACGCAAATTTGCACTTTAAAATCCCATTTTATTTGCATATTTATAAAAAATATCGTACCTTTGCGGTCTAATACCATTTAAATCTCAAAATGAAGAAGATTTTTTCTCTAATAGTAGTACTCGTACTTTTCTCGGGTTTGGCACATGCAGTTACGTATATCTATCAGGGCAAGAGTACGTATTCTAGTGATGTACTTTTTACTTGGGATGGTAAGTATTTGTATAGCGGCAAGAGTACATACTCTAGCGATGTTATTTTGACCTTTGATGGCAAATATATATATAAAGGTAAGAGTTCTTATTCCAGTGATATTCTAGCCACATGGGATGGTCAGTATTTCTATGATAACAAGAGCACTTATTCTAGTGATATTCTTTGTACGTGGTCTGGTAATCATTTGTATAAGGGCAAGAGCACATACTCTAGTGATGTCTTGTATACCTATGATCGTCAGTATGTATACAAAGGTCGTTCGACTTATTCCAGTGATATTATTCTTACTGTAGATGGTGTCTTGCCTTTAGCGGTACTGATCACTATTCTGTATTAAGATAGAAACATAAAGAAGCACGTGAGATTGAGTATTATTGATACTCACAGAAAACCCTAATATTAATTTAACAACGTTAGAGTATGAAAAAGAATCTTATTAATTTAACCGTTGTATTTATGACGGTGTTATCAGGAATGATCCTTTCCGCTTGTGGAAGTTCTAATTCTGATAAACAAGAGCCTGCAGGATATGATTATCTTGCAGCAATAAGTGCTCTTGGTTTCCCAACCGCTGAAGTAGACCATTATATTAGTTTAGCGATGGATCAATATAATTGTAAGAACCCAGAAGTGACATCGGTTGAAGCAGATGGTGATTGGAGTGTCAAATTGTATATGAATGTAGATTGGTCTAAGAATTTTAAATCAGAAAGCGAACAACATAAAGTCGTTTTACAATTATGGTTTGAACCTTCTGACGGAAGCATATGGTCGGCTGATCTACAGGTTGTAGATGAAGAAAACAGCTCGAATGATTCTGATGACTATGATGATTATTCATACGATGATGACGATTACAGTGCTTTTCGCTAACATATCCTAACCCAATCAATAGAACGTACGCAATGTGGTTCATCAACATTAATTTTATTATTTAAACAATATAAACTAACAAAAATCATTACAATTATGAAACTAAAATCATTTATTTTTCTTGCTGTAGTAGCATGCATGTTAATCTCTTGTAAAGATAACAATAAGATTATATCTGAAATCGAAACAGCAGCGGCAGCTGGTGATCATGATAAAGTATTAGAACTACTTGACGATATAGACGAGAGCAAACTAACCTATGATCAACAAAGACGTTTAGAAAATGCTAGCTATAGGATGCTTGATGATGCCTTGAGCGAGCTAGATGAAGTCTTGGAGGATATAGATTATGATGATTATGATTATGATGATTATAGCTATGACGATGATTATGACTATGATGATTATTCATACGACGATGACGACTACGATTATTACTACTAATCAATATTAAACTATTACAGTTCAATACCTCGGCCGTTTGGCCGAGGTATTATTTTCTCACCTCATCACCTTTCACCTCTCAACTCTCGCCTCCTCGCCTCCTCCCCTCCTCGCCTATAGCCCATAGCCCATAGCCCATCGCCTCATCGCCCATAGCCTATCACCTCATCACCTTTCGTTCAATTTTTATACTATTATCTCCAATAAACGTTGTGTATCTAAGAAAAAAGTTGTAATTTTGTCGGCAAATTGAAATGAATATGAACCGCAAACACATTATCGTATTATCTATCGCAGTTGTCACATCGCTAGTGGCTATTGTTCTCTTGCTACTCAGTCAAGATGACCAACCTACTGCTAACCCAAACGAAACCACTGTTGAAGTTGCCCCTAAATCGCCATACTTATCCCCTGATTTACAGATGGAATTGGCCAAAGGCAATGTTGCTCGTATTGGGCGAAGCTGTCGCTATGACGGCGGTTTTACGGCGGTAGTTTTTGACAAGTACTACGATGAGAATGGGTTCTTTGATGAGGTCAAGAGTGACTATCCTGAGCGTACATTCATAGAGAATGCTGCAGACATGTGTAGGAGTGAAAACGCAGATGTTCTTATTCAACGCAATGATAAGAACCAAATCGTCCTGATGGAAGACAACCTTCCTGTCAATGAGAATTCTTCTGCGGAAAATATGAGTGATTGTGCAATGTTCAAGACTAAGTTTACTTGGATATACGATGATGATGGTTTTGTGACTCAAGCCAAGCAGGAGTTTTGGGACGGAAGTATCGAAACTCAGTTTGTTTACAACGATCAACGCGAACTTATTCGTGAAGAATCTGTGACATATAATGTAGGTTTTGTAACTCAAAATAATATTACATATTCTAATATTGAATATGACGATCATGACAATTGGATTTCACGAGATGTGCACCAGATTCTTCTGGAGGGAGTTAAAGGCCAACCAGAGTATATGATGCGCCGAGATGAATATGATTATCAGGAAGTTCGTGAGATAGAGTATTATTAATCACTTCTTGTTAAAATATAATCCAATACCTCGACCGAGCGGTCGGGGTATTATTTTTTTGCCTTTGCACGTATGAAATAAATAAAATTTATCTTTTTTGAAAAATAATTTGTTTTCTTTGCATATATGCAATAATTGTTTGTAATTTTGTAACCGAAATCAACTCTCAACTTTCAACTCTCGCCTCTCGCGCCATCGGCGCGTCCTATATTCACATAAGATTCAGCGATAGCGTAGTTGGCGGTAGTTTGAGCGCCGACGATATTTTTGGGGTCCCCGAAGAATTGCGTAGCTATTTTATGGGGAGAGGAGGAAGTGCGGCGACCCTAACGAACGTCGTGAGTTCATTGTCGCAAGCAACTTACGACGAGGTGGCAATAAAAATCAGAGTCGACGAATAATAAGATTTATTTAGATTTCTCGAGCGTAGCGAGTAGGAGCTTCTCTCGCCTCTCAACTTTCAACTTTCAACTTTTTTCGCTTATTTTCTTGCATATATGCAATAATTGTTGTAATTTTGTAACCGAAATCAAATGAAAACGGTTAAGACACTCCACTTTGGTTTTCATCTTTTGGCGTATCTATTTCTGTATCATTTGGTTATATGTATAATCAGTCGTTTTTGTGACGGCTCTTTTGTGCGTATTGGTATTTGATTTATTGAATCCTTAGGTGTTGGTTAAGGTTTAGTGTTCTACCATCTGTTTTGCTTTTGCGTTTCCCATCGCAAAAAAAACACCCTTAGAACGGTTAAACCAGCGTCGCGTATAAGGCCCTAGCCTTTACACTTTACACCCTACACTCAACTCTCAACTTTCAACTTTCAACTTTACACTAGAAACAAACACATGTCTGAGAACAACCAAATACAATTATTCCAAGGCCAGCAAGTTCGCTACCTTTGGGACGAGGAGAAGCAACAATACTTCTTCTCTGTCGTGGATGTTATCCAAGTGCTGACGGATAGTCCCCGTCCTCGCAAATATTGGAATGCTTTGAAAACTAAGCTACAAGCAGAAGGAAGTGAAGTGTCCCAAAACATGGGACAGTTGAAACTCCCTGCTCCAGACGGCAAAATGCGCCTCACCGACGTAGCTACCACGGAGCAACTCTTCCGCTTGATCCAATCTGTCCCAAGTAAGAAAGCCGAGCCCTTCAAACTGTGGTTAGCCGAGGTTGGACGTCAGCGCCTTGAGCAGTTGCAGGATCCAGAGCAAAGCATCGAACAAGCTATTCGCGATTATCGTCGCTTGGGTTATTCGGAGGCATGGATTAACCAGCGCATTAAGACGATTGAGATTCGCAAGGGATTGACAGATGAATGGAAGCGTGGTGGAATGAAGGAGGATAGCGATTATGCGATACTGACAGATATTATCTCCAAAGCATGGAGTGGAATGACAACCCGCGAGTACAAGCAGCATAAAGGCTTACGCAAAGAGAACTTGCGCGATAATATGACCAATGTAGAGTTGATGCTCAATGGTTTGGCAGAAGCGGCAGCTACTGAGCTTAGCCAACGTGAGAACCCTAAGGGGTTTACAGAGAATGCGCAGGTGGCTCAACGTGGAGGTAATGTGGCGCATGTGGCGAGAGAACAATTGGAGCATGAGTTAGGTGGTACGGTTATATCTAGCAAGCGTGCGATTAATTTTACCGCTCCTGCTGACGAATTGCCGTTGGGTAATACAGAGGATTAAGTGGGGACACACAACGTTCGGCTCGCCGAACAAAACATGTTCTTTGACGTATTGAAATGACTGATTTACGCCATGCGGCATAAACAATCTGACACAGAGTTTTTTCTCCGTGTCAGACTGATATGATGTGTGATGAAGTGATGCTAATACATCAATCCAAATAGCCACAATGGCAATTTATTGCCTATAGGGTAGTCGAAATCGTCAGAAGCAATAAATGCATTATCTATCTTTGCCACTTGTTTTCCATCTTTGGCTTTGCCACCAATCTCGAAAACTAATTTGTGGTCAATAAGATAATCGCCACGTTTGTTATATTCTACTTGGTGCTTATACCCTAACTGGTTACAGAAGAATGTTTCTCGCATAGTGCCGATATTTGGTGTTTGGAGCGACAATGCTTGCAGCAGGTTAGTATTCTCCATGAGAATCTTATCTGGTTTCTGCATCTTCTTGACACTCAAATCGTCTGAATAAAGCAAACGAATGAGCTTTGCTTCGTGCAAATACTGAAGATAAGCCAGTATCGTAGTACGGGCAATCCCTGTAAGCGTTGCCAACCTCGAAATATCTACCAACATAGGAACTTCTGTGGAAATAATTGCGAGCAGTGCTTTGATTTTGCGGATATTACCAATATCCACACTACGCAACTGTGGCAATTCGATATTCAATAGCATATCTACTATATTCTCCACTCGTTGATGATACAGAGCAAAGCCTTCTGTTCCAAACGGGTAATATCCCTGTTTGAGATAGTCAGGAAAAAACGCTAATGGACGACATTTACTCATCACTTCATTCACAATAGGCATGCTATTATGTAGGATATCATCCAGCGATACTTTAGGCAATTCTATGTTGTGATACAATAGCATGTACTCTCGGAAAGAAAGCCCCTGCATATCATAACTCATACAGCGACGCGACAAGTCCGCTTGGGCATTTAAGATGTGCAACAATGAGGAGCCAGTAAAAACGACATGTAGAGTTGGGAATACATCATAGATTTCTTTAATCTCTTTTGCCCAATAAGGAGCGTTATGTACTTCATCTACTAACAAGAGTTCACCTCCTTGTCGTTCAAACTGCTCAGCTACTTCTACTAACGAATGTTGTGTGAAGTAGAGATTGTCCAATCGCACATAAAGAGATTTGTGATTACTTACATCACCATAATGCAACTTTTGATATTGTAGCATCAAAGTTGTCTTGCCGACACCTCGAGCACCTCGGATAGCGGTCAAACGAGATTCCTTCCACGGAATATCATCAATAATTGATCGCACGAATGCGGTAGATGTGGAGTTTAGTAACTTTTGATTGTACTCGAATAAAGCATCCATAATATGTATATTTTAGTATGTTTCCTTGCATATGAATTTCAAAATCGGCTGCAAAGTTACAAAAAATGTTTTATATACGCAATAATTTTTGCACAAAAATGTTTTGTGTAGAAAACAGATTTATTAAAAAAGTGTTATGCATGCACAACATCTCGCCGTCAAACTGCATAAAAATGTATATTTTGCGCATTGTAAACTGCATAAAAATGCACATTTATCAGTCATTTTCAACATTTCAAGGAGCGCTTAAGCGCGGCAAGCCGCGTTTTAGGTTAAAAGCGAAAAGCTACAGAGCGAAGCGATAAGGCTCCCCGCTTTACACCCTATTGGGGTGGCTATTGGGAGTTCTCTCCCCTTCTTTTAGGAAGGGGTTGGGGGTAGGCTAAATTAACCGCGGCTCTGCCGCCTTATTGCCACCTATCTCCATCGTGACCTCATCGTGACCTGATCGTGACCTCATCGAGACCTCACCGAAGGAATACCGAGAGAAGACCGAGAGATCTCCGAAGGAAGAGCGAAGCGTTATCGTGCCCTTGCGGCTAAGAAAAGCGAAGTGTTATCGTGCCCTTGCGGCTAAGAACTCCGAGTAGATACCGAAGGGATACATAGTTGATAGTTAAGGTATAGTTAATTTAGAACAGTTGGAACTTTAGTACAGTTGGAACTGTTAGTAAAATTTGCTTGCAAATTAATCGTTCGAGCCTTTAGGCGAGATAAGAACTTTAGAACAGCTCGCTTGTGAGCGCTTAGAACAGAATATTAAACATAAAATTCAATAATATGAAACATTTAAAACTATTTTTCGCGTTATTCGCGATGCTCGCCCTCGGCGTAAGTAATGCGTGGGCGGAGACGGCTTCTTTTAGTTACACTCATCTAAAAGGACAAGGAGCAAGTGGTAGCGGTGCTGATTTTACAGGAGCTACTATTGATAATATTTTTATGAGTGGAAAGGGTAATGGAAATAATAGTTATACCCAAATCTATGCAAATGGATATTTGACATTCACTCCTACTAATGCCACAATCACCAAGATTGTTTTAACTGCATCAACAGCAAGTTATGCAAAAACTTGGAGTGCAAGTTCAGGTTCTGTTTCTGTTTCAGACAAAGTAATCACATGGACAGGTACTTCAGATACAGAAGTAAAACTTACTAACACAGCAACTGCACAAGCTCGTATAGTATCAATGGAGGTTACCTATACACCATCTGCTGGTGGTGATGAACCTCCTACTCCAACTACCACCTACACCATCAAATGGCATACTGATAAGGGTGTTACAACAGATGTAACTTTGAATGAAGGTGCAACAATTACCAAGCCTGAAACCGACCCCGCAATGACTGGTTATGAGTTTATGGGTTGGACCACGAGTTGCGATGTTGCTTCAGACGGAAGTGACTTTACTGCTCTCACAGATTTTGGTACTGCCGATTCAGACAAAGACTTCTATGCTGTATTTGCTAAAGCAACAACTACAGGTGGTGGCGGAAGTACTACTGGTTCTAAAACCTTAGTTTCATACTCGGGGTCATCATATTATACAGATGGGGCTATCACAGGTGTGACAGGAACCAATAGTGCCTCATGGACAGCAGACGCATTTACTATGGTGCAGAATAAAAACTCAGGTACTGCCGTTAGCTTGACTTATGCTGAAATTCGTGTTTATGCGAGTCATTCCATTGTATTTACGCCATCTACTGGATCAACCATCACTTCTATTGTCGCTACTGCAACTACGACTGGTTATGCTACTGCATTAGGTGGTTCTTCTATTGCAAATTGCACAAAAGATGTCTCAGGTTCTACCGTTACGATCACTCCTACAAATGGAACTGAAGCAATTACTATAACGAACTCTGCTCAATCACGCCTTAAAACAATTGTTGTTAATTACACTACTTCTGGCGGTGGCACTACCACTTACGATAATTATATCACCACTTGCGCTTCTGGCATTGAATATATTGAGTTGGGTGATGACTTCAAGTGGAGTGCAGCAGAAGCAGAAGTAACAATTGACGCTACTGATAATGTGTTCCCAGAATTGACAAATACACATAATGTACCAGTAAAATATAGCAGTTCAGATGATGCAATTGCTACTATTGCTGACGGAACTGTTACACTCAAGAAAGAAGGTACAGTAACTATTACAGCAAAATATGAAGGTGGCACTTCTGCTGGCACTGGTAAAGAGTACAAAGCAAAAACTGTTACCTATTCTTTGAAAGTCAACAAAGCTGTTGCTCAACCTACAGGTACTATGTATGTGAAAGTAACTGATGCGGTTACTGATGGTGAGTATCTTATCGTTTATGAAGCTGGCAACGTTGCATTTGACGGCTCGTTGACTACTTTGGATGCAGAGGGCAATATGATTGAAGTTCAAATCAGCAGCAACACTATTACGGGTAATACTGAAATTGATGCAGCTACATTTACAATTGCTTCTATGGAGGGTGGACATTCTATTCAATCTAAGAGTGGAAAATATATCGGTAGAACAAGTGGTAGTAATGGAATGAATACAGGAAATAGTGCAATTGCCAATGTTATTACATTCTCTAATGGAGCTGTAAAAGTTGCAGGTAGTGGAAGTGGTGCAAGCGCATCCTTACAATACTATGCTCAGTCAGGAAGTGAGCGTTTCCGTTATTATACCAGTTCTCAAAAATCTATCGCTCTTTACAAGAAAGTTGATCCAAACGCAGTTGTTGAGCCAGTCTTCACCCTTGCTGCTGGTGAATACTACGGAACACAAAGCGTAACTATCTCTTGCGCAACTGCTGGTGCAGAGGTTTACTATACTCTTGATGGAACTGACCCAACAAGTACCTCTACCAAATACACAGGCGCAATTTCTATCGCGTCGACCACAACTATAAAAGCAGTGGCTATTAAGGGCGAAAATAGCAGTGCGGTTGTATCTGCCACTTACACTATCCTCACTCCTCTTGCAACAATGCAAGAAATCTTTGACAAGGCTACAGCAGTAGGCGGAATTGCAACTCCAATTCATATCACAATGAACAATTGGGTGGTAACTGGCGTTAAAAATAGCAATGTATATGTTACTGATGGCACTAAAGGTTTGATTATCTACACAGCTTCTCACGGCTTCAATGTTGGCGATATTCTTTCTGGAACAGTTGCATGTAAGGTACAATTGTACAGTGGCTCTTCAGAGCTTACTGAATTGACTTCTACTACTGAAGGCTTGACCGTAACTACTGCTGGCGTTGTTACTCCTGTTGTTGTAAATGATGTAACTACATTAGGTGGCGTAAATACTGGTTCTGTAATCAAGATTACTGGTCCATGTACAGTAGATGGTACTAAATATTATGTAGCTGGTGTTCAACTATACAACTCGTTGTACACATATACAAATCCTGAAGAGGGATATAACTATGAATGTACAGGTGTTTATCTACAATATAACACTACAAAAGAAATCCTTCCTCGTAAGGCAGAAGACTTGGTGAAGATTGAAACTCAACAACCTGCTGGTATTAAATTCGAGACTACAGAATATACAGCAAATGTAAATGAAGCATTTACTGCTCCTACTCTTACCAATCCTAATGGTTTGATTGTAACTTATTCAACTAGCGATGCTACTTTGGCTACTGTAAATACTAATACTGGTGCAGTGACAATTGGTAACAAAACAGGTAAAGTAACCATTACAGCTTCATTTGCTGGTAACGAAGATTATGTAGCAGCGACTGCTTCTTACAATATCACAATCTCTGATCCAAATCAATTGGAGGCTACATTTGTAGCAGGTACCGATAAGAGCGATACGAAATCTATCTCTAAGAACGGTATTACAGTTGAATTTACAAACGGTGTATTCAATCGTGCAGATAACTACCGTTGCTATGGTAAAGAATCAATGACTATTTCATATGCAGATGGAAATATTACAAAAATAGTAATTGAATGTACAGCCAATGATGGGGCTGAATATGGTCCTGGTCAATTTACAACCGAAACTGCGACTTATTCATATTCAGGAAAAGTAGGTACATGGACTGGCGAAGCAAATTCTGTAACATTTACTGCTGACAAGCAGGTGCGTATGACAACAATTACCGTTTACTATAAACAAGACAATCGCGCTGAAGCAGGTCTTGCTTGGAATCCAGCCACTGTATCTCTTACCGTTGGTGACGCGTTTACTGCTCCTACACTCTCTAACCCTAATGGTTTGACCCTCACTTGCACATCTGACAACGAGAATTTGGCTACTGTTACCAATGCTGGTGTAGTCACTTTAAAATCTGGCGTAACAGGTAAAGCCACTATTACTGCTAAGTTTGACGGCAATGGTGACTATAAAGATGCAACAGTAACTTGCACAATTACAGTTAATCCTAAGACTGAAACTGTTGTTATTCTCGCACAATACAATGGTCAATGGTATGCATTGAAGAATGTAGAAGAAACTGCTGGTAAAGTTCTCGCTGCTCTTCCAGTTAATTACGTTGGTGGAAAACTCTACAACGTAGAAGAGGCAGATAAAGCGACTATTGAGTGGCAACGCGCAGCAGTTACAAATGGAATCATTTTCAAGAATGGTGAAAACTACATCTATGGTACAGCTGGTAGTACAGATTTGAAACTCTCTACTACAGAATGTGCATGGACATTAGATGGTAGCACATATAAAATAGGAAACCGTACATTCATCTATCGTGCACAAGCAAATGGATTCAAAAACTATAATGCAACAACTACTCCTGGAACTGACGATTACTCTAACCTCCCAGTAGTTACCGCTCCTGTTTACGCTACAGGAGATGCATATAGCCGTAGTACAACCGCAGGTAAATTCGGTACTATCTGCTTGCCATTCGGTTCTACTAACTACACTGGTGCTACATTCTACGAGTTCGTAGGTAGTGAAACTGGCAAAGTATATCTCGGTAGTGTGACTACTTTGGTTGCAGGTACTCCTTACATCTTCTTGGCTAGTGCTACAGAGGTGGCCGTTTATGGCAACGGCACAACTGCGGCTACTCCAGGAAGCAAGAACGGTTTGGTTGGTACATTCACAAATGATACAGAGGTTGCAATTGGTAACTACATCCTCAAAGACAATGCACTCTGCCAAGCAGAAGCTATTTGCTGGGTTAACGCTTACCGCGCATACATCGTAATGGAGGATGTTCCTACAGGTGTTCCAACCCAAATGCCAGGTCGTCGTTACATCAGCATGGATGCTAAGGGTGAGAACACAACTACTGGTCTCGACAATATCACCAACGGTGAGAACACCACTATCAAAGTTATCGTTAACGGTCAACTCATCATCATCCGCAACGGCGAGAAGTTCAACGCACAAGGACAACGCTTGTAAGCAAGCGAGTTAAAGAGTTCTAAGGGTTCTAAAAGTTCCAAATAATTAGAGCCTTTAGAAAACTCTTACTAAAACATTAGAACAGCAGCTCCGCTGCGATTAGAACAGTTAGAACAGCCCGACAGGGCGATTAGAACAATCAAAGAACTTATGAAAAAAGTATATATCGCGCCTCAAACAGAGGCAATTCAATTACTTTCAGAGAACGCCATCATGATGACTAGTCCTGGTGGAGGTAAATTCATTTCTACAAGCGGCACTACTGTAAGTGGTGTTTACGGAGATTAATCTCTAACACTTTAGAATATCTCACAGGCTACATACAGCCTACACGTCAAAACCGCTCCTCAAGGGCGGTTTTGATGTTTTATCACTCATAGTTTATCACTCATAGTTCATCACTCATAGTTCATCAATTTATTACAATATACTACAATTTTGGGAGTGACAAATCCGATTTTTGATAATTTTTGGTCTAATTTTGAACAATTTTTGTTTTTTATAAATGTTCCCTGTTTTTTTAGTGGATAGTAGTGATGTTGATTTATAAATATTTTCCTCGCTTCACTTGCGTATGTGCATTTTTTGTCGTACCTTCGGACACTGCCTTTGAAGCCAATTCCCCCGTAGCTACTTTCGCTCAATGCAGACCATACTCCAGTTCGCTCGAAATTTTATAAGAAAATCGGCTACGCCTAATTATCCGCTACCCATCATCTCATTTTCAAGCGAGCTTGAATGAGTGATGAATACCGTATAAATAGATTGCTAATCTATTATTTGCTTATAAAATTTCTCGCTTACTTGCGTATGTGCATTTTTTGTCGTACCTTTGCAAGCGAAATTTGAATAATCTATAAAAAACACAGCACAAGCAAATTCTACACAATCACATCAGACTTATATGAAAAAGATTTTAATTATCGTTTTGCTAATTGGTTTATCCAATAGCGCATGGAGTACTCATGTAAAAATAGGAGACCTGTATTATTGGTTGTACGAAGACGAAGGCGTGGCCTATGTGGATAGTGAACTTGGCTTTGGCACTAAGTATAACGATTTGGTCGTAGCGAATATTCCATCACGGGTGACATATGATGGTATAACCTATCCCGTAACAGGAATAAAATATCAAGCATTTTGGGGAAGCCGTACATTGATATCAGTGACTATTCCTAGCTCTGTGGAAACCATTGTAGAACAGGCTTTTTCAGGCTGTGAATCCTTGGTAGAGGTTAATTTGCCTAATACTATTACTAGTTTGGAAAATTCGACCTTTTCAGGTTGTCGATCTTTAACTAATATCGTTATCCCAAATAGCGTCACAGATATAAAAAACAATGTGTTCTTTGATTGCTCATCTCTCACTGGCATGGTTATCCCAAATAGTGTGCAATACCTAGGTCCTAGGTCCTTCTTTAACTGCTATTCTATGGAGTATGTTCAGCTAGGAAGTGGAGTGACTAGTATTGGAGAGGATGCATTTGCGGGATGTTCATCTCTCACGGAGATGGTTATTCCTGGTAATGTCAAACGTATTGGACAAGGAGCCTTTAGACAGTGTACTTCCCTGAAAAAAGTAACTGTGAAGAACGGTGTTGTTAGCATCGGAAGAGATGCTTTTTGGGGTTGCAAGAATATGACCGTGATAGCTCTTCCGGCTACGGTGATGACCATCGAGAGCGACGCGTTTAAAGGTTGTGAAAACCTAAAAGCAATCCTGGTTCCCTATGGCAAGAAAGCACACTTTTTAGCCCGTCTTGATAGCAACTTACACCCATTGGTCAGAGAAATACAGCCTAAATAAGCAGCAGACTGAGTTGTTGGTATAAATATTGTTCGTGCGAGCGTGTAATAGACAAAATGTAAGAAAAGTTGATTTTTTTTAAACATTTTGTCAAAAATATTTGGTTATATCAGAAAAATGTTGTACCTTTGCACCGTCTTTTGATAGCATTTGGCTAACGAATAAGTCTGTATCTAATAAATTTAAGGTATAATCAATTAAAATTTAAGGTATTATGAAAAAAATTTACACTCTTGCTTTGTCATTATGTATGGTTCTTGGCGCAGTAGCCAACCCTGCATTGGTTTCACGCAACAACTATCAACTCCTTCCATCACTTTCTACTTCTGACGTAGAGCTCGCTTCTAGCGTGAAGAAAGCTCCTGCTGCAACCCAAGGTTTGCAGTACGATGCAGAGACTGGTAACATGGTTCGTTACTACAACGAGACCGACTTCTTGGAGATCACTACCGATTATGTAGAAGAGTACGGAGAATTGTATATCGATATCATGGCTGGTGATGTAAGCGACTGCCTCTCATTGTTGCTTTTCGTGGAGGACACAGTTGAGTTCTCTATTATCCCAGAAGGTGTATATCCAATCACCAACACTGGCGCAGCAGGTACCGCTCGTGCATCTGAAGGTTATCACCAAACTCTAGGCGTTATCCCTTGTGCATACTATCCATTGATGGAGCAAGGTGGTCAACTCTACATCACTACTCCTATGTACTTCATGGTAAGTGGTACCGTGACAGTTGAGTACAACGAGATGGGTATTCCTAAAATCACCGTGGATGCAGTTAACTCTAACGGCGTGACTATCAAAACTATATTCGAGATCGGCGGTAAGAGCGGTATAGAGATGGAGAAGACTCCTCTCAAATACGACGCTACCGAGGCTGACGGTGCACTCGACTATACTTACGGCGAGGACGCTGTTGCTGCAGCTACAGATAAGGGTTGGTATGGTACACTCGACGTAGAAGATGCTACTAGCATGTTGGCTCTCTTGTTCGTATATCCAGAAGGCGCAACAGCAGATGCTACAACTACTATCCCAGTGGGTACTTACACCATCAGCGATAGCCAAGCTCCTGGTACTGTATTGGCTAGTTCAGGTGTAAGCAGCACAGGTGGTCTCAGTTACTCATTCTACGGAACTGTTGATGCTGAGGGTTATATTGAAGTTCCTATCTACTTCCTCGTAGATGGTACCGTAACAGTATCAGAAGTTAATGGCGAGTTGGCTGTTGAGGTGAATGGTTTGAACTCTAACGGCGTGGCTGTTCATGTAGTTTACGGCGCTGTAGATACAGCTGTTGAGGATGTAACTACTGTTGGCGGCGATATCACAAAGAGCCTTGAGAATGGTCAACTCGTAATCATCAAGAACGGCGTTAAATACAACGCAACAGGTTCCGTTGTTAAATAATTAAATCATTTAGGTAATAAAAGAAAAGAGCCTTTCGGGGCTCTTTTTTTGTGCATGTCAAAAAAAAGTTGTATCTTTGCGCCTCTAATACATAAATGCGCTGTTCTACCATGAATCGATTGTTACTTATATTCTTCAGTTGGTGCTGTCTCACACTATCCGTCGCTGCGGATGGTATGCACTACTTTCTGCTGGCAGAGGACTATCGTCTTGGTCTGAATGGTCAAGCACAAAACTCCGCTAAGGCTTTGCAGTACTATAAGAAAGCTGCTCGCTATAATAATCTCCCAGCTCTCCATAATATTGGTGTGCATTATGAATTGGGACATGGTGTCAAACCTAATATCTCCAAGGCGTTGCAATATTACCTTAAGGCGGCGCAACAAGATTACGCTCCCTCGCAATATAAACTCTCATGTTTTTATGCCCAAGGGTATGGCGTAGAGGTCGATACACTTGAGTCTATCCAATGGCTTCGCCTCGCTGCTCAGCAAGGTTTACCCGAAGCACAATACGACCTGGCTAATTACTATACCCATGGATTAGGTCTAGAGCAGGATCTCTCGCAGGCAGCCTTGTGGTACGAGCGTGCAGCTCAACAGGGACATGTGCTGGCACAAGCCACATTAGCTTCTCTCTACGAGCGCGGACTAGGTGTTGTGGCTGATTCTGCCCAAGCAGCCCATTGGTATGAGCAGGCGGCACAAAAAGGGCATCTGGAGGCGCAAAATGGCTTAGGACTCTGCTACGAACAGGGCTATGGTGTTAAGGCAGACCCGGTAGAGGCTTTTCGTTGGTATCTACAGGCGGCTGAAGGTGGCTTGCTAGAAGCGCAATGCAACTTGGCAAGGTGTTATATGAAGGGTATAGGTGTGATGCGTAGTGCAAGCGATGCAGCATCTTGGTACCGCAAAGCGGCACAAAAAGGACATGCACTCTCGCAATATCATCTAGGGATGTGCTATGCACAAGGACTGGGTATCACACAAAGCGAGACAGAAGCTGCTCATTGGTATCGTATGGCTGCTCAACAGGGACTGGAGGAAGCGCAATACCAACTGGGTATCTGTTACGAAGATGGTAGCGGTGTTCCGCAGAGCTATCACGATGCAATGGAGTGGTATACCCGGGCGGCCGAACAAGGATCGCTGCAAGCACAATATAGTATTGGAGTATGTTACTATATGGGGCAAGGTGTTGAGCAGAATCATACGAAGGCCATCGAATGGTTTATCCGAGCAGCCCGACAAGGACATACGGCAGCACAGTTTAGAGTAGCTATGGCTTATTACCTTGGACGAGGTGTACCCAAGAGTTTAGATAATGCTGCGCAGTGGTTTCTACGAGCAGCCGAACAAGGACATACCGAAGCCCAAACACGAATGGCTGCATGCTATGAGGATGGTTTAGGGGTGAAATTAGATTACTTTAAGGCTGATTATTGGTATCGTCAAGCGGCTGATAATGGAGCGCTAGAAGCGCAATATAAATTGGCTGAACTGCACTTCTATTACGATTTGAATGATGATAGCAAAGCAGAAGCAGTACGATGGTTTACTATAGCCGCTCAGCGAGGCCACAAGATCGCTCAATACCGTTTGGGCTGGTGCTATGAGAATGGAGAAGGAGTGACTTCTGATATGGCACAAGCTACAGTATGGTATCTCAAGGCTGCTGAACAAGGACATACAGAAGCAGAGTTCTGTTTGGGTAAATGCTATTATTATGGCACAGGTGTTCATATGGATGCTGCTCTAGCAGTAGCGTGGTTCAACAAAGCAGCTGCTAAAGGCTATATGGATGCGCAGTTTGCTTTGGGAGTGTGCTATAAGAATGGTCAAGGTGTTGAAGTTGATCTTGCTCAAGCTTTGTCTTGGTTCCGTAAGGCTGCTCTAAACGGACTCGCCAAAGCGCAATATAACCTGGGTGTCTTCTATGAACTCGGTATAGGTGTGGAGGTCAATCTTCCTGAGGCTATTTCTTGGTATCGTATGGCAGCAGCGCAAGGATATACAGTTGCGCAACAAGCGCTAGAAGAACTGGAGAGAGGGTAGGTTAGACCGCTTCGCTATAGGACGCCTCTTTGAGGCTATGGGACGGCACGGAGTGCCTATTGGTGTAGGGTGTAAAGTGTAAAGGCGATGAGGCGAGGAGAGGCAGCGGAGCTGCAGTGTATGGTGTATAGTGTAAATAAAAATAAAGAAGGATATCCATCTAGGATTATCCTTCTTTCATTTTGAGCCACCACGGGGACTCGAACCCCGGACCTACTCATTACGAATGAGTTGCTCTACCAACTGAGCTATGGTGGCAAGAGCATCGTGAGATGCAGATATAATGCGAAAATATAACGTCGCAGAAAGTGAGTGCAAAAGTACTGCTTTTTTGCGAAATATGCAAATATATTTGGTAAAATCAGAAAAAAAGTGTAATTTTGCAAACGGAATGAAGATGAGCACTCCCCAAATTAACGAAAATAAAATAAACTATTTATCCATAGTTTTGCAATAATAGTACCATGAAACTGAATTTTAATATAAGAGAGTTTTTTAAGAATACACTCAATCTGACCAATTATGTGGATATTCCTGCTGCAAGTGAGAATATCCGAAAGAATATACCTTTTCGCGGACCAAACGTATACATTCTCTTTGTGGCTATCATCATAGCCAGTGTGGGACTCAATGTGAACTCCATACCTGTCATTATTGGCGCCATGTTGATCTCTCCTCTCATGGGCCCAATCATTGGATTGGGACTGGGATTGGGAACCAATGATAGAGAACTAATACTATTCTCCATTAAAAACTTATTGGTGATGGTGGGTGTCAGTTTGCTAGCTGCCACTCTATACTTTATGCTAACGCCGTTAGAGATAGACAACCCAACAGAGCTTTTAGCACGTACAAGACCCACGATATACGACGTGTTTATAGCCCTGTTTGGCGGTTTGGCTGGAGTGTTAGAGATAGCTCGTAAGGAGAAAGGTACCGTGCTATCCGGTGTGGCCATCGCCACCGCGTTGATGCCACCACTTTGTACTGTGGGTTACGGAATAGCCAATATGAACATGCAGTACATGTTGGGTGCGTTGTTCTTGTTTACTATTAACTGTATTTTTATTGCATTGGCAGCTTACTTGATGGCGAAGTTCCTTAAATTCCCTGTGCACACCGTGGAGAAGAACAAAACGAGATACTATATCTTATCATATAGTTTGGTGCTCTTATTGATGGGAACTAGTATTGTGACAGGTTATCACGTGATTCGTGAAAATGAGTTTATCAAGAATGCTAATCGATTTGTGAAGAAAAACCAAAATATCGGCAAAACGTATATCTATGATTCTCACGTGAATGTGGATGAAGATCCCTATGTGGTTGAGTTGCGATTGGCTGGAGATTCGCTTAGCAATGAGACCAAAGAAATGTTGCTACGTGAGGCTGAGAGTTTTGGAATTATGCGCACGCAAATTCGAATACACGAGGATGCTACTATAAAATTTGATAGCTTTAACGAAACTGAAATCGTCAAGAACTTGTTGACGACTAATGCAGATAATATACAGGTCCGAGATGACTCAATTAAGGCTCTAAATGCGCAGATAGCACATTTGAAACAACAGGAGTTGCCAGCTCTACAGGTGGCGTCTGAGTTGCAAGTCCAATTACCTGGTATCACGTCCGTGACCTTGGCCAAAGGTATGTCATTCGAGCATAATGTGGTAAAATCTAAGGAGCATGTGGTGGCAGTAGTGCATTGCGATGAGATGCCAACAGATGAGGATAAGATGCGAGTTAATGAGTGGATGAAAGTGAGACTGAACATACAAGATTTGGAGATAATCTTTGAGGAAAATAAGACAGAATGGGAGGGTGTTGAATTGCTAGAAGATAGTGTTCTCCTAGGAAATATTAACGATACTACAATACTGTAAATAATGAATGGTTGTAGCAAAATATATCTACTATTGCTTACACTAATGATAGCAATAGGGTTGCATGCCCATCATTTGGTCGGTAATGTCGACCCTACTATACGCACGATGCGTATACGATACATGAGCGAGGCATTAGAGCCATCGGGCAACGTGAGCAGACCGTATCTGGTGCTACCAGAGAGTGGTGTGATAGATGGAAGCGACGAAACGAACGCGTTGGAGTTTAGTTTTGATTGCCTAAGTCACGATATCAATCATTATAGCTATAGGGTGGTACATTTTGATAAGTATTGGATGCCTAGCGATATTAGTAGCTATGAGTATCTTGACGGATTTACAACGGCCGATATCACAGAGTATGAGCGATCGGTGAATACCCAACAAGAATATACCCATTACTCATTCGTTTTTCCTAATGAAGATATGCAGATCAAAGCTAGTGGCAACTATGGCGTGATCATCTATCAGGATGGTGATGAGGAGAATATGGTAGCGATCTTTGGCTTTCAAGTGGTGGAACCCATCGTGGAGATAGAGGCCTGTGTGCGAGCCAATACCGATGTGGAACTAAACGGAAGATACCAGCAATTAGATGTTGATGTATACACCGAAAAACTAGGTGTGAGGGATGCTAGTGATGTAGTGCTACTCGTGCAACAAAATGGTAGAGTAGACAATCAGCAATATATCTATAAGCCTAATTTTGTGGAGCCCAATCGGCTACGCTATGTGAACAATAGAGATTTGATATTTGAGGGAGGAAATGAGTTTAGACGTTTTGATAGTTATTCGACGTATTATGCTGGTTATAACGTGAATAGAGTGGTTTATGAACAAGGCGAATACCATGTGTTGTTGGAGGCTGATAAGGTGCGCGGAACAATGGCCAATGGCGCTGGTAGTGAAGGATTAGGATACCTGACTGATGTGGACGCCAATGGCCAATGGGTGGTGAATTGCGAGAAGACGGATTATCCCGATACAGATGCCGAATATATGTGGGTGCATTTTTGTTTGCCAGTCAAGCAGCCGATTGTGACTCCTGTGTTTGTAGGTGGAGATCTGTTCGATAATGAATATTCGGAAAGCAATATGATGGAGTATGATGCAGAGAATAAATGCTACTATCTATATGCGTACTTGAAACAAGGTGGATACAACTACATGTACTACACCTTGGACCATAAGAAGATGAGTTTGCTGCCACTAGAGGGCTCGCATTGGCAGACAAGAAATGAGTATACGGTATGGGTGTACTATAGGCCCTTTGGTGCAAGGTATGATAGATTGGTAGCCGCAAAGCGGCTGTAGGACGCTTCGCTATGGGACGGCACGGAGTGCCTATAGGCTATAGGCGATAAGGCGATGAGGCGATTAGGCGAAAGGTTAGAACAGTTAGAACAGCGGCTATGCCGCGCTTAGAACCTTAGAACGGCGATAAGACGATAAGGCGATGGCATGATTTTTGTTATGATAATAAAATATTAACATTTTTAATTTTTTTAGGATTTATGAAAAAGTATACATGTGATGTTTGTGGTTGGGAATATGACCCAGCACAAGGAGCAGAAGGTATAGCTGCAGGTACTGCCTGGGAGGATGTTCCAGCAGATTTTGTGTGCCCATTGTGTGGCGTAGGTAAAGATGAATTTTCTGAAGAAAACTAAAAACATTATGAAAACAATCAAGATTTTAGGTATTCTACTCGCATTGGTAGTGGGCACATTGGCAGTAAATGCACAAACAAAAACGTACAATCGCAATGGTGTTAGCATGTCGTACCCTTCTTATTTGGTAATCAATGAAGAGAATTATTCTGATGGAGAACTAAATTTGGAATTTTCAAATGAAGACGCGTTGTCAGGCATATTCGTACTCGTAAGTTCAGATGAGGATATTTTGTCTGCGATTGAGTTAATAGGCTTGGAAACCGTGTTCGATATGATGCAAGAGGGGATGATGGGTGAGTTTGTTGGCGCAGAATTAGGTGAGGTAAAGAAAACAGATTCAAGCGTTGTTATGCCATTCACCATGTCAGAAGATGGTATTGCTGTTAATGGCGAGATGACATTAAGATTGCTAGGAAATAAAATCATTATGACTATTGTTGTCGGTCACGGTAGTGAGAAGTTTAATGCTTTGAAACAAGCCGTTAAGACACTTAAGGTATCCTGATATAGGAAATAGTATTAAATATTTGTTAAAAAATCGGAAAAATGCATAAGTGCTTGCATGTTCCGATTTTTTTTTGTACCTTTGCAGCGCCAAAGGCGCTAGCTCAATAGTTAAGCGCATAGGCAAGAATATTTAATGGATAATATGATATTTTATACCTATGCTGAATAAACCAGAAGAAAATCTAATCAAGATTTATGAAAATTCGTTCCGTAAAAATTGGGAGTTGGAAGCGGTGACTGATTATGGAACAAGTAATACGTTGACCTATGCGAAATTAGCTGAGAATATAGCAAAGGTTCACTTGTTGTTTGAGCAAGCAGGAATAGAAGTTGGTGATAAGGTGGCCGTAATGGGTAGGAATAATGCAAATTGGGTGACCACTTTTTTGGCCAGTGTAACCTATGGTGCTGTGATAGTACCTATTCTGCAAGATTTTAAAGCAAATGATGCTATTCATATTGTGAATCACTCAGAGAGCAAACTGCTGTTTATTACCGATTTGATCTGGGAGAATATCGACGCAGAGCAAGTGCCTGACCTCAAGGCTGTACTCTCGCTCAATAATATGGATATGATTTTGAGCCGATTGCCAAAAGAGCAAGCGGTAGATAAAATGACTATTGAGGAGTTGTTTGCTGCTAAATATCCTAATGGTTTTACTAAAGAGGATGTGGTGTATGTTGAACGTAGCAATGCAGAATTGGCGTCAATCAATTATACCTCTGGTACGACGGGCTTTAGCAAGGGTGTGATGACGCCTGCGAATGCGTTGGCCGGTAATGTGATATTTGGAAACCGTTGTGGATTGGTATTTCCAGGTTGTCGTCACGTAGCATTCTTGCCGTTGGCGCACGCATACGGATGTGCGTTCGACTTCCTAGCATGTTTGTCGGCTGGTGGACATACCTATCTAGTAGGTCGCACTCCGTCAGCTAAGATATTGTTGAAAGCGTTTGCGGAAGTGAAGCCAACAGTGATATTGAGTGTTCCATTGATCTTGGAGAAGATCTATAAAAAGATGATTCAGCCACAGATTAGTAAGAGTCCAGTAAGTTGGGTGTTGAAAGTGCCATTGTTAGATCAAGTCGTTTTGGGCAAAATTCGTGAGAAACTGGTCAACGCTTTTGGTGGTGAGTTTC
The DNA here is from genome assembly GCA_017391525.1 of Paludibacteraceae bacterium. Classification (GTDB taxonomy): domain Bacteria; phylum Bacteroidota; class Bacteroidia; order Bacteroidales; family Paludibacteraceae; genus Colicola. The sequence goes on along the minus strand of JAFOYE010000024.1, from coordinate 21,973 downwards.
GTGAGGTGATTATTGGTGGTGCCCCATTAAATGCAGAAGTGGAAGCATTCTTGCGCCGAATCAAGTTCCCATTGACGATTGGTTATGGTATGACCGAGACGGCTCCTCTAATTAGTTACACACCATGGACAGAGTTCCGTAGTCAGTCATGTGGTCAAGTGTTAGAAGGACTGATGGAAGCTCGTATAGCAGATGCTAATGCAGAGGGCGTAGGCGAGATTCAGGTTCGTGGTGAGCACGTGATGTATGGCTATTACAAGAATGAAGAAGCTACGGCTCAATCCTTTACCGAGGATGGTTGGTTGAAGACAGGTGACTTGGGTACCATGGATGAGGATGGCTTTTTATACATAAAAGGTCGTTGTAAGACCATGTTGCTAGGCCCTAGCGGACAAAATATTTATCCAGAAGAGATAGAGGCAAAGATTAACAATATGCCTTATGTGCTGGAGTCGCTGGTGTTGCAGAAAGAAGATTCACGCTTGGTGGCATTGGTCTGCCCTGACTTTGAAGCTGTAGATGCGGATAAGTTGACTCAAGAGCAGTTGGAGGCAGTGATGGAGGAGAACCGCAAGCTGGTGAATGCACAATTGGCTGCATATGAGCAAATAAATGTAATAAAGCTCTATCCTCACGAGTTTGAGAAGACTCCTAAGAAGAGTATCAAGCGTTTCTTGTACGAAGCATAGCTTCGCAGATCGCCCTTCGGGCTGTAGATCGGCGCAAAGCGCCTATCAGACCATTGCATTGTCAGACCGGCTATGCCTGTTAGACCGCCTTGCAGGCTGTTAGACTCCAGAAATCTAACAGTGAGCAAAGCGAACGATCTAACAATGAAATGGTCTAACATCTAACAGCGAAGCGATCTAATAGTGAGCAAAGCGAACAAAAAAAATGAATTTGTGTATTGATCAGGGAAATTCGAGGACGAAGGTGGCGCTGTTTAAGGACGGTGTGATCGTGAAGAACCTTTTATATCGCTCATTTACGAGCGTGGATGTGGAACGATTGTTCTCCTTGTATCCCATCACGCAGAGCATCGTGTCGTCTGTAGCGAATATGGAGCCTGCTGTGATTAATGCGCTCAATCGATTGTCAAAGAAGTTCGTGTTGTTTGATCATTTGACTCCTCTTCCGCTAGCAAATTGCTATCAAACACCAGAGACCTTGGGGCATGATCGAATAGCTGCTGCCGTAGGTGCAGCACATTTATGTCCTGGGCAAAACCTATTGATAGTAGATGCTGGTTCTGCGGTGACCTACGACTTCGTATCGGCCGAGCAAGGGTATTTGGGTGGCAATATTGCTCCAGGTATCAAGATGCGTTTGACGGCATTGAACCAGATGACCAAGCGCTTGCCGAAGGTGGAAGTGGAACCTGATGCGTTGACGCCATTGTTTGGCAAGAATACCAAAGAGGCGATGGCAGCAGGTGTGGTGAGAGGATTGGTGTTTGAGGTAAAAGGTTATATGCGCCAACTCAAAGAGCAGAAGATATCCTTCAAGACATATGTAACAGGTGGACATGCACCCTATATATTAAATGCCATGAAACATCGCGACGTGGTGGGAGAACCACATTTGGTGTTGATAGGATTGGATAGGATTTTGGAGTTTAGAGGTTAAAGGTGAGAGGCGAAAGGTTAAAGGCGAGAGGTTAAAAAATAGATTATGAATTTGAGAAGATATATAGTAATAGTAGTAGCAGCGATGATGGCTGTTGGAGTGTGGGCACAGAATGCAACATCTTCACCATCATCTAGGTTTGGTTATGGAGAATTAAATAGCAATCTGCCTGGTTCGTATCGCGCCATGGGTGGAGTAGGTGTTGGTATGCGCTCAAACAAAGCTATCAACCCAGCTCAACCAGCATCTTACACCGCATGCGATAGTTTGACCTTTATGTTTGATTTGGCTGGTTCCTTGTTGTACACTAATTATAGTGATGCCAATGGTTCATACAACCGAATGAATGGTAACTTGGAGTATATGACCATACAGTTCCCATTGTGGAAGAGATATGTAGCCATGTCTTTGGGTGTGAATCCATATTCTGCAGTAGGATACAATTTTGCGTTGCTAGATTCTATCAATTCTGATTATTACTATACCAAGTCGTATAAAGGTGAGGGTGGTTTTACTCAAGTGTACGGTGGTTTGAGCGTAAATATATGCGATTGGTTTGCATTGGGTGTGAATGCGTATTATATGTTTGGTGATGTAACGCAGACTCGAGGATTGAACTTTACGGATGCTTCATTGGATTCTGTGAGCATGGTAGATAATCTGCGTGCTAGCAGTCTACGTTTGAGATATGGTGCACAATTCTTTCATACCTTTGGTGATCATACGATTGTGTTAGGTGGTGTATTCGAAAATAAGCAAGCTTTCTCACGCATGGAATATTTGCAGACCGAGAGTGCAACGACGGATACAGTGAGTACTATGTCAGGTGGTTTTGAAATGCCAATGATGTATGGCGCGGGTTTGAGTTATGGTTATGCTAATCGATTGACAGTCGGTTTAGATTATCAATGTCAAGATTGGTCATCCGTTAACTATTTTGGTGAGCAAAAAGGATTAATGGCCAAACATCGTTGGGCTTTAGGTGTGGAGTATAGAAAAGATCCTGCAAGTCGTAAGTTTGGTCATCGTATATTGTGGCGAGCTGGATTGAATTATTCAACTTCGTATACGGCTAGTTATGACCAACCAGAATTGGGTGTAACTATTGGTGTCGGTTTTCCATTGCGCACAGTGGGAACCGTGATTAATACTACTTTGGAATATGGACGTAGAGGATTTTCGACGAATGTGTTGAATGAGAACTACTTGCGTTTGGTAGTGAGTGCTTCGATTTGCGAAAACTGGTTCTTTAAGCGCAGATTATAAGTTCTTAGTATTAACAAAATGAAACATACAAACAAACTATAAAATACAAACAAACATGAAAAAATTATTATTATTGGTTTTGTGCGTGGTTGTGCCAATGGCAGGTTTTGCACAAAAGAAGAAGAAAAAGAAAGGTGCTGAACCTGTAGAGGTAGCACCAGCAGTAGTACCTCTCACAGATGAGGAGTGTCTAGAAAAAGTATCTTTGTTCCAAAGCTTTGTTAAGATTGGTGATTGGAGTGCAGCTTATGAAAACTGGTTGCCAGTTTATCAAAGCCGTCCAGATTTCCGTAGCCAAATCTACACAAATGGTACAAAGATCCTAGATTATCGTTATCAAAATGCAGCAACAGATGAGGCAAAATTGGCTTTGCGTGACTCAATTATGAAGTTGCACGATGATCGTATCAAATATTTTGACGATGCAAAGTATCCAGATGCATATGTATTGGGTATGAAAGGACTTGATTACTTGACTTACTATCCTGAAGATGAATTGGCATTGCCAGCATACGGATGGTTAAAGGAGTCTGTGAATGGATTAGGAACTAAAACACAAGTTTCTATCCTTCGTAAGTATATTGAGTTGAGTTACAACTTGTTTAAATCTAATAATGATGCATATGGTGATCAATTCTTGGCGGACTATCAGCTTGTAACTGGTCTTTTGGAGCAAATTGCACAAGAAGGTGGCAAGAATGCTGAATCTGCTTCTGAGCAGAAAGCATATGTGGATCGTCTCTATGCAGCTTCTGGTGCTGCTGATTGTGGTCAAATGGATCAAATGTATGCTTCTATTGTGGCAGAGAGTAGTTCTGACATCGAGAAGTTGGGTTCTATCATGAAATTGTATCGTCGTATGGGATGTACAGAGAGTGATGTGTATTTTGCTGCAGCAGAAAGTGTACATAAACTTCAACCAACAAGTGAGTCTGCTGCTGGTTTGGCTCAAAGATGTATGAAGAAAAATGACATCAATGGTGCAATTAGTTATTATAAGCAAGCATTGAACCTTGTTGTTGACAAAAACGAGAAGGCTGATTATTTGTATCTTCTTGCTAATATTTATTTAAGTTTGAAGAATTATCAACAAGCTGTAAGCTATGCAAAGCAAGCATTGACTATTACTCCAAACGATGGTCGTTGCTATATTTTGATGGGTGTATGCTATTCTACAGCTAAAATGCATAGCGAAGATCCAGTGTTATCACGTTGTGTATACTGGGTAGCTTGTGATATGTTTGAGAAAGCAAAACAAGTAGATTCTAGCTGTGCTGCAGATGCAAATAAATTGATTGCCACATACAAGCAATATTTCCCATCTAAAGAGGATATTTTCTTCCACAGAGAAGTAAATGAAGGTTCTTCTTTCCACGTAGGTGGATGGATTGATAGAACTACTACTTGTCGTTCTAAATAAGATATAGTGAATTTTATTTCAAATATATCATATCTCAATATCAAGAGAATCACTCGAGTGGTTCTCTTGATATTGCTATGTATAATAGTTGTTGGTTGTACTCAAGAGAGTAAGAGACTAAGAACAGAATCGGTTACTGATAGATCTGCAATGCCTGTTTTGGATGCAGATGAGGTGACAACCCTGATTTCGGACTCAGGTATTATTCGTTATAAAATTAAAACTCCAAAATGGTTGATCTATGATAAAGCAGATACACCATATTGGGAGTTTCCTAGTGGAGTTTATTTGGAGAAGTTTAATATAGATTTGGAGGCAGATGCTTTTGTGGAGGCTGATTATGCTTATTACAACGAGACTGCACAACGTTGGACATTGCGTGGAAATGTCAAAGCTTTGAATTTAGAAGGTGAACAATTTGAAACCCCATTGTTGTTTTGGGATCAAGAGGGTCAAACTGTCTACTCGGATTCCTCTATTGTAATTACTCGTGAGACATCTATCATACAAGGTGTTGGTTTTACGTCTAATGAAACGATGACTGAGTATACTATTCTAAATCCAACGGGTGTGTTCCCGATAGATGAAGAAGAGGAAGAAGAGTCGGATGATATTATAGTTGAGGAACAAGAAGAGGATTTATAAATGAGAGAGAATATGAAATATAGACATAATTATATAGTACAGTATCAAGATATAGATGACACACGTCGTTTACGTTTGCATACATTGGAGAATCGTTTGCTTATCGTAGCGGGAAAAGTGGCTGATGAAATGGGAATAGGTATTCCATTTTTGAAGCAATATAACTGCACGTGGATTATCACACATGTGAATCTAGAAATGCTATACCTGCCAACGCATGGCGAGGAGCTAGTGTTTGAAACATGGATTGAGATGAATGCTCACATGTTATCTGTTCGTGATTTTCGTATATATAAGAAGGAAAAGGATAGCGAGACATTGATAGGATGTTGCAAAATCGTATGGGCAGTTTTGGATCGTGACAAGCGAGAAATCGTAAATCTGTTTGATATGCCTATCTTTAAAGAGGCTGTTGATGGTGAGGTGTTGAAGATGACTCGTGCGCAAAAGATGTTGCCATTGGTGTTGGATGAACTAGAGAAAGATCCAAACGTGATTCGCGCACAAGAGAAAGCTCATACTATCCAATATGCAGACATGGATTATAACTGCCATTGCAATTCGACCAAATACCTAGAATGGATGTTGAATGCAAGAAGAATGCAGGATAATTCCAAACCATTTAGATTGGATATTAACTACGTCAAAGAGCTCTATTTGGGCGATGAAATGTTCACCCGTTATGCGGAAAGAGCGCAAAGTGTTCAATATCAGCAAGTAGATAAGAATGGTATAACATGTTGTAATGCTCGAATTACTCAAATAGAAGACTTGAGTTGTAAGTAAGTTTTTCATAACGGAAAACTTTTGCTGTTGATAAAATTTGCAAATTGCTCATTATGAGTGATTTGCATTTTTATTTTGGACAACTTTTGAATATAAATGATTGAAAAAGTTAAGAAAAATTTGTGTATTCCATAAATATGTGTTACCTTTGCAAACGATTTGACGCCCATTTTAAGGACGCTCTTTGTTGGAAAAATTGTAACTCATTATATATCATGGAGAAAAAGACTTTTACCCAAAAAGAAGCAGAATTAGCTTCGGTGGAGTATTTCAAAGGTGACGAGTTAGCAGCCCGTGTATGGAGTACGAAGTATGCGCTCAAAGACTCGTATGGTAACCTTTACGAACAGACCCCAGACGATATGCACCATCGTTTGGCAGGTGAGATTGCTCGTGTGGAGCAAAAGTATGCTAACCCAATGTCAGAGGCAGAGTTATTCGAGCTTCTAAAAGACTTTAAGTACATCGTACCAGCAGGTAGCCCTATGACTGGTATAGGTAACGATTACCAAGTAGCTAGTTTGAGCAACTGCTTTGTGATCGGTCAAGACGGTAGTGCGGACAGTTATGGCGCTATTATTCAAATCGATGAGGAGCAAGTGCAGTTGATGAAGCGTCGTGGTGGTGTAGGTCATGACTTGAGTCATATCCGTCCTCACGGTAGTCCTGTGAAGAATAGTGCATTGACTTCTACTGGTTTGGTGCCATTTATGGAGCGTTACAGCAACTCTACTCGTGAGGTGGCTCAAGATGGTCGTCGTGGTGCGTTGATGTTGAGTGTGAGTGTGAAGCACCCTGACAGTGAAGCGTTTATTGATGCTAAGATGGAGTCTGGAAAAGTGACTGGTGCAAACGTATCTGTTAAGATGCACGATGACTTTATGCAAGCTGCTATTGAGGGTAAGATGTATACCCAACAATATCCTATAGATTCAGATGCGCCTACGTATACGAAAGAGGTTGATGCAGCTAAATTGTGGAAGAAAGTGATCCATAATGCATGGAAGTCTGCTGAGCCTGGTGTGTTGTTCTGGGATACTATCACTCGTGAGTCTGTGCCTGATTGCTATGCTGATCTAGGTTATAAGACTGTAAGTACTAACCCTTGTGGTGAGATTCCGTTGTGTCCATACGATAGCTGCCGTTTGTTGGCTGTTAACCTTTATAGTTATGTGAAGAATCCATTTACTCCACAAGCTGAGTTTGATTTTGAACTCTTCAAGAAACACGTGGCTGTGGCACAACGTATGATGGATGATATCATTGACCTCGAGGTCGAGAAGATTGAGAAGATCCTCTCTAAAGTAGAGTCTGATCCAGAGTGCGAATCAATCAAACGTACCGAGCGTGAACTCTGGGAGAAAATCATGGATAAGACTACCAAGGGTCGTCGTACCGGTGTGGGTACAACTGCAGAGGGTGATATGTTGGCAGCTTTGGGCTTGCGTTATGGTACACCAGAGGCTACCGCTTTCTCTGTTGAGGTGCACAAGACTTTGGCTTTGGCTGCTTATCGTAGTAGTGTACAAATGGCACAAGAGCGTGGCGCATTCCATGTATATGATGCTAAACGTGAGGAAAATAACCCATATATCCAACGTCTCAAAGAGGCCGATCCAGAGCTCTATGAGTTGATGGTTAAACATGGTCGTCGTAATATTGCCTGCTTGACTATTGCTCCTACGGGTACAACTAGTATCATGACTCAGACTACTAGTGGTATTGAGCCTGTGTTCCAACCCGTATATCGTCGTCGTCGCAAGGTGAACCCAAATGACAAGAACGTACATGTGGATCTTGTAGACGAGGTAGGTGATAGCTTTGAGGAGTATGTAGTATTCCACCACAAGTTCATCACCTGGATGAATGCTAATGGTTATGACTACGATCCAGCTCATCGCTATACCACCGCAGAGATTGACGAACTTGTTGAGAAATCTCCATACTACAAGGCTACTGCTAACGATGTAGATTGGTTAGAGAAAGTGCATATGCAAGGTGCTATCCAAAAGTGGGTGGATCATTCAATCTCTGTGACTATCAATTTGCCAAATGATGTTAGCGAGGAGCTCGTAGGTCAACTCTATGAAGAGGCTTGGCGTTCAGGCTGCAAAGGCTGTACCGTTTACCGCGATGGCTCACGTACAGGTGTGCTTGAGGGTATGAAGGATAAGAAGAAAAAAGAGGAAGCCAAGAAAGACGATAAGACTTGTGTCTGCTTCGATAATAAGACTCGTGTGCGTCCTGCCGAATTGGAGTGCGATGTGGTTCGTTTCCAAAATAATAAAGACAAATGGATTGCGTTTGTAGGTTTGAAGGATGGTGTTCCATATGAGATCTTTACCGGTTTGGCTGATGATGAGGAGGGTATTTTGTTGCCAAAATCTGTGACCAAAGGTAAGATTATCCGTGTGGTTCAAGAGGATGGTACCAAACGTTATGACTTCCAATTTGTTAACTCTCGTGGCTTTAAGACCACTATGGAAGGTCTAAGTTACAAGTTTGATAAGGAGTTCTGGAACTATGCTAAGTTGATCTCAGGTGTCTTGCGTTATGGTATGCCTATTGACCAAGTAATCAAGATGATTAGCTCGCTCCAAATGGATTCAGAGTCTATCAATTCTTGGAAGGTCGGTGTAGAGCGTGCGCTCAAGAAATATATCCAAGATGGTACTGTAGTTCAAGGCCAATCTTGCCCTAACTGTGGCAACGTGCTCATCTTCGAAGAGGGTTGTATGCACTGCCGCGAGTGTGGATACAGCCGTTGTGGCGGATAATGAGGCTATCAAGCATTGATGCTAATAAGCTATATGTAAAGAAAATCGCTGTTGGTTATCCAATGGCGATTTTTTGTTGTGATACTTGTGTATATGGAAAAAAAATGCTACCTTTGCAGCGAATTATATTAGGTAATATTTTATATGGTGTTATGAAAATTTCTACTCGAGCACAAAATATGCCAGAATCGCCTATTCGTAAACTGGCTAAATACGCAGATGCGGCTAAACGCAACGGCGTACATATCTACCATTTGAATATCGGACAACCAGATATCAAAACACCTGCCTGTGCGATGGATGCATTGCAGAATTTTAAGCAAGAAATTCTAGAGTATAGTCCATCACAAGGTATTAAATCGCTTCGCACGAAGATGGTAGGGTATTATGCGGAGTATGGTATTGACCTCTCTCCAGATGAGATTATTATCACGACTGGTGGCTCTGAGGCAATTATGTTTGCCTATATGGCATGCTTGAATCCAGGAGATGAGATTATTGTTACTGATCCTAGTTATGCCAACTATATGGCTTTTGCTATTTCATGTGGAGCGGTGGTGAAATCTGTTAAAACCGATATTGAGAATGGTTTTCGATTGCCATCAGTAGAGGCTTTTGAAGAGCAGATTACGGACAAAACACGTGCTATCCTGATCTGCAATCCTAATAATCCAACAGGTTATCTCTATTCGAAGAAAGAGATGATGCAGATTCGTGATTTGGTGCAGAAATATAATCTCTATTTATTCTCCGACGAGGTTTATCGTGAATTTATCTATACTAAGCGTCCATATATTTCAGCGTTCCACTTGGAGGGTATTGAGCAAAATGTGGTGCTGATTGACTCGGTTAGTAAGCGCTATTCAGAATGTGGTATTCGTATTGGTGCCTTGATTACCAAGAATAAAGAGGTGCACAATGCGGTAATGAAGTTCTGTCAAGCTCGTTTGTCTCCGCCATTGATAGGCCAAGTGATAGCAGAAACTTCGCTTTCGACACCACAGGAGTATATGGAGGAGGTGTATGATGAATATTTGGCTCGTCGTAACTATTTGATTGACCAACTCAACCAGATTCCAGGAGTATTTGCTCCTACGCCTATGGGTGCGTTCTATGTAATGGTGCAGTTGCCTGTGGAGGATACGGATGATTTCTGCCGTTGGTGCTTGACTGATTTTCAATACGAGGGTCAGACTGTGATGATGGCTCCAGGCAGTGGTTTCTATACCGATCCATCGCAAGGCAAAAAACAAGTTCGTATGGCCTATATTCTTAATAGAGAAGATCTAGGTAAAGCAATGCTTGTTTTGCGTAAGGCATTGGAAGCGTATAATGCAGAAAGGGCAGAGTAGGTGGTTTTTGTTTGTGTTTCCCCCTGTTGTAGCATATAAATAAACTAAAATACACTTTTTTTGACGAAAAATTTGGTCATGTCAAAAAAAAGCAGTACCTTTGCACCCGCTTTCGGATAAGAGAGCGTACATGGTGGCTATAGCTCAGCTGGCAGAGCATCGGATTGTGGTTCCGAGTGTCGTGGGTTCGAGCCCCACTAGTCACCCAAAAAGACGACATATGTCGTCTTTTTTTGTTGTTACTATTGCGTATTCCAAAAAAAAGTAGTACCTTTGTGGACTTTTTATGTATACTAGATGAATTATGTTTATGACAATGTTTCGTAAGTGTGTATCTGTTATCGTATTTACCATAGTGCTTCTGTCCTTACAGTCGTTCACGGTTGTGATTGATGCAGGTCACGGAGGGCATGATGCGGGCGCAGTGGGTTTGACAATGGGAATCCAGGAGAAGGATTTGAATTTGGACGTTGCTAAACAACTGGCAGAGAGAATTCGTGCTAAGTATCCTGAGGTAGCCGTTGTTCTAACACGTGAATCTGATGTGTTCTTGACCTTGCAGAATCGTGCTAATATTGTGAATAAGTGCAAGGATTCGAAAAAGTTGTTTATTAGTATCCATACCAATGCTGCTGATAATCGCAATGCTTGCGGAGCAGAGACTTTTATTTTGGGTACGGAGCGCATGGATGATAACTTGGATGTGGCTATGCGTGAGAACTCTGTGATGAAGTTGGAGAAAGATTTGACAGTGTATCAGGGATTTGATAACTCTATTGAAAGTTATATCATGTTCGAATTGATGCAGCATGATTATATGGATAGTAGTTTGGCTTTTGCTGAAACAATTCAAAATGAGTTTGTCAATACATTGAAACGTGCTAATCGTGGTGTTAGACAAGCCGCATTTTGGGTCCTTCTAAAATCTGCATGTCCTGGTGTGTTGATCGAGATGGGATTTATTAGCAATGCAGACGAAGAGAAATGGTTGTCTAGTGATGCTGGAAAAAAAGGAATAGTTAATGGCATTTTTGCTGCTTTTGAAAAATATTATAAAGAAAATAAATAAAAAAATGAAACACTCTAGAGAATTGAAAGTTGGTGTACTCGCAATATTGTGTGGAGTAATACTGTATTTTGGTCTTAACTTTTTGAAAGGTATAAACATTTTTTCATCTACCTCCGTTTATGTAGGTCAGTTTGAGAATATTAGTGGATTGACAGAACAGGCACCTGTGTATATCAAAGGTTGTCAAGTTGGTTTGGTAGAAACTATTCAATATGACTTTACCAAAGATTCTGCTTTTGTTGTGTCAGTTTCAATTGATGAAACCATACAAGTACCTGTTGGCACCGAGATGGCTTTGGTAGCCGATGGTCTATTAGGAGGTATGGCAATAGAACTCGTCTTTCCAGAGAACTATGACTCTTCTAAGATCTGCAAAAGTGGCGATAAGTTAAAATCTGTTGTTGTGCCTGGACTTATGGAGAACTTGGAGCAAGGTATTTTGGCTAAATTGGATAGTGTGCTAGCTGAGGCAACTACATTGGTAGCATCACTCAATAACGAAATGAGTGAGGGTAGTGTATATCAAACATTGCAAAATGTAGAACAAATCAGCAATGATCTTAAGACTAGCAGCAATGAATTACGTGCTTTGATACAAGATCAAGTACCATCTATTGTGACTAAAGTGGATAAGACGATGAATAGCTTTGCTTCTGTTGCTAATGAGGTAGATCTAATTGCTAAGGAAGTAGGTCAAGTAGACGTAACAGCTGTTGTAGATAGTATCAATACTGTAATTGGAGAAGTGAAGCAAATCATAGGTTCTCAAGATGGAACATTGGGTCTTTTGCTTAACGATAAGGCTTTGTACGATAACTTGAATACAACCCTACAAGACTTGGACAATGTCGTGCTAAATGTAGATTCTGTAGTATCTTCAATTAAGGCTCGTCCATTTATCCAAAAGAAACTACCTAAATAATCTTATTTTTCGATAGTCTAATTAACGCAAGATGTTGAAAAAGATTATATCTGGTTGCTAATCATTGTTTTAAGTGTGTTTTGTGGAACGTTTTTCTGTGGAACTTAAATAATGATTGTTAGTGAAAACCAACAAGTTATATATATCGCTCGTCTATAATTGTAAGAAAATCAAAATACATAACTTAATGCTTTGATTTTTTGTGATATAAGTTGATATGAATTCGGTCTCAAATATTGAGATTTGGATGATTCAAAAAAAAGCAGTACCTTTGCACTCGATTTCGCGAAAGTACTGTTTTTTTACCGCTTTCAGAGTTAGTTTTATGGATAACTGTAGAAATGCAGTAAAGGGGGGCTTTCGCGTCTAAATAAAGGTTTAAAAGATATTAATGCAAGAGAATTTGAACATATTGTGGTCTGAATGCCAACAGATTTTGCGAGATAATCTATCGCAAAGTGCATACCAAACTTGGTTTGCATCTGTTAATGCTATTCAATGGGAAAACAATTTGCTCGTCTTGCAGGTGAGAAGTCAATTTATTGTAGATTACATCGAGGATAATTACTTAGATCTTCTCTCGCGCGTATTACGTAAGGTATTTGGAGCGAATGTTCGCTTGGAATATCGAGTGATGATGGCTGGAAGTAGTGTAGATATCCCTAGTGATAATATTAAGCTTCAAAATGCCGCTCCAATTGCACCGATGGTACAGGGTATAGCTCCTATCAGAAACGATTGGGAGAGTCATCTGAACCAACAATATACCTTCTCTAATTATATTAAAGGTGAACCTAACAAGTTAGCTCGTGCAGCTGCTGTAGAAATAGCTAAGAATCCTGGAAAAACGATTTTCAACCCATTGTTCTTGTTTGGAGGAAGTGGAGTAGGAAAGACTCACTTAGCAAATGCAATTGGTAATGAAGTATGTGCTCTTAATCCTAGTGCTAGGGTATTATATGTATCGGCTAATACATTTAAGTTGCAATTCCAAGATGCAGTTAACCACAATCGTGTGCCTGATTTCTTGATGTTCTATCAGTCTGTGGATGTGCTGATTGTGGATGATATTCAGTATTTTGCAGATCTCAAAGGAACCCAGGATACTTTCTTTCAAATATTCAATCACTTGCAACAAAGTCACAAACAATTGGTTTTGACTTCGGATCGTAGCCCTATGGAGTTACGCGGTATGCAAGAGCGTTTGTTGTCACGTTTTAAGTGGGGATTAGCGGCAGAAATTACTCGTCCTGACTATATGCTAAGAAAAGATATCTTGTCATATCGTTTGCATAAGGATGGCATCAAGTTGAGCGATGATATTGTGGAGTATATTGCGACTAATGTTACTGAGAATGTGCGTGATTTGGAGGGTGTGTTGGCTAGTCTATTAGCATATTCTACTCTAACTGATAGCCCAATTGATATCACATTGGCCCAAACTGCGGTAGGTAGATTGGTACCATTACAACCTAAGACATATGATCCTAAAGATATTGTTATGACAGTGTGTCAGCAAATGAACATATCTGAACGCATCATTACTGCACGCACACGACAACGAGAGGCAGTGAGAGCAAGAAATATAGTAATGTACCTCATCAAGAAGTATACCGATAGTTCTTTAGCTGAGATTGGCAAACAAGTACATCGTGACCATGCTACAGTAGCTTATTCGCTATCTCAAATGGATGATCTGATGAGTTACGATGCTGTTTTGAGACAAGAAATAGCTTCTATTGAACGAGCTCTAGGAAGATAGTAAACATCTGTTATACAAGAAGAAATCACTATGGCATTAGCTATGGTGATTTTTTTTGTTATATTTTTAGGAAATATTTGTTTAATTACCAAAAAAGCAGTAATTTTGTGGGCTATTTTATATGAAATATAAATTTGACAAAATATGAAAAGAATTTTTCTTCTTAGTTCTATTTTCTTCTTTGCACTTTCCTTCTTTGCAAAGTCCGTAACTCCTGCCGCTTCATTGCCTGCGTATTATGAGGATATTGATGGCAAATCAGGGAAAACACTCTTTGATGCTATTCAGAAAGTAACTAAACTAGGTTATTCTTCGTTAGGTTATGACGGATTGTGGGGCGCATATAAGAAAACAGATATGCGTGATAATGGTAAAATATGGGATATGTATAGCGACTGTAGTTGGACTGTTGGTTCGGATCAATGTGGCTCATACAATAACGAGTGTGATTGCTATAACCGTGAGCACTCTATCCCTAAATCATGGTTTGGCGGATCTAAGAGTGGCCCTGGATGTGACATCTTCCAAGTAGTCCCAACGGATGGTTATGTCAATAATAAACGAAGTAGTTATGCTTTTGGCGAGGTATCTAGTGCTTCTTATACCTACGATGGCGCGAAATTAGGTTCTGCTAAGAGTATTACTATTACTGGCGGAAATACGATTGCTGGTAATACAGGTGCTTCTATTTCGTGCTCAGGTACCGTGTTCGAACCACGCGATGAGTACAAAGGTGACTTCGCTCGTGGCTATTTTGGTACAATGATTAAGTGGGCAAATGGCGATTATTCAGCATTCACGACTGGTGATGGAAGCAAGATATTCTCAACTAATTATTCTACAGGCGCTTTTGGTCTTACAAAGTATGGTGTGGCATTGCTTATGAAATGGCACCGCCAAGATCCTGTATCACAAAAAGAAATCGATCGTAACAATGGCATTCAACAAACGCAAGGTAACCGCAATCCATTTATCGACTATCCTTACTTGGCAGAGTATATCTGGGGCGAGAAAGCAGGCCAAACGCTTGATTTGTCTAAATTGATTACTGCATACGACTCGCGTTTTGTGTTGGGTCAAAGTAATGGTTCACTCGAGGGCGGAAGTACAGTAGATCCAGTAGAGAAATGCACCGTAACTTGGATGGTGAATGGCGAAGTATATACTGCGGGTAACCCAACTCTATCTGTAAATAAGGGTGGTGTAGTTTACCAATTGCCAACGGCACCTAAGTCTTGCGACGAGATTAGTACGCAGTTTGTAGGTTGGAGCGAAGATGTGATCAATGGCTCTACAGACAATATTCCTACCGACCTCTTCTCTACAGCGAATGATGCACCAGATATTACACAAAATACTACCTTCCATGCGGTCTTTGCACAACTGACCGAGGAAGAAATAACGGTATCAACTCCTTCTACCATTGCTATAAACCTGACTAACACCCAAGGTTGGACTCTTTCGGGCTTAGATAAGCAAAGTAAGTATTGGAAAATGGTCAAAAATTCGTATGCCGAATCTCCTTCTGTGGATGCTAGCAAGATAACAAGTATTACCATCAATATGCGTACATGGGGTGGTACTCAGTATAACACCATTGAGTTTTCTGTAGCTGGTAAGAAATTAGGTGAATTGAAGGCTAGTAATAATAATCTGAAGGATTATACATGGACGCCAAGTTCCACTCCATCTGGAGTAGGTGCTTTGCGTTTCTCTAGTCCAACAAGTACTGCAGATGCAGGTCCATCCTTTAGCAGTATTACCATTGAAACAACTAGCAGCGGCACAGGTACTACTACGACATACTCATACTCCCGCTATATCACCTCTTGCAACAACGGAACTACTGATATTGAAGATACTATTATAGAAAAGAAAAATACCAAGATTATCCGCAATGGTCAGCTCCTTATTGAGTACAACGGAATATATTACAATACATTAGGTCAACCCCTAAACTTCTGAACCTCTGAACTTATAAATAATGAACATTGTAGAACAAATACGTCAACTCTGCCAAGAAAAGAATGCCATTATCATGGCGCACTATTATCAACGCCCTGAGATTCAGGATGTAGCTGACTTTGTTGGCGACTCCCTTGCTTTGGCACAGGTGGCAGCTAAAACCAATGCTGATATCATCGTGATGTGTGGTGTGCATTTTATGGCAGAAACAGCTAAGATCCTTTGCCCTAATAAAAAAGTGCTTATTCCAGCGCCAGAAGCTGGTTGTTCGCTGGCAGATAGCTGCAAGGCTACAGATCTTGCTGCGTGGAAAGCTGCGCACCCCGACCATATGGTCGTTTCGTATGTGAATACGAGTGCTGCAGTGAAGGCATTGACTGATGTGGTGGTTACTAGTAGCAATGCCTTGAAGATAGTGAAGCAGTTGCCAGAGGATAAGCCAATTCTCTTTGGTCCAGATCAAAACTTAGGTGGCTATATCAATCGAATGACAGGTCGTAAGATGGACCTTTGGAATGGCGGTTGCCACGTGCATGCTCGTTTCTCTGAGGAAGGATTGCTTGCGCTCAAAGAGCAATATCCTAATGCTAAGGTTTTAGCCCACCCCGAGTGCAAAGCATCTATCTTGCAGCATGCTGATGTCATTGGCTCAACCCAAGCATTGCTCAATTATGCTATTTCCCATAGCTCGTCAGAGCGTCCCATATCCAATAGCGAAGCGTCCCATAGCCAATATATAGTGGTTACAGAGAGCGGAATCCTACACGAGATGCAAAAAGCTTGTCCAGAGGTAGAGTTTATTGCAGTTCCTGCTGTGATGGATGATTTGACAATATGTCAATGTAATGAGTGTGAGTATATGCGAATGAACACCCTCGAAAAACTATATGATTGTCTTCGTAAAGAATCAGATGAGATTATAGTCAATAATAAGGTAGCCCAAGATGCTATCAAACCTATCCAACGAATGTTGGAGATGAGTTAAGTTGTATGATCGTAATTATATATAAAGGGTGTGCTCATCAGCACACCCTTTTATATTAAAGTTATTGTTGTTCTTGCTCTTCTTCTTGCTTTTGTTTTGCTTCTTTGCGGTCTTTGATGGCGCTAATCACAAAGAATGGCCCCATAAAGACGACTACCATACCCAAAGCAAGGAGAATCATTGTTAAATCACTCATAGTTATTTTATGTTTGATAGTTAATCACTCACTTTTTTGATTATATATCAATTGACACTTAGTGTTGTTCCCGCCACATTTACTTAAGATTAAGCGCACGAGTTTCGCGTGAAGCGAAATGAGGAGCGGTGGTAATATATTACGGAGTACCTCGTAAAAGCGTGGCTCAAGTGTGGCAAAAAGATTTATTTAGATTTCTGCCCATTAGGGCAAGGAGATATTAAGTGTCAACTTGTATATACTTTCTTAATTGACGTTTTAATAAGTCCAAGTACTACCAAAAACTATGAAATGGAAAGGATATTTTTTCTTTAGGCAAATTCAGTGGCACGATGCGTGATATTGCCACTATTTGATTTATAATGTGCGATATACTGTTGGCGTGATATTGTAGTGCAGCATATTGTTGCTGTGTATTTGTACGCAATTGCCATGAGTTAGATATGCGTTCGTGACGGCGTGTGCGTAGGCGGTTTTCTTGATTATTGCTACTTAGTTGGTAAGAGGTGATGGCATCTGTCCAATCATGTTGCTGTTGCAAACGGTATGCGTAGTCATTCGAAATATCATTGATTATAGATGATACACCACCCATCTGCTCTGAAGGATAGGAGAACTTCTTTTCAGGGACTTCACAGGCATATAGTCCGATAAGCAATAAGAGCAATATGTAGCGCAATGCTTTCACTATGGAATATATCTTTGTTTTGGTTGCAAAGGTAGTGAAAAATATGCATATTTCCATGCTATTCTTGCGAATTAATAAATTCTTAACATATTTTTCATGCTTGCGTAATAATTTCCTGTTACTTTTGCATAGATTTTGAAAGAACTATATCAGATCGCCTTTCAGGCTGTAGTTGGTAGATCGCCACTAGATTAGTGGCTGTAGATCGGGCAAAGCCCTGTAGACTACAGCGAATGTAATGAGCGAACTACAGTGAGCATCGCGAACGATCTACAACGGAGTGATCTACAGCGAATATAATGAGCGAACTAAAACCAATATAATTATGTCATACCTCATTCTTATCATCTCGTTAGTCGGCATCGTGTTTGGTGCTGAGTTTTTGGTAGCAGGATCGGTCTCTGTGGCTCGCCGCTACAAGGTTTCTGATTTCGTGATTGGTGCCGCCATTGTGGGTATTGGTACTAGTATGCCCGAGTTGGTGGTTAGCTTCTTTGGTGCCTTGAACGGCAATGCTGATGTGGCTATTGGTAATGTAGTGGGCTCCAATATCTTCAATGTCTTGGGTATCCTCGGCTTGACG
Organism: Paludibacteraceae bacterium; assembly: GCA_017391525.1. Taxonomy (GTDB): domain Bacteria; phylum Bacteroidota; class Bacteroidia; order Bacteroidales; family Paludibacteraceae; genus Colicola. The sequence goes on along the minus strand of JAFOYE010000024.1, from coordinate 3,931 downwards.
GCTATCTGCTTCCCGATTGCCATTGACCGCAAGAATATGACGTTTGAGATACCGTTTTGTATTGCTGTCTCGGTTTTGCTGACCTTATTGGCGCTTAATTTCTTCAATGGCACGCCATCTATGATCAACTGTATCGATGGTCTAATATTGATTCTCCTCTTCGTGGGCTATATGTGGTACTCTTTCGCTCGCGATAAAAATGAGCCTACCCCTGACCCCTCCCTAAAGGGAAGGGAGAATGACGAGGAAATACAATGTATATTGCCAGTATGGAAAGCGCTTTTGAAGATTGTCGGCGGATTGGCATTGCTGATTACGAGTTGCGATTTCTTTGTGGACAATGCCATTGTGATTGCTAAATCGTGGGGCGTTAGCGATGCGATTATCTCGCTCACGCTGATTGCTTGTGGCACTTCTTTGCCTGAATTGGCAGCCTCTGTGGCAGCAGCATGCAAAAAGAATACCCAACTGGCATTGGGCAATATCATTGGTTCGAATATCTTCAATATCTTGCTGATCTTGGGTCTTAGCTCACAAGTCATGCCATTGGTTTCTGCGGATATCACGTTGGTGGACTATGCCGTCATGATTGCCGCTGCTGCTTTCCCTTTGATCTTTGGCTTCCGTGGTAAGATCGGCAGAGTAGGTGGTGCCGTGATGCTTCTTTGCTTCGCGCTATATACTTGGTATCTGATAGCTTGATTCTTCTTATCAATTGCGGGTTCATAACGGGTTCGTATGCGACCTTCACTATGATATTACTATGTGGTTACTATAATATTACTATGTGATTCAGAGCACATCCATATACCTACTGTTGGCAAGAATCACTAGTACTAATCGACCATTATCGCTATTAACCGATATTAACTGGCATTCACTTCTCTTCCTTTGAAAACATAGCGTGGGCATTTAGGGTATTTAGGGTATTTGGGGTATTTTTCATTTACCCTAAATCCCCTAAATACGATCTCTTTGTTTTTATATATCCATTAAATATCAAATCCGCATAACCGATACTTTTTCAATCGATTATGCGGATTTACCTTATCACCTAATAACCTTGTCACCTTACTTCCACGGACATTTTGAGAATATATTCTCCCCTCATCCTCCGCGTCCGTAGAAGTCCTCAGAATACACTTTTAGAAAGAAAAAATGCTAGTTCAATTGAACATCTGCATCAATAACAAAATGGCTAAACCGTCTTCTGAAAACTGCTCAAAACGAGATAAACCTACAAGGACGTTTCGTAGGTCTTGTGCATTTGGTTGTGATGCTGAATCTCCCATTGGTAATCGATTGTTCGTTGAGATTGCTGAGCTAACCAAGCTTGTGCATTATTTAGGTAATCAGTAGCACTCATAAAGCGGTTGTTCGATAATTTGCTGTGAAGGTAATGAAAATCTTTGATATGTGCAAATGTTTATTTGAAAAAATGTGTATTTTGCAATTTCAATCCTGTCTTTGGCAAAATTCCGTTTTCTGTTTTACCTTTCCGTTTCCATATCCCGAAGGGCTCCTTCATCCTTCGCGCCCGTAGGATTTATGCAATTTGCTATTTTTCTTTCGTATAGGATTCAAACTAGTTTGCACGAATTAATTATTGCAGAGTACAAAAAAAGTAATGATATCCTTTCTTCTTTTGCACGGATTTTGAATAGTATTTATTAGAGAAGCTTTTTGATCCGTCTAATTCGTTCAATTAGCCGTTTCAATAATAATTTTGGTTAATATACTCTAATAAACTGCAATTTTGGTTGTGAATAAATAATTTTCGTTAATTTTTGGCTTAATTTTGCCTAATTTTTGTTTTAGTAAAATGGATTCAAATCTTACCAACATGCTTAGCAATAAAATTCAATACATCGGTTGCGATGATGCGACCTTAGACCTCTTTGAGAGTCAGTACTCGCTCCCTAACAGCATGTGCTACAATAGTTATCTGCTTTTGGGTGAGCGAGTTGTTGTGATGGACAGTGTGATATTATCTCGCCCTTCCTCACCATCCGTAGCGCCTGGAAAGAGGACTATCAGCAGGACTTGGAGAAGTTGGTAGATGGTGTGATTAGAGAGGAATGTATGTAACGACGTTTCCCCTTTTTTGTGCTTATTGAACATATTTTTCACTCTAACTCTTGCGTATATCAAATAAAAACAGTACATTTGCGGACAAATTGGGAATACAACTCCCATTTTGTCCAAAAAGGCAATAATAATATGTATAGCAGAGAGTTACAAAACAAACTTTTAGTTTATTAAACATAATTGTATGAAGAAACAATTCATTCTATTTAGTGTATTGGTCTGTAACGCAATATCGTTATTCGCCTCAAATAACACGGCAGACACATTTGATTGGCGCGGCGCTTCGGTGTATTTTGTCATTACTGATCGGTTTTGCAATGGAGATACCACCAATGATATCAACTATGGGCGCATCGTTGATTATGGTACTGAACAATTGAATGCTGCCACCTTTCATGGCGGAGATTTCACAGGTATGTTGCAAAAAGCCAAAGAGGGGTACTTCATCGATTTAGGAGTGGACGTTGTATGGATGACTGATGTCTATGAACAAATCCATGGTTGGATGTCAGGCAGTGGCTCAATCAACGATTTTCCGCACTATGGCTATCATGGCTATTATCCACTGGATTACACCCAAATAGATAAGAACTATGGAACAGTAGAGGAGTTTCGTGCATTGGTAGATACACTGCATGCACAAGGAATACGCGTGATGCTCGGAGCTAACTTGAATAATCCAGGTTATCCGACTCTATTAGATGCCATACAGTATGATTTTGCAGAAGTGGGATTGACCCCGCAACAAGCAGCAGAACACATACGTGAGTGGAGTTTTGATGATTTCTTTGCGCAGCGATTGACATGGTCTGGTTGGTATGACCGTCCATGGATTCGTATGCCAGATGAGCATTGGGACGAGAATAATCCGTTAGAGGCAACGGTGTTTGGTATGCCTGACTTCAAAGAGGAAAGTACGGAGATGGTTCGTATCCCTGCGTTTCTCAAACGTAAATGGAAAGCAGAGGGCAAAGCGAATGATGCGTGGGTGAATCCTTCTGCACGAGTGCTACGCAAAGACCGAAAAGCCACTGTACAAAAATATTTAGTAGATTGGATTGCCTCGTGGGTTCGCGAATTTGGTATTGATGGTTTCCGTTGTGATATTGTTGAGAATGTTCATATAGATAGTTGGAAAGCTCTGCATATCGCCTGCAACGAGGCATTGCGAGAGTGGCGTTTGGCTCATCCCAAAGATGCCGCAGCCCAATGGACAGAGGATTTTTATATGACGGGCGACTTCGATTGCGCATCAATAGATTATAAACCCGAATATGCAAGTGCGGGATTTGGTAGTATGGTCAATTTCTATTTCCCTAAGCACGGCGATTTGGATGGGATAGTATATACTTGGCAAGCGTATGCCGATAGCCTGAATATGTACACGAATTGGCACCCATTTAGCTATCTCAACAACTCGTATCATCGCGATGCAGACATGTCTAATATGATTGATTGCGCTACCACGCTATTGTTGGCTCCAGGTGCCGTGCAAGTGTTTTATGGAGATGAGACTGGTAGAAAATTGAGTGATGCGCGCTTCAATGTAGATAGTGATCAAGCCTTTCGTTCAGATATGGATTGGAGCGATATTAATGAAAATCAGTTGCAACATTTTCAGCGTTTAGGGCAGATACGCAAAACCTATCCCGTGATTGGCACAGGCAAGCAACATACGATAGATGTGCATACTTGTGCACGATACAACGATAATGATACAGTGGTTATTCGTGTACTACCGATAGCAGGACAAGCGATTTGCCTTGACAACACTTTTGCGGAAGGCGCAGAGGTCGTAGAACTCTACACTGGACAAAAGACGAAGGTGCACAATGGCAAAGTT
>JAFOYE010000023.1 GCA_017391525.1 Paludibacteraceae bacterium | reverse complement strand
AAATGAATGTATTGACTCGATATCAACCTTTTTCCCCATTCCTTTATGAATACAATCCAATACAACATATTCGTATAATCATACCTCAGCAAGAGCGCGATCCATATATATCAGAGGTGATATTACTATATGATCAACACGAAAATTAACTGATGTATGCAAATTTGTAAAGCGGAATATTTATGTTCCGCTTTCTTTTGCAGTATTTTTGATTGTAAATCTGTCGAAAAGGGTATATAAATAAAAAATCACCTCAAAAGGCGATTCCTCTTGCTCAATCCAAAATAAATTTGTTCCTTTGTCGTCAGATTTACAACAATATCGGAATGAAAGACCTAACCCTTCTAAAATCGCTGACTGAAGATGAATATAATCAATTACTGCGACAGGCTGTCGCAGTAATTGAAGCTTCTCGCATACAGATAGCCAAACAACTAAACACAGTTACTATGTCGTCCCATTGGGAGATTGGCAAACTATTAGAAGAGAAGAAACTCGATAGCAAACACGGTGATAGTGTTGCCATTTATGCAAATTTCGCATAAATGGCAGTTTCTTTTCTCTAAACCCTAAACAGTAGGCACTAAGCGCCATCCACTAAACAGTAGCGCCTCTGGCGCCTACATTTTACACCCTACACATAAAAAATCACCTCAAAAGTCGCTATTTTCTTGCTCAATTCAAAATAATTTCCTACCTTTGCAGTCGAATCCTATGCTGGAGGGAAATATGTTTTGCGAAAAGCGTTTCGCAAAGGTTCTCATAATGGGTAGGTTTCTTACATATTGAAGTAGCGTTTATTGACGCTTTGTGTTTGACAAACAGAAAACTTCGCAACTTTTCAAATTAGAGTCAAAATCAAAGTAATCAATAGATGCCTATGGGTATGACTATATCCTTGCTACACATGCAACAGTGTAGCAAATTGTCATATCAGCGTAGGTTTCCTGTTGTTTATTTGACTCTAAAGGCAATGCGAAGGCCTCTGTTTGTGAATAACCAACGGAGGTCTGCGCTTTTTTTTGTGTGTACAAGATTACAACTAATAAAAAAATAATGGAGTAATCCGAAAAGCCTTAAGTGAGTAGGAAAAACAAAATTAAATCTATTTTTATGAAATTAGTTTACATTGCACTATTTATCTGTGCAACAACTTTGACCAGTTGCAGTCAAACATTTTGGGACAGTTTTGTTGACGGGTATAATTATGGAAGAGAGCATTACAGATATGCTGATCCAGATGATTTAAACCCAAACAAATTACAAGAAGAACCTTTTATTAAAACTCATCAACAAAAACTTGGGTATTAATAAGCATTAAGTAAAACGGAGTAACTGAAAAGCCAAATAAGTGAGTAAGAAAAGTAAATAAAAAACCATGCTCGATGGGATATAAGTGAGCAAAAAGTTATGAAAAAAATAATTATTACATTTCTAATTAGTGTATTACTCGTTCCATTTTCTTTTTCGCAAGAAAAAGATTTTCCTATTGATCAATCTCAATTATTAGCCTACAATTCTAGCACAACTTACGAATTTCTCGTTAACTTTAGTGATGAATTACATGAACTTTGTGACTACTTTAACGGTAGTGCTGTTGATGGAGTATTAAAAGTTTATTGTACATTTTTGGGAGGCACTACTGCTGTATGTCTAGCATACAATATATGGAGTGTCACATGTGGAGTTAATGACGTAATTCGTCTAACTATTAAAGGAGAATACAATTCCGCGTTATATAAGGCAGCAACAACCGCTATTGCAGCACAAAAAGTATTTAAGGTAGTAAAAAATGGCTCTAGTTTTTCCATAATGGAAACAAGAGAATATTGCCCAACTTATTAACAAAGGCTATTCACGATAAAACTTCATTAACACGATACTCCGCAACAGATTTGTTGCGGAGTTTTTCTATCTACTTTATCAGTCATTCTTTTGCTCTTGCCATACACCTATTTATGCATCAATTGCCACAAAATAATTCGGGTTTTTCCCTTGAACACGTAACTGCTGATATAAAGTACTATCCCTAAAAGATTTCCTATACTTTCAACTAAAAAATTTGCTCGTTTGCAAATTTTTCACTACCTTTGCACCGACTACTAAACAGTAGCAAGCGCCACGAGCGTTCACTAAACACTAAACATCACACACCAACACCATGAAACGGCTATTATCTTTGTGCATGATTAGCTTGTTTGCACTAACATGCGTTGCCCAACAAGTCCAGACATGGTCGGGAGAACTCTCCCTAGGGGCCAACAAACTCAACATCAGTTTCAACATCAAAACTCTAGCTGATAACCAGCAAGTTTGCACGATGGATATTCCAGAGCAAGGTGCCAAAGATTTCCCTGTGGAATTGGTAAAAAACGACGCTGATAGCCTGATCATAGCCATGCCTGCACTGCAAGCCAACTACAGGGGGCATAAAGTGTCGTCCGAGAGTATTAAGGGCTATTTCACCCAAATAGGATATACTTTTCAGCTTGACTTAACCCCTAGTAAGATTATGCTCAACCGTCCACAAACACCTACTCCACCTTTTGCATACAAGACCCAAGAAGTGACTTTCTTGAGTCCAAAGAACAATGCCACACTAGCCGGCACACTCACCTATCCCATCCATTACAACGAGCAGAATGCCCACTCCACTCCAGTGGTATTGATGGTGACAGGTAGCGGCGCACAGAACCGCGACGAAGAGGTGTTTGACCACAAGCTATTCCTAGTGATAGCCGACCATCTAGCCAAGAATGGCATCGCCTCACTACGCTATGACGATAGAGGGTTTGCTGCATCCACGGGCAATATAGACGGCACCACCGACGATAACCTGGCTGATGCCGAAGCAGGCATCCAGTATCTGCGCAGCTTAAAGCAGTTTGGCAAAGTGGGTGTGATAGGCCATAGCGAAGGCGGAACCATCGCGTTTATGCTAGGCACCAAACAAAATGTAGACTTCATAATATCATTAGCTGGAGCCGCAGCCAGAGGCGTTGATATTCTGGTAGGTCAGAACAAGGCAATCTTGCCTCTGAAAGGCATACCACAAGAGATGGCCAATGACTATGCTAACGTGTTGAAGGAGATTTTTGAGGATCGGATCAAAGGTACACCTGTAACTGACTCCGCGCAATATGTAGCTGGTTTGTGCCAACGTATGCAAATCAACTTACCCGCAGTATTGATGGCTAACCTAGAACAATGTATCTCCTCTGGAGGTCAATGGATGGACTATTTCCTTGCCTATGACCCTAGCGTGGCTATCCGCCAAATCACTTGCCCAGTTATGGCGGTGAATGGTACATTGGATGTACAGGTGCTCAGTCAAGATAATCTACCAGTACTCCAGCAGCACTTGCCTGCGAGCGAGAAACACCTGATTAAGGAATACGAAGCACTCAACCATTTCTTACAACACTGCACCCCAGCCACAACTCTCAACTACGGACAGATAGAAGAAACCATCTCCCCTGAAGTACTCAGCGATATGGTCACATGGATACAAACCATCAAATAAATCACCTATGCAAACCACCACCTTCCTTCCATTGAGTCCAGCTATCAAGTCTGTGACCATTATTGCCAGTATCATTATCCTCGCCACAATGGGCTATATGGCTTATCAATGGTACACAACCAAGCAAGTGATGCTATTGGTCACATTCGTGATTGTTGCCATTGCCCTACTCAGCTGTATGGTGCTCATCCCACGCAAACTAACTGTTACGCAGGAAGCTATCAACATCCATCTTCTTGCATGGGAAATCAACATCCCTGCCGATGAAATCGTGAAGATTGAGCACTATTCACATGGTATCCAACAGACTATTCGTATTGCAGGAGCAGGTGGATACTTTGGTAATTTGGGGCTTTTCAGGTGCAAAGAATGTGGCAAACATTTGTCTTTGATTACCAACTCTAAAGATGTCTGCATCATCACCCGCAAAAGCAAAATGCCAATAGCGGTCAGTATAGCGGACAACAGCGTTTTCAACGCTATTGCCGAAGTGCAAGAGCAAAATTAGCAATAAACGCACTATATAAAACAGCAACCCTTGCGCTACCTTTGCGCAAGGGTTGTTTGTTATACGATGGTTAAGGGATAGTTAAGCGTCTCTCATTTCCCATCACTTTGCTACATCTCGTACAAGTCGAACACTATGCGCATGTTTACGCTCGCGTGTACGAGGTTCTGCTTGTCCAGATGAGAAGAAGGTATAATATGCAGTATTCGCTTCGTTAGGAGTAGAAGACCAGTAAAAACCATCGTACTGAACATTGCCAACATCCCAACCCACACGATAACCTGCTGCTGGCAAGAACACCGCACCTGAATGCTCAAGTGCCTTCCACTCTACCTCATCAATGAATTGATGAGCACCATAACCAGCCTTAGCCTCGGATTCGTTGTTAATTTTCTCTTCATAAAAACCAGGTTCAAAAGTTACACCCTCTGGAGCTTGCCAATCATCTGGTAACAAAATCAAACCATTAACACCCATCACTTGTGCACAACCCATAAGGGCATTGCAGTTTTTGCGGGCACTTAACAAGTAGCGCCATTCATCATTGGTCAATGTTCGCCATGTATTAGGGGCGTCCTTGCCAATCTGCTTTGTGCCCCAATCTTGGAATTGACCACTATAATAGTTGGCAGTAGTATCTGTACTTACACCAAAATAGGAATATCCCTCATGGGTACTCCAACCAAAGAGATCAATCCAAGAGTCGTAAGTCAAAGCTGTATTTTTATTGGCTGACCCGATATAATTATATTGCTCATGAGCAAAGCGCCAGGTTGTAGCGTTAGGCTGATATTGCAAGTTGCCAGGTGAAAAATATACCTGTCGTTGTAAGCTTACCGAAAATGGTTTAGCCACATAGTTGGTATTAGGATGCTCTTCGCCCTCTGGCACGCCTGTTCCATCTAATGTAGTAAAGGACTTGGTCTTGCCGAAATACTTATTCGTTATTTGATTCAATCCTACCCAAGTACAATAGTAGTATTTAGTATTAGGTGATAATCCATAAACATTCACCACAAACTCTTTGTTTTGCAATGATATAGACTCATAAAACTTGCCCTTACGCTCCTTGATTTCTTCCTCCGTCTTGGCTATCACTATACCACAATATATTTGTCCGTAACCCTTAGGATCTACATTCAAAGAGCCATGTAGTTTAGCAGAGTAATCCGTGATATCTGTAGCTTCCTGTGTCACCACTTTTCCTGAAGTAGGCGCATTAGGTTCACAACTCATTAGCACCACACCCATGCAAAATAGAATTAAACCTATTAATTTCTTCATATCGTATAGTTTTGTTTTATTAATTCCAGTACCCGTTAACCAATATCCAATAACCATTATCCATTACTCCCCATCAACTTATTATGATGGCAGAGCATCAATGCGCCATCTTCTTGGCGGAGGTGCATTCCCCCACCCTCGCAATAGCGGAAGAGTTTGCAGTTGTTGCATGGCTCTAACTTCTTCATCCACTTACGATTGCGATATGGCTCAAAGCCATTCTCCCAGACCTCCCAGAAGTCATCCTTATAGATATTGCCTTGGTAATACTTGCCACGTACACTAGTGCAAGCAGATATACTGCCATCAATCAAGATAGATGCGATACTGATTCCCGCCGCACAATGGAACAAGTGGTCGCGGATCTCCATCTCATACTCAGGCATAAAGCCCTCGCAGGAATAGGAGATATGCAAGCCTTGTTTGCGTTTCTCACGGATATAGTCTAGCAGCTGGCGATGTTGCTCGGGTGTTAGAATAAGCTCTGGATTCTCCGCAGCTCGTCCCATAGGGTCAATCGTAATCAATCGCCAATTGCGCACACCGATAGACCAGAGGTATTGCTGCATCTCGTCTAATTGATTGATTGTGCGTTGGTTAACGCAAGTAACAACGTCCCAGACAAGCCCGTTAGGCTGTTCAGCAGGCGCAGGCGCCTGTTCAATATTGTTCAATGCTTCGCGTTCAGTATTGCTCAATTTTGAACTATGTTGAACTACCGTTGAACCACGTTGAACTCCATACTGCGCAGCTAGTTTGATGGCACGGGTGGCGCCTTCAAAGGCGAGAGGGTGTTGGCGGAGCCAGTTGTGGTCAAGTTCCAAGCCATCAAAACTAATGGCTATAGAGCGCAAACCAGCAGCAAGGAGTTCTTTGAAGCGTTTTTCGGTAAGTGCCAATCCGTTGGTGACCATGCCCCAAGGATAGCCGCGTTGCTTGAGCGCTGCGCCCACCTCGGCGAGGTCTTTGCGCATCAGCGGTTCGCCACCCGATATGATAATCAGCACCTTATGAGGATCGACATGAGGCGTAACGGACTGGTCAATCACACGCAGGAAGTCCTCGGCAGGCATGTCGGGTGTGACCTCGGAGCTAGAGCAGTCACTACCACAATGCAGGCAGTGCACATTGCAGCGGAGCGTGGACTCCCAAAAGAGCTGTTGCAGCGGGTGCAACTGCTGGAGGTTCTTGCGGCGAAGCCGCTCAAGCTCGAATATGATGCGTTTGCGGAGGTTCATGTGCGTATTATTTTTCTATATTGGGTATTCTGAAATTTACGGGAAGAACATAAGTTGTACGAACTATTTTCCCTTGCAAACGTCCTGGTGTCCATTTGGGCATTGTCTTTATCACACGAATACCCGCTCTATCTAATGACTTATTCCCAGAAGACCGTACTACTTGTATATGACTTATACTACCATCTTTCTCTACAATAAACTGACAGATGGAGCGCCCTTGTATTTGCTTCTTGAGTGCCAATTTCGGATATATTAGATTTTCTTGAATATACATAAACATCTCCTTTTGGCCCCCAGGAAATTCAGGCAATGTTTCATAATTAACACATATATAATCATCATCACCAACAACCGTATCATTGGATGTAGTGTTTACACCATCACTCTGTGCAAACATGACAAGAGTGCAAAACATAGCAACAAACAAAAGGCAAATCTTTTTCATAATTATTTCTTCTTGAGTTGGAGTTTGACATCTACGGAATATTCTGTGGCGTACTCGGACTCGCTCACTTTGGTCATCTCAGAGAACGGAATCTTCACCTTTTCAGAAGCATATACATCCGAAGTGTCATTTACCTCAATAAACAGGGTATCATTGCTGCCATCTTTCGTAAAAGCATAATCCCGCTCAAACTCACCTGAAGTGTTGGTATAGAGCGTATCTACGAGCCGTCGCATATAAAAACGATTGACACGCACTTGCATAGACTCTAGTGGTTGACCATCCTCGTTGGTCACTTCGCCATTTAAGTCCACATAATTCGTATCTAATGCGACACCATACAAAACAGGAACTGAATTGTCACATGAAACACCCAAAAAGCCTAATAACGTAGTCAAGAGACTAGTTACCAATAAATGGTATTTGTTTTTAATCTTTTTCATTTAGGTTATATGATTCAACTTAAAAACTACATACTAATCCTATTCCGTTGTTGTTAGCTTGTAGGCGCAATTCGGGCTGAATATGAGTGGATGACAGTGAAATATTATATGCATCAAAACTATTCTTCATCTTTTTTTTACCAACGCATACCAACGGAATACCCGTAATCGTAAAGGCTAGTCCACCCGCAGCGACAGGGATACCTACTAACATAACAGCCAACATAGGGCCCATAGTTGGTGCTTCTGGATCTGGCTCATATGGCACACAAAGACCAAGAGTGAATCCTATTGCAAAGGCGTCTAATGCCAAACCAGTACCCAGCAACCCCCAACCTGTACTATACATCTGACGTCCCTTACGGAATTGATTATAGATATCTTCATCAGCATTGAACAAAAGATATGCTTGACAATCCCTTTGGCTAATCTTCTCGCCATTGTAGTAGTAGTTATTACCTTTGCGTGATAGGGGTGACGCTGTCACACTAGGATAAATCACATCCTCTGCCAACATACTGCATGCTAGCGACATGAGCATAAATATTCCAAAAATCTTCTTCATAACTATTGTTTATCTCGCCTAACGGCTCGAACGATTACTGCTTCCCTAATTGGATTTTAACATCTGTTAGATAATGTATAGTCCAAGCATCATAGTCGATATACATATCTGCAAACGCGACCTTGGTAGTATCATAGTAATTATAATATGGGTCTAAAGCTATGACACTTAATGTATCAGACTCACTAATATCAAAAGTGAGATGCTCAGAGAAATATCCATTCTCACCCGTATAGATAGTTTTTAAGAGAGTACCAGCTTGATTTTCAAGAACAACCTCAACATCAGGTAATCCATGGTCATTCTCATTAACCACTTTTCCTTCTAGCCAAAGCATCGTCTCTGGTTCTGCTGGCACATCGGTATAAATCATGATGAGTGTATCAAGTCCTTCGTATAAATGAATCGGTAAACTTAACCCTTCTAATTCAATCGTGTCATAATCTAAGTGAGACACCGTAGCAGAACTACTGATCGTAGCACCACACAAGCAAGGAGGGATAGGATCGATAGTTACCGGTTTAATCAATTCTTCCCGCAAAACAATCTTGTTGTTTTGCAAATCCACATGTCCTTTCACACTATATGCGCAAGGAAACTCAGTATGGTGCATAAATTTCAGAGTATTTGCATCTGGAACAGTAACTCGCAGAAAATGAGAATATTGGTACGCATCATAATACTCCCTTACCGAATCTGGTGCTGGAGGAGTTAACTTTTTGGGGCCACCAGATCCCACATCAGGCATAGGTAAAAACTTCTCGAGCCAAGAAAGAGATGGATGACACTTGATTGATTCAAATTTTTGCTCACCACCATTCTTATGTTCGCAACTAACGAACAAAAGCAGTCCAAGAATTGCTATAAATGATAATCGTTTCATATCTGCAACTTTTTTAGAAAGCACACACTAGTCCTATGCCGTTATTATTTGTTTGTAGACGCAATTCGGGTTGGAAACTTGCCTGAGACAATGAGATATTGTAGGCATCAAAACTCTTACGCATTTTGGATTGACCCACACATATCAAAGGAATGGCAGGAACCTCAAACACAAGTCCTCCTACAACCATTGCTCCCGAAAATAAAAATGCAAGGCCAACTCCACAACCACATTCACCTTCATGACTATGCAATTGGCGATCTATATATACCGCCGTGATCAAACCCACGGCAGCAGCATCAAAGCCTAAACCTATGCCCATCAAACTCCAGCCAGCATCATACATTTGCTTTCCACTACGGAATTGCTTGTAGATATCTTGCTCGGCATTGAACTTAATATAAGCTTGTACATCTCTTCGTGAGATTTTCTCGCCATCACAATAAAACTTATTGCCTTCGCGCGATAATACATGCGAACCTACTGTAGGAGATATCACATCCTGAGCCATCACATGACCCACCATCAATATCAAAACGCATATTCCGAATAACTTTTTCATAAGACTTTCAACTTTTGACATTCAACTTTCAACTTTAGTCTGTATCCTTATTTCTTATCTCGCCTAAGGGCTCGAACGATTACTTCTTATCTCGGCTTACGCCTTCGAACGATTACTTCTTCTCCAACTTGAAATCTGCACGCATAGAGTAGCTCACATTCCATGAGTCTTTATCCTCTACTTTCATCTTACCAGATGGGATATGTCTTGAATCGGATTCATAGACTCCAGCGGTATCATTGACGATAACCTCAATACAATCACCACCTTGTGATGTTATACCATGCACAACACGATAATGACCATCTTCGTTAGTATACAGCGTATCAGGATAATCCCATGAAGAATCATAAGTACGAACGACAACTTGCATATCCTCTAGAGGGTTACCATTTTCGTCATAAACACGTCCTTCGACATCATACTCTGCGTATGGACAGCCATAGCAAGCTGTCAGGACAAAAGCGACCCCCGAAAGCGAGAACAATCGAATGAATTTTTGCAAAAGGCCATTATACTTTTGGCGAAAATCTTTGAGTTTCATATCTTTAAATCTATTTAGAGTAGTTCGCTCTTACCCATTTTGTTCGCACCTTTGATTTGATGGAATCAGTCACCCAATCTTCCCGGGGAGTCAGGGCATCAAAACCATCAATCACCAATGTATTCTTATTCTCATAATAATACGTGCAACGATAATTCACATAAGAACGAACAGCATCCGTTATCCATAACGAATCTAATGTAGCAGAATAGAGATAAGGTAAAGCTGTATCATACTCAGTAGAAGACACATACATCTCTCCGTTATTCTTAAAATCTACTGTCCAATGATCATCAATCATTTTCCAATGTCCAATAAGCAACTCCGGACCTTCAGGTTGTTCGCAACTCGTGAGTGCAAATGTCATGCAAAGCATAAATAATCCGAGAATCTTTTTCATATGCGTATTAATTTTAAGAGTTTGCAAAGTTAGTCTATTTTTTTGAATTGTGCAAGTATTGGTAACTTTATTTCGCAGCACGGTTGTTGAGTTCGCTGACTTGATCGCTACTGAGATAGTTGAGCAAGTCCAATAATCCTTGGCGGTAACCCTTAGGATCATAGGTCAACGAACTACCAATCAGCTGTTTAACCATTTCAAGGTTGGCTGTACCTTTGTACTCAGAGTCACGAAGCAACATACCATATGCCGCTACGCCCGCTGCAAAAGTGAGGTTTTCTGACTTGCTATTCTCGTAATAGACATCCAAAGAGAGTTGTTTGCTGCTGAGCCCGAGTTGCTCTTTGTAGCGGCAGTCGAACTTCGCCCAAGGTTTATAATCTGTCCACTGCGCTTCTGTTGGAACGATTTCGTAAAGAGCTGTTATGGTTTGTCCTGCACCAATCTCTCCTGCATCTTTGGTGTCGTCATCGAAGTCCTCGTTAGCCATTACGCGGTTCTCATAACCGATAAGGCGATATTGGGCTACACGGGTAGAATCGAATGTGATTTGGCACTTGGTATCATTAGCAACTGCCTGAAGATGAGAGCGGTTATGCACAAAGACCTTCATAAACTCATCCTCGCAGTCGATATAATAATAGTTGCCATTGCCACGATTGGAGACCTTCTCCATCATGGCATCGTTCCAGTTGCCTGTACCAAAACCGCACATAGTCAGGTAGATACCTTGGTCGGCATAGCGAGAGACCATATTCAGAAGGCTATCGGTGTTGGTAACACCTACATTGAAGTCGCCATCTGTACCCATGATAATGCGGTTGTTGCCACCAATGATATAGTTGGCTAAAGCCTCTTCGTAAGCCATCTTGATAGCTGCGCCACCTGCGGTGCTACCGCCAGCACCTAGACTGCGAATAGCTGATTTGATTTTACCCGCGTGCATTACTTGGGTGGATTCTAAGACGCGCTCCACACTACCTGAATAGGTGATAAGTGACACACGGTCAGAAGGTTGCAGTTCATCCACAAGAGTCAGAAGGGATGATTTGAGGAGTGGCAGTTTGTCATCTGAATCCATGGAGCCAGATACATCCACCAAGAAGACATAGTTGGCAGGAAGCATCTCTTCTTCGGAAACGCTTTTGCCTTTAAGTCCGAGTCGTAGGAGGTAATGCTCTGGATTCCAAGGACATGCACCAATCTCAGCATTGATACCCACAGCGTTCTCTGGTTCGGGATAATCGAAGGTAAAGTAGTTGAGGAACTCCTCAATACGAACAGAGGACTTGTCAGGAAAATATCCTTTTGACATATACGAGCGCATATACGCGTAGCTTGCTCCGTCGGCATCTACGGAGAAGGTGGAAGTAGGTTCTTCGGAAGTAGAGATAAATGGATTATCGGTAAACTCCTCGAACTGATCGCCAGAAGGCATACCCGCTATAGGTTCACCCCCTATAGCGTCATCAAAATATCCACCACCTGGGGCATTAGGTGCAAATGAACAACTAGAGAATGCGAATGCGATGGCGGCTGCAAAAGCCATAAAAGTAATCTTTTTCATATGTATGAGGGTTCTAAGGGTTTGCAAAGTTAGTATGTTTTTTAATTAGGGAACTATATACGAGTTGACACTTAATTATCTCCTAGCCCCGTTGGGGCAGAAATCTTATTAATCTTTTCTATCTGCGCTTAAACCTACGCTTTTTTCTACGTGCTCCGCAATAAATTACCACCGCTAGCACTCGCTTTGCGAGTCCGCTGAATCTTATGGAATGTAACGGCACGCAATAAATAGTGTCAACATGTATATAGTCTCCTTTAATTATGTAAGACTAGTCCTCCCATAAAATTTGGTTCCGAAACTGCAAATTTACCTGACTCATAAAAACGATTTGCTATATCCAACGCATTGGACGAAGACGGTAAATTACACACTAATAGATACCACAGAGGAAACAGTTCCTCCTTAACTATTTTTACATTGTATTGCTCTGCCATATTTTGCAAGATAGACAAGTC
>JAFOYE010000022.1 GCA_017391525.1 Paludibacteraceae bacterium | reverse complement strand
ACATGCGGTGCAGAGCATCTGTATCAAGGGCTATCAAACGCACTTTGGGGAAGTCCACATAATAGGTCGTTCCTAAGAATCGAGCAGGACCATTCTGTGGATTAGGGAAGATGGTTTTCCACATATCGGGCAAGGTTTTTACTATGCCCTTGAGGTACTCATGATTGCCTGGGATAGCTACAACAGGCAGCGTATCCAAGCCCGTACCGAGGAGCGAGTGATACATCATCTGCTCATAGTAGGTATATGGACGCTCCATCCAGTCGCCCAGTTGGGCATAAAACTGTATACCCAAATGGCGATTGGCGAGCGCAGCCATCTGCTCGTTAGTGAGCGAATTGTGAATATCGCCCAACAAAAGGAATGACAGCGTGTCGCGCTGCAAAGTGCGCAACACACTATCATTATTCATTGTCATGAACTGATGAGTGATTTTCTCTCCAGTCCACTCTGGTTCGGGTGGATTACCAAACCACGCCTGCCAACGGATGGCGCAAACCGTAGCGCCACCCGCCAGAAGGCATAATCCTATTATCCAGCCTATGAACTTTTTCATTACCAATAGCCCGAAGGGCGTCCCATAGCCAATAGGCGGTACGCCGTCCTATAGCCAATTAGAATGGCAAATCGGTGGTTTCGTCCACACCCGCAGCAGCATCAAAAGTAGCTACATTGGCTTGTGGAGCAGCAGCTGCAGGAGCAGCAACAGGCGCTGGTTGTGGAGCGGCTGCTGCCTCAACTACACCTTGCTGAATCTTCCAAGCACGGATAGAGGTGTACCAACGACCATTGAACTCGCGGCTCTCGATATCGAAGCTAACAGTCACAATGTCGTCCAATTGGCATGGGTTGGCCTTGATACGATCCTCGCCAAACACCTCGAAGTGCACCTTACGAGGATATTGCTCCTGTGTCTCAAGTACGTATGCTTGGAGTTTCCACTCCTTGCCAGAGGTTTTGCTCACGCCACCTTGCTCTGGCAATACTTGTATAATCTTTCCAGATACTTCCATAAAAAAATCTTTTTTTAGACCGTACCTGCGGTACTGTTAGACCGGCGCAAAGCGCCTGAGAGACCACTGCGTTGTTGGACCGCCCTATGGGCTGTTAGATATTAGATTCATGGAGTCTAACAGCGACAAAGTCGCAATCTAACAGTGAGCGATAGTGAACGGTCCGACTTCTAACAGAGAACGAAGTGAACGGTCGTTATTTTATTAGCCCTTGATTGCTGCTACGCCTGGGAGTACTTTACCCTCGATAGCCTCGAGCAATGCACCACCACCAGTAGAGATATAACTTACACGGTCAGCCATGCCGAACTTGTTCACGCATGCTACGCTGTCACCACCACCAATCAAACTGTATGCACCATTGTCGGTTGCAGTAGCAATGGCCTCAGCGATTGCCTTAGAACCAGCAGCGAAGTTGTCGAACTCGAATACACCTGCAGGACCATTCCAAAGGATAGTCTTAGCACCTTCGATAGCTGCAGCAAATGCTTTGCGGCTCTCTGGACCAGCGTCCACACCTTCCCAACCCTCTGGGATAGCGTTGCTTGGGCATACTTGAGTATTTGCCTCGTTGCAGAAGTCGTCAGCTGCTACGCAGTCAGTAGCCAATACGAGGTTCACACCTTTTGCCTTAGCTTGAGCGATGATATCAAGAGCCAACTCCAATTTATCATTCTCGCAGATAGATTTACCAATCTCACCACCATTTGCTTTAGCAAAAGTATAGGTCATACCACCGCAGAGGATGAGGTTGTCCACCTTGTCCATGAGGTTCTCAATAATACCAATCTTGGTAGATACTTTAGAACCACCCATGATAGCGGTGAAAGGACGCTTGATGTTCTTGAGGATGTTATCTACAGCCTCTACCTCTTTTTCCATGAGGTAACCGAGCATCTTGTTGTCCGCATCAAAGTAGTCAGCGATCACAGCTGTAGAAGCGTGTTTGCGGTGAGCAGTACCAAATGCGTCGTTTACATAGCAGTCAGCATAGCTTGCGAGAGTCTTAGCGAACTCTTTTTGGCTTGCCTTCATGGCTTTCTTAGCCTCTTCGTATGCAGGATCCTCTTTGTCGATACCTACTGGCTTACCTTCCTCTTCTGGGTAGTAACGGAGGTTTTCGAGAAGAAGTACCTCGCCTGCCTTGAGGGCAGCAGCTTGCTCAGCAGCCTTAGCGCAATCCTCTGCGAATTGTACAGGAGTACCGAGTGCAGCGCTCACAGCGTCAACGATTTGCTTCAAGCTATATTTAGCAACCACTTTGCCTTTTGGTTTACCCATGTGGCTCATGATGATGAGCGCACCGCCCTCTTCGAGGATGTGTTTGAGGGTTGGCAACGCACCACGGATACGGGTGTCGTCTGTGATTTGTCCGTTCTCGTTCAATGGCACATTAAAGTCCACGCGAACAATCGCTTTCTTACCAGCGAATTTGTAATCATTAATTGTCATAATCGTATATATTTAATTGTTTAAAAGTTCTAAAGGTTCTAAAAGTTTTAAAATTTGCGAAATTTGGGTGCAAAGGTAATGATTTTTTTGCATATATGCAAGAAAAATCGCCCTCAAAGGCGATTTTTCTGGTGGAAGGTGTATAGTGTAGGGTGTAAAGGCGGGAGGTGATGAGGTTATAAGGTAGAATACAACAGAGCGACACGTTGGTGCCGCTCTGTTGGTTTGGTGAGGATGAAAATGTCCTACTGCTTTGTACCAAAGCGCTCTGATAGAAAACTACGGACAGAGTGGATTGTGTTTGAGAAACTGTTCTTTATCAGTTTTTGGAAACCAATCTCCATTGCTATGAAAGTAGCAATATAATATAGTGTTGCCCATAACCATTGTATACCTGTATAATCATACGCTTGGTTAATTTCCACTAATCCCCATATAGCAAAAGCAGCCATACCCATAGCTGTCCACCAACCTGGACTTAGTCCTCGCAGACGGAAAAGAAAGATACCCATATTGTGTACATATCCCTCAAAAATAGCCAAGATAATCACACCAAATGTGAGCCATAATTGCGCAGGGAATAGCAGTGCCAACGAAAAAATGGTTGTGATATAGATTGCCTGCGACAAGTGCGTTAAGCCTGGCGTGAGCGCTTTGTAGTTGATTTTCATCAATCGTCCTGCCATTAGCTCCAAGAAACGATCTTTGTACCCTTCCTCGTACTCGTGCGCAATAAGGAAGGCATAAATACCTAAAGTTATCTTCTGCGCCAACTCTAAGTTATTCCAATTACATGCTGCCCATATCAGCCAGCCAAGAAAACAGAATGTCATCCATTGAACATTGTTTTTCAAAAGAAATAATCCAAACTTTTTCATACTGTATATGTTTTTTTTTGTTTACGGCTGCAAAGGTACTGCTTTTTTTTGCCTCATAAAAGAGCAAAAATAGCGAATAATTGAGCAATATGTATGATTTTATGTATAAATATTATATTTTTCTTGTGGATATTAGGGAAAATGAGTACTTTTGTGCCATGAAAGTAGGAATTACTATATGCATCTGCGGTACTGCCGAAAAGATATTGAACGGTCGTCGCTACACTATACAGCGTGGTACGCTGCACATCATTAGTCCGCTAGTCCCTTGCGTGGAACTCAGTCAGTCGGAGGATTATGCCGCTTTGTCGCTCATGGATACGCCAGATCAATTGATAGATGTGATGTATCCTTATCTATCACATCTAGCTGAGCGGAATATGCCCCTCTTTCCCGTGATTGAATTGCCAGAAGAACGCTGCTGCTACTATGAGAGCAATATCCGTGATATCCTTTCTCAGCAAGTTGAAGTAAGTGTAATGCCACATGGAATCTTGCGCCAAGCTAAAGAAAAACTGATTCTTTTGCGTAAACAGACATTGGTTCTAGAGTTATTAACACATATACTATCACAGCCGACTGCTAGCATCCCCAAGCCATTCACGCATAAGGAGCAGATTGTTATGCAGTTTATTCAGTCACTCGTGAAGAATCATACTACAGAGCGACAGGTGGCTTTCTATGCAGACCAAGCGGGGTTGTCGCAGCGATATTTCTCCTCGATTGTGTCTGAGCGACTGGGCATGACGCCTATTGAGATTATCACCCTTGTGACTATCAATAATGCCAAGCGTCTTTTGCACGAGAAAGGTGTGCAGGTCAAGTCTGTAGCGGAACAATTGGGTTTCCCAGAGCAGTTTACCTTCCGCAAGTATTTCAAAACACATACAGGCATGTCGCCAAAAGAGTTTCGCAATCTAGGCACGAGATGTGAAACATGGAATTCTGACCAAAAATAGGGCGATTTTCCCCTATTAGGACTGCCCAAAGAGTCTATTAGGCTATGCGGCGAGAGGAAAACAGAGCGACACGTTGGTGCCGCTCTGTTAGTTTATAAAGGTGTTCGTTGTGGATAAGTCACATACTCTACCTTGACTGTGAGAAGGTCTTGTTCTTTACTTCGACTGTGGTAGTGTCTTATGAAGTAAGATGCATCCAATAATGGCAGAGATGACGGAGCCGCAGAGTACACCTAATTTGGCTTGGTCGAGGAGTAAAGCGCCATGCTCTCCTAATCCTGCATACGACAGGTCAGCGATAAACATAGACACTGTAAAACCAATACCGCAAACCATGCATACACTGGCAAAAGATTGCCAACTTGCGCCAGCAGGCAAGGATACCCATTTGAGGCGTATAGCTAACCATGAGAAAGAGAATACCCCCAAGAACTTACCTACAACCAAACCCAACATCACCGCCAAACTGACACCCGAGAAGAGCGTACCCACACTCATGTGCGAGAGATCAATACCCGCATTGGCGAAAGCAAAGAGCGGAATGACCAAGTAGTTGATAAAAGAGTGGAGGTTATCTTCTAAATCTTGCAAGGGACTAATCATCTTGTCAGCAGCCGATTCGATGCTCTTAAGCGTGTGTATTTGGTCGTTGGTCAGTACGATTGTATTATGTTGCTTGTCAATATCAATGACGGGGAACTGATTGATATGCTGACGAATACGCTCTAAATAGTAACCTGTTCCTTTCTTCAGGGTAGCAGGTACGCAGAACGCAACAATCACGCCTGCTATGGTGGGATGAATGCCCGAATTGAGCATCATATACCATAGTACAAGTCCTAAAGTGAGATAGAATCCTTTGGAGCGCATATTCAGCACATTGCCGATAATCATAAGCACTACACACAAAGCCGATAAGCCCAGGAATAGATAGTTGATATTCGATGAATAGAAGAGTGCTATCACAATGATACCGCCCAAGTCATCTGCTACCGCCAGCGCTGCAAGAAAAACCTTCAGTCCGATAGGTACGCGGGATTTGAAGATAGCCAGTACTCCCAATGAGAAAGCGATATCCGTAGCCATAGGGATAGCCAAGCCGCGTTGCATAGCTGCCTCACCAGGGCAAACGAGGTAGAAGATTAGTACAGGCACCAACATACCACCACAAGCGCCAATGATAGGCAGTAGCGCTTTGTCCTTGGTGGATAGTTCGCCCACCTTAATCTCACGCTTAATCTCCAATCCAACCGACAGGAAGAAGATTGCCATAAGGAAATCGTTGATCATCTGTCCAAGCGTGATGGCATGCCCGTGATGGCTGAAGAAATTAAACGCACCAATAGACAGACTGATGGGATATTGCCACAGGGAAAAATACCAATCTTTGATACTTGGGATATTGGCACATACCAATGCGAGTAGCGTGAAGAAAATCAATACAACGCTGGAATTGACATGTGCTTTGAATTGGCTCATAAAACTATAATTAGTTGATTTCATATTATTTAGGATGAATGTTTATGATACTATTTCTTCTTTTACTTTGCTTCTACGCAGGCGGAGGAGGCCTGTATTGTTGCGTAGGAAGTTGTGGATAAAGCGATAGGTAGGTTCTATTACTTTCACGGGGCGAATACCACTATAGCGCAACATCAAGCCAATGAGGCACAAGATAGCCAAGAACAAGAGCCAACCATAGATCTCTTTCATGGACTCCAGCAAAGCTTGCACCTGCACCATGCCGTAGAGTTCGCCTATCTGCATATGCGAAGTGGATAGCGAAAGGTGATCCATCTCTTGGCTCAGTAGCATGGCGTTGCGTGTCATGACTACCTTCAGCAGTCGTCCGATAATAGCCGTGCCGATAGGCGCAGCCAAGGCGGCACTGAACATGTTTTGGAAGGACAAACCGTGCAAGAAGATAAATGGGAAAGGTAGTCTTGCATTGGCTGTCAGCATAAGGATAGCCACTATCACATAACCGATTGAGCGCACGATGACAGGGAGGTATAATGCCTCTTTGGGGAGGTTGTAATCAATACGGAAATAGAAGTACGCCAAGTAGAACGCAAAGCAGGAGAAGGCTATCACCAGCATGCGTTGATAAGTCCATTTACGGCGAGCAAAAGTCTGCCATGTGAACACCACACCAATCACTACACCAAGGATAGCTACCCAATTGAGTGTGAGGGTATTGAGGTGGTCATAGCCGAGTACGCTTTCCATGAGTGCATGCTCAAAGATATGCGAGGGCGCAAGTAGCAAATCCATGATAAGGATAATAGATACGCATATCGGAACAATGGGTATCTTGAAGATTTCCAGCGAGATATACGGATGTCTTAGGTAGCGTGTGCGCCATAAGTTGAGTGCCAACGAGGCAATGCCTAAGCCAGTCGCCAAGCGGATATGCTCGGAGCGCCACCAGTCGTAGTGTTCGCCATAGACACAGATAAAGAGGATACTCATGGCCGTCATGCCCCAGAGTAGCATACCTATCCAGTCAATGCCATAGAGCGGGAGGCGTTGCATGATGGAGATACCACGGAAACAGATGAGCACAATCAAGTATATCACCAACAATGCACCGATGATGAACCAATACATATAGTGCCACGATGCCCAAACGGAGAACGATAGGGCGGCAATACCCGTAAACTGGATGGTGCTATTGACCATGAGGTAGATATAGCAGAACCATATCGACATGTCGCGTTTGGGTGTGATCCATAGTTGGATAGTGGAGTTGCACTCGTATATTGCCCACATACGGAAGAAGCCTGACACTAGACAAACGCCCACTAAGACTGGCACCGAACTGGTGTGCATGCAAATCAGATTAGCAGCAATCAGCACCAAGGTACAACTGCCCAATGCCGTCTTTGGTCGGACTGCCCACTTGAGGCGGAACATGATGGCAAAGAAGAGCGCCATGCCTACCAGAGAGGCATAGCCTGCCATCATGATGTCTTCTTGCAG
Source organism: Paludibacteraceae bacterium (assembly GCA_017391525.1). GTDB lineage: Bacteria > Bacteroidota > Bacteroidia > Bacteroidales > Paludibacteraceae > Colicola. Next base: position 11,853 of record JAFOYE010000022.1, on the reverse strand, counting down.
GAGCTGCGTGCTGCCCACCATATCGCTCACAGCTGCCATATACACGCCGCCTGTGCAGTTGAAGATGATGATAAACAATATCAACAGCCATGGTTTGAGCGATTCGGGTATAAAGCGTATTTGCGGTATGGAGAAGGGTTGATTTGGATCGTGATGATGTCCCATTAGTACAGCACTTTACATTCTACATTCATACCCGCACTCACGCGTTGCAGGGCTTCGGTATCGTTGTCATCTGTGAAGTCGATACGCACAGGTATGCGTTGCTCAATCTTCACGAAGTTACCCGAAGAGTTGTCTTGTGGCAAGAGCGAGAAACTGGCTCCTGTAGCACGAGATACAGAGCGGACTACGCCCTTGAAAACATGCTCAGGCACTGCATCTACCTCTATCTCAACGGCTTGACCAACGGCGATATTGGCAGTTTGTGTCTCTTTGTAGTTTGCGATGATCCATTTGTTTTCGGCATCCACTATATCTACAAGAGTTTGTCCGGGTTGGATGAGTTGTCCCACTTGGATATCCTTGCGGCCTGTGTAGCCGTCGCAAGGGGCAGTAATGACAGTATAAGAGAGGTTCAGGCGCGCGAGTTCGAGAGCTGCTTCTGCCAACTTGATACCAGCTTCGTTTTGCCCAAGGCGAGTATTCTGTTCACGGCTAACGGAACGGACACTCTCTTTTTGATTTTGGAGCATCTCGTAGCGTGCTTTGGCAGCCAAGTAGGCGGTGTGCATGTCATCATGCTGTTGGCGAGTGACAGCGTTTTGTTGGTACAAAGTGCTGAAACGCTGGTAGTTGCGCTCGGCATTTTCCAAGATAATGCGTGCTTCCTCAATGCTGGCATCCGTCACAGAGATATTCGTTTGGGTGGTAGAAATGACATTGTGCATAGCATCTTTGCCCTTGAGAGCATTGTCGAGATTAGCCTGCGCTTGCGCCACGCGATAGCGGTATTCGGCATCTTCGATAATGACGAGCGTATCCCCTTTGTGTACTTGGGTGTATTCGTCGAAACGCAGTTCTTTGACAAAGCCCTGTACACGCGAGTTGACAGGTACGATGTGCTGCTTGATTTGGGCGTTCTCGGTAAATTCTACATTGCCTAAGTGAATGAATTTGGCACATACCCAAGAGCAGGCACCAAGGGTTAAGATACAAGCCAAGATGTTGTAAATCAGTTTTTTAGTTCTTCTTTTCATATTGATATGTTTTTATAAGTTTCCAGATGTATTTTTGAGTTTGTAGTAATTGAATAGCACATTGATTCGTGCATTGACGAGTTGCAGTTCGGCATCCAGTAGTTGGTTGGACGCATCCAGCATGTCGGTCACGAGGGCGATGTCGTTGCGGTAGCGATTCTCAATGACACTATAGTTCTCGTTGGCAAGTTGCACGCTTTTCTCCAGCGTTGCAACCTCCTCGAAGGCTTCGATATAACGGGTATAATCGGCTTGTACGGAAAGGTTGGTTTGCTCTTGGATATCACTCAAGCGACGGCGACTGAGGTAGGTGCTGAGTTGGGCTTTCTTGAGCGTACGACTGGCTTTGTAGAGCGACGATAGTTTGTAAGATACGCCTATGCCGACATACCAGTAGTTGAAATTGCTGTTGATCACAGGCACCTCAATCGTGATAGGACCATCCAGATGGTTGCCAGCAAAGAGGGCAATGTTTGGAATCATCTCCGAGCGTGCCAGTTTCTCGCCTCGCTCGCTCATTTGTACGGCTAGAGCCGACTGTTTGACGGCATACGCCTCACTTTGTGCCAACTCTTGCCAGTAGGTGAGGTCATGGATGGATAGCGACTGCTCCAGTAGCGTAGTGTCAGGCATGATTTGTGTCTCAAGCGGCAGTCCAAGAATCGTCACAAGGTCGTAGTTGAGAATCTCCACGGAGTTGGCTACACGGCGGCGTGCCAGTTCGAGGTTCTTGAGTTGCAGTTCGTAGCGAGTGACATCGTTTTGCAACGCCACACCTGCCTCGTTGCGGGCTTTGGTGTCTTGAATGACGACCTTTGCTAAGTCAATACTGCGGTCGTACACACGGAGCGCGTTTTGCAGTTTGTAGAGGTCGAGGTAAAAGCCCGTAAGCATAAAATGAACGCGCGAGCGTGTGGCTTCACGGTTGATATTTGCCATCTCCTCCTTGAGTTTTGCCAAAGCAATGCTATTGGTCACAGCACCACCCGCATAAAGCAGTTGAGTAGCTTCTACTGCAAAGTTATTGCCCAAGTGGGGCATGTCAATGGTTTGACCATTCGAGAAGTTGCGATCCATCAGGTAGCCATTGCCTAAGTAACTGGCAGATAGCGAGATGTCAATATCGGGCATTAAGGCATTTTTTGCCACTTTGACATCTTGCTGGGCTTCGAGAACGGCAGCGTTTTCGGTTTGAATGGTTTTGCTATTTTCATCCGCCAAAGCAAATAGCTGCTCCAGCGTCAACACATAGGGTTCTTGGGCATAGCTACCCCAAGCACATAGCGACGCACATAACGCCACTATGAGCATACGAAAGTTGCTCATATACATTAAAAATTAAAAGTTAATAATCAACCTTAGAGGTTAAGAAAGTAGGAAAATAAGAGATTACATTTGCTTCAGCTTTCCCAGTTGGTACTGATGTTACGATGATAAGGGATGTAGATGTAAGATGCTGAAATGCAGTAATGTAAGTTAGTTTTCTTGTTCATTTTTTCGGAAGAACTGTATGCTCTTCAGGGTGCAAAGGTACAACAAAATTTGCGGATTTGCAAATTTTGTGTAGAAAAAGTTTTAGGAGTACTAAAAGTAAGGTATTTTCTTGCGGGCGGAAAGGCACCCCAAAAATCAAGATTTTTCGGGGACCCCGCAACCGCAAGGCTAAACTGGTGGCGGGATAATACGAGAAATACCCAAATAATATTTGGGAAAATGAACAAACACTTTCAAAGAAAAGTGGACGTGGGTAGTTATTGAGCCTTTAGTAGCTGGTTATTGAGTTCGTAGTTGGTGGTAGAGCATGGCGCGGATGAAGGCTGGGAATTGAGCGTATTGTTTGCCTTTGCCAGTCTTTGGATCAATGGGCGCTTGGGCGTCTGGGTGTTTGCCACGAGTATTGGGAATTTGAGCCTCATAACGACGGCGGAAATCCTCGAGCAAAGTACGGGCTTCGTCTAAGGTATAATAGTCAGGGATTTGACTGAGACGGCGCTCGAAGAGTTGTTGCTCGGTAGGGCCTTCGGGTTGAGCGGCTTGCAAGATTTGAGCAGTGCGGCGGCAAGCCTCTTGCCAAGCAGTTTGATTGGCGAGTTCGGCTCCTTGGGCAGGGGTTTTCTTCCAATCACGAGGGTTTTGGATAGCATAGGATTCCTGCTTGCCTTCGTGAATGACACGGCCGTTGATACGGTATTTCTTTTGGCGATTGACAATGTTGCTGCGCTTGCTGAAGGCGCCATGAATCTCCGCAATGGGATGGTTGAGGGTAATTTGTGCCATAGTTTTGTAAAGTTAAAAGTTCTAATCGCAGCAAGCTGCTGTTCTAATGTTCTAAATGATCTTATAGTGAAAGTTGCTGAATCACCTAAGAATAACCTATAAATCACCTATGAATAACCTAAGAATCACCTAAGATTTATAAGGGAAAAGGTAAAAATATAATGTTTAGTGGACGCATCTAAGATGCTACTGTTTAGTGTTTAAAGATTAGGGAGTCGAGACACGCGAGACAGGACAGCGACGAGCATCGTGGAAGAACATTTACTCGGCGAAACACCGCCGAGCACTACCTATTTTAAATGGTACTTATATAGAACTTCCTTTTTAAATAGAATTAAATAAAATTCTTTTATAAACTTTCGCCGAAATCTTCCTTGAACTTAGAAACTAACTCCTCTTGCCAATGGCCAATCTCCTTTAAGCGACCAAAGAAGAAACGCAAGACATTAGGTTCTTCTACCCATTTAAGACCGCCTATGAGTTGGCGGTTGTCCCACAACCATTTAACACGGTCGGCTACATACTTGACTTGAGATAAAGTATAAACACGGCGTGGCATAGCAAGACGCATCAATTCCAGTTCCGCAAAACGCTCTGTACCATCTGCTTCGCGTTGCTCAGAGAGCGTACCGCGCTCCATACCACGAATACCACCAGCTATATACAAAGCTGTGGCCACCGCAGCCGCAGGGTATTGATCATGAGGCATATTAGGCACAAAGCCTTGGCAGTCAATATGCGCACCTAAACCACCAGCAGGCTTAATCATAGGTACGCCATAGGCATCTAACTCGTTGACAAGGTAATTGATAAACTCTGGTCCGTGGCTCAAGTAATCCATATCAAGGGACTCGTACAAGCCCTCTGCCATCGCCTCGATAGAGCGCACATCAATACCGCCATAGGTCAAGAATCCCTCAAACAACGGAATATACTCCATCATGCTCTTGATAAGGTCGGTATTGTGGCTGATAATAGCACCACCACGAGCAAAACCTAGTTTACGAGCAGAGAAATAGATTATATCCATCTTGCCTGCAAGTAAGTGGTAAATCTCCTTTGGAGTCATATACTTGCATTGAGCCTCTCGGGTCTTCATGAAATAGATATTATCTTGCAATAATGAGGCATCCAAAATGCTAGGTACTCCATATTCGTGACAAATATCTGCCACGGCAAGCATATTCTCAAGGCTAACAGGTTGACCACCTATCAAATTGGTACCTGCTTCTACACGGACATAAGCCACTTTCTCAGGGGTGTATTGCTCAATGACACGGCGCAATTCTTGCAAGTCCATATCTCCCTTGAATGGATCATCGCTCTGAGGAATCAATCCTTTTTTGTGGAGAACTTCGACCACTTCGCCGCCGCAACGAGTGACATGAGCTTTGGTGGTAGTGAAGTGGAAGTTCATGATAGCCACCATGCCGGGTTTAACAAAGCGCTCAGCTAATATATTTTCGCACGCGCGACCTTGGTGCGCAGGTAGCACATTGTCGGTACCGAAGACCTCTTTAAGAGCGGCTTTAAGGCGAGCAAAGGTTTGACTGCCCGCATATGAGTCGTCTGCTAAATGCATAGCTGCTGTCTGACGATCGGACATAGCGTTCACGCCCGAATCAGTAAGCATATCTATATATATATCCTTATTCTCTAATAAGAAAGTGTTGTTACCCGCCTTTTGAATAGCACGCAAACGCTCATCTACAGGCAATAAATTCAACTTTTGTACCACGCGTACCTTATGCATCTCTAATGGTACTTGATTTTCGGATTTGTAAAATTTAACAGACATATATTTGAAAAAATTAAGGAACTAGTTGTTCGAGATAAAAAATATGAATAAATTTATTGAAAAAATCCTTTATTATTATTAGTTGTGGAAATGTTTGATAAGCTCTGCTATCGGTTGTTTTTCAATAAATTATACAGTTGAAAAAAGTGAATTAACTTTTGATAAAATGGATAAGTATTGGTTATTAAAATTCATCAACAAATTATAAATGGTATTGTTGATAACTTTGTTTATAACCACTTTTTAAGTTTGAAAATTAGCAAGATAGCCAGTGTAAAAACAATCATCAAGCCAATGGCAAATGGATAGCCCATTTTCCATGCTAACTCAGGCATAAATTCGAAGTTCATACCATACATGCTGGCAATTAGAGTAGGTGGGAGGAATACCACATTCACCACGGTGAAGATTTTGATAATCTTGTTCTGCTCAATATTAACAAGACCAAGGAAAGTATCCTGGAGGTAGTCCAGACGGTCGAAACCGAAACGTGTGTATTCGAAGAGAGAGTTGATATCCTTGATGATCATTGTGAGGCGAGGTTGGAGCTCCGTTGGGAAGAAATCGCACTTGAGGAAGTTGCTAATCACACGTTGTTTATCCATGATGTTTTGACGGATAATGGTGACTTTTTCCTGAAGATCCTTGATTTGGATCAATACCTCTTCGTCGACTTGGTCGGTAGCGTTGATTTCACCAGAAAGTTTGGTGATGAGGTCGGTAGTATCCTCGATCATATCCGCATCTTTTTCTACACGCGTTTCCATAAGTGAAACAAGCACGTGATAGCCCGTTGGGAAGTTGCGGGTGTTCATGAGCATCTTCTTGACTGTTTCGTTGAAGCTGGCGAGTTCCACATCGCGGGTGGTGACGAGAATGCTATTTTTAAGAATAAAGTTGACAGGTTCTGTCTCAAAATTATCGCAGAGGAAGTTTGAGTTAGCTACAATGGAATCGTCAGTTTGAATATAACGAGAAGACATCTCGATCTCTTCCATCTCTTCGTCATCCTGGATATCGATTTTAAGGAAGTCCTCGAGGACACCCTCTGTTTTATCACTTACATCGAGCAGATCAATCCAAATGATATCTGATTTGTCAAGACCGCTGAGGATATTGACGCTGCGGCCCACCTTGATTTTGTCTTGTTTGTCTTTGTCTCTATAGAATATTTTGAGTTCAGCCATTTCGTGTTCGGCAATCGAACGAGAGTAAAATTAAAACAAAAATTGTAGAAAATTGATCAAAAATTATCCAAAATTTCAAGTATCATTTTTAAGACAATTCACGTCAATTAAGGCGACAATTATTGACAATTATTTTTTGAAACAAAAATACGCTGTGCTATTCTTGCTACAAAAATAAATAAAAATCAAAGGTCATCTTTTGTTTTTACTCTAATGAAATGCAGCGAAGCCGCATTTGGAGAGCAAAACAAAAAGTTTTTTATACTCGGTGTTCGTTATCCTCTATGCCGTCAGAGGTTTTTAATGGTTAGTTAGAATTTTGAATTAGTTGGGTGAGGGAGATGAATTCATCGACACTCAGTTGTTCGGGGCGCTTCGTGAAGATAGGGTCGTTGAGAATAGGATTTTCCTTGCCGACTAGTCCCATCAACGAATTGCGCATCTGCTTTCGACGCTGGTTGAAGGCAGTCTTGACTATATTCTTAAACAGCGCTTCATCGCAGCCCAATCCTTGGCGGTTATTACGAGTCATGCGAATAACCGCCGATTTGACTTTCGGAGGAGGGTTAAACACATGCTCGTCCACGGTGAATAAATATTCTATATCGTAATATGCTTGCAGTAGCACGCTGAGAATGCCGTATGCTTTCTTGCCTGGCTTGGAGGCAATGCGCTCGGCTACTTCTTTCTGAATCATACCCGAACAGATGGGGATACGATCCTTATGATCAAGCACTTTGAAGAAAATTTGACTACTGATATTATATGGGTAGTTGCCAATTACGCAGAACTCGCCGTCGGGGTAGATAATATTGAGGTCGAGTTTGAGAAAGTCGCCCTCAATAAGGTGTAACTCGGGGTACCACTCTTTAAGGTACGCCACACTCTCCCTATCTATTTCGATAGCTGTAGTCTGTAAATTAGGATTTTTGAGGAGATACTGCGTGAGCACACCCATGCCAGGACCGATCTCTAAGACACGGCCTGCTGTGATGGTTTCAGCAATTCGTTGGGCGACACTCAGGTCCTTCAAGAAATGCTGACCCAAAAATTTCTTGGCTCTTACTTGTTGCATTTTGCTGATGATAGTCGTCCATAAATGGTTCTTTTTGGTTAATAATATTCGGCAAAATTTGCATAATCGCAAATTTTTGAGTACCTTTGTGCGCCGATTTGTTTATTTTCGGCTGCAAAAGTACAATTTTTTTTTCAAAAATGCAAACATTCGCCCAAATAATCACTAAAATTATAGATTTTTTCTATCGACCCTTTGGTCGTTATATCCCTCAACAGCTATTTCGTTATGCTGTTTGCGGTGGTGGAAACATGGTATTGGACTGGGTGTTGTATTTTGTGGTATATAACTTTGTGATAGGTCACGAGTTGGTGTATATTACCTTATCTCTCAACTCTCAACTCTGTCTCACTCCTCATATAATGTCGCTTTTGATTGTGTTTCCTATTACCCTATTAACGGGTTTTTGGCTAAATAAGTATATTACTTTCACGCAGTCTTCGCTTTGCGGATATAAGCAACTGTGGCGATATATTTTGATAGTAACTGTGAATTTATTGATTAATTATTTTGGATTAAAATTATTGGTAGAAGTATGTGGTATTTACCCTACTCCATCTAAGATGATAATTACTTTTATTACAGTTGTAATAAGTTTTTTAGGACAAAAATATTTCTCTTTTCGAAAATAAAATTATAGACTAAACAAATATTCTAATGCCTCGTCAATATCCTCTTCCGAAACATATTGATTAATTTTAGGTTCTCCTACTGCGCGAAGTAGTGTAAAGTTTGGTTTCTGATTAGCACTATTTTTTTTGTCTAAATACATTAGTTGAATAAGTTGTTTACGTTGTTCACAGTTGCATTGTGGTCTGCTGTAATATTGCAGCATTATTTGTGTGAGTTGTTGTAGCACTTCGCGTGGGCAATCTAATTTCACTACACTAAGATATACTTCTGCCACCATACCCCAAAGCACGCAGTATCCGTGGGAAATATGTTGTAGTGTATTTTGTTGCTCTAATAAAGCCGATTCTATAGCATGTCCAATGGTGTGTCCAAAATTTAAGATTTTACGTAAACCAATTTCATTAGGGTCTTGTGTAACAACTTTTTCTTTGATTGTTATACTTGTTTGTAATGCGTTTGTTGAAGATAATGCTTCTATAAACTGCTGATGAGATAGTTCAGATAGTGCTAATTGTAAAAGTTTTATCCATTCCTCTTTACTTGCTATCAAAGCATGTTTTAACATTTCAGCAAATCCGCTAAACAACTCTGTTGTAGGAAGTTTGAATAGGAAGTTAGGATGAATGAGTGTAGTTAGTGGTGCTGTAAAAGTGCCTATAATATTTTTAACTCCTTGATAATCAATCCCTGTTTTTCCTCCTGAAGATGCATCTACCATCGCGAGTAAAGTGGTTGGAATATTTATGAAACGAATGCCACGCATATAAGTTGCCGCAGCAAATCCTCCTAAGTCTGTAATCATTCCGCCCCCTAAATTTATCAATATAGCTTCGCGTGTAGCACGGTATTTGAGCAGAAAATCCCAAACTACTTGTACCGATTCTAAATTTTTACTTTTTTCACCAGGTTCTATTGTAAGTAAATGATAGGGGATTTTCCCGATGAATTGGGATAAAATAGGTAGACAATACTTGGCAGAATTAGTATCGGTCAGTATAAAAAGCTGGCCTTTTTGTAGATCAGAAAGCTGTGTTGAGAGAAATGTAAGGTTGTGCAGCATCATATAATGTAATGTTGTTGTAGATTTTTTTGTAAAAAAAAGTTTGCAAAGTTACGATTTTTTTTGTAATTTTGCACCCTAAATTAGAAAAATTATGCAAAAAAGGCTTTTTTTAATTATTTTGATGGTGAGTTTTACTCTTGCAAGTATGGCAGAGGGCTTGACCTATCTCTCCACCGAAGACTTTAAAAAGAAGGTGTGTTATTATGATTTGACTTCTGGTCAACAACCGCAATGGAAATATATCGGCGATAAACCTTGTTTAATAGATTTCTATACTTCTTGGTGCAAATGGTGTGATGAATTACACCCAATACTAGAGCAAGTATCCAAACAATACGATGGAAAAATATATGTTTATACCTTAAATGCAGAGAAAGAACCAGAACTTGCAGCTTTGTTTGGTGTTCGTAGTTATCCAACCGTAGTTTTTTGTCCGATGGAAGATCGTCCGCAAGCAATTTCTGGTTATCGACCAATAGAATTTTGGCAGGAGGTAATTAGATATATTTTTGGCATTGAGTAATCGTTATAAATTAATAGGTAAAGTTTTAAAGAAAAATGCAAGTAGAACTAATCCTTCTTGTTCTTTCAATGCTCTTTTTTGCGAGCATTTTTACCGATAAAATCGGCTATAAGTTTGGTATACCTGCCCTGCTCTTGTTTTTGGCAGTAGGTATGCTATTTGGTCCTGATGGACTAGGAAAATTCTTTGACGAAGATGGAGTTGGGTATATGCTCAATGTAGGTTCGGCCCAAGCCATCGGCACTATAGCACTATGTATCATACTTTTCTCTGGTGGTATGGATACAAAACTATCTGATATCCGTCCTATAATAGCTTCGGGTCTAACCCTAGCTACGATAGGTGTGCTACTTACTATGTTGATTACAGGCGTTATTATCTATTTTTTATTTGGTTGGTTTAGCGCCATTGCTGCTGTATCTTTACCTGTAGCCATGTTGATGGCATCTACTATGTCATCTACTGACTCAGCATCTGTATTTTCCATTTTGCGTACTAACGGCATAGGACTGAAACATAATCTTCGTCCGCTACTCGAGCTTGAGTCTGGTGCTAATGACCCTATGGCATATGTACTAACCACCACGCTCATCGGTGTGGTGACTGCCACTAGTGGAAATGTAACCGCGCTGACTGTAGTACAAGATATTGTAGTACAGCTGGTGATGGGTGCTGTGATGGGTTTTATTTTTGGAAAGGGTATCGTTAGCCTAATGCGCAAATCCAAACTCAGCAACGAGTCGCTCTACCCTATCATGGTATTGACGGCTTGTATCTTTATTTTCTCGGCTACCTATTACCTCAAGGGTAATACCTATTTGGCTGTATATATCGGCGGTTTGGTAATCGGTAATAGCAAGTTTACGCGCAAGCGCCAGACACGCAGTTTCTTCGACGGACTGACTTGGCTAAGCCAATTAGTGATCTTCTTGGTTTTGGGATTGATGGTGCGCCCACACGAGCTATTCCAACTTGAAGTCATACTTGCAGGATTGATTATCAGCGTAGTAATGATGCTCATCTCACGCCCGCTGTCCGTATTCATTTGTATGTTACCTTTCAAGGAATACCGTACCAATGACAAAATTATGCTCAGTTGGGTAGGACTCAAAGGCGCTGTACCTATCATCTTTGCTATCCTTTGTAAGGCAAATGAAGTACCCCATGCTGACCTGATATTTAATGTGGTCTTCCTTTGTACCTTACTCTCTCTCATTGTACAAGGTACCTCACTCTCAGCAATGGCAAAGAAGTTATATCTGACTATGCCACCTCAAGAGCAAAAGAAACTTGAGCACTTTGAGATAGATCTCCCAGAAGAAGTAGAATCAGTAGCTATAGAGATGGAGGTAACGACTGAAATGCTTGCTAATGGTGTATGTCTGAAGGATATTAAGTTTGACACTAAACTACTGATTATCATGGTACGCCGTGGCGAAGAATTCTTTGTGCCTACGGGCAATTCTGAGTTGGAAGCTGGTGACCTATTACTTATTATTTCCGATAGCGCTGCTAATGCAACTGAGCAATATATTGAGGATTCAGATGCCGAAATCTATGACCATTGGGGTATGCATCTCATCAATAATACCTGGGATTTCGCCAAACAAACATGGCAAAAACTCGTTAATGGAAAACGGAAATAACCCCTTTTTTATTATGAAACAAACAATATTCATTCTTGTCGCAATAGTAAGCATTGCATTTCTATTTTCGAGCTGTCAATCAGGCGACATTTATCAACCATGGTCTAAAGAAAAAGCAAAAGCTTGGTATGCTTCCCATCCATATCGTGCTGGATGCAATTTCCAACCTAGCACAGCCATCAACCAGATTGAGATGTGGCAATCATCTACCTTCGATGCCGCTACTATCGACCGCGAACTCGGTTGGGCGGAAGAACTAGGCTTCAACCTCATGCGCGTCTATCTCAGTAGCGTAGTTTGGCAAAACGAACCAGAAGCGTTCAAACAGCACATGGATGAGTACCTCACTATCGCTGACAAACATCATATCAAGACCCTTTTCGTCTTCTTCGACGACTGCTGGAATCCTGAATCTACCTATGGCGAGCAACCTGCTCCTAAACCAGGTATCC
>JAFOYE010000021.1 GCA_017391525.1 Paludibacteraceae bacterium | reverse complement strand
ACCTTCCTCTCAGAACCCCTACTGATCGTCGGCTTGGTGAGCCGTTACCTCACCAACTACCTAATCAGAAGCGTGCTCACCCATAATCCTTGCGTTTCAAACCAAAGAGATGCCTCCTCGGCTCACATGGAGCATTAATCCAACTTTCGCTGGGCTATTCCCCGATTATGGACAGATTGCACACCTGTTACGCACCCGTGCGCCGGTCGCCGCCAGAACAAGCAAGCTTGCTCCGCGCTGCCCCTCGACTTGCATGTGTTAGGCCTGTCGCTAGCGTTCATCCTGAGCCAGGATCAAACTCTTCGTTGTAAAAAGAAAATTAATTTTTAGCTCAGAATAACCTAATCTATTGTGTACTTATTAACGGGAACCGTATAATATAAAATTTCGTATTACACGTTTTTCAGTTTCCCAATCGAGTAGTTAAACTACTCTCTTGTACTACATTATTGATTAATCAAACTTTCAAAGATCACTATTGATTTCTGCATTTTCAACCGCTCACTCGCGTTAGTTGCGAAATCGGCTGCAAAGGTACTGCTTTTTTTTGGACTGACCAAATTTTTTAGCAACTTTTTTCAATATTTTTTGCATTTTCTTTGTAAGTGGCTGATTTTCAGCATTACGATTTTTCAGTACTTTTCGCCGTTCATTAACGCTCACTTGCGTTTATCGCGAAATCGGCTGCAAAGGTACTGCTTTTTTGCGAACCGACCAAATATTTTGATAAGTTTTTTTTATTGTTTTTGCATTTTCTCTATAAGTATCTGATAATCAACAAAACTATTTAGCACCTAAAAAAGTGTTTTTTATATAGTGTAATATTTCATTAAAAATACAAAACTAATAAATAGAAGCAGTACGCATGTACGCGCGAGTATATTAATGTACGCGTGCGCGCGCGAAAATTAATTATTGTTAATATTTCCAATTAAATCTTTAAGTTCAGGATACTCTATCCCTTCGGCAAAGGTAGCGCAAGGGTATACAAATAGCAAAGCGAAACAAAATGACTGTTTATTAACAATATTTAAGATAGAAGCTACCTCTTATAAGGTAGCTTCTGTCAATATTGCTATTTTAATAAAAAATCAATATTCTTTATTTTGCATACGAAACGGCACGTGTTTCACGTATTACCGTAATACGAATTTGACCAGGATAAGTCATTTCGTCTTGAATACGCTTAGCGATATCAAATGAGAGGAGCTCAGTTTCCTTATCACTTAGTTTGTCTGCACCAACGATCACACGGAGTTCGCGACCTGCTTGAAGAGCATAAGTTTTAGTAACTCCAGGATAAGACATTGCGATATTTTCAAGATCATTAAGGCGTTTTACATAAGCCTCTACTATCTCACGACGAGCACCAGGACGAGCACCAGAGATAGCATCACAAGCTTGTACAATAGGAGCAATAATAGATTCCATCTCCATTTCGTCATGGTGTGCACCTACAGCATTGCATATATCTGGTTTTTCTCCATACTTTTCGCAAAGTTTCATACCCAACTGTGCGTGTGGCATCTCCATATCCTCATCACTAACCTTACCGATATCATGGAGGAGACCAGCACGGCGTGCTTTTTTGACATTAAGTCCAAGTTCAGCTGCCATAGCTGCAGACAAATTTGCTGTTTCGCGGGCGTGCATCAACAAGTTCTGGCCATAACTAGAACGGTATTTCATCTTACCAACAAGACGAACAAGTTCAGGATGTAGGCCATGAATACCAAGATCAATAGTTGTACGTTTACCTGTTTCAATAATCTCTTCTTCTACTTGCTTAGTCACTTTAGCTACCACTTCTTCGATACGCGCAGGGTGGATACGTCCATCTTGAACAAGTTGGTGCAGAGATAAACGAGCTATCTCACGGCGAACTGGATCAAACGCAGAAAGTGTAATTGCTTCTGGAGTATCATCAACAACGATCTCAACACCAGTTGCTGCCTCTAATGCACGAATATTACGTCCTTCGCGGCCAATAATACGTCCTTTTACTTCATCATTATCAATATGGAAAACAGTTACTGCATTCTCAACCGTAGTTTCAGAAGCTATTCGTTGGATAGATTGTATAATAATCTTCTTAGCCTCTTTATTAGCAGTCAATCTAGCCTCATCCATTGTGTCATTGATAAACGCCATCGCAGCAGTCTTAGCTTCATCACGCATTGCATCAATGAGTTGTTTCTTAGCATCTTCAGCAGAAAGACCAGAAATTTGCTCTAATTGTTGAGCCGCTTTTTGCTGCAAACGCTCTATTTCTTGGGATTTGTGCTCAATAGCTTTTTGTTGATTTTCTAATAGTTGCTTTTGCTGATTCAGTTCATTTTGAGCGCGTTGCACATCACCTTGTTTTTGGCTAAGTTGTTGCTCACGCTGTTGTTGGCGTTGCTCTTGCTGATGCAATTTTTGCTCTGCTTGTCGTACTTGATTCTCATGTTCGAGCTTAAGAGCAATGAACTTTTCTTTGGCTTCAATGATTTTATTTTTCTTTATTAATTCGGCATCTTCTTCCGCTTTATGTAGAATGCCTTTGCTATGATATCGAAACACAAGGAAACATCCAAATGCTCCTACTAGCATAGAGCCAAGTCCTATTAAAATTAGATTCATAAATATTATTCTTTAAGTTGTTGTAAAATTATTTTGTTTAATTCTTGTAGTTTCTCATCAATTGGTTCGAGCCTATTAGCATGTGCATCTGCACATAAATTCACAGTCATATCTAATGCCACATAAAGCCAAATTAACTCGGCCGAAGTAGACGGCATTCTTCTGTGATAAAAATGATATTTATCATTTAACAGCTTAGCTGCTTTTCTATACAAATGCTCTTGCTGCGCTGGTACATTAATTGATACACGATGCGCATCAAGCAAGAGTGTAATATGTTGTTTACGTTGCTCACTCATTCTGTTAGAACTTCTATTGCTTTATCGACCTGCAATATAACATTCGTTATTCGTTGTTTGGCGGCAATTCTATCTTCCTCTTTTGCTTCATCTGCTAACAACATTGTATGTGCAGTATGAAGTTTAGCATATTCTTGTTTTAGTTGAAGAAGCTCTGCGTGCGTCTGCATGACCTCCTCACGACATCGCTGATTCTCTTCTTTCAAATTTGTTAACTCAAGCAACAACTCTTGATATTTGTTCAAGAGTTGATGAATATTTCGCTCAAGTTTTTCTAACGATTCCATTAAGTTATTTAGGGTTGGTCATTTTAAAAACTATATCCCACACCTAGACCGAGAATACCTTTAAATTGCACTCTCTCCGCAGAAATACCTTCTTTATCTGCAATCTTCACACCATTATAATATTTAAGAGAAGTAGAGAGTGTCACATTGAGACATTTGAGAAATTGATATGAAATTGCAGCATCCCAATCTACGTCAAAATTACCAAAACGACGGTTATTATCGCGATATCCGATAAACTCTCCATTAGCATCCTTCATTTCAATTTTATCCCAAGTATATGGTGTAAAGAGACCGATGGTAGTGATTATCTTGAGATCTTTGTATGCATAGTTGATACCACCCTTGAAAGATAGACCAAGTTCAGCTTTACAGTTTCTATAAATCTTATCATAAGTTCCATCTGCATTTGCTTCCTTACTGTATACCCATGTAGCATATTTCTCTTGCATTTGTTGACGCAAGCCAGGATTTGCATTCTCAACAGCGTCACCTACATAAGCAGTTGTGATTTTACCTGCTACAGGAGAAAGATAAAGAGAGAAGATTGAATTAGGCTTCCAATCCAAACCGACAGAAATATCTGTGTATGAAGGAGATAAGAACTTAGAAATAATAGGATCTGGTGCATCTGTACCATCATAGGCCTTACCAAATGCAAATTGGCTCTTGAATCCAGCAGAAGCAGTAAGATACCATGCTTTGTGGAATTGCCAACCTAATTTTGTGTTAAAATCAATAACATCGCTTGATTTTTGGAAAGCATCATTTTTTTGGTCAATGTATGATAGTCCGTACTCAAGATTAAGATTTGTTTCCCAAGAAAGATTTTTATCTGAATAAAGCAAACGCACCTTACCAAATGCTACGCCATTCACATTGTTGTTACCACCCGCAGCCCAGTTAACAAGTCCTGTAGCACTTGCGTTGAGACCAACAACGCCATTGCATGACCATGGTGATGGTGTTGTTTCTGCTTCTTGCGCCAATAAAGAGCAACTAAATAATACTGTTAAACACGTTAAGAATATTTTTTTCATACTTTACAAATTTCATTATTTACATTAATACTGTGCCGCATCATAAACTTGATCAGCTATCTCATTACCTGCTAATTTCTCTATAATACAGAAAGCAAAATCACTGCTTAGTCCTGGACCTTTGGCAGAAATGATATTGTGTGATTCCACAACAAGCCCACCCACGTGACTTTCACCTAGATAATGTTCAAACCCAGGATAACATGTTGCCTGCTTGTTTTGCAGAATACCCAATTGGCCCAATACTGCAGGTGCTGCGCATATAGCCGCAATAAGTTTTTCTTGTTGATTATGTTTCTGCAGCAGTTCGCACAATGGTTTATGCTCAATGAGTTTAGTTGCTCCACCTGGTAATATCAACATTTCTGCATCTGTATAATCCACGTCAGCAAACAATTTATCTGCTTTAATTGGAATAGCATGAGCTCCTAACACAACATCTTTTCCTGTTACGGAAACGGTTGTTAAAGCAATATTAGCTCGTCTTAGAAGATCGATTGTTGTAATCGCTTCTATTTCCTCAAATCCATTATCTAAAAAAATGTAATTCATAATCATTATTTATATTTAGGAACAAAGTTATATGTAATTGTTCCCCTTTGATTCCCTGTTTGAGTTCCATCTGCTGGAGTAAATTTTGAGTTCTTCGCTGCAGCCACAGCCAACTTTCGAGTTTCATAATCAGAAACAGTACTTCCTTTATCAATAGCCTTCGCCGATATCACATTACCATCTTTGTCAACCCATATTTCCACAACAACTCTTCCATGTTGTACTTTGCCTTCTCCTGGTTCACTTAGAGTTATACTACCACGTCCAGCCAAATCCAAAGATATACCAGCGACAGCAACTTTAGGAGAGCCAGGAGGAGTTGGTGGTTCGGGGAAAATTGTTGTACCTGGCGAAATAGGTTTTTCCTCGGACACAGTATCCCAAGAAAGCTTATTGATAAAGTTACCAACGGTATCGGTCTTTTCTGGTAACGTTTCATTATTATCATTGACCAACGGATTATTATTTGATGACTTTGGAGGTTCTGATTTTTGAGTTGGAGTTTTTGGCGGCTGAGTAGCAGTTGTTGATTTCTCAACATCTTGTTGCTGCGGTAACTCATCAGGGACATTCTCTTCTTGCTCTAGAATCTCCTCCACATCTAGTTCATATTCCAACGTCACCACCATATCTTCTTCATCAGTAGGAGGTGTCATTGTCATACGTAAGAACCAAAGCAACAAGAAGACAATCACCATGAAAATCAAGGTGCCCACTACTGCAATTATATGAGAATTGTATTTCTTTATCACTTTGCTAATTTTACTTTTTTTCAGTTGCTATTACAATATTCATCTTATGCTTATTGGCAATATCCAAAACTCGTACTAAATTTTCGATATCAGTCTTTTCATCAGCGCGCACTCTAACGTACATTGTCGTATCTTGTTGATGAATCTCTGCTAATTGATTTTCAAGTTCAACATCACTCAGTGTTTGTTCTTCTCCATTTAAATAATAACTACCATCTGCATAAATAGCCACCTCAGCAACAATAGGTTTAGTTGGAGGTGTACTAGAGGTTGATTGAGGTAGCTTAATTTTTATATCATTCGGAGAAGACATTGTGCTTGCCATCACAAAGAACAGCAACAACAAGAACACCAAGTCAGTCATAGAAGACATTGCAAACGTAGCCTCTACCCTATTTCTTCTTTTTAATGCCATAATCGTATGGTTGGTTATAAATGATTATACTGGTTCGTTGAGCAAATCCATGAACTCCATAGTACGAGACTCTAGTTGACGCACTACACGATCTATGCGAGATACTAAGAAATTATAAGCAAACATTGCCAAAATACCAACTATCAAACCACCCACCGTAGTTACCATAGCTTGATACATACCGCCAGAAAGAGACGATATTTCAATCATACCTCCAGATGTTTGCGCCATATTAAAAAAGGTCTGAATCATACCCAAAACAGTTCCTAAGAAGCCAAGCATAGGCGCACCCGCTGCGATAGTAGCAATCAAAACAAGTCCCTTCTCAAGTTTACTAACTTCAAGATTTCCAACGTTTTCAATAGCCACCTGAACATCTTGCATTGGACGACCGATACGAGTCACACCCTTCTCTATCATACGAGCAGCAGGAGTGTTTACTTTATCACAGAGATTGATTGCAGAATCAATCTTTCCTTCTTTGATATAATCGCGAATACGATCCATAAAGGATTTATCTTCCTTAGTAGCTTTTGATAACACAACCAAGCGCTCGATGAATAAATAAACCGCAAAAGCCAACATCAAGGCCAAGACGATCATAATCCAGCCACCATTTTGTGCCATAGAAAAAACATTAATAGACTCTTGAGCAGCTTCTCCTGCACCAGATGAGACATTTAACAAAATAGAATTCATAATTGTATTAAATTGAAAGAGCATTATTATATTGTTTTATTGTTTCGTTTATTCCCAAATATAGCGCATCTGCAATAAGCGCATGACCAATACTAACCTCATCCACCCAAGGAAAGGCCGCTACAAAAGCATGGAGATTCCGCAGATTAAGATCATGCCCCGCATTTAAACCTAAACCCAACTCACGAGCCTTCTCCGCAGCAAGACGATACATATCAATTGCCTGCACAGGATTCTTATCATACATGTCTGCATAAGGACCAGTGTAAAGTTCAACACGATCTGCCCCCGCCTTAGCCGCATATTCCACCATTACAGGATCTGCATCTACAAAAACCGACACACGTATGCCTGCCCTTTTAAACAATTGTATTATGGTTGTCAATTTAGCCAAATGCGCTCTAGTATCCCATCCATGATTACTAGTCAACTGATCTACTGCATCCGGTACTAGGGTCACCTGCTCAGGCCTAACATCTAGTACCAAATCAATAAATGGTTGCTCCGGATTTCCTTCTATATTAAACTCAGTAGTTATCAACGACTTGAGTGCATAGACATCTTGACGACGAACATGACGTTCATCTGGACGAGGATGAACAGTAATGCCACTCGCGCCATATGCTTCACAATCCCTCGCAAATTGCTCTAAATCAGGCAAATTGCCACCACGTGCATTACGTAGCGTAGCCACCTTATTGATATTTACACTTAAGCGAGTCATACTTAATTTTATTGCAAAATGCTTCCTATACTTTTTCGCTGCAAAGGTACAAAAAAAAATGCACATACGCAAGATGTATATGCATTTTTATGAAAAAAGATTTTGAGATTACACAACGAGTCACTAACTTTGCTGTAAAGATTCGAATAAGTTTTGCATCTCATCAAATCTCGCCACAGTGTCAGAACCATATTTCCATAAGTGCAAACGTATCTTACTATATGGTTTTTCTTGGTTCAGTTTTGTTTTTGAATAAAATTTATCTGCGTAACAAATCAATTTTTCTTCAAGTGTACGAGGAGAATAATCTTTTAACGGAATTGGCAAGTCTTCGCGTACTATTTGTTCTATAGTAATACCAGTCCCCGTATGTCGTTCTGCTACTGCAGCATGCTTAGGAAGTCCCTCTTGGCGCAATATTTCAGCACCCAAATAACCATGCTCTATATACTGATGAGTACCCAAGCAATGAATACGTGGAGCATCACACAACACAACCCCTATATCATGCAACATTGCAGCCTCCTCAACAAAAACAGGATCTACCTCCCCACACTCCACCCATTCTGGATGCCTAGCAAGTATCAACTGTGCACGATCGGCTACTTGACGAGAATGCGTCACTAGGATTTGTTTTAATTCTTCGTTATCTACACAGTATTTATTGATAATAGCTAAATAATCAATCATAAAAACCTATCTTCCCCAATTGAGTTTATCTTTGAGCGATTGCATAAATGTTTGTCCCTCAACACGAACCAATTTGATTGTACGACTAGAACGTTCAATATGCAGTTCTATATCTTGATTCAAGACTTGGCTACGGCCATCCACACTAACCATATAATTGCCATTACGGCTTGAGATCTTCAAATCAATTTTGCTATCGTCTAAAACCACTAATGGTCGAATATTTAGACTATGTGTTGCTACAGGTGAGAGAATGATAGCATTCACATGTGGGTCCAACAATGGTCCTCCAACACTTAGATTATAAGCAGTTGATCCTGTAGGAGTTGCAACAAGAAGTCCATCAGCCTTATAAGTATGCAAGAATTGACCATTTAGAGTTACTTCTACAGTTATCATGCTGCTAAGACCTGACTTCAAAACTGCTATCTCATTAAGCGCATATGGAGAAGCAATTTTTCCCTCTCTTGAACTAGAAATCTCAAGAACACTTCGTTTTTCTATAGTATATTGATTAGTTATGAGTTGATCTAATACACTATCCACATTACTAGTCTGAACTTCAGCAAGATACCCCAAATGGCCACAGTTAATTCCCATGATAGGAATATCAAGGTGTCCAACCATAGAAGCTGTTGTCAAAAAAGTTCCATCACCACCAACTGAGATAGCAAAATCAATCGTTTCACCCGTGCTTGCCACATAATCTTCAACTGAAGGCAAATCACGCAAAACGATATCATGTCTCAACTCAGGAGACAGAACAACAGTTATTCCTCTAAATTGTAGAAAGTCTACAATATGCTTAACCTCAGAAATAGTATCTGGACGGAATGAATTTCCAAAAACTGCTATTATCATATAATCATTTATTTTTCAAACCATTAAGAAGTGCAGATGCACACATTCGCTTTTTTCCCGGGAGTTGCAACTCGAGAATATCAATAAATCCATCTGCACAAGGAACTACAATATGACCCTTCCGTTCTGAGCATTGAGTTACTTCCACTTGATACACTTTCGCACCTTTAAGCAAATCAGCAAGAGGATATGTGCTAGGCATATCATCGATCCATGCTCCTGGATATGGACTCAATCCTCTCACATGATTGTATATGCGCTTAGCATCCCATGAGAAATCTATCTTACATGTGTCTTTAAATATTTTAGGAGCAAGTTTTAGATCTAAAGACTCAGATTGAGGCTCAGTGTGCAATGGGATGCCATTAGATTCCGCTTGAATAATTTCATCTACAGTTTTAGTAACCAGAGATGCCCCCATGGTCATTAATCTATCATGTACAGAGGCCACATTCTCATCTTCAGCAATAGCAATTCGTTCTTGAAGAATGAGGTTACCCGTATCTATCTCATGTTGCAACATAAATGTTGTCGCACCCGTTTCCTTCTCTCCGTTCATAACTGCCCAATTAATTGGAGCCGCTCCTCTGTATTGCGGAAGAAGAGATGCATGTAAGTTAAACGTTCCTAAACGAGGCATATTCCACACCACTTCTGGCAACATTCTAAACGCAACAACAATCTGCAAATCAGCACCATAAGACCGCAAATCCTCAATAAACCGCTCATCTTTCAACCTCTCTGGTTGAAGCAGAGGTAATCCCACAGAAAGAGCGTATTGCTTTACAGCAGAATATTGAATCTGATGTCCACGTCCTGCTGGTTTATCTGGCATGGTCACAACCGCGACGACATTATATCCCCCCTCGACCAATGCACGTAGACTCTCTACAGCAAAGTCAGGCGTTCCCATATAAATAATTCTAATAGATTGTTTATCCATATTCTATCTAAATGTATGTGCAAATCCGACACTAATTAATTCTTTGAATTGTAGTTTAGATTTTTGTTCTGTAACTTCTTCTATTGTTCCATCATAACGAGGGTGCAATATCAATTTGGCAGACATATATCTATTAATGATAAAATCTACATCTATTTCTAATTCTGTTTCTATTTGTTTATAGTTTGTAAAAAAGTAGAATTTCGTTTCTAACTCAATTTCATCCAAAGGTTTCCATTTCCACTCCAACCGTACTGAACTACCAATTTCATGCATTATATTTTTATTCTCCTCTATACCTAAATCCGCCACGTTAATTCTTTCAGGATCAGTCATAAATGCATAAACCATCTTATATGTAGCTGGTGAAAGGTTGATAGTAAGTCCTTTAAGTATTTTGCAATCAACACCGGCACCCATTGAATAGCGTATAGGAGTTAAAAACGTTGCGCTTACTTGATTCAAGTTGGTCTTAACATTTGGAAACAAGTTGGTTTTAAAATCCGCAAACATAGAAACATACCATTTCTTATGCACTTGATATCCAAATTTAGTGTAGATTTGAAAACGATCATCTGTTATCTTAACCTTATGCAGGGTATCTCCGCTGATAGTGCTGACTCCGACTCGCCATTCTGCCGTATTCTCCCAAGAAATATTATCACGTTTGTAATTTATATACGCCTTAGCACTTCCCAACATGGCAAAAGTATTAACAGCACCTTGATACCAATTAGGAGTTGCGTAGTTTTGAGTTATTTGCAAAGACAAATAAGCACCCTTTCGCCAATAGGATTTCCGCCCGTATAAGATACGTTTTACATCAAATTTTCCAGCAAAATTATCATCCACCACAGCTTTATGAATTTTTGTTTTTCCCATTTCGATTTTTTTCATACGATTAGGATCGCTAACTGAGACATATAACTCAGGATGATTAGCGGTTATGTATCGCAAAGCGTTATGGCGAATAGATTGGATCGAATACGGATTATCTGCCACGGTATCAGTAAAGGAAAGTGCCATTGGAAGGTACATCAGCGGGATGCACAAAGGATGTGGATACACTTCCCAAGCAGTATCCACATCTTGTACTATATCTACATTCAGTAAAGAAGAATCTTGTTTTGCGTCACAATTACTCTGAGATGCTAATAGTTCCAGAGACATTACATCATCAGCTACAGTCTGAGCATCAGAAGTAGCAGATACGCCACAAACAAGTAGCACTATGAGTACGATCCGTTTTATCAAGGTAATGCAGGCCTTTTATATGCACGAATTATCAAATAAACACCCCAAATAATAAATGGTAATGAAAGCATTTGTCCCATATTCAAAAAGAAATTCTCCTCGAAAGCTCCTTGTTCTTTTTTTATAAACTCCAACATAAAACGTGTAAAGAAAATAATTTCCAGGAATACTCCCAAGAGCAATCCCTCACGCTTGTATGCTTTGTATTTCCAGTACATTATCCATGTAACAACAAATCCAACAATACAATAGAGCATTTCGTATATCTGAGTAGGATGACAAGGGACTGTTTCGGGAACGGGCTTAGCATTCACGAAAATAAATCCCCATGGCAGATCGGTAGGGCCGCCATATATTTCGGAGTTCATCAAATTACCCAAGCGAATCAAAGTAGCCGTCACACAAACGCCCACGACCAATCGATCCATAATCCACACTAAAGAAGTATGGAATTTGGGTTCTTTAGAAAACACCTTTTTATTGAGTAGCCATGCAGCAGTTAATAACCCAAACGCACCGCCATGACTCGACAAACCTCCTTCCCATATTCTGACTAGTAACAATGGATTTTCAATATATGGATTTCGATAATCAATCGTCCAACCAAATATTTGTATAGGGTCTGCCGTTTTATACCATTCATAAAACCAACAATGTCCAACACGCGCTCCGATGATTAACCCGATAACCATCCATATGAATAATTTGTCTATCCACTCTGGTGGACAATTTTCATTTTTATATAATTTGACCTGAATGCGATAAGCAATATAAATACCTATTGCCCATAGCAAGCCATACCATCTAATACCACGATCACCGATATGAATTAGAATAGGGTCAACATCCCACGTTATTGCTCCTAACATTACGCTTCTGTTTTACCGTGACATTGTTTATATTTCTTACCAGAACCACAAGGACATGGATCATTTGGACGAGGTTTTTTCTCCACACGGAGAGGCTCAGGACGCTGTTGCTCACGAGTATCTCGATTAGCGGCTGCTGCCTGACCACTAGCCGCCGCTGCACGAGCTACAGCATCTTTCTGCGCACGGTATCTAGAATAATCTTGTCTTTGTTGTGTGTGAGCTTGTTGAACACTTTCAGGATCACGCATTGGAATCTGCCCTCGAAGCAAGATTGAAAGTGTTCGACGATTGAAATTATCCAACATCTTTTTAAAAATGTTAAACGACTCCAATTTGTAAATCAACAATGGATCTTTTTGCTCGTAACTAGCATTTTGTACTGATTGTTTAAGATCATCCAATTGACGAAGATGATCTTTCCACTCATCGTCTATTACATAAAGAACCATTCGTTTCTCAAACTCTTTAACTAGTTCACGACATTCTGATTCGCATGCTGCTTTCAAATTTACAGAGACATTATACGTCTTTTTACCATCTGTAATTGGAACTAAAATATTTTCGTACATAGCCCCACGTTCCTCATAGACTTTCTTAATAACTGGGTATGCAACCTTTTGCAAAGTTTCCATACGACGTTTGAAAGTATCAAGCGCTGCCTCAGCAATTTTATTAGCCAAAACATCCTCCTTAGCAGAACGGAATTCGTCCTCATCGAAAGGAAGTTCCATTGCAAACACCTGCATTACATCCATTTGCAATCCCTCGTAATCTAGCACCACACGCGCATCTTCCAAGATTGAATATGCAGTATCATATATCATATTCGTGATATCCACTCCGATACGTTCACCCATTAAAGCATGATGACGTTTTGCATAGATGACATTACGTTGTTGATTCATCACATCATCGTATTCAATCAAACGTTTACGAATACCAAAGTTATTCTCCTCAACCTTTTTCTGTGCACGTTCAATAGAATTAGAGATCATTGAATGCTCTATCATATCTCCCTCTTTAAAGCCTAGTTTATCCATCAAACCTGCAAGACGTTCTGATCCAAACATTCGCATCAAATCATCCTCCATACTCACATAGAACACACTGCTACCAGGATCACCTTGACGGCCGGCACGTCCACGCAATTGGCGATCAACGCGACGACTCTCATGACGTTCTGTACCAATAATGGCAAGACCGCCCGCATCCTTAACGTCCTTTGTAAGTTTAATATCGGTTCCACGACCAGCCATGTTCGTTGCTATAGTCACAACACCTGGACGACCAGCCTCAGCAACAACCATCGCCTCGTGTTGATGTAATTTAGCATTCAATACATTGTGCTTTATTTTACGGAGTGTCAACATTCGGCTAAGCAACTCACTGATTTCCACTGAAGTAGTACCAACTAGAACAGGACGACCAGCAGCCACCAACTGTGCTACTTCTTCTATCACCGCATTATATTTCTCACGTTTAGTACGATAGATACGATCATTCATATCTAAACGAGCAATGGTACGATTGGTAGGAATAATGACTACATCTAATTTATAGATATTCCAAAACTCTCCTGCCTCTGTTTCTGCAGTACCTGTCATACCTGATAATTTGTGGTACATACGGAAATAGTTTTGCAGTGTTATTGTCGCAAAAGTTTGTGTGGCTTTTTCCACTTTAACATTCTCCTTTGCTTCAACAGCTTGATGCAAACCATCTGACCATCGACGACCATCCATTACACGACCTGTTTGCTCATCGACAATTTTCACATGATTATCGTCTATGATGTAGTCTACATCTTTTTCGAAAAGAGTATAGGCCTTCAAAAGTTGATGTACAGTATGTACACGTTCAGATTTAATACTATAATTAGCCAATACCTCATCCTTTTTTTGCTGCTTCTCCCCTGCGGATATCTCCATCTTTTCAATATCAGCCACCTCACTACCCACATCAGGAAGAACGAAGAATTTAGGATCATCCGTATTGCCAGTCAAGGTATCAATACCTTTATCTGTAAGTTCTATCGTTTTATGTCGCTCATCGATAACAAAATACAATTCATCTGTAGCCACATGCATATGTTTTTCATTCTCTTGCATGTAGAAGTTTTCAGTCTTTTGTAATCTTACTTTAACACCTGGTTCGCTAAGATATTTGATCAAGGCCTTGCTCTTAGGCATACCTTTGTATGCTCTAAACAAAGCCAATTCACCAGCTTCACGCTCTTTGTCATCAGCACTAGCCATTTTAGCCTTAGCTTCCACCAATAACTTTGTAACCAAAGTATTTTGTGTACGAACTAACAACTCTACTCGGTGTTTGTACTCATCGTACATTTGATCATCACCCTTAGGAACTGGTCCACTAATAATCAATGGAGTACGTGCATCATCGATCAAGACAGAGTCTACCTCATCAACAATAGCATAATTATGACCACGTTGCACAAGATCCATTGGGCTTGTTGCCATATTGTCACGCAAATAGTCAAAACCAAACTCATTATTGGTACCAAAGGTAATATCTGCCGCATAGGCCTTGCGACGTTCATCTGAATTTGGTTTGTGCTTATCAATACAATCAACGGTCAAGCCATGGAACATATAGAGAGGACCCATCCATTCTGAGTCACGCTTTGCCAAATAATCATTTACGGTTACAACATGCACACCTTCGTGAGTTAATGCATTAAGGAAAACAGGCAATGTAGCAACCAAGGTTTTACCTTCACCCGTTGCCATCTCTGCAATTTTACCTTCATGCAGAACAATACCACCTATTAACTGCACATCATAATGCACCATATCCCATATCACCTCGTTACCACCAGCGGTCCATGAGTTGTGATAAATTGCTTTATCTCCCTCGATTTCCACAAAATCAAATCGGGTATCCGCAGCTAAATCACGATCCATTTGAGTTGCTCTTACCACTATTGATTCATTTTCAGTAAAACGACGAGCCGTGCTCTTTACAATAGCAAAAGCCTCAGGAAGGATATTCATAAGTGTTTTATCATAAATATCCAACACTTCTTTTTCTAGATGATCTATCTCGTTGTAGACTTTTTCACGTTGATCAATCTCTATAGTTTCAATATTAGATTTAAGTGCGAGAATACGACTCTTTTTATCGGCAACCGCTTCCTGCAGACGCGACATTAATGCTGCACTCTTATCGCGCAACTCATCATCATTTAAAGCATCTATTTGATTATAAACTGCTTTAACTTGTTCAACATACGGCATTATCGCTTTCATATCCTTTTGCGATTTATTGCCAAAAAGTTTAGTAATAATGTCTATAAAACCCATATTATTTATTATTTACTTATTTTCCACATCATAATTTACTTAAGAGCCTGCAAAGTTACAAAAAAAAATACAAATATGCAAATTTTAGTTGAAAGTTTATAGTTGAGAGTTGAAAGTCAAGGTCGAAAGTCAAAAATGAAAGTGGTAGAGGGTATAAAAACAGGGAACACAAGATTGTGTCCCCTGTCTTTATTTATTGAGAGATATGCGTTGCTTATTTTACTACCGCACCTTGGACATTGTACTCAACATCATCCTTCATAATATACAAGTAACCATTATTGATTTTCTTGCTATTGGTTTGGTTTGTAGTTTCAACATTTTCTACAGCATTTGGAGTAGATGGCTCAAATTGTACACGCAATGCATCAACACTAATCTCACCCTTCTCTGAAAGAAAAGAGGTTCCACGAACTAACTTGAAGCCCATAAATTGATAGTCAACACCTGCAGGAAGGGCAGACATATCAGCTTCTTGATACAACCATCCAGCATAGTCAAGATCGCAAATCTTAGTGTATTGAATATCACCTTCAACAGCCCATTTTGCATATAGGGTATTGAATGTATAATCACCAAACACGTACATACCTAGTATTGATAGGCTATTACCTTTGATAGCAGTAACATCATCTACTACATAAATAGCCTCGCCATTTGCTTCTGAGAATGTGTAGGTCAACTTATTAGAAGCCAAACCTTCGTATTTAGAAGCGGTATTTCTAAGGGTTGAAACAGACGTAACGCCTACAGAAGTTTCCTTATCGCCCTCGAAATAGAGTGAATCCAAATTATTCAAGATTGGAAGAGCAGAAGTCACTTCGTCACCAGTTCTGAAGGTAACTGTTACAGGATCATTTACAATAACACCATTAACATCTACGACCTCAGCACCTATTACCATCTTGTATTCAGAATTAGGTTGTAAAGTACCTGCCTTCAATTCAAACTTTGCAGATCCATAAGGAGCAGGAGCAGCGCCATTGAGTTTTACATTACGAGAAACAGGACTAATATCATTACCAGCTGCGTCATATACCTTGAAGTATTTATTAGATGAGTTAGCCAACTTATTATCAAAGATAGCAATAAAAGCAGCATCTACAGGGTTACCTTCTGAACCATCAACAGGATAAGTTTGAATTACTCGCACAGCACCACGGTTTTGAGTACGGAACTTGAAAGTGAATGGCTCTTGCAAGTGGTTATCAAATGTGGCATCTGGGTGGCAAGCGCCAGTACCCAAAGTA
The DNA here is from genome assembly GCA_017391525.1 of Paludibacteraceae bacterium. Lineage (GTDB taxonomy): Bacteria > Bacteroidota > Bacteroidia > Bacteroidales > Paludibacteraceae > Colicola. The sequence continues at coordinate 41,833 of JAFOYE010000021.1, read as the reverse complement.
ACAGTATACTCTGTACCTGGCTCGAAACGTGAAGCTGGTTTGAAACGCATGGTATGAGCATCATCCTCAAAAGTAACAGTACCCTCTACTGCTGGTGTAATAGTAAGAGCAGCAGCTGTTTCCTCTTCATTCATATCCCAGTTAAAAGAGAATGTAAGATTAGTAGAAACAAGAACACTATCTGTTATCTCTACCTTTGGACTATAGTCAAGTACTACAGGAGGAGTTTCACGTTTCATCTGCAAGCCAAAGTTTGCATAAGAGATTTTATCATTCTCCACCACTAATGTATCTTCCTGTGGATAATAACCATTAGGCATCGCCTTAACTACGTAAGTACCAGGTTTGAGATCCCAGAAGAAATAGCAACCATTATATAATGTATCAGTAGTGTAAGAAGCAAGTTTTTGACCATCTTGCCACAATTCTACTAAACCATTTAGGATTGGACGGAAGACGTCTCGAGTATTCTTATTTGGCTTGTAGTCAGGGAAAAGTTGTTTTTGATACACATCATGAATCTTACCACCGATAGCACCATAAGGCAACTCTTTTCCACAGAACCATGTATAGAAAGTCTTAGCAAAATAGAAAGATTCTTGACGCTTGTAATCAATATTCACAAGACGATAAGTTTCTGGAAGATAGTCGTGCATCATACCCTCAGAAATAGTACCAGGTACATCCAACCAACGGAGCACACCATAACCATTGCTCCAACCCATAATATCGCGAGCAAAAGTCTTGTCACCTGCAATATAAGGAACACGTGTCCAGCAGCTTACTTCATTCATATATTGGTTATCACCCATCAAAGTAGTAATTTTACGACTTGTTTCTGAATGAACAGGCATATGACTATAAGTACGATTATCACCAGGAGTAATACCAGAATAGAGTTGAAGAATATAGTTAGATGGATTACCTGCATTAGAGTGAATAGAAAGCATAAAATCCGAATTCCAAGCATCAGCTTCTGCTACAATCGCAGACAAAGAACGGTCATCATCTTCAGTATTAGTAACACGTGAAAGTTTGGTTTGGAAACCAAGTGCACGAAGCATAGTATCCAAGCGAAGACCCTTATCGAGGTTAGATTGACTTTCCCAGAATGTTTGCTCCTTGGTATAACCACCAGCTTCATTTACTTGACCATTAATAAAGATTGGATATAAATACATACCACGGTCATCACCACCGTAACCACCGTGACCTGGATTGATGTAAATCTTATAAGATGCAGCCTCTTGTGTTGCAACGCGTTTGGATTTACGCTCTATATCTGCCAAGAGATTTGCATTAGGTTTTTGTACTAGGCGTGGAAGAGATTTACGAATTGGTTGCTCTGTTAGATTAAGTTGCAACATGCGGATTTCACCGTTCTCATTGCTATAAACAATACGACCAGAAAGTGCATCCACATTTGGATAATAACCCATATCTTCGGCTTTGGTCAAAGCAACGCGCTCTACACCATCAACAGAAGCCATCATAATCTCAGAAGATGTAATAAAGTATCCATCATGTTGATCATTCATACCTACCACATAATCATTGCCATACCAAACAGGAGCATTGATATTTCCCAAGTTCACCAGCTCTTTACCAGACAAGTCACAAATAGCTGTACCATGCAAGGTATTAAAGAGAATGTACTTTTTGTTAGGAGAAAGTGATGACCAAATGTAGTTAACATCACCATGAGGTTTGAGGACGATATGCTTGCCGTTACGATAGAGATTGAGATTAAGATCCTCATTATCTACACGAAGTTCAGCATCCACATCAGTTGGTTCAGCTACATAACGAGCATTTTCTGCTGCGAGATAAGTAACTGTTTCTGCATCAACAAAGCGAGGGAAATAACCTTCACCTAACTTGACATCGCTCAATACGCGAATCTCAGCATTAACGAACAATGCAGCAGAGATTGCAAGAAGAAATAAAAATGTTTTTTTCATATTATATAAATTTAGATATTTTTTACTTGGTTACTTGTTGTCCCAAAACATCGAATATTTTATCACCAGTTTGAATGTATAGAGAACCATTCTTAATGTACTTCATAGTAGTAGTTTGAGACGATGTAATATTATCTACATCCGTAGTTCCTTCAGCAAATACCTCGATAATACCAGGAAGGGTTACAAAACATGCACCATTTGGTGTTCCAGTAGTAGGAATCATCTTTAGAGACAAGAATCGCAATGGATAAATTGCCGCATCATCGCCAAAACGCCCTTTCACATCTATTTCAAGAACATGTTCCTCATTTGCAGCAACATTTAAGAAAGTGATTTGCTCAGTGGTTGTAGAGTTATTAGCACGAATCATCACAATTACCTTTTCAAATACTGCATTAGAAGTCATTGGCACAAGCACTTTCTCTGGTAATGAGTAAAGAAGTGAATCTTTAGACAATTGCAAGAACTTGTTACGTCCTGAACCATAAGTAAAGTTCAAAGTAACAGGAGCAGAAGCATCCTGAGGAACAGAGAGAGATGGGTTGAATGATGTAGGAGAGCCTGTAACTTCCCATGAAGCAACATCACGGAAATCATCCCAAACCATTTTACTCGCACTAGCAACCTCAACATCTACGATTATTTTATCGTAGAAGGTACCTAGTCGACCTGTAACTATTGTTCTACCATTTTTCAATCCTACGATTTCACCATTTTCATTGATAGCTGCTATTGTTGGATCGTCTGATGTCCAAGTCAATGCATCAGATAAAATCTCAACAGTATTATTACCTACGGTGCCTATCACTTCAACCTTGTATGGATGATAAGAATCACACAAAACAGAATCCAGTCTAATTTCTATAGGAGCAGAAGCTATGATACGTACATCTAATTCTGTTGTCACATCACCCCAAGTTGCTACTAACTTACCACCTTTCTCACCAGAAGCCAAGAAACGACCATCTTCAAGCACTTCACCCACTTCAGGATCGCAAGAAAGTTGCACACCAGTGACATTTGGTTCCACTAAAACACCATACTTATTATATCCCAAGAATTGAGGAGCCGCCACACCATAACGAGGGAGATAATAGTTCGGCATATAAGGAGCAATAGCAACTACATTATTATCAACTTCTGGCACATGAGCTACAGCAAACATAGCATTAGTAACAGCACGTTCCTTACCATCAGAACCATTATTCATTTGATCAAATGGACGGATATACATACATGAACTTCCGCCACCATCCCAGTTGACAGCATTCCAGGCACCATGATGCTTGAGAATCTCCGCCATTACTTTAGTAGTGCAACCAACACTAGCACCACGACCATCTACAACAATCATAAATACGGTATCACGAGTTTGAGAAACACCAAAACCGGTACGAGGGTGCAACTCATTCCAGAAACCAGATTGTGCCACTTTGCCATCATCAAGAATCATAGCCTCATAGTGGTCGCCACCTATCAATTGTGCCACATTAACAAGTTCATCATCGAGACGCATCTCAAACGAGAGTGTTATTTCATCACCAACATTGAGTTTATTCAACTCTTTTTGCATAGAACCATGACCTGAAAGGACCGCATAATCGGCTGCCAAAGGCATTGAACCCACATTTTCCTCCTTTGCAAGCACTTTGGCTTTCATAGTACCAGTTGTTTTCCAAGTTTCGCCTTCTAGCAATTGGATTTTCACCTCGGTACCATACGCATTAGAACCAGTAGTCGTTCCTAGATGATGGTTAAAAAGTACCAACTGATTTTCATCACGGTAATCATTCACATGATGAATGGTGAGAGTTGTATCGTATGGCATCTCCACCTTCAATGAATAAGTGTGCGTGTATGCAGTTACACCTCTACCATCAGCATCAATACCACCATGACGACGACCTCCGCCGGAACCAGCAGGAGTAAGCGCATACTGATTATTAATAATCGTAGTACCTACAGGCGCTTCATATGCAAAAAAATCGCCATTGACACCACCAAAGTAAATCTCATTATCAGTAGTACTACGTTTAGCCATACTAGATGGAACCTCGCAACCAGTTACCTTACTTTTACCCAACACTTGTTGAACTTGTACATAAGGGTCGCGTGTATCTACGGCTAATAAAAAAGCATCCAAACGACTTTTACCATTGTCTGCACGAAGGAGGCGTAGCTCGTAATAAGTAGAACCCGGACCTGCAGGGAACATGGCAAGGGTATCGATGGTATACTCGATACCATTTAAAGATATAGCATAAGAAGATGCTATACATAATAGAGAAACTAAAGAAAGTAAAATTCTTTTCATGATATATAAAATTTAACATTAAATTTCTGCACAACTAATCGGCTTGCAAAGGTAATAAAAATTTTACAAGTGTGCAAATTTTAGTCGAAAGTTTATTATTTATAGATAAAAGATAAAAGAAAAACTGGGTACACAACATCGTGTTCCCAGTTTTTTGTGTGTATTTGTATATACCAGTTATTATTTCAAAGTAGCACCTTGAATATTGTACTCAGTTCCATCTTTGATGATATACATATATCCGTTATCAATTCTCTTATTATTTGGCTCATTGATTTCGACATTCTCAACATCTGTAGTAGATGGTTCAAATTGTACACGAATAGCATCAACACTAATATCACCTGATTCAGAGAGGAAAGATGTTCCACGAACCAACTTGAAGCCCATAAATTGGTAATCTACGCCTTCAGGGAGAGCAGACATATCAGCCTCTTGATAGAGCCATCCTGCATAATCAAGATCACAAATCTTTGTATACTTAATATCGCCTTCTACTGCCCACTTTGCATAAAGTGTATTGAATGAGTAGTTAGCAAACACATACATACCTAGAGTTGATTGGCTATTACCTTGAATTGCAGCTACATCGTCTGCGACATATACGGCCTCACCATTAGCTTCAGAGAAAGTGTAAGACAACTTATTAGAAGCCAAGCCCTCTAACTTAGAAGTTTTATTAATCAATGTTGAAACAGAAGATGTACCTACAGAATTCTCTTTATCGCCCTCAAAGAAGAGAGAGTCAAGAGTATTAACCATAGGAACTGATGGTTCAACCTCGTTGCCAGTAGTAAAGGTAATAGTTACTGGATCATTTACAATCACACCATTCACATCTGCTACCTCTGCGCCAATCACCATCTTGTAAGTAGAATTAGCCTTCAATGTACCAGCCTTCAAATCAAAGCGGGCTGAACCATAAGGTTCTGGAGCTGCAGCATTGAGTTTCACATTACGAGCAACTGGACTGATATCATTACCTGATGCATCGTATACCTTGAAGTATTTATTAGCCGAGTTAGCAAGTTTACCATCGAAGATTGAAATAAATGAAGGATTCAAAGGAACATCTACTGCTCCATCTGCTGGATAAGTTTGAACCACTTTCAAATTACCACGCATTTGAGTACGGAACTTGAATGAGAAGGTCTCTTTAAGATGATTATCAAAGTTCACATCTGGATGACAAGCACCGGTTCCCAAGGTGACAGTATACTCTGTACCTGGTTCAAAACGCTTAGTTGGAGTAAAGCGTAGGCGACGACCACCATCCTCAAAAGTAACCTTGCCATCAACAGCAGGAGAAACAGAGAAAGCAGCTGTTGTGCTATCCTCTTGAGCATCCCAGTTGAAATCCAAAGCCACTGTAACAGATACCATCTGACTATCAGTCAACTCTACGTGTGGGCTATAAGAGATAACCTCAAGTGGACTTTGACGTTTTGCAGTCAATGCAAAGTTAGCATATGAAATTTTATCATTCTCAACAACCAATGTTTGCTCTTGAGGATAGTATCCTTCTGGAACAGCCTTAACTACATATGTACCAGGTTTGAGATCCCAGAAGAAATAGCAACCATTATACAACGTATCGGTAGTATAAGAAGCAATCTTTTGATCATTTTGCCATAATTCAACTACACCTTTTAGAATTGGACGGAAGACGTCACGAGTATTCTTGTTTGCTTTGTAGTCAGGGAAGATTTGTTTTTGATAGTCATCATAAATCTTACCGCCAATAGCACCATTAGGCAACTTAGCATCGCAGAACCATGTATAGAACGTCTTAGCAAAATAGAAAGCTTCTTGGTACTTGTAATCAATATTCATCAAACGATAAGTCTCTGGCAAATAGTCGTGCATCATACCTTCGGAAATAGTACCAGGCACGTTCAACCAACGAAGAACACCATAACCATTACTCCATCCCATGATATCACGAGCAAAAGTCTTGTCACCAGCAATCATAGGAACACGAGTCCAACAACTAATCTCATTACTATATTGGTTATCACCCATGAGGGTAGTAATCTTACGGCCAGCCTCAGAGTTAGCTGCTGTAGGCATATGACTATAAGTACGATTATCACCCGGAGTCATACCTGAATATAGTTGGAGAATATAATTAGAAGGGTTACCTGCATTAGAGTGGATAGAAAGCATAAAGTCAGAATTGAAGGTATTAGCCTCAACAACAATATCATAGAGGTCCATATCACCCTCTGATGTATTGGTAACACGTGACATTTTTGTTTGGAATCCAAGTGATCTTAAAATAGAATCAAGGCGCAAACCTTTATCCAAGTTAGATTGGCTCTCCCAGAAACTTTGCTCACGAGTATATCCCTCTTGTACTACTTGATTTACAAAGATAGGATAAAGATACATAAGACGGTCATTAGAATCCCAACCACCATGACCAGGGTTAATATAGATCTTGTAATCAGAAGCATTTTTAGTGGCAGCACGTTTAGCATTGCGTTTCATATCTGCCAGAAGATTACCATCAACTTTCTTTACCAAGTTTGGCATAGATTTGCGTATTGGTTGCTCTGTCAAATTGAGTTGAAGCATACGAATGTCACCACTCTCTGTACCATAAACAATACGACCAGATACAGCATCAACACTTGGGAAAATACCCATGCCAGCTGGATCTGTGAGTTGTTTATACTCTTTACCATCAACAGATGCGATAACAATAGCTGCAGAAAGGTTAAAATAACCATCATGCTCACTATCCATACCTACTACGTAATCATTGCCATACCATACTGGAGCGCCAATCTCACGACCAAGGTTGACGATTTCCTTACCATTCAAATCACAAATCGCAGTACCTTTTTGCGTACGGAATAGGATACGAGTTTGATCAGGTGACAAAGAAGCGCAAATGTAGTTCACATCACCATGAGGTTTCAATACAACTTTCTTGCCATTACGATAGAGATTGAGATCAAGATTCTCATTATCCACAGATAATTGAGCGTTAATATCTACTGGAGTAGCAACATATTGTGCATTTTCAGCTGCAAGATAAGTAACTGTTTCTGCATCAGCAAAGCGAGGGAAATAACCTTCACCTAACTTAACATCGCTCAATACGCGAATCTCAGCATTAGCGAACAAAGCAGCTGAGATTGCTAAAAGAGATAAAAATGTTTTTTTCATAATATTTATTTTTTAATAATTATCATTTGGTTACTTGTTGACCAAGGACATCATATGTTTTATCACTAGTTTGAATGTATAGAGAACCATTCTTAATATACTTCAAAGTAGTAGATTGAGATGATGTAATATTATCTACATCCGTAGTTCCTTCAGCAAATACCTCGATAATACCAGGAAGGGTTACATAACAAGCGCCATTTGGTGTTCCAGTAGTAGGAATCATCTTAACTGACAAGAATTGCAATGGATAGATAGCTGCATCATCGCCAAAACGCTCTTTCACATCTATTTCAAGAACATGTTCCTCATTTGCAGCAACATTTAAGAAAGTGATTTGCTCTGTGGTTGTAGAGTTGTTAGCACGAATCATCACAATTACCTTTTCAAATACTGCATTAGAAGTCATTGGTACAAGCACTTTCTCTGGTAATGAGTAAAGAAGTGAATCTTTAGACAACTGCAAGAACTTATTACGTCCTGAGCCATAAGTAAAGTTCAAAGTAACAGGAGCAGAAGCATCTTGAGGGACAGAGAGAGATGGGTTGAAAGATGTAGGAGAACCAGTAACTTCCCATGAAGCAGCATTGCGGAAGTCGTCCCATACGATTTGATTAGCCTCAGCAACCTCAACATCAACTATGATACTATCAGAGAATTCGCCAAGTGTACCAACAACGACTACTCGGCCATTCTTAACGCCTGTAACTTCACCTTTTTCATTCACAGTTGCAATAGAAGGATCTAAAGACTCCCACTCTAAAGCATCTGCCAATACTTCAACGGTATTGTTTCCAACAGTACCTAAAACTTCAACTTTATATGGGTGCAATGCATCGCAAAGAACAGAGTCTAGACGAATAGAAATAGGTGCAGAAGTAACGATTCGTACATCAAGATCAGTTGTCACACTTCCCCATGTAGCAGTCAATTTACCACCATTCTCTCCTGATGCCAAGAAACGACCATCAGGAAGGATTTCACCTACTTGAGGATCGCATGAAAGTTGCACGCCTGTCACATTGGTTTCTACGAGAACACCATACTTGTTATATCCTAAGAACTGAGGAGCCGCCACACCGTAACGAGGAAGATAATAGTTAGGCATATAAGGTGCAATAGCAACTATATTATTATCCGTTTCAGGCACTTGTGCTACAGCGAACATACCATTTCCGCAGGCACGTTCTTGACCATCCGAACCATTGTTCATAGGACCAAGAGGACGGACGTACACACATGAACTGCCGCCGCCATCCCAGTTAACAGCATTATATGCTCCATAGTGTTGGAGAATCTCTGCTAATACCTTGGTGGTACATCCAGTACTTACACCACGGCCATCTACTACCAACATGTATACTGTATCACGAGTATATGATGCACCGAAACCTGTACGTGGGTGTAACTCATTCCAGAAACCATCTTGCGCAACAACTCCATTCACGAGAATTTGAGTATAAGGATCACTACCAATAGCTTGTGCGATATTTACTAATTCATCATCGAATTTGATTTCAAAATCAAGAGTAATCTCATCACCAACTTTAAGTTTAAGGAGTTCAGTCGCCATCGTACCATGGCCAGAAAGTACTGCATGGTCTTTATCGAGAGGCATTGATCCTACTTGATCTTCTACCTTAGTTACTTTGGCTCTCATAATACCAGAGGTCTGCCATTTTTCGCCATCCAAGAGTTGGATTTGCACCTCAGTACCATAAGCATTGGTAGCAGTAGTTGTACCATTGTGGATATTATAAAGAACCAACTCGTTGTCTTTACGTAAATAGTTGGCATGTTTGATTTCAAGAGTAGTATCAGCAAGAACAAGATTCATAGAAATAGAATGCTTGTTAGCGGTGATACCTTTGCCATCTGCATCTATAGCACCTAAGCGTCGTTTGGTACGATTAGCAATAGGCGTATGAGCATATTCGTTATTTACAATAGTTGTACTAACAGGCAAGCCTACCTCATGATACGCAGATGTAGATTGATCATCTTGGGTTGTAAAGAAATCACCATTAGCTCCAGCAAAGAAGATTTTGTTCTCTGTAGTGCTACGAGTTGCCATTTTAGATGGAGTTTCTGTACCTGTAATTTTACCTGTACCTAGCACTTGCTCAACTTTCACATAAGGATCGCGAGTGTCTACTGCTAGAAGGAAGGCATCTAGACGGCCTTTTCCATTATCCGCACGGAGGAGGCGTAGTTCATAGTACGTTGTACCAGGACCAGCAGGGAACATAGATAGAGTATCGATGGTATACTCTACTCCATTAAGTGATATAGCATAAGATGATGCTATACACAAAAGACTTAAAATACTAAGTAAAAATCTCTTCATGGTGTATAAATTTTGTGGTTAAATTCGTGTGTAATAAATTTAGCGCACAAAGGTAATAAAAATATTGCAAATATGCAAATTTTTTAGTTGAAAGTTGAAAGTTGAAAGTTGAAAAGCAAGAAAATAAAAGGAGTGCGTCGTAGGACGCACTCCGGATTATGGTTATTTGAGTTTATATAACTCCTAAGTACAACTTAGCGAATTACTTAACCTCAGCACCGAGCATGTTGTATTTAACACCGTTCTTGATAACTACAACGTTACCGTTCTCGATGATCTTCTTAGCCTCAACCTTAACAGCCTCGATATCCTCTACAGCAGAGATAGTAGGATCGATAGTGAGGGTGTAAGCAGCGTAACCGTTGTTGTTAGCATAGATGTAGAGAGTAGCCTCTGTCTCGCTAACTACGTCAACTGAAGGAACAGCTGTACGGCAACCGTTGGTTGTAGAACCAAGACCGTTGTGTGGGAAGTACCAAAGTGGCTCCATACCTGCGAATGCACGGTCAGCGTCAGCAAACTTGTAGAGTGCGAAAGCAGAAGTTGGAGAACCAGCTGTGTTGGTAGCAGCCATAAGGAGGAAGTACTCCTCACCTACTTGGAACTCAATGAGACCGTTGTGACCTTGGTTCATAGAGATAGTATCAGTGTTCCATACTTTAGTACCTGAAGGAACGTTGATGAAGTCGTCGATAAGCATAGCTCCTTCCTCTGGTGAACCGTAGAACAACATTGGCAATGTGTTGAAACCATCAACGTAGAAGAGTGAACCAACCTCATCTTGTGGGAAGATTTGAGGAGCTGTACCGAAACCAGCAGCGTTAACGAAGAGTGATTGGTCAACAGCTGGGTCGAGAAGAACAGCAACTTGCTCGCCTTCGCCAGCAACGCCATCCTCGATCAACCAACGATATACGTTCCAAGAACCGTTAGCGTCAGCAGCCATGATAACACCATTCTTAGTTACATCACCTGCAACACCGAATGCGTCGAAACGGAACTTAACCTCGTTCAAACCTGGGTTCTCCCAAAGAACGTCCTCGATGAGTTTGGTGCAAACACCAGTCTCAAGATTAACGATATAGATAAAGAATGTTTGGCAAGTAGTAGCACCTGTCATACAAGCACCGATCAAGCAGTTACCAGCTTGGTCGAACTTGAGGTCATTGTAAGGAAGAGTAGTCTTGTCAGCCCAAGTCTTATTACCAACTGAATCTACAGTAGCAGCTTTGAAGAGAGTGTCAGTACCTTGGAGTACGATAGGGGTAAGCATATCACCAGTCTTACCGTCAACGCGTTTGATTTGTTTGAGCTCACGGTCGATGAAGTACATGATACCGTCCTTAGCAGCCATACCACGAACATAGTCAGTAGAACCTGGTTTGTTAGCAGCGAAGTTATCCTCGATGTTAGAGATTACCCAATTGTTCTCCAAAGAGTAACGGCCATTAGCGCGAGTTGGGAAGGTGTAGTTCTCTTTCTTACCTACGATAGGACGAACGATGTCAGCAGCGTTACCAACGAATTGGAATGCATAGTGCCAAGCAGCCACACCAGTAACAGTTACCTTGCAACCTACTGGGTAAGCAGTTGGGTCAAGAACCATCTTGTAGCATTTTGCTTTGTTACCAGCAGCATCTTGTACAGTTGGGTTGTTGTAAGAATCGTACTCAACGATAGTTACGCCAGGAACAGTAACGCGTGTAGCGAAGTATTTGTGCTCGAGAGAGTCAGCTACAAGAGCAGCGAGGTTCTCATAAGCAACGATATCGTACAATTTACCAGCCTCAGTAGCCTCGATAACTGCACCAGAAAGCTCTGGAGCGTCACCGTACATAACTTTCTTACCCTTAACAGTAATCTTTTGACCTACCTCGCAAGCTGGAGTCTCAGATGTGTAAACAAGGATACCACCTGTAGCATCTTGGATCCATACATTCTTGCCAGAAACGAAGTTAACAACACCAGAAGTTTTAGCCTCAGTATCATCAGCCAAAGCGCGAACCTCAGCGATAGTAGATACATAGTCAACCCACTTAGCGTAGAGAGTACCAGTTGTCTCAGCGTTAACGGTAGTTACTTTCTCACCAGAGAAGTCAGCAGCAGCATACCAACCGTCGAAAGTTTTACCCTCGAGGTAAGGAGCGTTCAATACGAACTCAGCTGTTGGCTCAGTTGGGTTAGCAAAACCGTGTTTCCATGCAGGCATGAAAGCGTCTACTTTACCAGCTACAGAGAAGTCTGTAGAAACAGGCCATGAACCACGCTTGCTCTCCAAGAAGAAAGCTGCCACAGCATAACGCCAACCTGCAGAAGTAGTACCCTCAACAAGAGTGGTAGCATTAGCGTCAACGTTTTGAACAGAAATGATGTAAGCCTCAAGCCAGTCCCATTTCTCAGCATTCAACATGCCAGTAACATCAGTCAATTTACCGCAGATAGTAGTAAATGGATCTGCAGAAGCTTTCAACTCGTCCAAAGTAGCAAGACCGGTAACACCGCACTCAGCCATACATGCTTGGAACATGTCGTTTTTAGTCAACCAATTGTCATCATTGGTCACACCACCGTTGAGCTCGTAAGTAACGGTAGCAAATGAAGATACAGCTACAAAAAGAGCTGCAAAAAAGATTGAAAATCTTTTCATAAATTTGTTGTTTTTTGGTTAATAAATTGCTTCCTCATCCGTGTGGACACGTCCACTGTGGACCTCGGTTGCGTTAAGTAATTTAATTGTGTTGTTTATTTTTTAAGACCGCTTCGCTGAAAGACCGCCTTCGGCTGTTGGACCACTTTGTTGTTAGACCACCGCTGCGCGGCTGCTGGACTTCTTAGTGATACCTCTACCTCGGTTATCTATCAGGAATCATATCATTATTGTGCGTCTATTGTGCGTGAATAGTGCGTGAATAGTGCGTCTATTGTACGTGATTGCCAAGTAAGTTATAGCGTTTGCCATCACGGAAGATATATACATGTCCGTTCTCTACAATCTTTGTTGGAGTGGAAGAGACAGTAATGTCTTCAACTGCAGTTGGGGCTTCCAATCCGTCAACACCACCATCTACACCCATATTGATTTGTACTACTTCAGAAGGATCTGTATATCCACCTTCTTGAGCAGCCATTACACGGATATACCAAGTTCCTTTTTTAAGGGTAGTAGTGGTAGACCAAGCATTAGGATCGTCAATACGAATCTTTGTAGTATTGCGTGGTGCAAAAGTCTTAGAAGTACTGAGTTCCACTTGGAAACCAGATGAAGCTTGTTTCTTCCATACTACTTTGATATCTTCTCCCGCAACATCTAGTCCATTGGTAGGCCATGTAATGACAGGTACTGGAACATATTGTGCCATGGTGCGGAATTTAACGCTAGTAGTCATCACCTCCATACCATTGAACGCTGCTGTTGCACGAACATAATAATCACGAGAAGCCAAAAGGTTGAATGGCAACGTGAAACGAGGTTTGGATACAGTAGTCACATGCACCATAGATGCTTCGTCAAATTTAGCGTTAGATGCTATCTCAAAAGTATATTGAACATTTGAAAAATTGACACTATCGCAAACAAAGGTTGGAGTCACGAAGTCGCAGGTATCGCCTTCTGCAGGAGATTGCATACGGAAGTACGTTCCATTGAAAGAATAAACCTTGGAGAATGAATCTTCCTTATTAATACTACGTGTGCGTATGCGCCAGTAGTATGTACCATCGGATTTAAGCCAATAGATTTTACCCAAATAGAAAGTAGGCTCTGAAACTTCGTACTCATAGTCAATCTCAGAGAAGTCCGCAGACTTAGATAATTGGAAGAAGTAAGAGTCAGCACCTTGAACTGCTTTCCATGTCACATTACATGGCATGAGGGCAGAACTATTATTGGTAGGATATACAATCTCAGCCACAGGAGATTTGCCCCAAGATGTATTATCCATGGTGCGAGCAGGATATTCATTGCCGAAACGGTCAAGAACAGCGACTGCATAAACAGATGGGATAGACGCATCTAGTGCAAACTTGTTGTTTACGTTAAACTCATTGGTATAAGTGGTTCCCAAGAGATATTTGCTAGAATGTGCCACACCAGGTTTGCCAATCTCGGATTTAGGTATTTGATATACCACATAACGAAGGTTGGATTGAGGTGCTTTCCATGTAAGTTTGTCGCCTGACTTGGTGATGTTGCTCACATATAGACACTTATTAGTGGAGTACCAACTCATTTGTGGAACGATAGCCGCATTGGTATTAACATCAGACTCGATGTAGTTGAAATAGTCTTTGGTACTCATACCATATGAGAAGCCATACCATACACTACCTGGAGCATCTTGACGATCATAGAGTCGGTTGAGTTCGATTTGGGCACCGATCTCATATTTATTATGCTTACCTGAAGTTACATTGTTGTCAGATACAAGATTTTGGAGTGTATGACTGACATACATATGTCGGTTGAAGTGGCACGCCATGTCTGACCACCATTTAGCAATCACATCGTAGTTGGCCCAAGAGTTGATGGTCCAATAGATTTGAGGAGCCATATAGTCAATGGTCTTCTCGTTGTACCAAGCAAGTGGGTCCGCATAGATTTGGTTGTACTGCCAGTCGCTAGAAGGGGTAGGACAAGGTTCTACACCATATACAGGAGCAGAAGTATTTTCTTTACCTGCCACACCTGCAGGACCGATACCGAATTTCACCCAAGGTTTGGTTGCCTTGATAGTATCATTGACCATGCGTACCATGAGATTGTTTTGCGCACGGCGCCAGTCAGCACGGGACATTACGGTAGATGCAGTATCCTTGTAGGCATTATATTGTGCATCATCATAGGAGTTTTGGTATCCTGATTGATGGAAATAGTCGTCGAAAATTACGCCATCCACATCGTAGTTCTCCACAATATCCGCCACTACTTTGCAAATTTGAGTACGGACTTCAGGGAGAGAAGGATTGAGGATAGTGATGTCACCACATTTAACCAACCATTCTGGGTGGGTATTGTGATAGTCAAGAGGGTGATTCTTACCGTAAGTAGCATCGGAAGAAGCATAACGATAAGGATTGAGCCATACATGTACCTCTATACCACGTGCGTGCGCAGAGTCAATAACTAGTTGGAGAGGATCGTAGGTAGGTTCACCACCACGAGTACCTGTGAGGTATTGACTCCATGGCTCATATTTAGATTTGTACATAGCATCCGCAAAGCCACGAACTTGGAAGAAAATGGCATTAAGGTTGGCTTTCTCATGTAGTTTGATGAGAGAAAGCATGTACTGTTGTTGTTTGAGTTGGCCAGCAGCATCTGCTTGGCTATGGGGATTTGGCCAGTCGATTGCCCACACCGTGGTCAACCATGAACCACGAAACTCACGCTTGGGCTGTGCATGGAGCGTAAGCGCCATGCACAAGCCAAGAGCAAGAATAGATATTTGTTTTACGAATTTCATTAGAACAATTTAGCAGGGTTGTTGTTTACAGCCAAACCGTATACGCTAACGCCTTCGATGAGGCAAGTAACTTGACCTGTAGCTACGTTGTAGCAATAGATACCTGTAGGAGGGAAGTTAGCTGCAGCCACACTATTGTTACGATAACCAAAGTATACGCAGTCGTTCACTTCGTCGTAAGCCATTTGGCAGATACCTACAGCCTCAGAACCTGAACCTTCTACAGCAGGAAGGTTACCAGTGGTGTTACTCTCGAACATTTTGCCATCATATGTTACAGCGTAAGGTTTGAGTGCATTCTTAGATGTACCAACAGCCTCAAGTTCGTCATAAGTACAAGCGTAGAATCCGTTGTAACCAGCGTCCATAACGTGTACACACATCTTTGGAGTAGCACTCTTAGCTGTGTAAACGAATGATTTAGGAGCCATACCCTCGAGCATGATACCAGCTTTAGGTTTGTTGGTGTCATCACCCTTAGCAACAGCAGCAGGAAGGATATCGCTATCTACGAAACGGTAGATACCGTTACCATTGTAGAAACGTGTCCAGTGCCATACACCGTTGATTTTGCCAAACACACCACCGATAGTACCGTAACCCCATCCGTTATTGTAGTAACCGAGGGTTGCTTGTTGTACGTACCAAGGATACTCACTAAGGCTATATACTTTGTCACGATCTGTTAAAGGCATTTTAACCATACCAGTGTTACGGTTAGCGTAATAGAGGAAATCGCCATCAATGCAACCATAGAATGGGTCATCGAATGCAGCTTGACCAGCATTGGTAATCATGGTTTGCACTTTGCTACCATCTTTAGCCACTACAGAGATCTTACCATCACCCAAAACGCCGTTTACGTCGTTTACATAGTAGAATTGTTTACCTGCATCGAGGACATAAAGGAGAGAATCCTTGAAGAGGAGGGTGAATGGGTGTTGACCAGAAGCAACGCCAAGGTCGTAAGAAGCGATATTCATATCAGGAGCTTGTTGACCACCAGTCAATTTGTGGGCCATAATACGACCACCTTGTACTGCATAGTAGAGGGTAGGAACTTCTTTATCGTAAGCAACTTGTACGTTCAAGAATGTAGGTTCCAAATCATCCTCACCCAATTTCACATTGAGTTGTACTTGTTGTGAACCAACGTGAGAGAATTTTACTGGTGCAGGAAGATCAGTTACACCTTTTCCTTCAAATGTTGCATAGTCATCACCATTCTCATTCTTGGTATCTTTAGGGAAAGTCCAAGAGAAAGTAGCAGTTTTGTTCTTAGGGTTAGGCAACTCTACATCAAATGTAACCAAGGTATTGCGTACCTCACAAACCTCATCAGCGAATTTAACCTTCACGATAGGTTTGATAGGAGCAATCATGATAGATTGTTCTGCAGAGAAGTCACCGATAGTAAGTTTTACTTTGTATGTACCTGCCTTCGCATAGAAGTGAGTTACTTCATCACCGGTCATAACGATACCATCACCAAAGTCCCAAGTAGGCTCGCCAACAGTAGTTTCTGGAGAAGTATTTTTGAAAGTAATATCTGAATCAATATAGAAATCCAAATAGTAGGTTGAATCAGAATTTTGATCGATATAATATTCGAAAGAAACAGCATCTCTTGGAAGCACTTCCTCCTCTGGAACATTGTCAATACAAGACACAGCACAGATAGGCAAAAGTGCAATCAATAGGGTTTTCAAAAAATTTGCTTTCATATCATTGATATATTTGTCTTGTTAATATTAGTTAATTCCAATTTCTTTAGAGTCGGTCTTACTATAAGTACCCTTCTCATCATAGATACGCAACTCTGCATTGATGTAGTAGCTGCGTTGGTATTCGATAGAATAACCATCTGCACCCAGGATCAAATCATAGAATGTAACGTGGTTTTTCCAAACGCTATCGATATCGTTCTTGATTTGTGGCCATACATGATTTACTTTTTCCATCTGAGGTTTTGTTAGATAAGTTGTATCATAATACCAAGTAGTATCTTGTTTTGGAGGACGGCCTGATGTCTTGAATTTAAGTTCAACATTCATACCAACGGTATCAAAGAGAGTTTTACTCCAAATGGTATCATTTTGTTTGAATCCTTTCACCCAAGCATTGGTATTCGCATTGAAGGTAGAATCTGTCATCCATTGAACATAAGGCATCTGATCGCCATTAGGAGTAGTAATAGTATCTGTCAAATGACTTAAACCTTGGAGAACGTTCATATAAGCAGCATAGTTACGTTCGTCCTCTGAAGGGTTCATCTTAGCAGTTACACCTGCTTTGAACTCTGTTGCGAAGTTCTCGCCGAAGTACGCATGTAAGTTTTTATCAAAACCATCAAGATCTTTAGGTTGAACCCAAGAAATAGGGGCAAGAGTATTACTTACAGGGAATCTATCAGTGAGTACATAAGCACGCAAAGAATCGCTCCACAAATCTTCAGAGTGTGCATAAGATTGGATAGTTTGCAACATACGTTTTTGGTTTGTAGTGTTGCTAGTATAGCTATATGTAAATGCTTTGATGAGAGAAGCTGTAACCAACTTATCCTCTTTCTCAAACAACTCATACCATACTTCTGAGTGATCAATTTTGGCAACAGTAGAGTAATATTGTCCGGTGAATCCCATAGACTCGCCTGCTTTTACCATACTACTTTCTACAGTCCAATATGTTTCTGGTCCTACAGCACCGGTGATGGTATTCTCATCAAATGGATCATGTCTCTCACATGATGCGACTGAAACGAGCAACAAACCGAGTGCTAGTGTTTTAAATATAGTTTTCATATTATAATGTATTTAATAGTGCTAAATATAAATTACATCCATTCAATATCTGGGTCAGCAGAAATAGCCATACCACAGGTATTATATGCCCAAATCATACGTCTTTTCAAGACACGGTAGTCAAGAATCTTCTCACCTGCTGCATTAGTGGTGTAGTAATCATTCTTCTCAAGCTCTTTCTTGTTGTACTTAGTCTCAGTCTCAGTATCAGCATTGAGACGGTTTACCCAAGCATTAGGAGAGAGAGTTGCATTCTTACCATAATCCTCTGGAGTACACCAGTATGCCTCATAGAGGTTGAAAGGACGGTGGAGAGAAATGGTTTTGTTGAAGTTAGCTGCATCTTTAGCAAAGAGTGCGTTAGTTCCATTGTGAACATTCTTCACGTCATATACATACACAGGAGTTTGACCTGGAGCAGCGTATGAAATACCATTTTGGGATGAACTATAGTTGTAACGACGCATATCGGTCCATTGCTCTGGTTGGAGATACATTGCTACATACTTTTGTTGCATGAGGTCAGCGATAGTAAATTGACCAGCACCTGGGAGCTTAATTTCGAAGAAACGTTTGTATTGGTTCAACGCGTGATCAACCAAAGTAGCCTCTTCGATACCATAACGTTTCATGCTCTCCTTGGTAGCTTCAACTGTAGTGTTATAAGCACCATTGATATCATTTGCCCAGAATTGTGCCTCCGCCTTGATGAACATCAACTCCTCTGTTGTCATGAGGGCGATATAACCTGTATTAGAGGTCCAAGGGTTGGTCTTAGTACTTTGAGTAAGCAAATCAGGGAAATCTGCGATAGTATTATTGATATCCATACCGATATTGCTCTCTAGGTGCAACATACCGGTTAGTTGGTTACGTGGCTCCATGATCTTAGCAGCACGTGGATCAAGAGCATAACCACGAGAAACTTGGTAAGTACCATCGATACCACCTAGGATACCATGGAGGAAGAAGGTAGTAGGAATAGACTCATCTAGACGGTTATCACGACTCTCCCAAGAGTTGATCTTTGGAGCATATGGTCCCCAAGGGCAGTTAGACTCTGTCACACCACCTGGGTAGTAGTAACGAGGCTCTTCCCATGTAGCAAGCGCATCATCAACTACGCGAATGATCTCTTGGCATACTGCAGGAGTATTCTCCCAGTTAGGCAATTTACGCAACAACAGACGAGCTTTGAGACCTTTGCAGAATGTCTCCCACTTCTTCATATCACCACCATAGATACGATCCATCTTTTGGTTGATAAGAAGGTTAGTTGGGCAGTTAATCCACTCTGGATCTTGGTAAAGTTTGAGTAGTTCGTCTGCCTCTTGATGCATCCACTCGTAAATTTCTGCTTGTGAATCGTATTTAGGTGAGTTGTTTTTATATACTTCAGAGAGTGGCATAGCACCAAATGCATCAGTAGTCATCATGGTTGACATAAGCATGATGGTACGTCCAATAAGGATAGCATTGCGGTTTCCTTTTTCCTCAGCAATCTCATTCATCTTGTTGATGTTAGCACCGAGGTCATAGAAGTGACGGCGCCACATTGGGTGACGGTTTACACCGAGGAACTCCCAACCTTGACTATATGGATAAGAACCAGTTTGGCTCTTGCCACCAGTAGTGAGAGCTTGGCACATATATACGCCATACTCAGCGTGATCATAGCAGATTTGTGAAGCGTAGAAAGTAGCTACAGGCAACACTTGGTCTACTGATGTAGTAATTGCAGAATCCTTGCTCTTGTTATCGCCCAAGAAGTCATCGCAACTAGTCAGAAACATCGCTCCTAAAAGAGCAGGTATAATAAATAACTTTTTCATATTCCTTGTATTATATTAGGTTAGAAGGAAGCCGAAAGGCTGATGTTGTAGCTACGTGTGCTTGGGATTGGACTATCATCAATACCAGCAGAACCAGTACCCTTAGCAGAAGTAGAAGCGTTGCAGACAGGATCTGTACCGGTATATTTGGTCAACAAGAACACGTTGTTGCAAGTGAAGTTAAGCTTCAAACCTTTGAAGAATTTTTGATTCTTCATGAGTTTAGCGAAGTCATAACCAAGGGTCACATAACTGAGACGAAGATATGAACCATCCTCAATGAAGTTGGTAGATACGTTGTAGAAGTAGTTAGTGATAGTAGTCTGGTTGAGAGTAATAGGCTTGGTATTAGGAACGTAGATTACGTTACCAGCCTCGTCAGTTGTCTCAACAACACCATCGAATACAACTTGGCGACCACGATATTTCTCAAGGATGCTGTGGTTACCGCTAGCAATGAGGTTACGACCAGTTACGTTCACAACATCACCACCTACACGAGCGTCGAAGAGGAATGAGAATTGCACACCATAGACATTCATGCTAGAGCTAAGACCAGCTTGGAACTTCGCTTCACGGTTACCAATATACTCATTCTTATTAGGATTGATCTTTGGATAACCATTCTCGTCAACGATCACTTGACCATCAGCATTACGTTGATAATCCTTACCGGTAAGAGCGGTAGTAGAACCACCTAAGTAAGCAGAAGTAAAGATATCACCATATTGTGCACCAGTAATCTCATGAACATCCTCTGGGAGACTAACTACAGTACCACGGTTGAGACCAAAGTTGAGACCCATCGTCCAATTGAAGTTTTTACGCTTCATAATATCTTGATCAAGTGTAAACTCAACACCATGGTTGCGAATAGCACCCTCGTTACGTGTTTGGAGAATGTAACCAGATGATGGAGATACACGTACAGTCACGATTTGGTTGTCAACCTTAGTTGAGTAGTATGCGACATCAAGACGGGTCTTGTTATCAAAGAGTTTGATATCAGTACCAATCTCCCAAGAGTAAGACATCTCAGGCATGAGGTCGCGTGAAGCAGATGACATGGTTGGGTCAATACCGTAACCACCATCAGGGTAAGTACCAAATTGCTTGAATCGACGGTCATAGAGGTATGCAGGAGCATCCTTACCTACAACAGCGTAGTTACCACGAACCTTCCAGTAAGAGAACCAGTTGTTTTTGGTTTCGTTCAAACCAGGTATCAACTCAGAGAGGATGATACCACCGGTAATAGAAGGATAGAAGAATGGGTTGTTATTGATAGTAGAAGACCAGTCCCAACGACCTGTTACAGAGAGAGAAGCAAGACCTTTGTAGTCTGCACGAATCTCACCGAAGTAACCGAAGCGGCGAATACCACTGTGACCTACTGTACGGTCAGAAAGTTCCATATAATCACGGTTGGTGTTAGAGAGGCTATATGTACCAGGGATGATGAAGTCCTCTCCGTAGTTAGACATTGAGTAACCCTCAGACATCTTCAACTCGGTACCTGCCATAAGGTCAAGAGAGAAATCCTTAGGAAGTTCTACCTTATAGGTTATATTAGCACCTGCAGTGAAGAGTTGGCTACGGCTCATTGAAGCTGAGTAATAACCAAGAGCAGATTTACTCATGTTAGTAATATCATCACTAGTCAATAGGTAGTTGTCTGGATGCATATAACCACCTGTCAAACCGAGCAATGGGAATGTTTGATCCGCTGAAGTAGAAGTTCTCCAAGCTAGATACTCATAATATTTATCCCAATCAGGATATGTTCCAGCAGCTGCAGTAGCATAATCTGCAGGAATATCACCTTGAGGTTGAGTAACCGCAGGAACTACATTGCTATCGTCCCAACGTGGAACGCCGTAGCTGTCGGAAGAAGAGTGGCTAACGTCATAACTTACACGACCAACGATTTGGAGGTTCTTGATTGGTTTGAAGGTAACGCTACCATTGATCACGTTACGAGTTTTCTTAGCAATACCATCATCCTCATAGATACTATAGAGCGGACTAATAGGTGAAGCTGTCTTATCTACATCACTCCAATAGCGGTGAGTAGGTAGACCATTATCGTGCTTGTAATCAGTAATATCATTATTAATAGGCCATCCGTAAACAGAGCTTATACCACTAGTTGAACGTGACTTAGTATCAGTAATATTGATACCCATTTGGAAAGTCACCCATTTAGCAGGAGTAAAAGATGCTTTGATGAGAGCACCGAAGCGTGTCTTATAATCCTCAGGAGTGATACCTTCTGCATTAGACCAGTTAGCAGAGGCATATGCTTGGAATTTCTCGCTACCACCGTTAACAGAGAAATCATACTTGTGGTAGAAACCAGTCTTGATGTAGTTGCCGATGTTATCGTAAATTACATCGTTCTCGCCAAGCATAGGTCCCCAACCGCCAGAGGTTTTATCTTTGTAGAAACCTTGTGCACCAGGGCCATAAGTTTGTTGAAGTTTTGGAAGACGAGTTGCTTGATCCCATTGCCAGCTACCATTAGCTTGCACTTTGATCTTACCAGCCTCACCTTGTTTGGTAGTAATCATGATGACACCGTTAGCAGCATCTTGACCATAAAGCGCAGCAGCCGCAGCACCCTTCAATACGGTAATATTCTCAATATCGTTAGGGTTGATATCAGCAGCAGTAGAACCACCACCAGAAATAGCCACACCATCAAGAATGAAGAGAGGCTCGTTACTTTGGCTAGTGTTCACAGAAGAGATACCACGGATAATAATTTGGCTACCTGAGTTAGGAGAACCACCCGCATTGGTTACAGACACACCCGCAATCTTACCTTGGAGTGAGTTAACGAAGTTAGAACTCTTATTTTCGGTCAACGCTTCACCACCAATGTTTTGCACAGCAAAGTTCAAGCGTTTTTTCTCTTGAACCACACCCATAGCAGTTACCACGACTTCTTCCATCGCGATAGCGTCAGCCTTAAGAGTCACATCATGTTTAGGACCAGTAACCTTAACCTCTTGAGAAGCCAAACCTACATAACTAAACACCAAGACAGCCTTATCAGATACTGTCAGCTCGTAAATACCATCAAAGTCAGTAATAGTACCGTTTGATGTTCCTTTCTCAAGAACGGATGCACCAATTACAGGAAGTCCGTCCTCCGCAGAAATGACTGTACCTGTTACTTTAATGCTAGCCATCATAGCGACTGAGCAGAACAAGCAAGTCAACACAAAGAGTATTTTCTTCATAAATATCAGATATTAAATAATTTATTATCTTTATTGATTTCGTCTTATTTATTCTCGCGATAAGCATCCATAGCCTTCTTCACGCTACCATGGAGCAAGAGCAAGTCCTTAGCTTTATCATACTCAAGACCCAACTCTTCAACGAGCATACGGGTACCACGATCCACCAACTTCTTGTTAGAAAGTTGCATATTCACCATCTTGTTACCTTTCACACGACCCATCTTGATCATGGTAATGGTGGTAATCATGTTGCAAACGAGTTTTTGTGCAGTACCTGATTTAAGACGAGTAGAACCTGTCACAAACTCAGGACCAACCATTGGCTCAATAGCAATCTCAGCCACTTGACCTACAGGTGAACCTGGGTTACAAGATACAGAAGCTGTCAAACAGCCGAACTCGCGTGCGCGCTCGAGCGCACCTATAACATAAGGAGTAGTACCTGATGCTGCGATACCTACCACAGTATCAAGAGTAGTAATATTATGATCCAAAAGCTCTTTCCAAGACTTCTCTGGATCATCTTCCGCGTTCTCGACTGGGTTACGCAACGCATGGTCACCACCCGCGATAAGACCAATCACGAATGATGGTGGCATACCAAATGTAGGAGGAATCTCACTTGCATCCAACACGCCAAGACGACCACTAGTACCTGCACCCATATAGAAGATACGACCGCCTTGTTTCATGCGCTCCACGATACCCTCTACAAGTTTCTCGATTTGAGGAATACACTCCTTGACAGCCAAAGCTACCTTTTGATCCTCCTCATTCATCTCTACGAGCAATTGACCAACAGATTTTTGGTCTAGATTGTCGTGCAATGAACTTTGTTCTGTAACTTTTGTAAAAGCCATAATTTTGCAGTATTTTTCATTTCTTTTCTCTCAGAGTTCCTACGAAGCTCCTTCGGTATGAACCCATCACGAACCCGTAAAATACAGAGAGAGAAAATAGGGTTATTACATGGTAGGAACGACATCTTTCTTGTGGTACTCCTTCAAGCCCTCCATAGGACCTTGAAGAATCTTACCTACTTGGAAGCCATTGTCAGCCAACACTTTCTTCAACACATCTTGGTAATAGTAAGCGATTGAACCGATAAAGCCTACTGGAAGAGCAGGATATTGTGGCAAAATGCGCTTAGCAAAATAATCAAAGTGATCGTAAACGAGTTGTGCAATCAATGGATTATCCATATTTTCTGAGCAGAACTTGCTCAATGAAGCCAAGTAACGATTAGGGAAAGGTTTGCGGTATACATTCTCAATTACATCCGCAGCAGTGATACCATATTGAGTCAAAAATTTCTCTTTGAGCTCATCACTAAGTTGGTTTTTCAAAAGATCAGCTACAAGACGTTTACCAAGTACGGCGCCACTACCTTCGTCACCAAGAATAAAACCAAGAGCAGGAACATTCTTCTCAATCTCCTTACCATTCCAAAGGCAAGAGTTAGCTCCTGTTCCCAAGATACAAGCCACACCAGTCTCCTCGCCAAGCAAGCCACAAGCAGCACCTACCATATCAGAATAAACCTCAATCTTAGCACCCTTGAAGATATCTTCCAAAGCATATACAACTACTGGAATTTTCTCTGGAGTACAACCCGCACCATAGAAATAAACACCAGTAATCTTGCCAGCCCACATCTCACTTGCCATTTTTGGCAACAATTGGTTATTGATACTATTCTTGATAGCGTCAGATGTTTGTTGGAATGGATTGATACCATCTGTAAAATACTCACTGCAATGACCATTAGCCGCCATTAAGCACCAATGAGTCTTGGTTGAGCCTGAATCTGCAATTAAAATCATAATTTTTAAATTTATTTAAGTTGTTTTTTGTCAAAAATTAGCTGCTACACATAAATTAGCTTGCAAAGGTACATATTTTTTTTCACACGCGCAAGGGATATTGCGCCTTTTATGTTGTAAAACATATAAAAATATTTTATTTCACTTTTTTTTCGCAACCGTTTGCATAATTTGAAAATTAGATGTAACTTTGCACTCGATTTAGTGTGGATTATTGGGTCGTACGGTATCGGTTAGCTGGTTAGACGGTTAAACAGTTAAACGGGAAATAGAAGTAAAAAAATACAACATAAAGAATTTATGAGAAATAATCTTAGCCAAATGATTTCTCTAAGCAAAATCGAAGAGAAATTGTATCGCCCTGCGGATGCTTACGAGCTATCTCGCGTTACCCGCATGGAGCATGTTAACACAACTATCGTAGAGAAACCACAAGAGGGTATCGCTGCCGTAGCAGCACGTATTGCTAAACTCATCAACCGCCGCGAAGCTAACGGTCAAAAAACCGTATTGTCATTGGCTTCAGGTCGTTCAATGCGCGACTTGTTCGTAGAACTCGTTCGCCTTCACAAAGAGGAGGGTTTGAGTTTCAAGAACGTTGTCGTTTTCGGTTCATATGAATTCTACCCACTTGCTGATGCACATCTTGGTAGCATGGCCCAAATCCAAAGCCAATTGCTCGATCAAGTAGATATTCTCCCTGAGAACGTACACACTTTCCCAGGTGATCTACCAAAGGAGACCGTGTTCACTTTCTGCGAGGAGTACGAAAAAGCGATTGTAGAGGCTGGTGGTATTGATATCCAAGTTTTGGGTATCGGTCAATGCGGTAATATCGCTGTAAACGAGCCAGGTACGCAACCTAACTCATCTACTCGCCTTGTGATCATGGATAGCAATTCCCGCATGGATGCGAAATCTTTGTTCGGTCACGCGACCCAAGTGCCTACATGCGCAATTACTTTGGGTATTGACACTATCCTTCAAGCAAAAGAGGTTATTCTTCTTGCTTTCGGTCAACACAAAGCAAGCATCGTGAAACAAGCTATTGAGGAAGTTGCTAACGCTACTTGCCCAGCTTCTTACTTGCAATTGCACAAAAACGCTTCATTCGTTATTGACCTTGAGGCTGCAGGCAAACTCACTCGTATCAACCACCCATGGAAAGTAACCAACTGCGAGTGGACTGACCAACTTGTTCGCCGCGCCGTAGTATGGCTCTGTGAGCAAACCAAGAAGCCTATTCTTAAGCTCACCAATAAAGACTATAACGATTTCGGTCTCAGCGAGCTTATCACCAAATATGACTCTGCATACAACTGCAATATCAAGGTCTTCAACGACCTCCAACACACCATCACAGGATGGCCAGGTGGCAAACCTAATGCAGACGATACCAACCGCCCAGAGCGCGCTAAACCATTCCCAAAAGATATTGTAATCTTCTCTCCTCACCCAGATGATGACGTCATCTCAATGGGTGGTACCTTCCAACGCCTCATCAAGCAAGGTCATAACGTACATGTGGCTTATGAGACTAGCGGTTGTATCGCTGTTTGCGACGAGGAGGTAGTACGTTTCATGGACTTTATGAAGGGCTACAAGCAAATGCTTATCCCTGGCGATAACGTTATTGAGGCTAAGTACGATGAGTATATGAACTTCTTCAAGAACGAGAAGGTGGGCGACAACGACACCCGCGAGATCCTCAACCTCAAGGCGCTTATCCGCCGTGGTGAGGCTACCGCAGCTTGCCGCTATATGGGTCTCCCTACTGAGAATATTCACTTCCTCAACTTGCCATTCTACGAGACAGGTACCATCAAAAAAGGTCCTCTCTCACAAGCTGACGTAGACATCGTAAAAGCTCTCCTTGAGGACGTTAAACCACAACAAATCTTCGCTGCTGGCGACC
The DNA here is from genome assembly GCA_017391525.1 of Paludibacteraceae bacterium. Lineage (GTDB taxonomy): Bacteria > Bacteroidota > Bacteroidia > Bacteroidales > Paludibacteraceae > Colicola. The sequence goes on along the minus strand of JAFOYE010000021.1, from coordinate 14,953 downwards.
TCGCTGACCCTCACGGCACACACCGTGTATGTCTTGACGCTGTGCTCGCAGCTCTCGATGAACTCAAGCACACCGCTGCTTGGGATGAGTGGTTGAAAGATTGCCGCATATGGATGTACCGTGGTGCATGGATGGAATGGGAGCTCGACCTCGTAGAGATGGCTGTGCCAATGTCTCCAGAGGAGCTTCGCTCTAAGCGCAACGCTATCCTCCGCCACGCTAGCCAAATGGAGTCTGCTCCATTCTTGGGCGACGATGAGCGTTTGTTCTGGCAACGCGCAGAGGACCGCAACCACGACACAGCGAAAATGTACTCTGACCTCGGCTTGGCTGAGTATGAGGCTATTGAGGCATTCGTACAATACCATATCCTTTAATATTTTTTAACAAGGATTGCCCTCCGACTTTTATACCGTCATTTTGCTACCCTCGCACTACCTTTGCGCTAGGGATAGCGAAAGACAAAAGATTGAAAATAATCATTTTATTTATTAAAATTTATGAAAAATATCACATGTTTTATTCCTTTCCAAAGTGAGGAACAAGTACAAGCTACCGTGGCTAACTTGAAGGCTCAAGAGCTCGTAGCAGACATTCATTTCTTGCACGGTGACATCCGCTCAACAGCAACTGTTCGCGAGATCGCTGAGAAGGCTAACACCGAGTACACTTTGATTTACACCAAGTACACCACCCTCTCATTCGTTCTCTTCGCACTTGAGCGTATGGAGGCACTTATCGAGGACACCAAGGCAGCTATGGTTTACGCAGACCACTTCAACCAAGTAGGTGAGGTTCGCACCAACGCTCCTGTTATCGACTACCAATTGGGTTCTATCCGCGACGACTTTGAGTTCGGTTCAGTGCTCTTCTATCGCACTAGCGCTATCAAAGAGGCTGTTGCTCGCATGGATGTAGATTATCAATACGCTGGTCTCTATGACCTCCGCCTCAAAGTTAGCCAAAAGGGCGCTTTGGAGCACATCAACGAGTACCTCTATTACGATGTAGAGCTCGACAACCGTACCACTGGCGAGAAGAACTTCGACTATGTAGATCCTAAGAACCGTGGCGTACAAATCGAGATGGAGCAAGCTGCTACCCAACACCTCAAAGATATCAACGGTTACCTCGCTCCTGGCTTTAAGGATGTAGATCTCAACTGCGAGGGCTTTGAGTATGACGCTACTGTGGTTATCCCATGTAAGAACCGCGTTCGTACCATCGGTACCGCTATCAAGAGCGCGCTCAGCCAAGTAGTTAAGGCTCCTTATAAGTTCAACGTAATCGTTGTTGACGACAACTCTGAGGATGGTTCTGTAGATGTAATCAAGAGCATCGTTGCTGAGGGTCACGACAACCTCACCTATATCGCTCAAGATAAGACTTGGCACGCTATCGGTGGTAACTGGAACGTAGCGCTCCACCACGAGAAATGCGGTCGCTTCGCTATCCAATTGGACTCTGACGATACTTACTTCGATGAGAACACCGTACAAAAGTTCATCGACGCTTTCCACGAGCAAAACTGCGCAATGGTAGTTGGAACATACCAATTGACCGACTTTGACGGTAACCTCATTCCTCCTGGAGTAATCGACCACAAAGAGTGGACACCAGACAACGGTCGCAACAATGCTCTCCGTATCCACGGTCTTGGCGCACCACGTGGTTTCTATACCCCAATGCTCCGCACTATCAACTTCCCAACTACCAAGTATGGTGAGGACTATGCAGTAGGTTTGCGTGTAAGCCGCGAGTATCAAATCGGTCGTATCTATGACGTAGTGTATAACTGCCGTCGTTGGGATGACAACTCTGATGCTAACTGCGATATCGTGACCATGAACAACAACCACTTGTACAAAGATCGTATCCGTACATGGGAGTTGAAGGCACGTATCCAAATGAACGAAGGTAAGTAATAAGAACGCTTCGCTATTAGATATTAGACCGCAACCTAGTCGCTGTTAGATGTTAGATTTCTAGTATCCCACAGCCGCAAAGCGGCGGTCTAACAATGCAATGATCTAACAACGCAGTGGTCTAACAGGGCGCAAGCCCGATCTATTATGAACTTGTTCAAACAAATATCCGACATGTTCTCCCGTGAGCTTGCTTCTCACGGGAGAGCATTCGTTAATTACCAAGCCTTATCTCAGGTCGAAGTCAAAGATATGACTATCGACGGCTTCCCCGCTAAATTGTTTTTCAACCCCGCTCGTGTGCGAAGCGTTATGGCAGATGTCAGCCCCGAAGCCTTGCAAAAACGAGCATGTTTCCTATGCCCCGATGGCGTAGAGGAGCACCAACTCACCCACAACTGGGATTCACCTACTGGGCACACCTATTATATTCGTGTGAACCCCTTCCCTATTTTCTCTCCGCACTTCACCGTTTCGTCGTCCGTGCACGAACGCCAAGAACTATTGCCTCACCTTGAGTCTATGCTGCACTTGGCAAAGGAACTGCCCGAGATGACCATTTTCTACAACGGTCCTATGTGTGGAGCTAGTGCCCCCGACCATATGCATTTCCAAGCTGTGCCTCGCCACAGCCTCCCGATAGAAGATCATTTCTCCACCAACTACGCCAACGCAATCTTGGTGCAAGAAGTGGATCTACAAACCCACTTAGCAGCCGTTAAGAAAGTCCTCGCCATTGGCACTATCCCCGAGGAAGCCAGCCAAACAGGTTCATTGACCGCAGGCGCCTCTCACGCCGAAGAATACGAACCTCGTTGGAATATCGTTTCGTGGTACACGCCATCGCCAAATGGCGATAGTGTAGAATCGTGTAGCATGGTGCAGAATAGTGTAGAATTGTCTGCTGAAAATACAACGCTACACCACTCTACACAACACTACACAACCCTACACAACGGTATGTTCCATACCGTCATCTTCTTCCGAAAAGAATCCCGCCCTCAGTGTTTCTTCGCTCCAGAAGAAGAGCGTATACTTTTCTCTCCTGCGACTGTAGAGATGGGCGGTATTGGCATTGTAGCCAACCGTGAGAGTTTCGATCGCCTCACCCCATCCAAACTCCGCAACATCATTAGCGAAGTGGCAGACGAAATAGTTTAGATTTTTTTATTTCGCTCACACAACAATTCATTATCTTTGGTATTTACAGAAGATTCAGCGCACAAGTTTCGCTAGCGAAATGAGGAGCGGTAGCAATTCATTACGGAGTACTCTGTATTTAGTTTAGATTGTTTAGATTTCTCGAGCAGTTTGCTGCGAGTAGGATAATCAATTTGCGTACATTTCTTAAGATTCCTTCCCGTTGTACCTTCCCTATTCCTCTCGGGTAAAAGACCAAGGAAGAACCAAGGACGAACCAAGGATGAACCTAAGAACGCCAAATCACAAAATGTGCGTTTTGTTAAGATTGTCGTCTCTTTCACCTCTCTTATACCTTACCTAATTTTACCGACCGACGAGCGGGAGACGACCGAGCGAACTCCGACAGAACACCTTATGAATAAAGAAGCACTTTTCTTAAGATTGAGAACCTAATAAAGTTGTCCCTATTCCTAAAAAGGTTGACCCATATCCTAAAACTATTGACTATTTTCCTGAAAAGGTTTACACCATTCCTAAAAAGATTTACTCCTTGTTGCGCATTTCCTGCTCATTTTTTATTGCGTTTCACACCCAATAAACACAAAAAATGCACTTTTCCGCAAAAAAAGTGTATTCTTCTTCACATACTGACAAGTTTTAGCAGTTTGACACACTACCTTTGCACCCGAATTCACAAAAACCGTATGTTTAACTCCTAAAAACTACACTTATGGCTACTGCTCAATCATTATTTATCCCTTTTGCAGAATTTGGCTATCTCACACAAACGGAGAGTCCATGTACTTATATTACACCTTCTTCTATACAAAAATCACCAAACATTTGTTTATCTCAAAAAAAAGTAGTACCTTTGCACAATGAAATTAAGACTATGATATCTAAAGTACGTTTCATAGACCTATTTGCAGGAATGGGTGGCATTCGCAAAGGACTTGAGTTGGCATGTCAAGAATTAGGCATGCAGACAGAGTGTGTATTTACATCTGAAATAAAGCCAGCTGCAATCAAAATTCTTCAGCAAAATCATCCTGATGAGATTATTTATGGCGATATATGTTCAATTGATGCAAATCTAATTCCTGATTTTGATATTCTTTGCGCAGGATTTCCATGTCAAGCGTTCAGTAGCGCAGGAAAACGAGAAGGTTTTGCAGATACCCGTGGTACTTTATTCTTTGAAGTAGAGCGCATAATATTAGCCAAAAAGCCCAAGGGATTCATTTTAGAGAACGTTGAGGGATTAGTAAATCATGATAAAGGAAAGACTCTTGAAACTATAATTCATCATTTATTAGATGCTGGATACCATGTTTCTTATCGAGTATTAAATGCTAAAGATTTTGGTATACCACAAGATAGAAAAAGGATTTATATAGTAGGTTCACAAAAAGCATCTGTCTCTCTTCTAGATTTTCAGAAAAGTAGTTCAAAATTAAGTGATATATTTGAACAAGGCGTTAAAGCTTCTAACTCCACTTTTGCAAATAAACTACTGCAACATTTCTCCGATAAGGAATTGTATGGAAAATCTATTAAAGATAAAAGAGGAGGACAAAATAATATACATAGCTGGGATATCGGTCTAAAGGGGGAAATCTCCGCAGAAGATAGACAATTATTGAACAAAATACTTACAGAAAGGCGGAAACATCAATGGGCAGAGCAATATGGTATTGATTGGATGGATGGTATGCCATTGACGCTCCAGATGATACAATCATTCGCACAAGATAAAAATTTAGCAGATCGCCTCAATAACCTTGTACAGTTGGGTTATTTAGTATATGAACATCCTAAGAAAAAAGTCATTTCTAAAAACACTAATGGACAAGAGGTGACAAGAAGAGAATACGACACAACGAAACCTAAAGGATATAATATTGTAGCAGGAAAATTAAGTTTTGAAATTAGTAAAATTTTAGATCCTAATGATATAGCGCCCACACTCGTTGCAATGGACATGAATAAATTATATGTCCTTGACAATGGTGTCTTAAGATGTTTAACCCATAGAGAAGGGTTGCGACTATTTGGCTATCCTGAAGACTTCAAATTTGACATTTCTCAAAGAGAGGGATTTGATTTGTTAGGAAATACGGTAGCAGTACCAGTTATTAAAGCTGTTGCTGGAAGATTATTAGAAACTCTTAATTATTAAATGTATGAAGTTAACAGCCCAACAAGTCTATGACAAACTGATTAATGATGATAAAATTCTATCATCAAAAGGTCAAATCACATTTAATCTAGCCAACATAGAAATTATTGTGCGCCAACGCGATGTTGTTGGTAATATCATGCAGGAATGGGTAGAAGGATGGCTTAAAAAGAATAATGTAGAGTATGCTCTGAACGATAACACTCAAATGCCACCTGATTTTTATCTCGATCCTGATGATAAGCGACATAACCTCATGGAAATAAAAGCGTTCAATTATAAGGCATCACCAGGATTTGATATTGCAGATTTTAGAATGTATGAGCAAGAAATTGCACAAAAACCTTGGATGCTTGATGTGACATATCTGATTTTCGGTTACGAAATGAATGAAAATGGTGATGTTACAATCAAACATGTTTGGATTAAGAAGGTATGGGAAATTTCACGTGCTATGAAATCAGGAAAAAAAGGGCATGAAGTAGTATGGCCTCTGAATCTTCAAATCAAACAAGGAATGGTTCACAAAATACGACCTGCAAAATGGTATGGTAAAGCTACGAGGTTTCCTATCTTTGAATCTGAAGCACATTTCTTAGCTGCCATTGAAGAGACTATTTATCAAAATCGTGAAACACATGCGGATGCTCCAAGTTGGCGACAACGCATAACGGCTAGTTACGAAAAGTTCTATGAAAAAAAACTAAGCTTTCCACGTTGGGCAGAAATAGTTGACATATATGCCCCTACACATTAAGGAAATCCGAAAAATAGAACAAAAGCTTAACACATACTGAGTAAAAATTCACCCCCTTAAGTTATTTTTTCGGAATCAAATAATACCACACCGAATCAATAGATGAAATTGTATCATTATACTACTTTCGCCAATTTTTGTTCAATCTGGATACAACAAAAACTAAAGTTTTCGACATGGACGAATTGTAACGATATATACGAAAGAGAGAAAATTTACCACTATTCTCAACAGAGTAAAGAATACAATGGTAAGAAATATCCTTTAGGAGTATTAAAAAAATTCTCTCAAGAGGTTTTTAAAGAGATTGAACAATATCGACAAATAAGTTTCTCTCTAGGAACTAAGAGATGTGAAGGCTTCGCTTCTCCTATGTTATGGGGACAATATGCAAGAGACCATCAACGAAGTGGTGTTTGTATAGAAATTGATAGTTCAAAGATTAAGTTTCCTAAGGGTTATAAGGTATTCAGAAAGAAAGTTTCATATAGAACAAATATACTACCTACGCATGTCTGCGGAGTTAATGCTGAATTGGAAAATGCAGCCAATTTGTTTGTAGTAGAAAATAGGAATAATCTTTTTTTTACCAAACATTGGCACTGGAAATACGAAAACGAATATCGTTTAATAAGTAAGGAATGCCAAGAACTTGACATATCTGATGCAATAACTTGTGTTTATGTATTAGGAGAAGATATTATTACTCTACAATCAATAAAGAATATTATACAAGATGTAGAAAAAATATCATTTTTGAATATTGGAGGACTTTCTCTGAAATTACAAAAAACGAAACTAAAAGACTATGAAGAATTACAAGAATTAATTAAAAACTATAAGTGGGGATAACTTTTTCATACAAATCATTTTTTTGCAAAAAGACAATAACAAACATAGAAATAAATAGCAAATACCAATGAGCAATGGGGTATCATAGATGTTAATTTGTCAGTCGCAACTGACAAATTGTACAAGCACTGCAAAAAAAATCGCAATTGGCGAATATATCCAACAAAAATCACAATTAAACTCAATACAAAATAGACTGATTTACAAAAAAATGAAAACATTTTCATAAGTCTTTTCCTAAGATGTATAATTCATAATTCCCCCATGCTCCGTAAATACAACCGTCATATATATATAGCTCTACTATCCATTATCACACTGTGTCTGCTTTGCGATTATATCCCCGCGCTCCGTTTCCTTGCGACGTGGGTAACTCCACCTGTGGTGCTGTTTATTGGCTTAGTCTTTGCCCTGCTTTGCGGACAAGCCTACCCTACTTTCAACAAGAACGTATCTAAGAAACTCCTCCAATACTCCGTCATCGGTTTGGGCTTTGGAATGAACCTTCAAGCCTCACTCGCCTCGGGTAAAGAGGGAATGCTATTTACGATTATATCGGTCATCGGCACCTTGCTTATTGGTATGTTTATTGGCTGTAAAATACTGAAGCTCAACCGCAACACCTCATACCTCATTAGTTCGGGCACAGCTATCTGTGGCGGTAGTGCTATTGCGGCTGTAGGACCTATCATCAAGGCCAAAGATACCGATATGTCCATGGCATTGGCTACCATTTTTATCCTTAACGCCATTGGGCTATTCCTCTTCCCCGTCTTGGGGCATTGGTTAGGCTTGAACCAACAGGACTTCGGCACATGGGCTGCTATCGCTATCCATGACACCAGTTCCGTAGTCGGTGCAGGAGCCGCTTACGGCGAAGAAGCCCTGCAAGTGGCTACAACCATCAAACTCACTCGTGCATTGTGGATTATCCCATTGGCATTAGTCACATCGGTCATCTTCCGCAGCGAAGGCAAGAAAATCAGTATTCCATGGTTTATCTTGTTCTTTATTGTGGCAATGCTTATCAACACCTACCTTTTGGCGGACTTCCCACAAATAGGTAAGTTCATCGCGGGCATCGCACGCAAAGGACTTATCATCACAATGTTCTTTATCGGTGCTTCCCTATCCGTAGATGTCATCAAATCCGTTGGCATCCGCCCCTTGCTGCAAGGTATCCTGCTATGGATCATCATCAGCGCCGCCAGTCTTGCATATATCCTACTCAAATAAAAACGAATAACTACCATAACATCATGAAACCCTTCCCTTTCCTACTTTGTCTGATGAGTTTTTTGGGCTGTAAAGCAGCTAACTTCCGCTCGGTGGATGCAGATACTTTTGCGCAGATCATTGAAGATACCACCGTTGTGCGCTTAGATGTCAGAACAGCCAACGAATATGCGCAAGGGCATATCCCTAATGCGTTACTTATAGATGTAACGCAAGCCGACTTTATGCAGAAAGCAGAACAACTGCTTCCTAAAGATAAAACCATCGCCCTCTACTGCCGTTCAGGAAGAAGAAGCAAAAATGCCGCCATGCAACTCGCCCAACACGGCTACCAAGTCGTAGAACTCAACACGGGCTTCAATTCATGGAAAGGCGAAGTAGAACAATAATAACATTCCCACTGAGAACACAGATTAACACTGATATCTTAATCCGTGTTTCATCCGTGAAATCCGTGGGACGACGAAAGCAAATAACAACAAAAACTATACACGCATGAAACACCAAATTGCAGTGGGCGTAATGACCGCCCCAAAGATTGAGGCCGTTATTCCTGGACCTCACTCCACTCCAGAACATCCTACTTTCCTCTTGAAGAATGTTCGTATCGGCATCGGTTTCCACTGGGACCGCCTCGAGGACCAAGAGTTTGAAGGTACACTCGAAATACGCGACAACGCAGATGGCACACAAACCGCTATCAACCGTCTTGATGTGGAAGACTACCTCAGTTCTGTTATCACCTCTGAGATGTCTGCTACCTCTTCTTTGGAGCTATTAAAGGCACACGCCGTTATCTCCCGCAGTTGGGTTTTGCGCCCTATCATCAGTCCATCAACAAGCACTGATAAGCCTGATTTGAGCAATCCAGATCGCCATGTGATTTGGTACGAGAGAGATGCGCACGAGGGATTTGATGTATGTGCAGATGACCACTGCCAACGCTACGAAGGTATCACCCGTCGTGATGAACACCCAGAGGCGGCTGCCAATGTGCAAAAAGCGATCGACGCGACCCGCGGACAAGTCCTAATGTATGACGGCAAGGTATGCGATGCACGCTTCTACAAGGCTTGCGGTGGTGCCACTGAAGTGTTTGAGAATGCATGGGCAAACGAGCACTACGACTACCTCGAAGCTGTTCGCGATGAGATCGGCACTCCACTCCCTGATTTGACCATTGAGGAGAACGCACAAGAGTTCATCCGTACTGCACCTCCTGCCTATTGCAACACCAACGATCACGCCATCCTCAGCCAAGTATTGAATAACTACGACCAAGAGACCAAAGATTTCTACCGCTGGACCGTACAATACACCAAAGAGGAATTAAGTGATATCATCCGTGAGCGCTCAGGTATCGACTTCGGCGAGATACTAGACCTCGTGCCTATCAAGCGCGGTCCATCTGCTCGTTTGTACGAGATGCAGATCGTGGGCAGCAAGCGTACTATGGTGATTGGTAAAGAGTTGGAGATCCGCAAATGGTTGAGCAAGAGCCACTTGTACAGTAGTGCTTTTGTGGTTGACCGCAACGAAACTGGCGACTTCATCTTGACAGGTGCAGGATGGGGACATGGTGTCGGTTTGTGTCAAATCGGTGCCGCAGTGATGGCTGCCAAGGGTTATACCTACGAGCAAATCTTGGCGCACTACTTCCCTGGTAGCAAACTAGAAATTATTTAATAATATTGACAACAATGCGCTCGAAGCGATCGTTCGAACAAATGTGAGATAAGAATAAACCTCAAGCATTTCTAGATTTGAACAGACTGTATTTCATATTATGTTTGCTCGCATGCCTATTCGTAGGATGTAAGAAGGACACCCCCTTGGTCATATCCGACGAATCAACAGGTTTTCAGATAGATATGACCGACAGTCATGTTACTGTAACGGTCTACTCGCCTTGGGAAAAAGGACAGGTGATGTCTCAAGTACAGTGTCCACGCCATACGGCTAAATACCAGCGTATTGTCTGCACTTCAGCTACACATGTAGGATTCTTATATGAGCTAGGAATGAAGGACAAAATTGTGGGTGTATGCGACCCATCACTCATCTACTCTTTAACGGATGAAGAGCGCCAACGTATCACCAATATCGGAACGGATATACAGCTGAATATAGAGGCACTGCTGATGTGCCAACCCGATGTAGTGATAATGAGCACCTATGCTCAACAAGATGATCGAGCTAAGCAGATTGAGGCTTTAGGCATACCGGTTTTCTATTGCCATGAATGGATGGAGAGTTCACCTTTAGCTCGTGCTGAATGGATACGAGTATTTGGTGCCTTAACGGGATGTATCGACAAGGCTGATACTATATTCAACTCAGTACGACAAGACTATATCACCTATCGTCAATCAGTGGATGAATCATCTTCTCGTAGTATCATGTCAGGAATGTCTTTCCGCGGTACTTGGTACGTGCCAGCAGGTGGAACATTTATGGGTACATTGTTCCGCGATGCAGGTGCTGAATATAAATATGCCAATGACCTTTCTACATCCTCACTCCCTTTGAATATGGAACAATCAATAGAGGCATTTTGTGAGGCTGATGTATGGGTCGGCTGTGATGCTCGTTCGCTACAAGAGTTAGCGGCTATAGACAAAAAGCACACGTGGTTCCGTTCATATCAAAACGGCGAAGTGTATAATTTCTTGCGTCGTACCACTCCAAGTGGTGCCAATGATTTTTGGGAATCGGGAGTTGTTCATCCTGAGCGCATTTTGCGTGATTTGCAAAAGATTCTAGCAGGAGAGAAGACGGACTTATATTATATGACAAAGTTGAAGTAATAACTTTAGAAGATATTACACAAATGATCAAACATGATGGAATAGTAATAGCCGTTAATGGCGATGGTACGGTGCGTGTACGCATTGTACAGACCAGTGCTTGTGCTTCATGCAAGGCAAAAGCCATGTGTGCGAGTGCTGAGAGTGTGGAAAAAGAGATAGATGCAGTGAGTGACGGGCTATTGGCTATTGGTGATGAGGCAGAGGTACTAGTAGCAGAAAAGATAGGTTGGAAAGCTATTTTCTTGGCTTATATTTTGCCCTTTGTAGTGCTTCTCGGCAGTGTTTTAGTGCTCAACGAATTTATGAAAGAAGAACTAGCAGGCACCATCGCGCTTTGCGCAATGGGTGTGTACTATATTGTTCTCGGATTCTTTAAGAATAAGATACAAAAGGGATTCTCGTTTACAGCGAGAAAAAAGTAAGCAAGTCCCCCGCCCACAACGACAAAAGCGCATACTACGTAGAGACTATCATTTGATAGGCGATACGTGGAGAATGATCTCGGGTGTAGATAATGCCGCAGCGAGAAAATCCAGCTTTCTCTATTAGATGGATCATCCGCCGATTATCTTGATGAGTATCTATTCGAATATTTTTACAATGCGCTGTACACCAATCCAATACAAGATCGAATACTCCCGTTAGTTGTCTATTGGACGCAATGCGATGAATGGTACCATAAGGCCGTTCATTGTCTATCCATGCGCCATTCTCTATGATATCATAAGTAGGGTCCTCTCCAATAATAAAAACGAAAGTTGCACATACTTTACCATCCTGCTCTATGACATAACTCACACCACGATGAATATCCTGTTCTAGTTGCAGACGATTAGGATAACCATCTCCCCATTGAGTGGGATTACCATCTGTCACCATCTGCTCTCTAGCACGCGCAAAAATCGTGAGCAAAGTGTCAATATCTCCATATGTCGCAAGACGAATCAACATACTTTATCTGTACAATCATTCGTTGATGAACAACCTATTTGAACTATCTGGAATTCCGGATAGTTATCCAATATTCTTTTAATTTCATTTGAAAAGGTACAAAAATAGTTGATACTAGCAAAATCTACAACAAAAACCATCTAATCTCACACGAGAACATACTAAATTGTGCGTGTATTGTCCGTAAAAGTGTGTATACAAAAGGCACATAGAAAGAAAACAAGAAACAAAATCACCTTTTATTTGCAAATATGCAAAATTTTTAGTACCTTTGTGCGTTTTTTGGATAGCAGTGCAAATAATTAACTAAAAACATAAAAATCATGAATCTAATTGTAATCTCTTTGCTTATTTTGGGCGTTACGGGATTGGTAGCAGCAGTGCTATTGTATATCGTAGCTCAAAAGTTCAAGGTAGAAGAAGATCCACGCATTGATGAGGTGCAAGACGCATTGCCAGGTGCTAACTGTGGTGGTTGCGGCTATGCTGGTTGTCGTGCGTTTGCCGAGGGTTGTGTGAAAGCCGACTCGTTGGATGGATTGCTCTGCCCTGTAGGAGGTGCACCTACCATGACGAAGGTAGGTGAGATCTTAGGTATGGCAGTAGTGGCTGCTGAACCTAAAGTAGCAGTAGTGCGTTGTAACGGAACCTGCGAGGCGCGTCCTCGTACCAGCGTTTACGACGGCGCTAAGAGTTGTCAAATTATGCACAGTTGTTATGTAGGCGAAACGGCTTGTCCGTTCGGTTGCCTCGGTTGTGGCGATTGTGTGAGCGCGTGCGACTTTGACGCTATCCACATGAACCCTGCAACAGGATTGCCAGAGGTGGACGACGAGAAGTGTACCAGTTGCGGCAAGTGTGTGAAGGCTTGTCCAAGAAACATCATCGAACTCCGCAAGAAAGGTCCTAAGAGCCGTCGCATCGTGGTGATGTGTGTCAACAAGGACAAGGGAGCCGTAGCACGCAAAGCTTGTACCAACGCATGTATCGGTTGCAGCAAGTGCCAAAAAGTGTGCGAGTTTGATGCGATTACAATTGAGAATAACTTGGCATATATTGACTACAATAAGTGCCGTCTCTGCCGTAAGTGCGAGGATCAATGTCCTACAGGTGCTATTCACGTAGTGAACTTCCCACCACGCAAGCCAAAAGCGGAGCCTGCGGCTGCGCCAGTTCAGAATAGTTCAAAGGCGCAGAGCGCCGTTCAAGATGGTTCAAAATTGTCTTCCGAGAAAACAACCTTGAACAATGTTGAACAACCGCTGAACAATGTTGAACCTAAAAACGAGGAGACAAAGGCATGAAAAGTACATTTAGAATAGGTGGAGTTCATCCACATGACAACAAACAATATTCTGTTCATCAACCAATCACAGTTTGCCCATTGCCAGCAAAGGCAATCATTCCATTGGTGCAACACATCGGTGCTCCTGCGCAAGCCGTAGTGGAGAAAGGACAGAAAGTGAAAGTAGGTGCGTTGATTGCCAAAGCAGGTGGCTTTGTAAGTGCGAACATCCACGCACCATTCAGCGGAACTATCACTAAGATAGATACCACCATCGATGCATGGGGTATGAAAATGCCAGCAATCTTCATGGATGTAGAGGGCGACGAGTGGTTAGAAGGTATTGACACAAGTGACACTATTGTTCGTGGCTGTAACTTAGAGCCAAAAGTTATCATCGAGAAGGTACAAGAGGCTGGTATTGTAGGTTTAGGAGGTGCATGTTTCCCAACTCATGTGAAACTCATGCCTCCTCCAGGAAAAGTAGCAGAGGTGCTAATAGTGAATGGTGTAGAGTGCGAGCCATATTTAACTTGTGACCATCAATTGATGCTTGAGAAAGGCGAAGAAATCATCATCGGTATTCAAATATTGATGCGTGCGCTGAACATTCAAAAAGCCATCATTGGTATCGAGGCCAACAAACCAGACGCTATTAAACATATGAGCGCACTAGCCAGCAAGGTTCTCGGCATCGAAGTGAAAGCATTGAAGTTAAAATATCCACAAGGTGGTGAAAAGCAACTGATTGATGCATGTATTCGTCGCCAAGTTCCAAGTGGAGCTCTTCCAATAGAGGTAGGTGCAGTGGTTGATAACGTAGCTACTATCTATGCAGTATATGAGGCAGTGCAAAAGAATAAACCACTGATTTCTCGTGTGATGACTGTAACTGGTAAGAGCGTTGTTAAGCCAGGTAACTACGATGTACGTTTTGGTACTCCATTGACCGACGTAGTAGCATTGGCTGGTGGTGTGCCAGAGGATACAGGTAAAGTCATCGGTGGTGGTCCAATGATGGGTCGTGCGATGAGTAATATCGACATGCCTACCAACAAGCGCGTGAGCGGACTCTTGTTCTTGCCAGAGGCAGAGAGTATGCGTCAGGAATTGACTAACTGCGTACGCTGCGGTAAATGTGTCGGCGCTTGTCCTATGGGATTGGAGCCATGGCTCTTGTCTAAGCAAGCATGGCATAGTATGTGGGATGAGATGGAAGACCACAACATCATGGACTGTATTGAGTGCGGTTGCTGCCAGTTTACCTGCCCTAGCCACTTGCCATTGCTCGACTATGTACGCATGGGTAAGGCGAAAGTAGGTGGACTTATTCGTGCTCGTCAAGCAGCGAATAAGTAGTTGAAAGTTTAGAGTTTAAAGTTTAAAGGCTAGAATAAATGAAACAATTTATAGTATCTCCCGCACCACACTTCCATAGCGGTGATAGCGTGCGGAAAAATATGTTATTGGTGATCATTGCCCTACTACCAGCTTACGCAGTAAGTATCTTGGCATTCGGTATGGGTGCACTCATCACCACAGCAATCAGTGTAGTAGCCTGCGTGCTATTTGAGTGGCTGATTGCGAAATTTATCTTAAAACAAAAATCGACCATCTGCGACCTTTCAGCCGTACTGACAGGTTTACTCCTCGCGTTCAACTTGCCAAGTAACTTGCCTTGGTGGATAGTAGTAATCGGCGCGTTGGTAGCTATCGGAGTAGCGAAGATGAGTTTCGGAGGACTAGGACAAAACCTATTCAACCCTGCGTTAGTAGGCCGTGTATTCCTGCTTATCTCATTCCTAGTCCAAATGA
>JAFOYE010000003.1 GCA_017391525.1 Paludibacteraceae bacterium | reverse complement strand
GAGAGTATAAAAAAGAGAGCCGAAGCAAAACTTCGACTCTCATTTTTTATGAGTGAGTTAATTACTCAGCAGACTCTTTTTTAGACTTCTTTGCTGGCTTCTCAGCAGCTGCCAATGAAGCGTGCAAGTCAGCCAAAGCGCCGAGGTCACCAAGAGTAGTTTTCTCCATCTTTGGCAACTCTGGTTGAGCCTCTTTCTCTTTCTTAACCTTCACTTCCTTAACAGGAGCCTCTTTGCGCTCCTCCCAAGTGCGGAGGTGAGAGAGAAGGATACGCTTAGCGTCGCGGTTGAACTCAATAACCTTGAAGTTCATTTCCTCGCCAACGGTAGTAGCGCCTTTGTCCTCTTTTTGGAGGTGACGAGCGGTGCAATAACCTTCAACGCCATCCTCGAGTACAACTACAGCACCCTTGTCAGTAACCTCTGCTACTTTACCAGATACAACTGTATCTACACCGTATTTAGCAGCGAGTTCCTCCCATGGGTTCTCCTCCAATTGTTTGTGACCGAGAGAGAGACGACGATTCTCTTTGTCGATTTCGAGAACAGCTACCTCGATCTCAGCACCAATTTGTGTGAACTCGTTAGGGTGTTTAATTTTCTTGGTCCAGCTCAAGTCGCTGATGTGGATCAAACCGTCAACGCCTTCCTCTATCTCAACAAATACACCGAAGTTGGTGAAGTTGCGAACCTTAGCGAAGTGGCGTGTACCTACAGCATACTTGGTATCGATGGTCTCCCAAGGATCGTTCTTGAGTTGTTTCAAACCGAGAGACATCTTGCGCTCATCGCGATCGAGAGTCAAGATAACAGCCTCAACGTCTTGACCAACTTTCAAGAAGTCATTAGCAGAACGTAGGTGTTGGCTCCAGCTCATCTCGCTTACGTGGATGAGACCCTCTACGCCAGGAGCAACCTCAACGAATGCTCCGTAGTCAGCCATCACTACTACCTTACCACCAATCTTATCACCTACCTTCAAGTCAGCGCCCAAAGCCTCCCATGGGTGTGGAGTCAATTGCTTCAAGCCAAGAGCGATACGCTTCTTGTCATCATCGAAGTCAAGGATAACAACATTGATTTTATCACCTGCTTTAAGCAACTCGTTAGGATCGCTTACGCGGCCCCAGCTGAGGTCGGTGATGTGGATAAGACCGTCTACGCCACCCAAGTCCATGAATACACCGTAAGGCATAACTGCTTTAACGGTACCCTCAAGTACTTGACCTTTCTCAAGGTGAGAGATGATCTCTTGTTTTTGAGCTTCCATTTCAGCCTCGATGAGAGCTTTGTGAGAAACTACTACATTGCGGAAGTCAGGATTAACTTTAACGATCTTGAATTCCATTGTTTTGCCAACGAATACATCGTAGTCGTGGATTGGCTTAACATCGATTTGGCTACCTGGCAAGAATGCCTCAGTGCCAAGGATGTCAACGATCATACCGCCCTTAGTACGGCACTTGATGTAACCCTTAACTACCTCGTTGTTGTCAAGAGCCTCGTTAACGCGATCCCAGCTACGAGCAGCGCGAGCCTCTTTGTGTGAGAGTACGAGTTGACCATTCTTGTCCTCTTGGCTCTCTACGTAAACCTCTACTTTGTCACCTACTTTCAACTCTGGGTTGTAGCGGAACTCAGCAGCAGGAACGATACCGTCAGACTTGAAGCCAACGCTTACTACTACCTCACGTTTGTTGATAGACATTACAGTACCCTCTACTACCTCTTGATCTTTGATTGCATTGAGGGTAGCGTCATACTTACCAAGGATTTCTTCGTTTTGTTTGCCATGAGCTTCGTTCTCAAAAGCATCCCAGTCGAAGTTCTGGAGTGAAAGATTTTCTGCCATAATTTAGCATTTTGTGGAAAGCCTATTGGTCTTTTGAGGTTCAGGAGTTTAGGAGTTCAGAAGTTTAGGAGTATCCTAGCCTCTAACCTTTAACCTATCACCTTTAACCTAAAAACGACTTCACTTTCCGTTAAAAAGTTAAACAATAATTATGCTTTTTTCTCGTGCGAATTACTCACTTATACATACGCATAAGTGCGCATATACGCAAAAAAGCGTGCAAAATTACTACATTTTTTTGACATATGCAAGAAAAAGCAGCCAAAAAAGTAAAAATTATTGCTATATCGTCCAAAAAAATAGCGGGCAAACCGCTATTTTTCATCATATGTTTGCGTCTATTTTAGATTAATCTAAAATTTGTTAATTATTAGAAGTGCAATGCCAAACCAATACCACTCTCACTACCTCGGATAGTCAATGAAGCACGAGGTGCAGTAGCTTGTGATACATTGAACATATCAATTGCTTGGTCCATACGAACATATCCAATATAAAGAGTAGGAAGAGAGGCAATGACTGCAAGACCACCAGCAATGATACAACCAGCTCCAGACCAGAACATAGCACCATTAACTTCACTATCATCTTTTGGAGAAAATGCAACCAACATAGAACCAGCCAAGTCTACTGCCAAACCAGCACCAAGGGTCCACCATCCAGCCTTTGTGCATTTCAAACCACTTTGGAACTTCTCATAAGCAGGTTGATGGTGAGTTGAAAGAAACTCTGCACATTGCTGTTTATTCATTACTTGATCTCCATAAAAGATATAACTACCTGCAGGTTGAAGAAGAGTAGCATTGTTACCACCTGCTGGAGTAACTACTTGTGCATTGATAGCTGAAGTTGCCATCACAAGCACCACAATTAAAAATACAATCTTTTTCATTTTTTTAATTACAAACTAAGATTGACCCAAGGGTCCAAATTCAGGTGCAAAGGTAGTGAATTTATTTGATATACGCAAAAAAAATATGAAAAAAACGCACAAGCGCACGCACAAATAGCGGGCGCAACCGCTATCTGTGCATGCGAAATACTCTGTATTTAAGTTCTACTCGCTAATTAAAACAAATAGCGAACACCTAGAGTGACACCGGTATACAAACCTGCAGTGTTAAATCCTACGCCACCACCTGCAGCTACGATACCAATATTTGGACGCCAGTCAACTGACAACTGCAATGGGAACCAGAAGTTATATTCTACACCTACGTGCCCCACAACACCTGCATAAACAGAGGGAGCACGAAAACCATAGATACCCGCACCAGCACCTACACCAAGGTTCCAATTCCAATCACCCTTGTAATCCCATGGAATTTGGGTACCGAATGGATTCACCCAATCGTATGTAGCTGTTGCACCAATACCATTAAAAGCAGGAATATTAACTGACAAGTCTACCATATTAGACTCACCGATAGAGTGTTGGTAAGAAACATCTACACCATAACCAATGTTCACACCGATTGCGCGTGGTTGCGCTACTGCCGCTGCGATACCAGCAACTGCAAAAACAGCAACGAGGAGAAGTTTTTTCATAATGTTTGAATTTAATATGTTAATAATAGTGTTTATTGGCTCACCCCACTAGAGGGATGTATCGTAAAAGTTTCGCAAAAGTAGTATTTTTTTGCAAAAAGTAGGTTTTAATACTAAAAAATAATGTTTCATTCTCGCAAAAAAATAGCACTCCCGAAACCTAACCCTCACTTACCACTATTACCAAACATCTAAATTCATTATTTGTCTGCATTAGCATGTCGCTCTACGAACTCACTAGGTGTGCAACCGACTATGGTTGTAAAGTGCCTCCAAGCAGTTGTGCGTGAGCGGTAGCCAGCGTCAATAAAGAGCGTTTGAACAGGGGTATTAGGATCTTTGCGCAGTTGTTGACAAACATAGTCAATACGGCGACGGTTGATCATATCAGATAGGTTTTCAAAACCGAGCTGTTTGGCAGCCTGCTGAATGTATGTGCGATTAGTACCTACAAGGTGCACAATCTTGTCACCCGTGAGTTCGGAGTCTTGCCATACGGCAGGGTCATCCATGAGTCGTTGCAGAGCTTGCGTCACAGAATTGACAGTAGTTTGCGTAGTATGTGGTAATTGATCCCAGGTATAGTAATCGCGCACCTTCTCGAGAGGCACATGCAATCGCTCGTAGTGTTCAAAATAGACAACGGTCACAGACAACAATAGATATAGTATTTCATGGATAATATATCCCATATACAACTGCAAGCCACGACTAAGGACATAGGACAAACACAAGCAAACTGTTATCGCAACAAGGATATCAAAGTATTTGCTTGCTTGATTGGCAGTTATACGTATGCGTACAGCAATCAAATAGACAGCGTATGGAATATACATCCCCAAGAATACCATTCGTGCAATTATGTTAGGCTCAGCTATATGCGCTTTGAGATCACGCATACTAGACAAGACAGCGATATCACCCTTCGCCACAAAGAACAGGACTCCAGCTGCAGCGACGAGACTAGGTAAGAGAATGAGGATTATTCTTTTTAGGTTGAGCCAATGTGGACGGATCAGTTCGATGACATAGCAAAAGAGGATGGCAAAGATATAAAATCCGGGGATATTGATTAAGGGGTCAAGTAACTTATAGGATTGTGGTGCAAACGCCTGATTGGTTACTAAAGCAATCTCTACGGTGGAAGCAATGGCGGACACAACAAAGAACGCGAAGATATACTTCCACGAGCGATTCTGTGGCTCGTGATGTTTAATATATATAAGGATAGCAGCTACCAGTTGCACAAAGACATGTATGCCCAGTACAATCAGATTGATAATGGATGTCGAATCGTTAAAATGCATGCTATAATAGTAGAAGTTGTTTTCGTTTGCAAAGATAGTGATTTATTTTCGCATGTACAACTATAAACACATTTCAAAGTGATTTTTTGTTAAATTTTGCCAAAATGAAACACTATTTTTATGTTATAAAACATATTTATCAAAATAAAGCAGTAATTTTGCGCGATTTTTATTAGGTATAATAGGCTGAAGAGTTTTTCAGCGAATAATTGGTACAAGATATAGTGTTCGAAACGAGCAATACATATGGCACAGTAGGCTCAAGTTTTACAGGCAGTAACAATCAGTCATTCTCTACAAGGACAAGTTTGGGAGAAGGATTTTGTGGAAGTAGTCACAAAAGTACTACCTCCCATTCGTCGTACGCCTCAAAGAACTCCATCAACAACCAATCTACGCGCACCACTTCCGGTTCATTTGTAACCATACATCGCAACAACATAGCGATAAACGATGGAGAGTCCGGTGCACAATCTTTGCGTCGCGTCATTCAGTTCCCCGGAGAAGACTACGAGACCCCACCTACAGGTGAGTTAGATGATAGTTTTGCTAGTCCTGTAGGCGATGTGCTACTCCAATTGTTACTAATGGCGGCGGCATATGCTGTAGTGCGGTGGTTTAAGAATTGGAAAAGGAAACGTACTGGAAAGAGATTATTTTGCATAAAATAAAATTAGCGTAAGGGTAGCGCAAAGGTAGCGCAAAGGTAGCTAAATAACTAATGAATCACTAATGAATCACCTAAGAATCACTAAAGAATCACTAAAGATTTATAGGAGAAATCAAGAGTAATCAAGTATAAAATAGGAGATTAAGAGATGAAGAAAAGAAGAATTATACGAATATTGCTAGTTGTGCTGTCAATGGTATGCGGCAGTATGTCGGCGTCTGCGCAAATAAAAGATGGAGATATCGTGTCGATAAGTTATAAAGATGGCGACACATATTATTATATGGCCCTAAATGAATCCGGCTATTACGGAATCAAAAGCACTACATCTCAAAGTATTGAATGCTTATGGAAGGTTATAGAGGGAGGTCAAAATCAATATGCATTCCAAAGTATTGCCAACCCCACAAAACATATATCAGGTAACTACACGTTTACCACAGCAAACACAGGAACAGCCTTTACATATGATAATGATAAACACTTGTCATTTTTCAGATATAATTATACATTTTACGCATACATAACCAACAACCAATATTGGTCAGGTGCAACTCAAATCAATAACGCCCTAGCTCTTGAAATCGAAAAATGGGAAATAGCTGGAGGTGCAGGTGGAGAATTAACTGGAAAATTTGAACCAGGTTCCCTTGAATTTGGTTGCAATCAAACAGGTAATAACGAAGTTAAGAATTTGAAATTCACGCTTAAGCCAAGCGGTGGCAGTGGCGCAGGTGGTTATTACTACTGCGTAAATCGACAAGACGCTCAAATTCCTGTTCCAGCAGTTGCAAATAACATCAAGGAGAAGAGAAAAGCGATAGACTTAGCTGAAATCAGTTTTAAATGGCGAAAGAACGGCAATAGTGCTATCTCGAAGGTAAACTGTAACACACTGACCGATAGCGAAGTAAAGGAGCGCGATATGCTAGAATTAAGTTGGGAGAAGAGTACTACCGAAGAGGACACATGGAATATAACGATAACAGCAAAAGGTGCAAGTCCAACGAATCTAGTAGATGCCAACGGTGATTGGATAGATTATACAGACGAGGTAGTAGCTACATTCCGCGGCAAGGATTCTGAGACGACACACCGTGTGTCTGCCGCCGTCAAACGAGAAGCATACCACTTGCTAGAATGGCCTACATTTGAGGTAGGAGTATCGCCAACAAATTACACTTTTGGTAAAGCAGGTGGACAAACCACCTTCAATTTAACATGTACCCACCAAAATGGTGCTAATATCATCAAATCTGACGGAGTAACGAAAGCAGGGGAAATAGTTCGCGCGGCAAATGAAAATGTAACTAACGCAGCGAAAATTAGTTTTGCAGCGAAAAGCATGTTGGATGAGACCAATGTGGATTGGCTGACTGTTGAGTCCATCAACAATGGTGAGGTAACAGTTTCTGCTAGCGATAACTCGCAGAATACAACCGAACGCGAAGCTCGTTTAGTGGGCGTCATCACTTATACAGATCCGGATGACGCAAACGACACACATACCGAAACAGTAGTCATTCCTATCAAACAGAGGGTAAAAGATGGCAAGATAACCTTTCTGCCTCAAAAAGGCTTTAGCAACACGGAGTTTGGAAAGAACCCATATACTGGTAGAGACGAGCAGAAGGTGCATACCGCAGAAAAGACCATCTACTACTTACCTGGAGAGGACATCACCTTACGCATAGCAGAAACAACCTTCAATGGTTATTATCGTTGGTATGATTACCAAACAGGTGGCAACCCCTACTACAATGCCAACCCATCAGACCAAACAACATGGGTAACCCACCCTGAAGGAGCTTCCATCAATTATTCTGACGGAGACACCTATGGTATATATTCTACCAATTCTGAAGGAGGTACCATCCCTGTTATCCGTGGTTGGGCAGATGGTAAGGCACATATCATCGCCTGCGATATCAGCAACTACCTCGATTTTAGAAACGCTGGCACCAGCGACACCATTATTGAGCCAACATTGTCGTATCGCCAACTTTTCCATTTGCGTCCCGCACAGGAGATGGCAGAACGCTTCAAAGCCGCTGCCGCTAAACAAGAGTTTGTAGAAAACCATAAATACACCGCACCTGTCGGTCAAACCATCTATCTGACCACCGACTACCGCTATGCGAGAGGCGATGAATCCGACAGAAGCTATTACTATTATACCAACGGCACGGACGCATCAGGCGGCTATAAGTGTGTCGGTAAAGATAAAATTACTGCCAAGTGGTTTGAGGTCAATGGTGATACATATACCAATATTACTCCTCAGAGTTATACTGCCAAAGATTATCTGCCGATAACCGTCTCTGCGGTTGGAAGAAAGGTATATGAGCTAGGTGTGGACAATAATGGCAACAATAAGATTGACGACGGCGATCTGCGCATCGCACGATTCGTCGTGGATTTCGTGAGTGACTGTGGTCCTTCTACCACCCCACTCATCACTCGTAATGAGATATTGAACAAGTATGTACTGCTCGAAGAGATTGATTTCAACCTAGGTCACCCAGCGCCAGGCACATCCGATCCACAGCCTTTGAACACCCATCTTCCATGGGCAGATGCTTCCTATGGATACACCTACCCCGCTGTAGCAGGTATTCCAAGGAGTCGAACAAGTGGAGGAAGCCTCTATACCCCATATTGGGGCGAGTATTTCATTACCAACAAGCTGTCTAGTAACGTAACATGGGCACACAAGGTGGAAAACTATACCGGTGCAGCCAATGGCTATGCACTGTATGTGGATGGAACCAGCGAACCCGGATTGGTGGCGAGTATTTCCACTAAGGCTACTGTATGTTCAGGACAAACGATGTACTGCTCGATGTGGCTCAACAATGTAAGTAACGATGGTAGCGCTAATGCCGTTAATCCTGTGTTCCGCTGCAATATCCAAGGTCGTAATAGCGATGATGATCCTTGGGAAGATGTTGGAGTGTTCTTTGTGGGTGCACTTGAACGAAACGACGGCAAGTGGTCACAGATCAATTTCCCTATACTGAGCGATCAAGAGTCCTATGCTCAGACGCGTGTATCCATCTACAATTTTGCCACCAGTGCTGGCGGTAATGACTTTATGATTGATGATATTCGTTTGTATGTCTCACCTCTATCCTTAGCTGCCTATATGGCCACTATGGGTTGTCGTTCAGCAACTAATGTTGAAGAAGCGAGTACAGCGGTAGTGGTACGTATGGACTATACACAACTAAACCCAGACATGGAAAACAAATGGGTGTACTACCAGCTGCATAATACCACAGATGATCGCGTGGTAAAACTCAAGACCCTGGATGGCGAGGGAAATATCATATCGGCATATTACGCTGAAAACCCAGACAAGGTCTCTGAGGCTTTTGGTTCGGTACAGATTCCAGGAAGAGGATATGAACCTGCAGAAACGGAACGGGTGCCTCAGTTGGAAGCACATTTACACACATTGGTAGATAATGGCACTAGACATAGCAAATGTTATGTACGCGATGCCAGCAACACCAAGTGGTATCTATATGTTATCCACGTTATCCCTAACACCCAGCAAGATGTGGTAGGTGACGATGCGGATATCTACCTGGAGAAGGATAAAGACTATCTATTGGTTATAGCCAACGATCCTGTCGAGCTAGCCAAGCCGCTCTGTTCATCCACCACTCCGATCCGCCCTACGACGGACACCTATGTTGAATTGCGAGACACGGAGGGTAGTATAGAACGTGTAGAGTGTAAAGACGAACTCTGTGCTAACAATATCTACTTCCTCAATGTACGAGTAGAGAACACGTTTGCTTCGGGTATTGGTGGTGGATTAGAGACGATGGGCGCTCAGGTACATGCGGATTGGCTGATTGGAGAAGAGACAGACGATGCGTACTGCCACGCACGTACAATGACCAAAGAGGAGCGCCAAAAAGCAGACGAGAAATTTCAAGAGAAATATGGTTGCAGCCGACACCAACTGCGCGAAGCTATCAGCCATATGCGTCAGATGCCTTCAGCAGAACACGCTAACCCCAACTACAAGCAGGCGGATGTTAACCAACTCGTTACCACTGATTTCTTCCAGGTAGAAGAATTAGCACTCATCCAGCGTTTGTGCGCCGAAGGTAAATTGTCATTGTACAAGAAATATGTACAATTCTATATGGGTTCCGAGGAGATTGTTCGCTATTGGGCATACCCTGTGGCACAAGACACAAGCATCGTGTTCAACGGAAGCACCTATCCGCTCTTTGACTGTGACGAACCGCTGTGGGTAAAAGTACAGTCTAGTTACTCCGAATACGCGGTGAACTTATCTCCTTTGGATAAGGAAGACCAAACTCACAAGCAACGCCTAGATATCCCTTCTATCCGCATATTAGAAGGCACTAGCGAGATTGTCATTCCTATCAAGGAACTATTGAAGAATACCGAGTTAAGCCTTCAGCTATCACCGGGTAAGGATTCGGTGCGATTCACGTACAACGAACCTATTCCACACGTACTGGAATATATCACCATCAGTGATGCGGCTATTCAGGTGGTAAATGCCCCTGCATCATTGGAGATTGGCGAAGACTACCTGATGCGTCTTGCCTTCTATGATCAAGCAGGTAATGCGTATATCAAAGGAGATCCAACAGAGTGCCGTGTGGGTTATGTCTATTTCTACCTCAGTATCGTACCTAAAACAGTACAATGGGTAGGTGGTGTATCCAATATCTGGGGCGATGATGGCAACTGGAGAGGTGTGAGAGCAGATGGAAGTCTAATGGCTAAGGGTTTTGCTCCATTGGCAGCTACGAATGTGATTATACCGCAAGGTGCCGCACCGATAATAACAACGGAGAACCTACACCCTATGGATGTGAATTATAGTCCTCACGCATGTAACAACATCTATTTTGCCGATGGGGCAATGGTCTACAATCAGCATCTATTGCAATACAACAAGGCTTTTGTGGACATGAAGATCGAGGCAGCCAACTGGAACTCTATGGCTCCTCCGCTCAAGGGTATGTACACCGGTGATATGTTCGTGCCACATGTGGATAACAACAACGCTGAATACCAAAGCATAACCGACCATAGCAACTATCCGTTTGCGGTCAGTCCTTTCCAAGGTACACGTACTAGCAAAGCTCCATACGTGTTCTGGCAGTCGCTCTACAACAAACGCGTGACCATCTACCATGAGAATGGTAACCAGTCTTACCCTGCATTGACCGAGTCGGCTAATTTCTTACAAACCAATTCGTTGGGTCAAGCCTTACCAGTCGGTAGCGGATATCAAGTCCTTGGTTTTGGTCCTACTAGAGGAGGTGAAGATGAAATCATTGTTCGCTTGCCTAAGCCAGATACCTATTATAGTTATTACAACAAAGATGGTACAGAATCTAGCCAACGCGTATCGGTTAGCCACTCCAACAGACTGGCTTTTGAACCCAACCAATCGGGTAATATGACTATCACGCTTACGAATGATATCGCAAGCAATCAGTTTATGTTTGGCAATCCTACTATGGCGAATATTGACATGCAGAAGTTCTTGGCAGACAACACACATATATCTGCCTACTACAAAATGCAGAATAGCACCTGGCAAGCAGAAACGCCGCTTACGGCTGGTGTGTTGGAACCGATGCGTTCGGTATTGCTCAAACTAAAAGATGGATTGGAAAATAGAAAATCCATCACCATCACGCTGTCGGCAGATCATATGAGCACCCCAGTTCAAAATGCAGCACGAGTACCTAGTAAAAAATCGCCTGCACAAGATGCCGAAGAAGCCCAACTAATGACTATCTACGCTACTTGCGAGAATGGCCAAGCCCGTTGTATATTAGCATCTCATGCGTATGCGAATGATATATATGTTGGTGATGAAGATGCTTTGTTTATTTCTTCAGGTGTAGAAGACGGCGGAAGTAGCGCCACTGCCACTTCGCCAATCAATATGTATACCATCGCTCAACAAGTGCCTATGATGGTGGATGTGAGAGAGAATATTGACACTGTACCCGTGTCTATGTTGGTGCATGATAGCTATCGCACAGAGGAAGTGGTATTCTCGTTCTATTTGTCACAAAACTGGAACAAGAAGTGCTATTTCTGCGATGCAGTAACAGGTGCACGCTATCGCATCTTGGATGGTCTACTATTAAAAATGGAAATGCCTATCAATCATGAAAACAGGTACTACATAGAGGGTCCTGACAGAGGTTCTAATAGCGACATCACCACATCTACGACCCACCCTACCCTAGAAGAAGGCGAGTGTCAAATATGGGCTTATTCGCCAGAGCAAGGACAGATGGTAGTATGGTCGAGTGATATTTTTAAAGCCATCAATGTATATGATTTGTCGGGTCGATTAATCAATCACAAAGAACTTGATTTACAATACAATAGCGCTACCATTAGTGTACCCGCTGGTGTGTATATGATAGAGGCTATCATGCGTGATAACAGCAAAGAGTTTACTAGAACTATTGTACGATAAGTCCATTGAGAGTTGAGAGTTCTTATCTCGCATTCGCTCGAACGATCTGCTTCGCTGTACGAAAGTTGAAAGTTGAGAGAACCCCTCAGTCGCTTTGCGACAGCTCCCCTATTAATAACAGGGGAGCAGGAGAGGCGAAAGGCGAGAGGCGAATTATACGAATTTTCCAAGAAATTAGCGTAAGCCGTTAGATAATTAGAACGGCGAATTTAACTAATTACTAGAATTATTCGTGTAGTGATAAATTGTATTAAAAGTTTGCATAAACTAAAAAAAGTTGTACCTTTGCCGCAAAATTGCCAATCATAGAATTTTCAACTATCAGAAGACATACTAACCATTAAAAAATCACTCTTCTTCTCCTAACCCTTGTGGCTTTTCTTCCATGTAATGCTGATGACTTCTCTACCACTCATGCTAAGGCCGAGCAAGGGGATGCAGTTGCACAATTCAAATTAGGCAAGATGTATGAATATGGACCTATAGCGCCTCATCGCCCAATCGAGATAGAAAAACAAGAGCACGCCGTGAGCGTGCTCTTGTGCTTTAGATATAAAGTTCGAATTATTGACGAATCACTTTAGTGTGGTAATCGAACGCCCTATTTCCAATAGTCGTTACGCTATTAGGGATAGTGATAGACTATTTACCGATAGTAAACCTATCCTATGCTCACATTAGGCGGGTAGATAGGAATACACATAGTGTTAATCAAATGCGTTCCATATTTACTATTACTCCTTAATCATCTTGGAGTGGACTTTTTTTGAGGATCTGGGAGGATTTCTAACGATTCTGGACAAGGCGGACCGTACGACTGATACGATTGGTATAGAAAGGATTTATAGCGAGCCCCACATTCTTCATATTAGCAAAGACATAATACGCCGTGTTGCGGCTACTATCCGGAGCAAGCCAATAAGATGCATATTTCCTCACAGCATACACCTTACCATTGGACGCACAATACGCATAACTAGGCATCATAATATGATTGCCATTTTTACCCTCTACCCTATAACCAAACTGCTCACGTATCCATGTACATTCCGTCCACAATTCATAAAACTGCAACATAGTAGGCAACTGGCCCGCATACAAACTGTCCTTAGCTGACTGAGAGAAGAAACCCGGCTCATCATGCGACTTCCACAGAGTACCACTAGGCAAACCCAAATCCACAAACACAGGCTCCATAGCGGCACAATCCTTGTGCAGTTTCAAAATTAAAGAAGGCAATTGAAATACTTTGCCTGTCGTGTCACAAGCGACTAATCTTTCGGATGCAAACGCTATCGTATCTGGTTGTCGCCATTGGGTAGGAATATAGTCTTGCTGCATAGATAGACGAAGCGAATCAGAAAAAAGCAATCCAGGTTGCATCCTAACATGCGGAGTGACCAACTTGGATATATTCTCACGCACAGGAACAACAAACTTAGTTTGCATATTTAGACTGCTTGCTCGACGACGGAAATCTTCTATCCGCTCATGACTTTTAATAAGTTCCACTCCCCCCTTGCCCATGAGAGCATTACCAACTGATTTTAGGAACTTACCCTTGCCTTGCGCCATAGATGATACGCAGATCAGCAAACAGAACAATAGAGATAAATAATGTTTCATAGGTATCTGAGTTAATAAGTTATTCGGTATATGCCGCAAAATTACAAAGATCTTTTCAAATACGCAAGAAAAAGTTGCTATTATGCGCATTTTTTTGAGATATGATAAAAAAGTATTACCCTAGGGCTTAGTACTTTCCTTTGGTTCGTCGCTTAGTTTAAAGTTTATTGGGAGAGTGAAAGTCACACGTACAGGCTTTCCAAGTTGTATTCCTGGTTTCCACTTAGGCATAGTACCAATCACACGTACAGCCTCTTTGTCCAAGGATGCATCACCAGATGTACGAACAACTTGAATATCACCAATGTGACCATCTTTCTCAACCACGAATTGGCAAACCACACGACCTCCTTTCTCCATTGCATTGGCTGGATATTGGACGTTCTCAGCAATAAACTTCATCATCGCTTGTTGACCACCAGGGAACTCAGGCATTGTCTCTACAATCATGAAAATCTCGTCCTCTAATTCAACTATGTCATCTTCTTTCGTCATGACGATCATCACATCCAAACAATGGATAAGTTCAACACTAGAACCTTCCATCCAATCGCCATCCTTTTCTATTTGTTTCCATTGAGCTTGCATACCATTGTAGTTAAGCTTAGTTAGGGCCTCACAACCAGAGAACGCACCAGTTCCAATCCATGTCACACTATTAGGAATAGTCACGGAAGTCAGCGAGGAGCAATCCTCGAACGCCAAACCTGCAATACTCGTTACGCTGTTAGGGATAGCAATAGAAGTCAATGAGGAGCAATCCTCGAACGCCCAATATCCTATACTCGTTACGCTATTAGGGATGGTAATGGAAGTTAAACCAGTGCAACCAGAGAACGCCTTATATCCAATATTCGTCACGCTATTAGGGATAGTGACCGAAGTCAAAGAGGAGCAACCCCAGAACGCCCCATATCCAATACTCGTCACGCTATTAGGGATAGTGACGGAAGTCAATGAGGAGCAATCAGAGAACGCACAATCTCCAATACTCATTACGCTATTAGGGATAGTAACGGAAGTTAATGAGGAGCAATTAGAGAACGCTCCACCTCCAATACTTGTTACGCTGTTAGGAATAGTCACGGATTTCATCGAGGAGCAATCCCAGAACGCCCCACCTGCGATTTGCTTTATGCTGTTTGGAATTGTATATGCACCAGAATACGAAGTAGGCATAAAAGCAAAACAATGTATATTGTAGATAGGAGAACTCAATGATTCGCAACCAAAGAATGCAAAATCTCCAATACTCGTTACGCTATTAGGAATAGTCACGGAAGTCAAAGAAGAGCAATAATAGAACGCCCTATCTCCTATACTCGTTACCATATACATTTTGCCTTGATAATCGATGGTCTTGTCAAGATTGACTGTTGTGATATCATCAGCAGCATCCGACAGACGAACCTCAGTTGGCGATGTAATTTCAAATGTCAGTTTGCCGATCTTAAACTCCTCTGCCATCACCGTCATAGCGCTGATAGCAAGGGCAATAATTGTGAGTAACTTTTTCATAATCATTATATTCTTTTATGGTTACTAATTTCCTTTAAGATGCCTTAATGTATAGGAGTTGGGTGGGTTAGAAGTCACCAGACCAGCCATGCCCTAAGTCCCAATGCTCATCATAGACAAACTCAAAAAATGGCAATGCAAAGTGCTGATTGATCAACTCTGTCAACTCGTCTTGTATATCTTCCGCCCACTTGCCAACAAAAACAATGAACTTATCAATATTCCATGCGACACGACCTCGAGGTATCATCGTATAATCTCCCGTGAAACGAGTGGGTTTATGCGATGCCAATGCACGGAAATACCGCTCTTTCCATATTTGACGATGCAATTTAGGATAATTGATAAAAGGTAATCCCTTGTCAGCAGCCTCCTCAATCATCTTTGGTGTCAGCTCTTTCTTATACACACCAAAGAACTCGTGTTCTTGAGGGTCATACCAAAAGATACCCACTGAAGGCATCTCCTCATCAAAGGATTTCATGCTCGCCATTTGAGCCTCTTTCTGTTCTGGTGTTAAAGTTGTCATATTGTATTCATTTGAACATCGCGCGGATTCTAGTTGCTATTTTATGCAAAAAGTCAAAGTATTTTGACCTTTGCGCGCAAAGGTAGTGTTTTTTTTTGAGATGTGCAAGAGTTTGTTGAATTTTTTAGCCATAAAGACAGAAAGACAGAAGAATTCTCTATCTCGTCCCCGTACGTGCGCGGACGAAGATTAAAAAAGTTCTGTCTATCTGTCTTTCTGTCTTTTTCGAACACGCCTGTCGCCGGATACCTTACACTAGTAAACGAGTGGTATTTTTTTACAAAAAAGTCCTCTAAAAATTTGGAAAAATGAGAATTTTGTTGTATCTTTGTACTCATATTTAGCAGCAGAATCTTATAAAGAAATGTGCTAAATGATACGCTTATTGTGCGTCTATTGTGCGTGAATAGTGCGTGAATAGTGCGTGAATAGTGCGTGTATTGTGCGTAATTGACAGTAATGCTTCATAACAAAAATTAGAGAAAACCAAGCCGAAAATTAAAAATTTATATATATCTAACCTAACTAAAACTCTTAATTAATTATGTCACAAACTACATTTATTTCGCCAGTTGAGAATATGACTGGCAAGTTGTCATCTACTCGTGATGGTCGCGTGACTGTCACTCGTCGCAAATGCTATGGCAGAGATGCCAAAGGCAGACCAATTTATGGTCCATCTGAGACGTACATATACCATCGTCATGAAGGTAAATGGTCGGAAGCAGCAACTAAAAATCGCGAACTCTTTCAGCAGGTGCAACTACTTGCTAAAGAAGAACTTAGCAATCCTGAACGAGTAGCCTATTGGCAGTCCCTTTTTGAGCAGCAATTTCTACATCCAAAGCAGGGCGAAAAACACTACTCTACTCTGCGCGGATTTGTGATAGCAAGGATGCATGAAAAACTAAAAGTTTAGTGTTTAGAGGGCGGACTAATGGTTCTATTGTTTGGTGGCTTTTGAACAGGAGCCGTAGCCCCTTAAGTATTATTCCCCCTATATAGGGGAATATATACATACTTAATAGGGGCAAGAACACGGCTCCAATCAAAGCGGAAAAATTACGCACTAAACCATTCATATATTTGTCACTTTTATGTAGCAAAACAGGAATTAACTAATAATTAACAATTATTATTTGCACGATTCAGAAAAAAGTAGTACCTTCGAACATCTGCCTGCTATTATAAAGCAACAACATCGTTGATGTAATATCATAGACCATAGGCGGTCGTGCCTACCCTGTACGGCACTACCCTATAGCCATACGGCTGCGTGACCGCAATTCAACACCCCACCAATTCACGAAATTGGTCGGGGACCCCGTAGGGTCGCGCCATTCTATGTGTTGTGCTGATTCCTCAGAGTGGGAACTCTTCGGGCACAACACTCGGAGTGCGTTCCGTCGCACTCCTTCACGCTCAATGCAGCACATACACAAGATCGCTCGAAATATTTGCAAAATGGGTTGCACCCTATCATAGTCCTCAAATAGCCAATTATGAACAAGTTCCCATCGGCTATTTAATGACTATGAGATAGATGTATCTATCTTTTTTTGCAAATATTTCTCACTTTACTTGCGTATGTGCATTTTTTGTAGTACCTTTGTACGCTAATTTGCAAAAATAGGGAAATTCAACAACAAACCATAAATTATTAACCCGACTTTTGAGCAAGGAGAACAGGAATTAGTATCCCCGAGTCCAGAGTCACAAAATCTAAAAAAAAACAATGAAACCAACTCACATTGAGCATCTTGGAATCGCTGTAACAAGTTTGGAGGAGGCAATGCCTTTCTTCGAGTTCTTAACTGGTGGTAAGTGCTACTCTATCGAAGAGGTAGCTGACCAAAAAGTAAAAACCGCTTTCTTCAAAGTAGGTGAAGTGAAGATCGAGCTTCTTGAGGCAACTAGCCCAGAGTCATCTATCGCTAAGTTCATCGAGAAGAACGGTGGCAAGGGTGGTATTCACCACGTTGCATTCAACGTTGAAAGCGTAGAGGAGGCATTGGCAGAGGCAGAGGCAGCTGGCATCCAACTCATCGACAAAGCTCCACGCAAAGGCGCTGAGAACCTCATGATCGCATTCTTGCACCCAAAATCAACCAAGGGTATCTTGACAGAGCTCTGCGAGCAACCAAAATAAGGAAGTGCAACTTCCGTTCAATGCGCCTGCGGCGCGTTCAGGATGGTTCAAAGCGCAAAAGCGCGTTCAGAGTTGTTTTTCGAAAACAATGTTGAACCACAGTGAACAATATTGAACAATGTTGAACAAATATCAAATACAAAAAAATAGAAATGGATACAACAAAATTGCAAAAACTGATTGACAACCGCGTGAAGGTAGCAGCCGGTGGCGGTGAAGCAGCAGTAGAAAAACATCACGCTAAGGGCAGCTACACTGCTCGCGAGCGTATCAACATGCTCCTCGATGAGGGTTCATTCGAGGAAGTAAACATGTTCCTCACACACCGTTGCCACGACTTCGGTATGGAGAAAAAAGTATTCTTGGGTGACGGTGTAGCAGTAGGTAGTGGTACTATCGACGGCCGCCTCGTATTCGTATTCGCACAAGACGCTACCGTAATCGGTGGTTCACTCAGCGAGACCATGGCTCTCAAGATCTGCAACGTAATGGATCAAGCTGTTAAACTCGGTGCTCCTATCATCGGTTTGAACGATTCAGGTGGTGCTCGTATTCAAGAAGGTGCTTGCGCATTGGCAGGCTACGCTGAGATCTTCGAGCGTAACATCTTGGCTTCTGGTGTAGTGCCACAAATCTCTGTGATCTTTGGCCCTTGCGCCGGTGGTGCGGTATATAGCCCAGCGTTGACCGACTTCATCATGATGACCGAGAACAACTCATATATGTTCATCACTGGTCCAAAGGTAGTAAAGAGCGTGACAGGTGAAGACGTAACCGTAGAGCAATTGGGTGGTGCTAAAGTGCACGCAACCAAGTCTGGTGTTACTCACTTCGTAGCAGCTACTGAGGAAGAGGCATTGGCAGAGGTTCGCCGCTTGGTAAGCTTCATCCCACAAAACAACATGGAGGAGGCTCCACTCATGAACTGCACCGATGATCCAATGCGTGTAGAGGAGAGCTTGAACGAGATCGTTCCAGATGATCCAAACAAACCATACAACATGAAGGACATCATCTACACCATCGTAGATAACGGCGACTTCATGGAGGTTCAAAAAGACTACGCTAAGAACATCATCTGCGGTTTCGCACGTTTCAACGGCCGTTCTACCGGTATCATCGCTAACCAACCAAACTGGTTGGCAGGTGTATTGGACTGCGACGCTAGTCGTAAGGCAGCTCGTTTCGTTCGTTTCTGCGACGCATTTAATATCCAAATCCTTACCCTCGTAGACGTTCCTGGTTTCCTCTGCGGTACAGGTCAAGAGTACGCTGGTATCATCGATCACGGAGCAAAGTTGATGTTTGCTTTCGGCGAGGCAACTGTGCCTAAGGTGACAGTGACTATCCGTAAGTCTTACGGTGGTAGCCACATCGTGATGAGTTGTAAGCAACTCCGCGGCGATGTATGCTATGCATGGCCAAACGCTGAGATCGCTGTGATGGGTGCAAGTGGCGCCGTAGGTGTATTGCAAGCTAAAGCTATCAAGGCTATCGAGGATCCAGAAGAGAGAAAGAAATTTATTGCTGAGAAGGAGGCTGAGTACAAAGACTTGTTCGCTAGCCCATATCAAGCAGCTAACCGCGGTTATATCGATGATATCATCGAGCCACGCAACACTCGTAAGCGTATCGTTCGCGCATTCGAGAACTTGCAAACCAAGCGCTTGACCAACCCTCTCAAGAAACACTCTAATATTCCACTTTAAGTTCACGATGTGAACGTTACATGTCTTTTAGACGTTATAGGTCTTCGACGTTATCAAGTTATAAGTCCTGCGGACGTTTGAAGTAAACGTTAACGCGAAGCAGACAACGTCGCAAAGCGACAGACAACGCAAAGCAGACAACGCGAAGCAGATTACGTCGCAAAGCGACAGGTAACGTGAAGTGAAACGAAACAAAAAACTAAGAATATGATGTTACTTCAAGTTGCAGCCGAAACTGCCGGCATTACAGCTCAGACTTGGTTTATCACCGGTCTTGGCTTTGGTATGGTGGTACTATTGCTGTTGGTTTTCGTTTACGTAATGAAACTTCTAGGTTGGATCATGCAACCACGCGTGAAAGCCAAGAAAGTGCAACCAACTACCACAGAAACAGTTACCCATACCAAGAGTACATTGAGCGACACGATCACATTGACTGCTGATAGTACCGCTGCCATTGCCCTCGCGTTGCACCTTTATTATAATGGTGTACACGATGAGGAAGATACCAAAATTACTATTCAACCACACCGTACACAATGGAACAACAAGATGTACGGCATGAACAATTTACATAGATAAGGCGCCGATGGCGCGTTCAAAATGGTTCAAGGTAGTTCTAAATGGTTCAAAGTAGTTCAAAATGGTTCAAAGTAGTTCAACATTGAACAATACTGAACAAAATTGAACAATACTGAACAATATTGAACAAAATTGAGAAAGTTATGAAAAAAGGATTTAATTTTACTATCGGTGGTCAAAAATACGAGACAACCGTTAAAGAAATAGAACCAAACGTAGCAGAAGTAGTAGTGAACGGTACTTCTTTCATCGTTGAGTTCCAAAAGAATGAGTCTAAGAAAGTGAAAGCTGCTCGCGTAGCTGCTCCTACCGCTGCTCCTAGTGCAGTTCCTGTGGCAGCTAAGCCAGCTGGTGCTGCTACTGTTAAGAGCCCACTGCCAGGTAGCATCGTTAAGGTAATGGTGAAACCAGGCGACAGCGTGAAGAAGGGTGATACCCTCCTCACCATGGAGAGTATGAAGATGGAGAACGTAGTAGCTAGCGAGTACACAGGTACAGTGAAGAACGTGCTTGTACAAGCTGGTCAAAACGTAATGCAAGACGACAAGCTCGTTGAGATTGAGACTGTAGCCGTAGCTGCTGCTCCTGCTCCACAACCAGTGGCTGCTCCTCAACCAAAACCAGCTCCAGCTCCTGCACCAGCTCCTGCTCCAGCTCCTGCTGCTGCACCTGTAGGTGGTAACAAGATCAATAGCCCATTGCCAGGTTCTGTGATCTCTGTAGCAGTAAAAGAGGGTCAAGCTGTCAAGAAAGGTGACACCTTGCTCGTACTCGAGTCAATGAAGATGGAGAACCCTATCTTGTCTGACTGCGACGGTACTGTTACCAAGATCGCTGTAGCTGCTGGTCAAAGTGTAATGCAAGACGACTTGCTCGTAGTTATCGGATAATGCTTCGCGTTCAACATGGTTCAATCGCCCTACGGGCTGTTCAATATAGTTCAACATTGAACAATTGTGAACAACGCTGAACTATTTTGAACAATTTTGAACAATAAAACCATTAAGAAATTATGTGGAATGACTTTATAAATTTCTTCCAAGGCATGGGATTTATGCAGATGGACTGGCAACAAGGTGTCATGCTCCTTATCTCATTCCTCCTCTTGTACTTGGCGATTAAGAAGCAATATGAGCCATTGCTCCTATTGCCTATCGCTTTTGGTATGTTGCTTACCAACTTACCAGGAGCAGAAATGTACCACCCAGAGTTGTGGGCTAACTTCCTCGATGCAAACCACGAGGGCTATCATAGCTATGGTTACATCATGAAGAATGCTGGTCTATTGGATGTACTCTATATCGGTGTGAAAGCGGGTGTATATCCTTGCTTGATTTTCATCGGTGTAGGTGCGATGACCGACTTTGGTCCGCTGATTGCTAACCCTAAATCACTGATGTTGGGTGCTGCAGCTCAGTTGGGTATCTTCATCACTTTCCTTTGCGCAAGTGCATTCTTCACCCCTGCAGAGGCAGGTTCAATCGGTATCATCGGTGGTGCTGACGGTCCTACTTCTATCTTCTTGACCTCGAAGTTGGCTCCTCACTTGCTCGGCCCTATCGCTATTGCGGCTTATTCGTATATGGCTTTAGTACCAGTAATCCAACCACCTATCATGCGTGCGTTGACTACTCCTGCTGAACGTAAGATCAAGATGAAGCAATTGCGTTCAGTGAGCAAGACGGAGAAGATTGTCTTCCCTATCATCATCACTGCTATCATCGCATTGGTATTGCCTGATGCAGCTCCATTGATTGGCTGCTTGATGTTGGGTAACTTGATGAAAGAGTCTGGCGTAGTGGATCGTTTGAGCAAAGTGGCTCAAAACGAGTTGATGAACATCGTGGTGATCTTCCTCGGTTTGTCAGTAGGTGCTACCGCAACTGGTGCAACCTTCCTCAACGTACAAACAATCTTGATTCTCTGTATGGGTATCGTAGCGTTCGGTATGGGTAGTGCCGGTGGTGTACTTCTAGCTAAGTTCATGAACCTCTTCTCTAAAGATAAGATCAACCCATTGATCGGTTCTGCAGGTGTATCTGCTGTGCCAATGGCTGCTCGTGTAAGCCAGTCTGAGGGACAAAAAGCAGATCCTAGCAACTTCCTTTTGATGCACGCTATGGGTCCTAACGTAGCTGGTGTGATTGGTTCAGCAGTTGCTGCAGGTATCCTGCTCACCATGCTCGGATAATATGCGCAAAGCGCCGTTTAGAGCGGCGCAAGCGCATATAGGCTAAAGGCTAGAGGCTAGAAAATAAGAGAGTCGCTGATGGCGACTCTCTTATTATTGTGTAATGCGTATGGCTAAAGTACTGAACTCCTGAACTTCTAAACTCCTGAACTACACTTCTGCCAAAGGATAGCGTCTCCTTCAAGGGTCCAGTCCTTGAGCACAGAGGATGGCGTATAACCCATCTGCTCATAGATATGCGAGCAGGCTGTATTATGCACACTGATGATGGCATAGATCATACGTAGATGCAAGAACCCAAAAGCATAGTCCTCTAATAATTGTACCGCTTGCTTCCCTACTCCCTTGCCTCGTGCGTCAGGAGCGATATACATACCTATAGCCGCTTTGCGGTTGCGCGCATCAAAATCAAAAAGGTCGATGCAACCCACAATTTTAGTTGAAAGTTGAAAGTTGAAAGTTGAGAGTTGAGAGTTGAGAGTTGAGAATCTTCAATGATCAAACGCAGTTGACCATCACGGTAGATATCGCCCGTAGTATTCTCGATATACTGGTGCAAGTCGTGGCGAGAGAGCGGATTATGCGTATCCGAATCAGCCCACATGGTGGCATCGTTCTCCCATTGAAACAAGAACGGGAGATCAGAAGGTTCAATTTTGCGCAGTTTCATTTGGTACAATATCTCCTTGCGCTACGCGCAGAAATCTAAATCAATCTTATTTTCAACGACTATGATTTTATTACCACCGCTCCTTCGCACGCTCGTCGCTGAATCTTATACAAATAATAAACTATTCTTTTATAGTTATCCAAATAGACCAAAGAGTCCTTTTTTGCGTTGAGGTTCTTCTACCACTCCACTTGTTGGTGCAGGTTTGAATTGATTGCCAGAATGAATCATTTGGTAGATCACTCCCCAATCAGGTATACCACCTAGATTACGATCGTCGATAAAAAGGTCAGCTTCCAACTTGCGTGCACGCACAATATCCGAAGTTTCTTCTGGGAAATTAGAGTTCACAGCATAGAACTCCAATCCACGTGAAGCACAGTAGTCAATAGCCTCCTGCAACAACTCTCCCTCACGACAAGTCCAAAGGATGAGCTGATGATGATCTTCTTGTTGAAGTTTCTTGAGCGTATCAATCGCAAATGGGATAGGTTTTCCAATAGCCGGATACGCATGAGTAACGATAGTGCCGTCAAAATCAATAGCAATAGTCATATTCGTGTTCGGCAATCTCGCGCATTGACCGACGAACTCGTCGCCGTTGAGGTGCTCGATGCCTCCACTCTATCCTCGAAGCCACGAGCTTCTCGGATGTTTTCGAGGGAGACTCCTCCTTGCCGTCGGAGGGGTTAAATGATTATATCTTTAGTATTGTTCTTGATTTGGATCTTGTGGTTCTAGTTCTGCCTGCATCTTCTGCTCACTAGGCTTGGTGAACCACCAAGCTATAGCAGACATAGCCGCTAGCGCCATCATAGATGAAATTTGAGGTTCAGAAGATAATTGCTCTGGATTAGTAACAACCGACACCAACAAACAATTAGCAATAAGCGCAAAGAACATGGTATTGCTTACCAGCAAAATACGCATTCTAGCTGCTTTGAAATAGCCTTGTAATTTCTCATTCTCATCGGTAAGCAGACTAAGTGCTTTGCATTTGCGCTTACAAAAATACAAACCAGCAGGAATAGTCAATAACGCATCTACCACGATAACAGTTTGTATGATTTTTCCCAATTCAGAATTCATATCTATCCATGGAATATGCCCTTTATCTACTAAGAACCATACCAACACACAAGCCAATAGGCTCAAAACCATAACTCCGTAGTAATACACATTGAGTGTACGAATAATTTTCTTTTCCATATATTTATACTTTAAATTCTATTCGGTTAACGATGGATCGTCCAAGTGTGATCTCATCTGTATATTCTATTTCATTGCCTATGGCTACGCCACGGGCTATTTGGGAAATTTTAATTGGAGCAATATCAGCTTGATTATCCTTGTCCATCTGGAGGTTTTGCAACTTCTTGTATATATAGAAGTTGGTTGTATCACCTTCCATAGTGGTAGGCAAAGCCAATATCACCTCTTTGATTCCCTCTGGTGCTATTCGCGCTACAAGCGAGTCTATCTCCAACTGTGCAGGTCCTACCCCATCCATAGGAGAGATAATGCCACCTAAGACATGGTATAGACCATTGTACTGTCCCGTGTTCTCAATAGACATCACATCTTGTACATTCTCCACCACACAAATCGTCTGCTTATCTCGGGAATGCGACTGACAGATAGAACACACCTCCTGATCCGATATCGTATGGCACACCTTGCAATACTTCACCTCTTGTTTGAGGCGCAGCATCGCACCCGCAAAAGCCTCTACATCTCTACCACTCTGACGAAGTAAATGCAGCACCAAGCGCAACGCAGTCTTGCGACCAACACCTGGCAGCGAAGCCATCTGCTCCACTGCGTCGCTTAGTAATATGGATGGATAGTTGTTCATTCCTTTAGCCTTTAACCTCTAACCTTTAGCCTCCCCATCTTTCTTCGCCCAGCGAGCAGGGAGGAGACGATAGGGGTATTTCTCACGCATATTATCTGCATTAGGACAATCAAATCGGTGTATACGTATACCTTTCATAATGCTGATAAACGCAAAAATAGGATCACCCGGTTTGGGGTTACAACATGTAGCTAGGTTATACTCCACGCTCTTGACATTGATATCCACCTCTAGCGCCAATGCTTCCTGCGGATCTTTAGGTACATAAGGCGTATTCTCACGCAAGTCTTGACGTGGCTCATCCATCATTTGGAAGACTTCCTTGATACGCAACAAATCCTCTTTGCCCAATGCAATGGACTGATAGAGGTCGGTGGTTATCTTATATCCCAATTTGAGGGCAAGACGAGAGATATCTCCTTCTGTATAATCTAGTTTCCAGTTCTTGAAACGACGCTCTAGCAACTCTCTTCCCTCCGCGGCATTGCGGTATTCCACTTCTTTGAGTGCTTGGCGAATCTTGTTCTTAGCCTTGCTCGTCACTACCACATTGAGCCAATCAGCTGTTGGACGTTGGTTAGGAGCAGTCATTATCTCCACTTGATCGCCATTTTGGAGTTTCTGACGAATACTTACATTTTGGTTTCGTATACGTCCACCCACGCATTTGCATCCCACATCGCTATGGATTGAAAACGCAAAATCCAAAACCGTAGCTCCTGCCTGAAGACGTTTCAAATCGCCTGTTGGAGTAAAAACATAGACGCTCTGCGTATCTGTATTGAGTTTATTGCCATCGACTCCTTTGTACGACCAGTGAGCCGCTACACCTTTCTCAGCCACCTCGTCCATTCGACGAGTACGAATTTGCACCTCAACCCACTTATCCTCAGGACCTAACACGGTGGTATGCAAACTCTCATAACCATTCTCCTTAGGCACACTCAACCAATCACGCAAACGCTTTGGATTAGGCTTATACATATCCGTGATAATGGAATAAACCTGCCAACAATCTAGCTTCTCGCGATCCAACGGCGAGTCTAAGATAATACGTATAGCAAACAAGTCGTAGATACGATCTACATCGCATCTCTGCGCCTGCATCTTGTTGTAGATACTATGGATTGACTTAGGACGACCCTTGATAGTAAATTCAAAACCATTCGCTTTGAGCTTCTGCTCCAAGGGAGTAATAAAGGACGCTATATAGGCATCACGTTGAGCTTTTTTCTCATTGAGCGCATGTGCAATATACTTATAGGTCTTGTAATCCGTAAACTTCAGTGCCAGATCCTCCATCTCCGTTTTGATGGCATATAAACCCAGACGATGGGCCAAAGGAGCATGCAAAGCAGCCGTCTCACGCGCAACGTGACGACGACGTTCACCATCACCCTCCTTATCCAACACACGAAGCAATTCTAAACGCTCCATCAAAATGTCGTATAAGACTTTGTTACTATCTTCGGCTGCCATAAAAATAAAAATCGTTAATTTCGGCTGCAAAGTTACAAAAAAATTTGCATATATAAAAAAGAATTTGTAATTTTGCAGCAAATTTGATAAACTACTTGTAAATAAATTATAAAACGATATGAAAGTTACTAAAATTATCATCAGCATTTTGCTAGCTGCAGCTGCGTTATTCGTTGGATACCTCAGCATAGATAGCGTCTTGACTCCTATTCAGTTCGAAGAAACTAAAGCAGAACGTGAAGCTAAAATTCAAGAGAGACTTCTTGATCTACGTACTGCTGTAAACGAGTACAAGATTGTTAATGGTTGCTACACAGACAACCTAGACTCTTTGGTTTATTTCCTTAAGAACACCCCTAAGCGAGAAATTTACAAAGAGGGTTCTTTGAGCGAGGACCAAATGAAGAGAAAATTGACTGAAGATTCTATCGCTAAAACACTATACAAAGCTCGTTTAGAGGTTCTAAAGAAGAATCCTGAGTTGGAGAAAGTAAGTTTGGACAGCCTCTATACTTACGTTTGGCAAGAGGATATTGTGATCAAAGATAGCTTGGTTGGTTTCCGCCGCGACACGCTCGAAAGCAATATGATTCAAACACTCTACGGTGGTAAGTATACCGAGAAGACTATTGATGAGATTAAATATATCCCATACGGCAAAGATAATGCTAAGTTCGCTGTTGAAGTTGACAACGAGTATACTACTAGCACCATCGCTATGCCTCTCATTCAAATCTCTGCACACTACAATGAGTACCTCTATGACCTTGATGCTCAAGAGTTGGTAAACCTCATTGACAAAGTAGAGAAGCTCAACGAAGAGAAGTTAGCTAAAGATCCTTTTGCAGAGCCTAACTTCGCTGGTACGAAGATCGGTTCGCTCTACGGTCCTAACAACAACGCAGGTAACTGGGAATAATATTCTGGGACGCCCTTCGGGCTATGGGACGGCGCAAGCGCCTATAGGTTATAGGTTATAGGCTAGAGGCGAAAGGCTAGAGGTTAGAGGCGAAGAGGCGATAAAGCAAGAATATAATGAGAATTATTTCAGGAACATTTAGGGGGCGTCGATTGATGCCCCCTAAAAATATAACAGCACGTCCAACAACGGATTTTGCCAAGGAGAGTCTATTTAATCTCCTCACTAACCGTATGGATTTTGAAGGCGTGGAGATGTTGGATCTGTTTGCAGGAACAGGCGGTATCGGTATAGAGTTTATCTCTCGTGGAGCACGCGAAGTGACTGCAGTGGAGATGGCGCACACACAACAAAACTTCATCATATCGGCCTGTAAACAACTTGGCATAAACAACTTGCATGTCATCCGAGGAGATGTTTTCAAATATGTCAAGACATGCCACATACAATACGATTTCATTTATGCTGACCCTCCATATGATCTAGAGTTATTGCCTACCATACCTAACTTGATCTTCGAGCAAGGGCTACTCAAAGAAGGAGGATACTTTGTCTTAGAGCACTCTAAGAACAACAACTTCAAAGACCACCCACACTTCCTAGAAGAGCGCAAATATGGCAACGTACACTTCACCTTCTTCCAGTAAACTAGACCAACTAGACATACTAGATTAACTAGAGCAACTAGAAAAAACAATCGCACCTTGAAGGTGCGATTGCTATATATAATAAGGTATCCCCTTTTACTTTCAACTTTCGTACGCGAGTTCTGCGAGTGATCGTTCGAGCTTATGCGAGATAAGAACTTTAAACTTT
Organism: Paludibacteraceae bacterium; assembly: GCA_017391525.1. GTDB lineage: Bacteria > Bacteroidota > Bacteroidia > Bacteroidales > Paludibacteraceae > Colicola. Next base: position 78,577 of record JAFOYE010000003.1, on the reverse strand, counting down.
CAACATTTAACTTTCAACTGTAAACATTTACCCCTCAACTCCCCTAATCTTCTGTTCCCATTTCCATGCGCTCATTAGCACTTGTTCGATAGGCGTATCAGCTCTCCAACCTAATACCTCATTAGCCTTATCAGCTTTAGCCCATACTTGCTCTATATCTCCCTCACGGCGTCCTACTATCTGATAAGGAACATTAACTCCTGTGACGTGCATAAAGGTATTGACGATCTCTAGGACACTTAGTCCCGTACCCGTACCCAGGTTAAACACCTCTACTTGCTCCTCTGGCTTGTCGCTAAGCATACGCTCCACTGCTTTGACGTGCGCCTTGGCTAAATCAACGACGTAGATATAGTCTCGGATACACGATCCATCTGGAGTATGGTAATCATTGCCAAAGACCTTCAATTCAGCACGCAGTCCAATGGCAGTCTGTGTCACAAAAGGTAGGAGGTTCTGTGGTACACCATTAGGCAACTCACCGATCAAAGCAGACGGATGGGCACCTATCGGATTGAAATAGCGTAGAATAGTGGCATGGAGTGCACTATTAGCGTGCGCTTCGTCACGAATAATATCCTCGTTGATCTGCTTGGTATTACCATATGGCGAGGTGGCTTTTTGCAAAGGTGCAGTCTCATCCACAGGCAGGTGCTGCGCAGTAGGTTGACCATAGACCGTACATGAACTAGAGAACACCACATTGTGCACACCATGCTTCTTCATCGCCTCTAGCACTGTCACCAGCGACATTACATTATTGCGATAATACTTCAATGGTTGCTCTACCGACTCATTCACAGCCTTGCTTGCCGCAAAATGTATCACTCCTGCAATATCGTTATAACGCGCAAACAACGCATCCATTGCAGACATATCTGTACAGTCGGCATGTACAAATTCAGGACAAGTGCCCACGATGGCAGTGATGCCATCGAGGACAGCTTGATCGGAATTACTCAAATTATCCACTATAACCACATCATAACCCTGCTGCATCAGTTCAACCACCGTGTGTGAACCAATGTAGCCTGTTCCTCCTGTAACTAAAATACGAGCCATAGAATTATAAGTTATGAGTTATGAGTGATAAGTGATGAGTTATTAAAACAATTTGTTAGGATATACACCAGCATCTACCAATGCTTGGATCTTATCCACTACCATTTGGCGATCATCAGCATAAGTTACACCGAACCATTTAGCTGTAGTATCAAGCACTTGGCAAGTAGCTTTGCCTGACTTGATCATATCGTTCACCAAGGTTGGAATATAGAACTCAGCCTTCAACTCTTGAGAGTTCTCTGTCAAGAATGCCTTGAATGCCTCCTCTGCATAGGTAAAATACTCTGGAGTGAAGCCCCACATATTCATACTTACTGGAGTCTCAAATGGAATCTCTACATCTACACCATTATCATGGTAAACTACGTGACCATTCTTATTTTCAATAGCTGTACGCTCTACTACATCAGTAAGGAAGCCCATCTTATCGGTTGCGCAAACACCGCGACTCACTGTTCCATGCTCGCTAAGAGTATTACCGACACGGTAACCTGCCATACAATATTTACCCTCTTGACCATGTACGTCCAACAAGAACTTAGCCATAACCTCAAATGACTCTTTACCATAGAAGTCATCCGCATTGATTACCATGAATGGTTCTTTGATCAAATCTTTAGCCATCAATACCGCGTGGTTAGTTCCCCAAGGTTTGGTACGCTCTGGATTGCGAGTAAAGCCCTCTGGCAAGTTGTCAATACCTTGGAAGCATACTTCGCATGGTACGTGATCTGCATATTTGCTGAGTACTACTTTGCGGAAATCCTCTTCAAAATCCTTACGGATAACGAAAACTACTTTACCAAAACCAGCACGCATAGCGTCAAACACGCTATAATCCATGATTGTTTCACCATTAGGACCTAGACCGTCCAATTGTTTAAGACCTCCATAGCGGCTACCCATACCCGCTGCGAGAATAAAAAGAGTTGGTTTCATTGTAATATAAATTTAATGTTATTTATCGTCCATTTCAATTTCTAGTTTTCCATTACGTTTGCGGTGTTTAACCCACAATCCATATACCTCAGAGCAGTTACCTGCTGTTGTGAATGCCTTAATTTCATTATCGCGCATAAATGCAAGTACATTGGCAAACTCTTCTTGCGTCAATAGAGCCTGTATCTCAATATATTCCTCACGGCTATATCCACCTTCCACGCGATACAAAGAGCAACCACGTAGTAGGTCTTTCACAATATAATTGCGCACCTTCTCGTACTCCGTTGTAATAATACATACGCGCTTGCGCAAATCCATCGATGCCATAAAGTAATTCACAACAACGCCGTTGATCCATGTACCGATTAATCCTATGACTACCATGCGGAAGTCATTGATCAGAAAAGCGGTACAACAAATCAATGCTCCACCAATTGACACCGACATGCCGATATCAAAGTGCATATACTTATTGATGATCTTTGCCAAGATATCCAATCCTCCAGAGGAAGCATTGACACGGAACAAGATCGCCTGACATGCAGAAAGCAACAACACGAAGCAAACCAAGTCAAACCACACATCTCCCATACCTAATCCGGAAGACATCACCGAATCTTTGACCTGTTCTAACACCTCTCCAGCTCGACTCAATAAATAAGGATTGCCATTACCATCCAGTACCGTTTGACCTGCTTGCAATTGAGTTAAGACTTCTGGATTTTCTATCACCGTATGTGTCAAATTTGTATAAGGATAAATACGGTCGCACAACTGGGTCAATGGACCAAGTATCATAGCTGTATAGACAGTTTTGACTCCAAACTCATTACCAATGAGCAAGAAAGCCATCACCAACAACACGGCATTGATACCCATCACCCAATACGAGAAAGAGTCTGCATCACCACCAAATACGGAGTTCAATACGATACTCAAACCAGAAATAGTACCAATAATCAAATTACTTGGCATCAAGAAATAATACACCGCAACGGCGCCAATGGCGATACCAATATTGATGACGATAAACTCCTTCCAGAATTTCTTTGTACGCAATGCTTTCCCACAATCCCGAAGTAGCTCCTGCCAATATTGAGCGGTAAAATAGCGGTTGAATGATTTCATATATTAGTCTTTTATTACAAGTTTGGCTGTACGACGTGTTATTTGGCTGAGCAAGATATCTCTTCCTTCCTGCTCACGCTTAAGTATTTCTGGGTTTGTGCCACGAATGGTCAATAGACTCAATCCATCGTTCCAAACCACACGATAGGCTTCGTTCAACTGAGCAATAGCCTGTTGAACAAATCGAGAATTATCCACGCAAACCGATATCGTTACGGCACTAGACTGAATCAAGGACACTTTTAAACGATTTTGGTGAATAATATTAAAAATATGTGTTAGACTCTCTTCCAAAACGAAGGCAAAATCTTTAGCTCGAAGAGTGATCAACACTTGATTAGTTCTCCAAATATATACTGGAACATTGATTGGCTCAGCCTCAGCCGCAATCACTGATCCAGGAGCAGTATGATCACCAAAAGGCTTAACATACAAAGGTATAGACTTATTCTCCAAAGGACGAATAGTCTTTGGGTGAATCACCTGTGCACCACTATACGCCAACTCCACTGCATCGTAATAGGTCAAGCGATCGATCTTAACCGTATTAGCTACTAGTCGTGGATCAGCATTCAATATTCCTGGCACATCTTTCCATATAGTTACAGATTCTGCGCCTAAGAAATTACCCATCAATGCTGCTGTATAATCCGAACCCTCTCTACCCAATGTAGTACGCAAGCCATCTGTTGTACCACCGATGAATCCTTGTGCCACCACCACTTTGGGGCGATTAGGGCGGTCCCATCCTGCACGTATAATTTGTGCAGAGGCTTGCATATCTACTTGCGCTTCACGGAAAGTAGCATCCGTGCGCAACAATTTAGGCATATTCCACCACTCGGTTAGAATGCCACTCTTGAGCAAGAACACCGCCACGATCTGTGTGGACATGATCTCACCCAAACTGACTATCTGATCGTAGTTTTGGTCATAAGAACAAGCATGGTCATACTCTGGCATCATAGGAAAACGAATGTCCTCATTGGGTTTCAACCCCAACTCCATTGCTATATGCACATGACTATCCAATATGCCTAGCCACTCATTTTCTGCCGTCGCCTCATCTTTCTGAGAGAGAGCCGCCACCACACGCTCCAAAGCATTCGTAGTCTTGCCCATAGCAGAGATCACAACCATCAGATCGTCACCCGCATGAGCCACTATCTCTCGCAAGTTGCGAACACCTGCCGCATCCTTGACCGAAGCACCACCAAACTTATAAACTTTCATCCCTAAACTCTAAACACTAAACCCTAAACAAGATTAGCCATCTTAATAGCCGTCACTGCACCTTCTACGCCTTTATTACCCAAGCGACCACCCGCACGATCCAACGCTTGTTGCTTATCCAAAGTAGTCAGGACAGAGAAGATGACTGGACAAGAATTAGGTTGATAGTATCCTCCTGCTCCACCCCCCTGCGCATTCAATAAAGTCACACCCTGTGTGACAGATTGACACACATAGTCAAAGTGAGGAGTATCGCCTTTAATAACGCAACCTATAGCGATGACAGCATCTGCATGTTTGAGCAACCCAAAATTCTTCCTTCCACTCACATACAAGGCAGCACCATAGGTCAACTCCACCGTACCTGGCACATGCATGACGTCAATATTTTCTTCCTTCACACCATGCTTCAAGAGCGTATCGATAGCACCTTGCGCCAGCTTATGGGTGATTTCGCTATTCCAATCAGCCACTACAATAGCATAGCGCTGACGTGAAAGCACGTCAGCGCTAGGCAATTCATTCGCATTATATTGCGACAAATCAGTTGTCATAACCCAACAGATATATTATTCTGCGATTGCAATATATTTGTCGATATTTTGCGCCTCTGTTGAAGCAGGGTAATCGTTCTTGATAGACTCAAATGCTTTCTTAGCTGAAGCTTTGTCGCCCAACTCAAGATGAACCAAACCAGACTTCATCAAACTCATAGGAGCAATCAATTTGTTACCTGTCTCTACCACCTCTGCATAAACCTCAAGAGCTTTTGCATAATCTTGGAGACATACATAAGCATCACCCTTCAATTGCAAAGCAGCTGGCATCACATTCAAGTCATCTGCCTCAAATTGATCCAAATACTCAATAGCCTCTGCGTATTGACCCAACTCATAATAGCAAATACCGGTATAGAGAGCAGCCAATTTACCACTTTGATAACTAGAATACTCATCAGCTAAATACTTAAAGCCAACAACCTCAGCATCGTCACCATTCAACGCTACATTCAACTTAGCGCTTACCAATGCTTCTAGAGAATCACGTGTCAAAGAGTCTGCGTATGCAGCTTGCATCTCGTAAACACTAACCTCGTCTAACGCATTTTGACATGCCACGCTCTCATTCTTAATCAATTCACGATTAGGCTCAATCACAAATGCACAGTAAGCATAAGCAGCTACACCTAACGCTAATAGTACGCTAAGGATGATAATTAATTTCTTTTTGTTTTTCTCAATCCATGAGACTTTTTGAAGACCTTCTAACTCTAAATTTTGACCTTCTGCTTTTACATTTTTCTTTGTCATATTCTTGTTATTTTAATTTCAATCAAACTAAATTTCTACCTTGTATTCCAATTAGCGTGCAAAGATACTACATTTTTCTCACATACGCAAATTTTTCCTTATTTTTCATAGAAAAAAAATTACTAGTACGGCTAGTACTACTAGCACCACTAGTCCTACTAATCCTACTAATCCTCCTAGTCCTAATACCAGAAGCCAATTCCCAAACTCACAAACTCCACCTTGGTCAAGTGACTCTTCATCATAGCCTGAACAAACACATGCCATGGCAGATGGTAGCGCAGCACCACTTCTGTATACAACCAACCATCAGGATAACCCGCACTACCTGCATTGAGTAAATCGTAAGCATAGAACACCGGTTTATCCAATCTCTCCTGTGGCAACCCATCCTCTTTCCACTGAGGCTCCAAAGCTTTGACTGGGTCGTACATATAAGCTCCCACATGTAGACCAGCCGTAAAGTTACCCACCACAAACTCTGGTTGCAAACTCACGCCCACACGCCAACAGTCACCAGGTTGCGCCAATGACAAATTAGTCTTACCGAAATATGTTTTGCGCTGCACATAAGCGCCATCATAAAACACATCCACACCACCGCCTAAACGAAAAACATTATGTGCATGCCAATACGCCACAGCATGCATTGACCCTACCATAAAAGACTGTTGATCACGATAATACACCTGTCGTCCACCCATCGTGCCAGCTATAGCAACAGACCATTTTTTATCCCCAATACCTTCTCGCCTTTCGTCTTTCGCCTCTTCGCCTTTTCGCCTCTTCGCCTCATCATCTTCCATCAATTTCCTCACACCCAATTCGCCACCGAAAATATTATATCCGGAATTAGGTTGTCGAATACTACCATTACTAATATGATACCATCCTCCCGTCAGACCAATACTCCAACCATTGATCAACGGAAAATTCATATACAGTTCCTCAGGAAAATACAAATTAGTCACACTACCCACACACTGATTGGCTCCCACAACATCCACAAACATATGCCCATCGGGCACAGTATTACGGTAGGTCTTGGTCATAAATGCTGCACCTAAACCCGGTCGAACTCCCAACTCAAAATGCGGTTTCTTTACGAACGGTACGTTCATATATATATAAGGTGCTATCGCATGTCCCAACTGCTCATGACCCATATTCCAATAAGTCAAGCCCACACCTACTGTGGCGTCATTCCAATGTTGCAGAGCTTCCCAATCAGGCGCAAAATCCATATTCACATCCACACCCCACACCGGACCATGCCATTCTTTTGGTGCTTCTACCACCTTATCCACCTTACCATCAGGCATCACTGCTCCTCCTTGCAGAGAAACAGTCACCGAATTGATCAACAAAAGTACAGAGAATATCATCCCAAACGACTAATACGGGTCAACTCCGCCTCATCCAGCAATTTAATCTTACGACCATCCAAACTGATAATGCCTTCTGAAGCAAATTGAGACAATGTACGGATCGCATTAGATGTTGTCATATTGGACATATTAGCCAAGTCCTCACGCGCCATATACATCGCGATAGTCACGCCATCTTCATCCAAACCATAAGTAGCTTTGAGCGTCAACAATGTCTCTGCCAAACGACCACGAATGTGCTTTTGGGTCAGATTGACTGTTCGAGACTCTGATATAGCCAAATCCTTAGACATCAACTCCAAGACTCCAAAGCAGAACTCATTATTCAGCTTTATCACCTCCAAGAACGCCAAGCGCTCTACACGATATACCACGGTAGGTTCAATAGCTGTTGCACAAGAAGAGTGTCTATCACCAGCCACAGCACTACGATAACCGAACGAATCACGGCGGTTCAACAAACGAATAATCTGCACACGTTGTCCTACACCCTCTTTGGTAAGGCGAATAGTACCAGAAGCTATCACCATCACATAGTCTGGTGAATCATCTTCCTGGTGAATAACCTCGTTCTTACGGTACTTCTTGACTTCAGTATGCTCTTCGATATACTTCTTCTGGCCTGGAGACAACAAATCCCAGACCGGACTCAGTTCCCAAATCTTATCCATTTCTTCTTGAATCTTGCGCATATCTACGGATTTTTGCTGCAAAGATAGTCATTTTTATTTAAACATGCAAAAAAAAAGCAGATTTTTATGAATATATCGATATTTTTTTGTACTTTTGCAGCCGAAACTATTTTTAATATTGTTTTTTAAGATTTTAATATGAATATTTCAGTAGTAGTACCTTTATACAACGAAGCAGAGAGTTTGCCTGTTCTTCACGAGTGGATTGTTCGCGTCATGCACGAGCACAACTTCACATACGAAGTGATCTTCATCAACGACGGTTCTACCGACAGTTCTTGGAAAGTTATCAAAGAACTTCGCGAGAAGGATGACAATGTACACGCTATCTGTTTCCGCCGCAATTATGGCAAATCTGCTGCCCTATATTGCGGTTTCGAAGCCGCACAAGGCGATGTAGTCATCACGATGGACGCTGACCTACAGGACTCGCCAGACGAGATCCCAGAGCTCTATCGAATGATTGTAGAGGAGGACTACGATTTGGTGAGCGGTTGGAAGCAAAAACGCTATGACAACAAGTTTACCAAGAACATCCCTAGCAAACTCTTCAACGCTACTGCGCGCTGGGTCACTGGCATCAAACTTCACGATATGAACTGCGGTCTCAAGGCATACAAGAAAGAGGTTATCAAAAACATCGAACTCTTCTCTGAAATGCACCGCTACATCCCATACTTGGCTAAAAATGCCGGTTTCACCCGCATTGGAGAGAAGGTAGTACAACACCGCAAACGCGAGTTTGGCGAAAGCAAATTTGGTATCAACCGATTTGTCAACGGCTATCTAGACTTGATGACCCTGTGGTTCCTCAACAAGTTTGGCAAACAACCTATGCACTTCTTTGGACTCATCGGTAGCATCATGTTTATCCTCGGTTTCATCGCAGTTATTGTTGTTGGAAGCATGAAACTATACGCACTAGCGAACCACACAGCTGCTATGCTAGTGGCGGACACACCATACTTCCACCTCGGTATATTGACCATGGTATTGGGTTGTATGCTGTTCTTAGCAGGTTTCTTAGGAGAATTGATCATTCGCAATTCACACGAAAGAAACAACTACCTCATTCGCGAAAAACTTTGATCTTGAAACGGTGATATCGGCGAAAGTAATGGTGAAAGTCGGTGAATAATGACCGGTTAACCCTTTTACCGCGAAGCTTTCACCGCATCTTTGATGCCTTAACCGTCAACCAGATATGAACGCTATCTTCGATAATTATCGCTTCTTAGACACCCTCACTCACGAAGATGAGGCGGATTTTCGTGTCTACCTCCAAGACCCCGATAATCTCGAAGACGGATTGATGGCCGTAGCGGGCTTGACACTTAATCTGCTAGAGAACGACTGGAACGAAAGCAAACTCATGACCATCCTAACCAGCTGCGATGGCATAGCTCCTGAGATGTTTGAGCGTATTCTTGTGGGCGTGATACTTATTATGATGAAATACGACCGAGAGATTCGTCATAACCAAGCCCTACTCGAAGATCTACAAGAGGTACTCACTTTCGCTCCTGAACTCAGCTATACTGCCTTATGTAATATCGCACGCACCACGCAAGTCAAACGCATTGAGCAATTCAATATGCAGCTCACACAAGAGCTTATGCCGCTCATGCAAGATAGACACTCCAACGAGTTTTACGATATCGTACGGAGCCGTCAAAGCGAGATGGAACGTATAGCACAGATGCATCTAGACCAGAACTTCCTCATCTTCCGCGAGTTCTACTCCACTCCATTCTTCCGCAACGATGCCGCTAACTGGCTACTGCCTTGGAACGACAAAGCACTCCTCAATCTCAACGAGGAAGATCGAGAAGATGTTAGCGGACTTATGCAACTATGGCCACTATGCGATAGCGACAAGTATGCACTTTGCCAAATGTATCATTCGTTTAAGGGAGTTATACAGAGCCAACTCTCTGTGGATTCACTACGTGAATTAGGTATAGGTATGAACAGCAATCCTATCGTCACCAACGGATATGTACAACAGCTTTATCGATTCTTCCGATTAGCTCCACACACCAAAGCCCAACCATTTGAACTAGCGTCACAAATGCGCAACTTGATGGTATACCGACTCATCGTCGTTGGCGAACGCGCCAAACAAACTATCAGCGAATTGCTCGCCTAGACCGTGACTTAGTCGTCGTCAGCCTCCCACATCTCATCTCTCAACACAATAATCCCTCAGCGCAGCGATCCCACCATCAATCCAACAACTGACCGAAGTTGTTAGACAACTGAATCATTCTATCATACTCTTCTGGAGAGAGATCCAAGTAGTAATAGTTACGTGGGTCTACAGCCTTACCATTGAGACGCACTTCGTAATGCAAGTGCGGACCAGTGGATTTACCGGTATTACCAACCAATCCTATAATGTCTGACCGTTTAACCTGTTGTCCTTTTTTCGCCAGTGTTTTGAACAAGTGAGCATACAATGTTTGATAACCATATCCATGATCGATAATCACGGTATTGCCATAACCTTGTTTCCATCCACTAAACGTAACCTCACCATTACCAGTAGCATACACATCGGTACCTGTAGGAGCAGTAAAGTCCATACCATGGTGGAAACGTCTCACGTGATATACTGGGTCCGTACGCATACCATAACCGGACGCCACACGGGTTAAATCTTGGTTGAGCACAGGTTGAATAGCTGGAATATTCTCCATACGCATCTCCTGTTGTTTCACCAATTCTACGATTTCATCATATGACTTAGATTGGACATACATCTCTTTGGCCAACATATCCACTTTCAGCGTTAAATCCGCAGCTAATTGGCTGTCCGTGAGTTTGGCTATCTGATCATAATATTCGATATCACGTTGTGCACCTTGTCTCACACTCATGGGTATAGGTTCTGCGCCAAACAACACACGATAGAGATTATCATCGCGCTGTTGCAAGTCTGCCATCACCAATTGCATTTGGTCTACTTGTTGATTCAGTGCCTCCAGTTTGGTCTCTAGATCGCCTTTATCTTTGATAAGTTCTTGCTCACGAGTAGTAGGAATAAACTTCAACAGCACATACAAAAACAGCACACCCAATATGATACCCACAAAGAGGTATTTACCGGTTTTTCGCAACCAGTATTTGAAACCATGATCCACTTGCTCCATTGCAAGCGTATCGGGATTAATCTTGTATTTCTTTTTTCTTGTCATAGTCTAATATTTACCAGAACCTTTAGAACCTTTGGAACCATTAGAACCTTTGGAACCGTTAGAACCTTTAGAACCTTTGGAACCTTCCTCTCTTACTGGTTTCCACCAGAAAAAGAAGGAATTCTGCTTTTGTTTGTCCTCTTTGGTTCGTGCCACATACACAGGTTCCATCGTGTAAGGATTGAGTCCTGTGTAGAACATCGTCGTAGCCAATGTCATCGGTGTGGGTGTGAAGTCCTGAACTTGTTCTGGGCGATAGTGCATCTGTTTGCATTTCTCCGCCAACTGCTTCATATCCGCATTGGTGCACCCTGGGTGCGAGGAGATGAAGTATGGTATGATTTGTTGCTTTAAGCCCGCTTCGCGGTTGACTTGTTCAAAGAAGCGATAGAACTTCTCATACTGCTCCCATGCAGGTTTGCGCATGATTTGTAGCACGCTTGTAGCCGTATGTTCAGGTGCCACTTTCAGTCGTCCTGACACGTGATTGAGTATCAACTCTCTGCCGTATCCATCGTTCATTAGGTCGTAGCGTACGCCGCTGCCTACGAAGGATTTTTTGATGTATGGTAATGCGTCTACGCGCTTGTATACCTGCATCAATGGTGCAAAATCCTGGTTAAGGTTCTTGCATATCTTAGGGAATAGACAACTCGCTCGAGCACATTGCTCACAAAGCGACATATCTTTGCCCTGCATGCCGTACATATTCGCCGATGGACCGCCTAGGTCGCTCAAGTATCCTTTCCACTCAGGCAGGTCTTTGAGGATGACTATTTGCCTCAAAATACTATCCTGTGAACGCGAGGTGATCTGCTTGCCTTGGTGCGCTGAAATCGTACAAAAACTACATCCTCCGAAGCATCCACGATGCATACAAACCGAGAAGCGTATCATCTCATAGGCAGGTATGTGTTTATCTTTATATTTAGGGTGTGGATGATACATAAATGGCAAATCGTAGATGGCATCTAGTTCCTCCGATTTCATCGTGGGATATGGTGGATTGACCACCACATATTGCTTGCCTACGGGCTGCACTATTGTCGCCGCATTAATCTTGTTGCTTTCGATCTCAATCACTCGGAAGTTCTCCGCATGCACACGCTTACTCTTTATTGCCTCCTCGTGACTGCGCAACACAATCACTCCTGAACCCCTAACCTCCTGAACATTCGCTTGCGAATAATCGTTCGAGCCTTCAGGCGAGATAAGAACTCCTGAACCCCTAAACTCCTGAACCCCTGAACTCACATACGCAATCTGCGGAATCTCTTCAAGCGCAGCGATCTTCAAGCCCGCAGGGCGATCTACAGCAACGCGATCTACAGCGTCAGCGATCTCCACTACTTGTTTCTCTCCCATGCCATACACTAGTACATCGGCTTGACTATCCACCAGAATGCTCGGTTTCAACGAATCTGACCAGTAGTCGTAGTGGGTCAATCGGCGCATAGAAGCCTCGATTCCACCGATGACAATCAGGCTATCTGGATAGAGTTGTCGTAGGATATTGCTATAGGTGATGGTGCAGTAATCTGGTCGCATACCCGCTTTACCTCCAGGGGTGTATGCATCGTCGGAGCGCAGACGTTTGGCAGCGGTGTAGTGATTGACCATAGAATCCATACTACCTGCGGTGATAGCAAAGAAGAGTCTAGGCTTGCCCAGCTTGGTGAAATCGCGGTGATCTCCACGCCAATCGGGTTGTGGCACAATCGCCACCTTGTACCCCGCATGTTCGAGTACACGACCAATGACGGCGGCTCCAAAAGCAGGATGATCAATATAGGCATCACCACTAAAAATGATAATGTCTAGTTCATCCCAACCACGAAGTTGCACTTCCTTTTTGGTGGTAGGCAGATAGGCTTTTAGATCCATTAATGAGCTCATTGGCGTGACCTTTGCGCCGCAAAGGTACAACAAAAAATGCACATATGCAAGAAAAATGACCGAAAGTTCAACTTTTGAAGTTATTTTTCGGCATATGGTCTGCAGTTTGCGAACGTAGCTTCGAGGATATAGATGCCCTAGAAGTACATTTTTTGAAATATGCAAGGTTTACATACTTTTTCTACATTCAGCCTCCAGACAAATAGCGGTAGATAAGCAGTAGATAAGCAGCAACTACCACACGGATAATACATGTCGAATGTTGCATTTTTAATAACTTTTGTTTCACAAATAGAAACTGTCGTTATAATCTCTTTTGGTTTTGCTTACCCAAGCAGTGACTGTTTTTTATAAGCAACAACAAAATTTTTAATAATTTTGATAATTTTTGTGTAAAAAATAATAGTCGTTAAAACATGATCTTTCCAATTTAATTGCGCACCTCTAGTGGTCATCGTTGCTTTTGCAAATATTAGAACATCTATCTACCATACTCTTCCTTTCCGCGACATCCAACACCACAGAAATCTTTAGTGATTCGTTAGTGATTCGTTAGTGATTCATTAGTTATTCGTTAGTTATTTTGAAGCCTTTACTATCTTTTCAATAGTGGCATTTAGCGGAATAAGATTTATTTAGATTTCGCAAGCAACAGCAAGCGGTAGCCCACCCTTTTGCAACCTCCACATGACAAAATTAAAAATATTTATATTTTTTCACCCCCCCATTTGGAAAACCCATAAAAAAGTTGTAACTTTGCATGTATTTTTCGCTTTAGCGAATTGTCTGTTTGAAAAAAGATTAAAAATATTGTTAAATGACACAACCATTACATACCATCTCCAGCACTGCTAACATACAGGTCTTCGGCGCAACCGGACATGCCTCTGCTACCCCATCTACTGGAGGTTGGAACTCACTATCCACGACCAAGACCGCGTCCTTCGCTACGATCCAGAAGGAAACTCATCAAGCGGTCACTTATTCCCCTGGTCACACCTACAAAGCCTACAATCCTGTTGAGGTTGCTGCCCAAGCGCTCTATACTGAGCAACCACAAGGTCCTCGCCGTATTGGTCCTGGAGGCCCTGCTATCGGTGAAGATGAACCAGGCTCACCTGTAGGCGATATGCTTCTCCCAATGCTCGTGATGGTGTTGGGTTATGTTGTTGTTAAACTATTCCGTAACCGTAAAACTTCTCAAGCCCTATGAAAAAGCTTCTGTTTATATTCGCAACGATTTTGATGGCCCTCTCTGCGCAGGCGCAAACTAGATATCAATTGCAGGCAGGTGATATCGTGACCATCTCGCGCGTGAATGGTACTACCCGCAACTATCTCACCGTGAACGAAAACAATGGTCTAGTGGTGCATAACGAACCCAATGATAATAGTCTATGGGTGATTCATACTTGTTCATATGCTAGCAACAAGAACCAATATACACTTCAGCACTACAAAACAGGACGGTATTTGAAAATAGAGGGTTCTAAATCAGGCAATTGGTGGAATTCGACTTACACGATTACGCCTAGTTTGATTACCAATGGAAACCCCACTACCCTTTATCAAGATCAACCAAATACGGGAGAAAATGGAGTTTATGAAGAGGGAAAGTTGTATTTCTCGTATGATAATAAGAAATTCGAGCTTTCAGTTAATAATAGCAATGCATGGGTATTTCAGCAGAATGGCAACCAAGCCCTTCAAGTAGAAAAATGGGAGCGCCAATCAGGCACCGATTTTGCCTCTTACTTCTCGCCTGAGACCTATGACTTTAACCTCATTACTAGTGCGGACAAAGGTATTGATAATACAAACATTGATGCTGACACCGATATTGCGCAACAACGAAATGTGCGCTTTGTGGTAGATCTGCGCGAAAGCAATTATCTAACTTGTAAACATAAGACTTCGGATAAACGTTTGGACGAAAAAGTAACGGTAGATAGCGATCTAAACCATATTAATCTTTCCCCTACCTTCCAATGGTCATCGAGTAAAACTGCTGTTTCTTCTCTTCCTGCTTCTGGTACAACGGGCTACCTCAAGAACTATCTCTATGAGGAGGCTGATGAGCATGAACGAGGTATGTTGCAGTTTCAAAAGGGTGAAATCTCCGATGACAATTTGGCATACGAACTTACGCTTCAGTCTTTAGGTACTAGTCCTATAGGTTTGAAGCGACAGATTGCTACAGGCGTCACATCTTGGGTGAACTATGTGGATTATCTAGTAGCCTCATGGGAATACGGCGGTAATACTTATACCGACTCCATGCGCGTGATTCGCAAGTCTTATCATACTAAACCACTGCCAGAGTTTGAATTTTCCGTTTCACCAAGTACCTATACTTTTGGTCCTGGTGATGGTTCACAAACTTTTACCATCAAAGGTACGCACCAACACGGTACGGGGTACTACGATGTGGATGCACGCCTGGTAGATACCGTGCTTATCTATGGTCCAGTAGATATGCCACTGAAGGATGACGAAGGAAAATTGGAGTATAAGTTTTCATGCTTAGAACGTAACTCTGAGGCAGTAAGTGCTTGGCTTAGTGTTGGCGCTATTGATGCGATCAACAATACTATCACCTTGAATGCACAGGCAAATAGCAATGGATATCGCCAAGCTCGATTAATCGTAGAGGTTGATTTAAAGCAAACACAAGCTGGTATTGATGACCCACACAATACTATACGAGCAATCAATATCAACCAGCGCAGTAAGCAAGGTACAATTGATTTTTACCACCAAGAGGGTGCTTCATATAAAAATAAAGATAATGACCCCACAAATGATTTAAAAAACAACCGCCAACAAGTACATACAGCGGAGCGTGTTATTTACTATCAGCCTAATCAAAACATCGAACTTCGATTGGCAGAATCCAACTTCTTTGGCTATATGCGTTGGTATGACTACGACTCCAATGGTGATGGAGGTGATCCAATGTGGCATAACGAAGAAAATAAACGCACCACATGGGTGACTTCGCCTCGTGGTGCTAACGGCAATGCCTTCCGTGCTATCAACACCAGTTATGGTGACTCGCGTGGCTTATATGCTACGGCACAAGATGGACAACTGACTAGCAACTCGGAAAATAATCCTGCACCTGTTCTCAAAGGTTGGGATTACGGCACTTACGACCCAAACGCACCAACAGAGGAGCAAAAGACAAAAGCAATCCACACCATCGCCTGCGATGTGAGTGCTTATACCGATTATACACTTACCGACAACAATGGAGAGCGCGCCTCTATCACAGAACCAACTCTTTCCTACCGCCAACTCTTCCACCTGCGTCCCGCAGAAGAAATAGCGGCTAAACTCAACACCTATTCTGCTGCCGACAAATACTTGGAGAATTACCACTATATGGCAGCCGTGGGAGCTGATGTGCACTTGGCAACGCAGTTCCGATATACCAAATACACCCACGAATCCGAACTCTGCTATTTCTACCTTGTTCCAAAAGCGGGTGGAGGGCAGGAACTCAAGCGCGTGGGCAAAGATGTGCAAGCGAAATGGTATAAGAAGAATGGCGACAATTGGGAAGAAGTGGATAATCCGAACTACCAAGTATATGACTACCTCAATGTGGATTCAGATATCAAAGGTGTACAAGTATATGCGCTGAAGGTACCTAAGGCAAGCACAGGTTTGGAAAAGGACCTCTTGATTGCCCAATTTGAAATCAACTTTGTGGATATCAATAGTTGCGGTCCTCGTACTACACCTATCATTACCGACCATGAGATGGAATTGCACTTCCAGCTAATCAAGAAAATTGACTTCAATTATAAGGCAGATGCAGTAGAATACGAAAACGGTTATAAGCAACTCAATGCTCACTTGCCTTGGGATGAAAGTTCGTATGGCTATTACTATCCCAAAAATGGCAATCCTAATCTAGGTGAAACTAGCCCAAACCGTTCGGGACAGAACATCCCATACTATGGAGAGTATTTCCTAGTGAATCAAATCAACAAGGATTGGGCGAAGGCAACAGCACATGGAGGTACGAATGATTATGCCCTCTATGTGGATGGTACTACCGAGCCTGGTCTGGTTGCCAGCATTTCTACCGACACCGTGATTTGTGCGGGACAGACATTGTATTGCTCGGTATGGCTGAACAACCCATGTCCAACCAACTTCAGCCACAACAATCCTCGCAACCCTATTTTCCGCTGCAATGTGCAAGGAAAGAGAAAGGATGTGCAAGGTAATTGGAGCGATTGGGAAGATATTAGCGTATTCTTCGTGGGACAATTGCCTAAGGGTTCAGGTTGGCAACAAGTGGTATTCCCTGTAACCAGTGACTACACCTATGATGAGACCCGCGTATCCATCTACAACTTTGCCACAGGTGGTGCAGGTAACGACTTTATGGTGGACGATATTACCCTCTTTGCTTCGCGTTTGCCATTGGCTTCCTACCAGGCACAAACCAACTGCGCTTCCGATGCCAATACACCTTCCTCTACGGCGGCTATCTTGCGTATTGACTATACCGCTTTCGAGGGTATTGCTGACCACTATATGTACTACCAGATATACAACACATCTGAAGATCACGTAGTTGAATTAACGAAATTGGACGGCCAGTCTGCATACTACCACGACGTAGATGGTGAAACCAATCGTACGTACGGTTCTGTACATATACCAAGAAATGACTTTGATCCAAACAATCAATCATCGGCATTAGAAGAGGATAAGGCTATGATTTTCACAACCGTGCAGTCTTTTAAAGATTACTTAGTAGATCAAATTACGGAGGATCAAAAACATGTCAAAGGTAAAGCATATATTCGCTCTACCATCAAGGGCCAAGAGCGATGGTTGCTCTATGTGATGCATATCATACCTAATAAGAAAAAAGAGAATAATAGTGAGATTACCGCAGAAGAGGAAAAGAAATACTTGTGGGAGCGTTATGATTATGCCCTTCGTATGGCTAATGTGCCTGAAGAGTTAGCAGCGGCAGAGTGTAATATGCAGACACCATTGCACGCTACCCAAGCTACCCACTTTGATTTATACAATGGCTACAAAGAGCAAACAGCGGATGACTTTATTCCTGAGTCCGCTAATAATTGTGCGAATGATTACTATACGCTTCAAGCCAAGATTGAAAACTCTATCTCACCTGGTACGGGTGGTACAATCCAGCAGATAGAGGGTGCAGTGATGGGTGATTGGCTCGTTGGATATCCTTTTGACGATGTGTACATAAACACAGAGACACGTAATGACAAGTCCCATAAAGATAGTATCGAAACTGCAAGAACTGAGTTCTATAAGACCTATGGCTATTACCGCGAAGAGGTGACCTCTGCCATTGTTTATGACCTCCGTCGTAATGATCCAACCAACACCAATCGCTTAGTTACCCGATTCGAAGAATTGGATGCCAACGCGTTTGAGTACCCTGCACGCAACTACACCATCATCAAAGATCTATACGAGAAGGGATTATTGATATTGGGTCAATCGCAAACATCCTTCTACTTGGCATCTAACGACACAGCACGCTACTGGTTCTTTCCAATAGATGGCACAGCAACGGGCACAATGAAGGATATGGACAACAAAGATGTTACCGTCACGCTCCAAGATTGTACTGAACCTATTTGGGTGAGGGTAAGTTCTGTAGAGCAACCTACCTACTTTGCTAATATTGCTCCGCTAGAGAAAGGGGATAAATCTCGATTACAAAGGCTGCAATTGCCTACCGTCCGCATTACGAAAGCGCAAGCAGAAGCTGGAACGATCACAATACCCGTAACCGAGATAGGTGACGAAACTACTCTTGCAGGATTGGCAGATAAAAAGATTACAATTAATTTGAACCCCCTTGGTCAAGATGTAGCCTTTGTGGACATAGAAAATGGTACGGATATTACAACAACACCAGAGCTTGTAATTGGGCAAAGTTATCTCATGCGTATGCGCATGAGAGATAATGCAAGTAATGTCCACATTGGAGGTGATTCAGAGAAATGCCGTGTAGGTACCATTTACTTCTACTTAATGATATTGCCTAATACCGTCGTTTGGACACCTGCTGAAGGTAGTTACAACGGATGGGGACTTGACGAAAACTGGCGAGGATGGGATGATAAAAATACTAATGGTGTTTATGATGCAAGCGAATTGATGGAAGTGGGCTTTGTGCCTGTAGCAGGTTCGGATGTGATTATCCCAACCTTGCTTGACGTCACTCTCTATCCATATATCCACGATCACAACCACTATCCAATGGATGTGAATGCGCACCCTTCTATCTGTAACAACATCTACTTTGCACCAGGAGCACATATCCACAACCAGCACTTGCTGCAATATGAGAAAGCATTTGTGGATATGACTATCCCTAAGGGTAATTGGTTTATGATGTCTGCACCATTGCAAAAGATGTATTCAGGTGATATGTATGTGCCACATGAAGGTACTTGGGAAAGCGGTCGCTCGCTTGAAACAGCGACCCCATTTGAGACAGGCGCTTTCAAAGGCAAGCGCCACAGCGAATCAGCATATGCATTCTGGGCATCCTACTACAACCAATCTGTTAAGACTTGGTATAATGATGGAGGTTATATCGAATCCACATCATCATCCTTCCAACAGTCCAACGGACTCAATCAGCCATTAGAAGTCGGCTCTGGTTTTGCTCTATGGGGAGAAGGAGCAGATGTGGCTACAGGAGGAAATATAGTTATCCGCTTGCCAAAACAAGAAGACACCTACAGCACTTCTTCAGGAACTCAGGTGCCTGTGCCACGAGACGGCAAATCGCACAAATTGGCCTTTACTGCAACGCAAGATGCCGGGGAGAACATTACTCCTATGACCATCACCCTCACCAACAAGAAGGAAAGCGAGCACTTCATCTTTGGTAACCCTACGATGGCGTTTATCAATATGCATGACTTCTTGCATGAAAACAAAGAGGTGTTGAATCATACCTTCTACCGTCTTGAGGGGGCTACTTGGTCCGCAGAAACAGAACACACCATGACAGACAATCGATATCTGGCACCTATGACTTCGGTGATGTTGGAGACAAAAGACAAGAGCAAAAAGACAGAATTGAGCGTACAACTTTCTCCATTGCACCTCACGCTAACGGATTCAGATGATCCATTTAGTGAGGAGAACCCAGAGATCAAGCCTGTCAATCTTCGTGCCAAAGTTGCTGAGGAGGATGCCTCTGAGATCATGAGTATTTACGCATACACCAACAATGCATACGCGCGCACCGTATTGGCGACTACCCCTGCGGCTAACGACTATTACCTGGTTGGCGAAGATGCGCTCTTCGTATCTTCTGGTATAGAAAGCAATAGTTATGTGCTTACCCCACTAAACATGTACACCGTGGCGGAGCAAGTGCCTATGATGGCAGATGTGCGTCAAGGTATCAGCGAGATTCCATTGGGTATGCTTGTGGCGGATGGTTATCGTAGCCAGTATATGCAAGTAGCGTTCTACCTTTCTTCAAAGTGGTCGCGCAAGTGTTATTTCTGCGACACTAAGACCGGTCAAAAGATCCGTATCATGGACGGACTGGTAATCTCCGTAGAGATGCCACTCAACCACGAGCAACGCTATTACATCGAGGGTCCTGATACTTACCGCGGTTCAGACGGTGTAACCACCTCTACTACCCAACCTAATATGTCAAACACAGGCAACAAGGTATGGGCATATTCACCAGACCGCAGCACTGTGATTGCATCCTCTAGCGACATCATTGAGAGCGCTAGATTGTACGATCTCATAGGTCGTCTCATCACGACTACACAAGCAGAGTTGTTGTCTAACTCCATCACATTACAAAACAATGGCACAGCTGGCGTGTATATCGTAGATGTCACACTACGCAACGGAACGACTGCACGAACACAAGTCATCGTACAATAAACACCCACCACCATACAAACAAAATGAGGACGCCACACTGCGTCCTCATTTGTTTTCATTGGCCTCTAGCCTTTCGCCTTATAGCCTCATTGTATTAATCATCCATACCTAAGAAATTGCCATTGTGGTCGAAGATTAGTTCCCAACCATTATTAAGCTCTACTTTCAAACGGCGATAGTCTATCACATACTCTACGACGAAATCATTAGGATAATGTTCCTTAACATAACTCGCAATAGCTGGAGATACTATTCCTTCCGGTATAGCAGAACGCTTACAGTCAATGGATTTCAAATTACCTTGATGATTAAACTCCATCTCTGTAGAGTTCTTAAGATAGACGGTATATTCATAGCGCATATCATCCCACTCTTGTTCTACATATGAGATATCGGAAACGTTATAATACTTTTGTACAAAACTCTGCGCTTCAGCAGGAAGTTCCGAGAATTGAATCATCTGCTGACGATCTGCGCACGCTGTCAGCGTAATCATTAGGGTTGCCATTAGGGCCATCATTTTTTTCATTTTTCTAATTGTTTTTAAGGGTTTGTAACTTTAATGTTCCAAGCTTCCAAGGAGGTCAAAGTTCCAGGGCTCTAGGTAACTATCAATATATATGCAAAACATATGCCAAAATCTCATAACTCAACTAAAAATTCAAAAAAAAATACAAAAACATATAGAAAGGTTGCATATATGCCGTTTTTTTTGTAATTTTGCATGTTCTATTTTGAAACTATTAAAACTGCGGTTTTTCCGCACAAACATATGGATCAATATATCGTATCAGCCCGTAAGTATCGCCCTACCACATTTGAGAGTGTAGTAGGTCAAGAAGCTTTGACGCAAACCCTACGTAATGCCATACGTAGCAATCGTCTAGCCCATGCGTACCTCTTCTGCGGACCTCGCGGTGTAGGTAAGACGACCTGCGCACGCATCTTTGCCAAAACCATCAACTGCCTCAATCCAACTGCGGAGCATGAGGCATGTAACCAATGTGAGTCATGCGTAGCCTTCAACGAGCAACGCTCATTCAACATCCACGAGCTAGATGCAGCATCCAACAACTCTGTTGAGGATATCCGATCGCTCATTGACCAAGTACGCATCCCACCACAAATAGGTAAGTACAGCGTATACATCATTGATGAGGTTCATATGCTCTCCCAAGGCGCATTTAACGCCCTACTCAAGACTCTGGAAGAACCACCTTCATATGCTATCTTCATACTTGCTACCACTGAGAAGCATAAAATCCTACCTACTATCCTCAGCCGTTGTCAAGTATACGACTTCAGCCGCATCACCGTTGCTGATACCATACATCACTTGCAATATGTAGCCAAACAAGAAGATATCAACGCTAGCGAAGAAGCTCTAAACGTCGTAGCACAAAAAGCTGACGGCGGTATGCGTGATGCACTCAGTATCTTTGACCAATTGGTGGCCTTCTGCGGCAAGAGCATCAGTTACGAACAAGCTATCGAGGTACTCAACGTACTCAATTCTGACTACTACTTCCGCCTCGTAGATGCAGCCCTTAAAGGTGCTGTAAGCGATGCACTACTGCTGCTCAACGAAGTACTACAAAAAGGATTCGACGCAGGCAACTTCATCACTGGTTTCGCACAACACCTACGAGACGTACTCGTAAGCAAAGATGCAGCTACTGCTCAACTACTCGAAACCTCAGAGGCTATTCGTCAACACTACCAAAAACAAGCTGTCACCTGCAACGCTCGCTGGCTATTCAATGCACTAGATATCATCAACACTTGCGACATCAATTACCGCACTGCACGCAACAAACGTCTAACCGTTGAACTAGCATTGGTCAAACTTTGTCGCCTCGTTGAAACCCCTGTTCAGACTGCAGGAGTGCAAACAGCTCAGTCTACAGCACCTCAAACCAAACCTGCTGCACCACAAGCTAAACCAGTAGCACCTGCTACTCCTGCTCCTGCGCCTCAAGCTAAACCAGCACCGGCACCCAAAACAGCTCCTGCGCCTCAGGCTATGCCACAAATAGGAGCAATGCCTTCATTGGGCAATCTGGGAAACATCAGCTTGAACAAAAACACCCCTAACAACAGCACCGCAGCAACCAACCAACCTGCGGAGCAAGTAGAACTACGTAACAACCCTTTTACACAGGACCAACTCAGTGACGCGTGGGTTGGTCTATCACAACACTTCCCTGGAGAAGAGCGTCTACACGCTATGCTAACTACCTTGATTCCTGAGCTCGTCAATCCACAACTCTGCCGAATCACGGTAGCTAACCCATGGCAAAAAGAAGAGTTTGCTAAGTTTGGCAAAAAAGTAATGGATATTGTACGCAACAAACTCCAAAACGATCACCTCAAACTAACCGTAGAGGTCAGCCAAGTGGAGTATACTAGACGTGCGTACACTGCAATGGAGAAATATCGTGTGCTAGAGCAAATGAATCCATACATCGCAGACCTTAGAACCAAACTCAACCTTCAACTAGAATAGTTTGATACTTACAAAGAAACCATAACACCATGAACATCCTATCTACCCTCTTGTTTACCTTTGCGTTGCTAACCGATACGCATATCAGCACCTCCAATCCCAAACCTATGGAGGATCTACAACGCTCTATAGAAGATATCAACCAGAACCCTGATATCGAGTTCGTAGTCGTTACCGGCGACTTGAGCGAATCTGGAGACCTTGCATCGCTACAAGATATCAAGCAAGCACTGGATCAATTGCGTGTACCATACTATGCTGCATCAGGCAACCATGAAACAACATGGTCAGAATCTGGAGTCATGGATTTCACTCGCGTGTTTGGAGATAGTCGATTCGCCTTCTCACATGCTGGCGCATACTTCATTGGATTCAATTCTGGTCCTGTCATCCGTATGGCTGACGGACACGTAGCACCACAAGACATAGCATGGCTACGACATAACCTGGACAGCGTAAGCGCTGCAGGAGAATCACCTATCTTTGTTTTTACACACTATCCACTACGCAATGGAGACGTTGATAACTGGTACGAAGTAACCGACGTACTACGTCAGCACAACGTACAATGCATCATGGGAGGACACTACCACCGCAATCTTATGTTTGATTGTGACGGCATCACCGACGTACTCAACCGATCTAACCTACGCGCCAAAGATAGCATCAACGGCTACTCTATCATCACCGTTAGCGATAGCATACGGTTTTATGAGCGCACAGTAGGAGAACAAGGCACTATGGGCGAAATAACCAAAAAGCATTGGTTAAGCCTACCTTTCGGCCCCAAGAAATACGGACCATCCGACAAGAGCCTACGACCAGACTTCTCTGTTAACAAACAATACAAACAAGTCAAACGTACATGGCACCGCTCACTCAAAGGCGGCATATATTCTACCCCTGTCACTGACGGACAAAGCCTCTATTTAGGCGATGACGTAGGTACCTTCTACAGCATAGACCTCAAAACCGGCAACACCAATTGGTCCTTCGATACCGGTATGCGCATCGTAGGTTCACCTGCCGTAAGCGATGGCGTAGTAGTCTTCGGTAGCGCCAACTACAATATCTACGGACTAGATGCCAAAACCGGACAAGTAATCTGGACATACACCACCCAACAAGCCGTCATGGGAGCTGCTACCATCCACCAAGGAGTAGCATACATTGGAGGTGGTGATGGCAAAATGTACGCATTTGATATCAAAACCGGCGAAGTAAAATGGACCTTTGACGAACTCAAGAACTACGTCCTTACACGTCCTCTAGTATACAACAACAAACTATACTTTGGCACATGGGACACCTATTTCTATGCTCTTAACCTAGCCGATGGTTCGCTCGTATGGAAATGGACCAATGGCAAGGGAAACCCTAAACTATCACCTGCTAGCGTATGGCCTGTAGCCGCTGACGGTAAGATCTTTATCACCGCACCAGACCGCTATTTCACATGTCTAGACGCCGAAACGGGTCAAGTCGTATGGCGTACCAACAAATACAAAGTGCGCGAAACAGTAGGTCTTAGCGAAGATGGCAAAACGGTATACTCCAAATGCATGTGGGATACAGTAGTAGCTATAAGCACCGAGTGGCCAAAAACTCAAGAAATTCAAAATGACACAGAATCATCTTACGAGCCTATTACTCGATGGGCCGTACATGCTGACTTTGGTTACGAACATAACCCTGCCATGCCACTGGAGAAAGATGGAACACTATGGGTAAGCACCAAGAACGGATTACTACTTGGCATGGATGCTAAAACAGGCAAAGTGCTATGGCGCCACAAAATAGGTAACTCTATTTTGAATACCCCACTACCACTCAGTGACAAAGAGTGCATCTTCACCAGCAGCGAAGGCACTATTACAAGAATAAAAGTCAAGTAAGCAGCTCTCCAACAAGGTAGTTACTACCTCCCACGAAAATAATATCCGCAGAAGAAGCCTCGCTTTGCGCTAGACGCAAGGCCTCTTGCGCTTGATCATAATAACGAGAAACAAGATGGTCAGGATGCAACGCCATCCATTTACTATAGATCGCCTCTGCAGACAAAGCACGTGATGTATGAGGTTGGGTAAAATAATACACGGCATCTACTGGCAACAACGCTAGCACATCATCTATATCCTTGTCATTGACCATACCCAATACGATGCGTAATTGTGCATCAGGATTAGTCAAACGATGCTCCACAAGAAGAGCATTCAATTGCTCAGCCACATAACGTATACCATGGCTATTATGTCCCGTGTCGCAGATAGTCAGCGGTTGAGTTGACAATATTTCCCATCTACCACGTAATCCTGTAAGATCGCATACATGTGCAAAACCATCAGCAATAGATTGACTATCCAACTCTACCCCACAAATATTACGTAAAACTTGCAGTGCCACAAAAGCTGTTTGTAGATTGTGTTCCTGATATACACCCTTCAATTGACATTCTGGCGCTTCCTTCTTTCTACGCTTACGCATAAAACCGCATTGATTAGCAAACCATATACGGCAATCTGTTGTCTCTGGTCCTTCACCCCATATCTCGCACGCACGCGCACGTTCCTCAAATATAGGGAACGTCTCTTCTTGCATTTCACCTACCACACAAGGTACATTCAATTTTATTATACCGGCTTTCTCTGCCGCTATCTGTGGTAAAGTATCCCCTAAAAATTCAGTATGATCAATACCAATATTAGTAATCACACTCAACAACGGTGTAAGCACATTGGTACTATCCAACCTACCACCTAGTCCCACCTCTACCACAGCTATATCCACCTTTTGCTCGACAAAATACCAAAAAGCTAATGCCATAGTGGTTTCAAAGAAAGAGGGACGCAGTTGGTCTAAGAATGAGCGGTTATCTGTAACAAAATCAACAACTTGTTGCTGAGGAATCATCTGTCCGTTGATACGTATGCGCTCACGAAAATCCACCAGGTGTGGAGAAGTAAACAATCCCACTTTATATCCCTGCGCTTGCAGTGCCGCAGCAATAAGGTGAGAGGTTGAACCCTTACCATTAGTACCTGCGATATGGACGGCTCGCAGCTGGATATGTGGATTACCCAAATGCTCCATAAGACGCCATGTATTATCCAATCCGGGTTTATAAGCCGCAGCACCTACTTGATGGAAAGCAGGTTGTGAGGTGTATAGGTAATCAAGTGTTTGTTGGTAGGCAGTAGACATATCTATTACATATGATATTAAGGTTTGACACGTATGATGGTCAGTCCATCGCGAATAGGCAAAATAACTTTCTCTAAACGAGGATCTTGTGCTACTTGATCATTAAAAGCGCGCAATGCGATAGTTTGTTTATCCTTATCATAAGCCGCTTCTACTATATGACCATCCCATAGAGTATTATCGGCCAAGATCCATCCGCCAGGACGAACTAAGGGAAGAACCGCATCAAGATAAGCACAGTATTCGCGTTTGTCTGCATCAATAAAAACTAAGTCATAGAGCTGGTCTGTGGTTTGAGCAGCCAACCATTCACAAGCATCCCCAATAACAAGATCTATGCGATCTCCAAGAGGCGAAAGAGATAGATTACGACGAATCATATCTTCTAACTCATCATTATGCTCTAGCGAGACAAGGCGTCCATCCTCCCGCAAACCCTCTGCAAGACACAGTGCAGAGTAACCCGTGAAAGTACCTAACTCCAATATACGGCTAGGCTGAATCATCTGAGATATCATACTCAACACTCGACCCTGCACATGACCAGACATCATACGAGGATTGATCATCTCTATATGAGTAGAGTGTGTTATTTGTTGCAAAACATCACTTTCTGGTGAAGAATGCTGTTCAATATATTCCAAAATGTCCATAAAAAATGCTATTTTGACTGCAAAATTACAAAAAAACTTGCATATGTGCAAAAAATATACTAATTTTGCAGTCAAAATGATACATTAAATATTAAAAACACATAATATAGATAAAAAACCATGGAATTCGTAGACAAAATTGATGATATTGATCGCAAGATCCTTCAAGTCATCACCCAAAACGCTCGCACTCCATTCAAGGACGTGGCAGAGGTTGTAGGTATCAGTCGTGCTGCTGTACACCAACGTGTACAAAAAATGTTCGACAATGGTATAATCACTGGTTCTGGCTATACCGTTAATCCAAAAGCATTGGGATACAACCTATGCGTCTACGTGGGATTAACACTAGAGAAAGGAAGTATGTATCATGAAGTAAGCGAAGAATTGGAGAAGATACCAGAGGTAGTAGAGAGTCGCTTCACTTTGGGTACCTATTCTATGTTGATTAAATTGTACGCTCGCGATGATATGCACCTCATGGACTTGTTGAGCAACAAGCTACAAGGCATCCACGGAGTATCCAACACCGAGACACTCACTGCCCTCGATCAACGTATACATCGAACCTTACCTATTAATGTAGTTTAGAGATAAAAGATAAAAATATAATGGAAAAAGTAATCAGCGGTATTCGCCCAACAGGTAACCTGCACTTGGGTAATTATTTTGGTGCAGTAAAGAGTTTTGTAAAAATGCAAGAGGAGTATGATTGTATGTTCTTCATTGCTGATTGGCACTCACTGACCACTCACCCAACACCAGAGAACCTACGTACATCCGTCAAAACTATCTTGGCAGAATACCTAGCCTGTGGCATTGACCCACAAAAAGCATCTATCTACGTACAGAGCGACGTAAAACAAGTATTGGAGTTATATCTATACCTCAATATGAACGCTTATCTCGGTGAGCTAGAGCGCGTCACATCTTTCAAAGAGAAAGCACGCAAGCAACCAGATAACGTAAACGCTGGACTACTAACCTATCCTGCCTTAATGGCTGCTGACATCTTGGTACACAAAGCAGATAAAGTACCTGTAGGTAAAGACCAAGAGCAAAACATGGAGATGGCACGGTTGTTTGCACGTCGCTTCAACCGTATCTACAATATTGAGTACTTCAAGGAACCACAATCTTTCCACTTCAGCGACAAAGCAGTCAAGGTTCCTGGACTAGACGGAAGCGGCAAGATGGGTAAGAGCGAAGGCAACGCAATCTACCTCTGCGATGATGAAGCTACCATCAAGAAGAAAGTGATGCGTGCTGTCACAGATGCGGGACCTACTATGCTCAATCAAGAGAAACCAGAACCAATCGAAAACCTATTCACACTGATGGCATTGGTTTCTACACCAGACACCTACGACTACTTCAACGACCAATACAACAATATGGCCATCCGTTATGGCGATATGAAAAAGCAACTAGCAGCCGACATCAATGCCTTCTGCGCACCTATCCGTGAACGTATCATCGATTTCAAAAACAACGACGAATACCTCACCAAAGTTGCAAGAGAAGGTGCAGAAGCTGCCGCAGCTAGCGCAGAGAAAACAATCCGCGAAGTAAGAGAGATCATTGGATTCCGCCATTAAATGGTAAGCGAACTAAACTAGAACGGTCGCAACCAAGACGATAAGACAATGAGGAGAAGTATCATCATAGGTATAACTGCACTGTCATTGATAGGATGGGCATACGGTCAATCTACCAAAGATAAATTGGTGGACGATGCATATTATTGGCCACAGGTAGACACTGTGGTAAACACCACACCCGTATATGATAGAAACATGCGAGAATTCATCTTCCTAGAGGATACTACACAACAATCTGACACAATACGCATGCGCATTACAAGGAAATGAAAAAGTTTCTATTCATATTGCTCCTCGCCTACAGCTTATCGCCTATAGCATATGGCCAAGATGTACAACGTTTTGCAGAACGTACTCCTACCGGTACTGCCCGGTACGTGGGTATGGGCGGCGCTATGACTGCCATTGGTGGCGATCCTAGTGCAGCTATGGACAACCCTGCTGGATTGGGTCTATACCGCCGCAGCGAAATAAGCGTAAGCGTCGAAGAAACACTAGACCAAACACTACAAACTAACACCAATACTATCTATCAAACATCACGCTTCACAGTACCACAAATATCAGCTATCTGGGCAAGTGGTCGTCATGAAAAGCAAAGAGGACTGATATATAGCAACCTCATGGTCAACATCAATAGACTGCACAGTTACAAGCGAGAGGTACACATTGACGAACACAATACAGGAATGCTACAAACGATGTGCACCCAAACCAATGGACTGTCAGAAGCAGACATGGGAATAGATAATATTTGGGACAACAATGAGATAGGTTGGTTAAGCATTCTAGCATATGACGGATATTTAATTGATCCCGTAGCGGACAATCAATGGATACCAGCCGTGAATTTCAACAACGGCGAACTCATCGTTAGCGAAAGTGGTTCTTCAGACCTTTACACCGTGTCATGGGCGGGCAACATCAACAACCAATGGTATATCGGACTCAGCGTGAATGTGCCGACGATCACATATACCAAACGATTCTCGCTGTACGAAACCAACAGATTACAGTCCGCTGAACTCAAATCTCTTTTCCATGTATCAGGTGTTGGTGTAAACGCAAGTTTTGGACTCATCGCTCGTCCCACCCAATGGTTACGTCTTGGAGCTTCCTTCCACACACCTACAGTACTATCCACGTCGGTACAAACAGAAGGTGATGTATACAGCAAGATCAATAGTCAAGAATACGAGATACTCACACCCGCGAGTGGAGCGATCAGTACAAAATATGCAGCACCACTACGTAGTAGCGCAAGCGTGGCATTCCAATTAAAGAACCACGGCATGCTCTCGCTACAATATGACTACGCACACGCATTGCGCGATAGAGAGTTAGACTATAGTCCAATGGATGACATACATACACTACGAGCTGGTTTAGAGGCTCAAGTGGCCAAAGGATGGTACCTAAACGCTGGATACGTCTACGAATCCACATTTAAACCAGATGGAAAAGTAGAACTATCTTACAATTCTATTAGAACAGACACCGACTATCGCTTTACACAATCCTCTCAATATGCAAGTGCAGGATTAGGCTATAGAAATGACTTCCTAGTGGTTGGAGTAGCATACCAATATGGTTGGCAACTCCTACATCAGTACGCCACTGAACATCAAAATCAAGCGACCAACGTGTACACAAATACTCACCGCTTTGTATGCACATTAGCATGGAGAATTTAATAAGAACAATAGTGGCACAGTATTTGTACTATTGAATATACGACTATCGTTCTTTGAATATATTGCTGCACTGCTTAGAGACCGGAAAACTCAACAAATTTTATCTTACGAGGTAGGTGCTTTTCCAATGGCGTGCTAATACTCTCCGCCGAGATCAGCCTTCGGGTTGTAGCGATGAGGCAGTTAGATTACAAAGGGTCTGTACTCCTCAAATCCTGTTTATTAGGAGTTTTCTCGCGTAACAGCGGTGCAGCAATTTTATTGAAAAACATATATCACACATTATGATTCGTACTTATATTGCAGATAATCGAGACCGCTTCCTTGAGGAGTGGGCTAGTCTTATTCGTATTCCTAGTGTCAGCTGTCAACCTGTTCACAAAGATGATATGCTTCGTTGCGCTGAGCGTTGGTGCGAACTTCTACTAGAAGCAGGAGCACAAAAAGCCCAGATAATGCCATCAGAAGGGCATCCATTCGTGTATGCAGAATACTCGCCTCTAACCTCATCACCCAATACCCCCACCGTATTGGTTTATTCCCATTACGATGTAATGCCAGTAGAACCACTCGAACTATGGCATTCAAACCCATGGGAACCAAATATTCGTGACGGTCGTCTCTATGCACGTGGCGCAGACGATGACAAAGGGCAAGCTATGATACAAGTTAAAGCTTTTGAGTATCTAGTCAAAAACGGATTGATGAACTGCCATGTGAAGTTTATCTTCGAAGGAGAAGAGGAGATTGGCAGCCCTAGTCTAGACGCTTTCCTCAAAGAGCACAAAGAGCTACTCGCCTGCGATATTATCCTCGTAAGCGATACCTCTATGATTGGCAAAGATACCCCTTCTATCACCACCGGACTGCGAGGATTAGCATACTGGGAAATAGAAGTTACTGGTCCTAATCGCGATCTACACAGTGGACACTTTGGAGGAGCAGTGAAAAACCCAATCAACGCACTGACCGAAATGTTAGCACAAGTGGTAGATGACAAAGGTCGTATCACTATTCCTGGCTTCTACGACGACGTGCTACCTATTCCACAAGGCGAACGAGATATGATCAAGCAGATTCCATTCTCCGAAGAAGCATACTGTCAAGCTATCGATGTAGATTGTACTTTCGGCGAAGAAGGTTACTCTACCCTAGAACGAAACTCCTGCCGCCCTTCATTCGACATTTGTGGTATATGGGGAGGATACACTGGAGAAGGCAGCAAAACAGTATTACCAAGCAAAGCATATGCCAAAGTTAGTTGCCGACTAGTTGCCAATCAAGATCACGAGAAAGTAAGTCAAGCATTTGCAGACTATATACAAAGCATAGCGCCTGCTGGTGTACGTGTGAAAGTGACTCCTATGCACGGAGGACAAGGATATGTTTGTCCTATAGATATACCCGCATACAAAGCTGCCGAACATGGATTTGAGGTAGCCTTTGGCAAACGTCCTTTAGCAGCACGACGAGGAGGTAGTATACCGATCATTAGTAGCTTTGAACAGATTTTAGGTGTCAAAACTATCCTTATGGGATTTGGTTTAGAGAAAAATGCTATCCACTCCCCTAACGAATCTATGGATCTCGAGGTATGGGAAAATGGTATCGTAGCTGTATCGGAATTCTACCAAGCATTACAATCCCAAAAATAAGTTAGCGCGTATGAAAATCGTCATCATTGGAAGAGGAAATGTAGCTACCAATCTAGAATACGCATTTCGCAAAAAGGGTGTTGATTGTCAAATGGTTAGCAGCAGAGAAAATTTAGATACATTGCCATCAGCAAATGTGTATATCTACTCTGTAAAGGATGAAGCACTAACCGAAGTTGCAGCAAAAGTAACAGGCAAAGAGAAAGCACTACATCTACACACTTCAGGTAGTATGTCCATGTCAGTATTTGGGCCAGATAAACCTCATGCAGGCGTTTTCTATCCCTTCCAAACATTCAGCAAGAACCATATCATCGAAGACTTCTCCAAAATACCCGTATTTTTTGAAGCTAAAGGAATAGATGACATAAGCGCAGTATATTCATTAGCGCTAACCATCACAAGCCATGTATACGAAACCACACAGTATGATCGAGAGCGATTACATATAGCTGGAGTATATGCATGCAATTTCACCAATCTAATGTATACCCTAGCAGCAGAACAGTTATCTGGGACACATATCCCATTCACTGCTTTACTACCACTGATAGACGAAACTGCTGCCAAAATACATACACTATCGCCACGGGAAGCACAAACTGGCCCTGCTCGTCGAGGAGATGAAAATGTGATGACTCACCACAAAACTATACTTGCCAACGAAGAACAACGGCAAATATATCAATTACTTTCTGAACAAATTCAAAAACGTTCATAACATTACGATCCAACCGATAACGGCTGGATTGTTAATTTTTTGTGAAGAATAAATTCTCTATTGTGTATATAAGAAAAAAGTAGTACTTTTGTGCGCTAAATGTTATAATTATGAATCACACCATTCTTATAGTCGACGACGAAGATGATATCTGCATGATTCTTGCGTATTCATTGCAACAAGCAGGTTATCAAACCTTTGTTGCACATTCCGCAGAAGAAGCACTACATTTTTTACAAATCACACAACACAAGATCCATCTCATTTTGCTAGACGTAATGATGGACCAAATGTCTGGTACTGATATGATACGCTATATGCAAGAACAACAGATGCATATTCCACCTGTCATCTTCCTAACAGCACTTAGCACGGAGGCCAATATCTTACAAGGATTTAGCCTAGGAGCAGACGACTATATCACCAAACCGTTCCATATTTCTGAAGTACTAGCCCGTACTGCAGCTGTGATTCGACGTACGAACTACGACCCAAACCCACTACCTATTGACAATACATCTACCAATGAAAATGTCGTAGAATACTTAGGGGTCAGCATCAACAAGAATGACATGTCTCTAACAGTTGATGGAACACCTGTCACCATTACTCGCAAAGAAATAGACCTACTCTGCTACCTACTAACACACCGCGGACAAGTACTATCCCGCCAACGACTTCTCGATGAAGTATGGGATGACAATGGCTTCGTATTAGAGCGAACCGTAGATGTACATATCACCCATCTACGCCGCAAATTAGGTCCCTATGGTAAACATATCATCACTAAGTCGGGATATGGTTATATGTTTGAAAACTAACCACTAACATCGGCACACTATAACATCCCCCATCTATGAATATCTGGACTATCATATGTATCATCTGTATTCTCATCGCTATCATTGCTTATTTTATACACAAGCGCAAACTACATCAAGCTAGAGAACAACAACGACAAATTCTTACCGAAAATATCTCTCATGAGTTAAAAACACCTGTCGCTAGTATTAGAGGTGCATTAGAGACTATTTTGATGCATCCAGATATGCCCGAAACGCAACGCAGGCAATTTTTAGAGAGAGCTTACCATCAAGCAGGTCGCTTAAGCAATCTAGTAGAAGACATCTCTACCATCAACAAATTAGACGAACACTCTACCTTCTACAACCGTTTAGAAGTAGATATATACACAATCGTTGATAATGTGGTAGCAGATCTATCTTTGAGAGCCTCACAGTTAGGAGCTTGCATCACCCACGACGTCCCCAAACACCTCATCATATCAGGTAATTACACTTTGCTATACTCCATTTTCCACAACATAGTGGATAATGCACTGAATTATGTAGAAAACGCACAAATTCATATTCAATGCACCAATCAAGATCCTGCACATATCTATTTCTCAATAGTAGATAATGGACCAGGTGTCAACGCAGAAGCCCTACCACATTTATTTGAGCGTTTTTACCGAGTCGATAAAGGACGAAGTCGCAAAGCTGGTGGAACAGGATTAGGATTAAGTATCGTCAAACATGCAGTTTTATTTCACGAGGGAACTATCAGCGCACAAAATAGGATAGAAGGCGGATTAGAATTTCAATTCTCATTAGCTCGAAGAGCAAGAATTAACAATACACAATAAGATACTCCTTACCACATAAATTATTAAAAGACCACAAATTAACGCAGAAATTCAAGTTTCTGCGTTTTTATTTGCATAATTGCTAATTTTGTTGTAACTTTGCAGGCTGAATAGTTTTCAACTATTAAAACAAAAAAAATCACTCTCACAATAGAGTCTGCAGATAAAGAATGGACTACAAATATTTAGATACAATATTATTTCCTAGCGACCTCAAGCAGTTGCCTATTGATGCATTACCTGATGTTTGCGCAGAACTTCGAGACTTTATCATACAAGAACTCAGTCACAACCCAGGACATTTAGGTTCTTCGTTAGGTACAGTAGAACTGACTGTAGCCTTACATTATGTTTTTGATACACCCAACGACTTATTAACGTGGGATGTCGGCCATCAAGCATATGCACATAAAATATTGACCGGACGTAAAGAACGTTTTCATACCAACCGACAATTCAAGGGATTAGCTCCATTCCCTACCCCCGCAGAAAGCGAATACGACGCCTTTATAGCAGGACATGCTAGCAATAGTATTTCCGCAGCTTTAGGTATGGAAATAGGCCATCAAATTAACAAACAAGAAGATCTTAGTAATAGACGCGTGGTTGCTATCATTGGTGATGGTGCAATGACAGGTGGATTAGCATTTGAAGGACTCAACAACACCTCTATGACACCGAACAACCTTCTGATTGTGCTCAACGATAACAATATGGCCATCGATCCTATTAAAGGAGGATTCACACAGTATTTGGTTGACATCACAACCAGCAAAAGATATAATAAATGGAGATGGGGATTGTATAAATTTGCGAAGAAGCTCCGCTTAATCAACGATAACAAAAAGAAAAGAATACTCCATCTAACCAATAACATCAAAGCCGTACTCAGCAAGCAAGAAAATAATATTTTCCAAGGCCTCAACATACGCTACTTTGGTCCTGCAGATGGACATAACGTTAAAGATCTTGTTCGTATTTTTAAAGAAATCAAAGACTACCAAGGGCCTAAAGTATTGCATATTATCACCAAAAAAGGCAAAGGATACGAGCCAGCAGAGAACGACCAAACAACCTGGCACGCACCAGGTGAATTTAGCATAGAAACCGGCACACGAAAAACTAATTCTGACAAACAACAAGAGCCATTATGGCAAGATGTTTTTGGCGAACAACTACTTACCCTCGCCAAAAACAATGCTAATATCGTAGGAGTCACTCCTGCTATGCCAAGTGGTTGCAGCATGAATATTATGCAAAGGGAATTACCAGAACGTGTGTTTGATGTAGGCATCGCGGAAGGTCATGCTGTTACATTCTCAGCAGGTATGGCAAAAGCAGGACTCAAACCTTACTGCAACATCTACTCCAGTTTCCTCCAACGAGCCTACGACAACATAATCCATGACGTTGCATTACCTAAACTCCCTGTGGTCTTCTGCATAGATCGTGCGGGCATCGTAGGTAACGACGGAGCAACTCATCATGGTCTGTTGGACTTGGCATATTTACGTCCTATCCCCAATATGGTTATTGCAGCTCCTATGACAGCAGATGATCTACGAGAAATGATGACCATAGCACTAGGATACGATGGACCAATAGCCATCCGCTACCCAAGAGGTAGAACCTGCGAGTCTCCATACCAAGTTACAACTCAAGTAGAATTAGGAAAAGGTATACGCCTCTGCAGTGGAACAAAAGTGGCCGTATTAAGTATTGGTGCTATCGGAAACACCGTAGCTCAAGCCATAAATGTAGCTACCAAAACAATTCAAGATGAAAAATCTAACACTTTCGCTCACTACGATATGCGATGGCTCAAACCACTAGACGAAAGCATTCTCGTAGAAATTGCAGAACAATTTGATACGATCGTCACAGTAGAAGATGGCGTTATCTGCGGCGGCCTAGGTAGTGCTGTACTAGAATGGATAAATGACCACGGCTATACAAAACGTATCATCCGTTTGGGCGTCAACGACCAATTTGTTGAGCACGGAAGTACAAAAGAATTATATGATTTATTGAAATTAGACACAAAGGGAATATGCGAATCATTATTGCAGGCGCTGGAGCAGTAGGCTTACACTTAGCAAAACTGCTATCACGCGAGGATATGGACATCAGTCTTATAGACAGCAATCCAGATAAACTAGGAGATTTGGACGCCAACTATGACCTCCTAACCAAAGTAGGTCTGCCAACGTCTATCAACGATCTTCAAGAGATCGGAGTAAAAAATGTAGATTTGTTCATTGCAGTTACTCCCTACGAGTCTGAAAATATCACGGCATGTCTACTAGCCAATGCATTAGGAGCTAAAAAGACGTTGGCACGTGTGGACAACTACGAGTACTTACTCCCTGAAAACAAACGTATTTTCGAGAAGATGGGACTCAACCATCTCATCTATCCAGAATTATTAGCGGCAAAGGAGATTACAGCATCTCTTCAAACCAACTGGATGCGCTATCACCTCATTCTCAGTGACGGTGCTTTGGAGTTATGCGTAGTAAAAGTACGCGCAGGTGCTGCTGTTATCGGTCAAAAATTCATGTCTGGTTATTTCAACCATGGCTTATACCGAATAGTGGCCATTAAACGAGGACAAGAAACAATCATACCGAAAGGTCAAGATGAAATCATAGCCGATGACATGGTTTATGCTGTTTGTACTCGTGAAAACAAAAAAGTTCTTCGAGAACATTTAGGTAAACAAAAACGTGAGATCAAAAACATAATCTTTTTTGGTGGATCGAAAGTAGCACAAAAAACGGTACAAAACCTATCAGACGATTTAAACATCAAAATTTTAGAAGCTGATCGAGATTTGTGTTACCAATTGAGCGAAAAAATAAATAATGCACTTATCATTAACGCTGACGGTAGCGACATGGGTGTACTCAAGGATGAAGGTATTGAAGATGCTGATGCTTTTGTGGCAGTAACCGAAAATAGCGAAGCTAATATTTTTGCATGTATGGCAGCCAAACGATTTGGCGTCAAAAAAACCATTGCTGAAGTTGAGAACATTGATTATATTGCGATGGCAGAAGGTCTAGAAATTGGTGCTGTTCTTAACAAGAAAACCATTACTGCCTCGTATATCTACCAAATGCTACTTGATGCGAGCGTACTCAATGTGCGTGCTTTGGCTAGTGCGGATGCAGAAATTGTAGAATTTATGGCTGAAGAAGGTAGTCGCATTACTAAAGGTAAGATTCGTGACATACACTTACCTGCAGAGACAAATATTGGAGCCATTGTACGCGCTGGAGAAGGAATACTAGTTAATGGAGATACACAAATTCTCCAAGGAGATCAAGTAGTAGTATTCTGTAAAAGTCAAGCTATTCGACAACTAGAACAATTCTTCAAATGACACGCACATTCAACACACGAATGGTTTTTCGCACAATGGGTGCACTATTGTTGCTAGAAGCTTTGTTTATGGCAATTTCCATGGGTGTAAGCCTTTGGTACAACGAAGCTGATAGTGACGTGTTCTTAGTGTCTACGATCATTACCCTTTTAGCAGGTTTTATTGGAATATTTATTGGAAGGCGGGCTGAATCTCGCATGGGAGAACGAGAAGGATATTTCATTGTTGCTATGGTATGGGTTGTATTTTCGTTATTTGGTATGCTACCATATTATCTAAGTGGACAGGTGCCTTCATTTACCGATGCATGGTTTGAAACAATGTCAGGTTTTACAACTACAGGTGCTACCATCATACCAGACTTAGATTCTATAACACATGGTTTACTATTTTGGCGATCATTGACACAATGGATTGGCGGTATGGGAATCATCGTGCTGTCCATCGCTATTTTACCTATATTTGGCTTAAACGGCATGCAGTTGTACGCCGCAGAAGTAACTGGACTTACGTACGAAAAATTATCTCCTCGTATATCAGATACTGCCAAATTAATGTGGACTACATATATCGTTCTAACCGCAATCGAAATACTTGCATTATGGTTATGCGGAATGGAACTTTTTGATGCTATTTGTCATTCATTCTCTACCATTGCTACAGGTGGCTTCTCCACCAAAAATGAAAGTTTAGCCTTTTATGACTCGGCAGCAATACATTATATAGTGACATTCTTCATGTTTATGTCAGGTGTTAACTTTGTTTTACTGATATATTTATTACGCGGAAAAACTCGCAATATAATTAAAGATGAAGAGTTACGTTGGTATACTATTGCAGTGATCTTATTCACGCTGATAATCACAATAGGACTTTATGTATCACGTACAGGTTGGACGCTCACGCAAATGGAACGCTCTTTCCGAGATAGTATATTTACTGTAATTAGTTCTATGACATCTACTGGATACACCATTTCAGACTACATGAACTGGCCTTTGGTTGCATGGGTGATTATATTCTTCCTAATGCTAACAGGAGCTTGTGCTGGTAGCACAGCAGGTGGTATAAAATGGGTAAGATTATCTATCATTTTCAAAAATGGTGTAGCAGAATTTAAACGTCGAATACATCCAAATGCTATAATTCCAGTCAAACTAAATGAGAAGGTAGTACCACAGCAAACTATCAACAACATTATGGCGTTTATGATTTTTTATGTCTTCATCATCGTTATTACTGTAGTGGTCTTTTGTGCTTGTGGAGTCAATTTTGACGAAGCTATTGGTAGCGCCGTTTCTGCAATGGGCAATGTTGGCATTAGTATCGGACAATTTGGTCCAGCTGGAACTTACGAATCATTCCCAGATGTTGCAAAATGGATGATGAGTTTGGTTATGTTGATAGGACGTTTAGAGATATTCACCGTTTTACTGCTTTTTACCAAAGTTTTGTGGAAGAAATAAGATAATATTGTAAAATAGAACATGCGTCCTTTCAAGATTACGATATACATTTGGTCTACCATTGCAATACTGGCTGTTTTATGCCTACTTGTTCCCCAAAATGGTT
Organism: Paludibacteraceae bacterium; assembly: GCA_017391525.1. GTDB lineage: Bacteria > Bacteroidota > Bacteroidia > Bacteroidales > Paludibacteraceae > Colicola. The sequence goes on along the minus strand of JAFOYE010000003.1, from coordinate 39,152 downwards.
GGAACATTGCTGGTTGGAATTTGCGTTGGCCTACCATCGAGGAAATTCTAAATAACGAAGCAAAATCACCAAAAGAAGAAACAATTGGAGATGATTCGTGGTATTCACTTCTAGATGATTTTGACGAGGAAGATAATAAACTATACGAGTATAGCACAATCGTATTGTCTGACTCTTTAGCAACCACCGACTCTGCTTCAACGACGACCAAGCAGATAAAAAAGCCAATAGAGATTGATCCAAGTAAGGTTGATTCACGAAATTTCTTAGCCTCCTTCTATCAAGCCCTAGATAGCGCCCATATAATGACCGTACGCGTAGTACACTACGGTGACTCACAAATAGAAGAAGATCGAATCACTAGTATCTTGCGTGAAATGTGGCAGAGCCAATATGGAGGTGGAGGTGTTGGATTGATTCCACTACATCAAACTATTCCTACGGTTAGCCTACGCCAGTCTATATCCATCAACGGAGCCACCCAATCTACACAAGGAGGACCCAAGCGTTATCTTGCGTATGGACCAAGTTCCATGCGGCTCAATAGTGGTCTTTATGGAGTAATGGGACAAGTAGCAGTAATGGACAACAATCTAGTTAGTGGTAGTCAAAATATTACCATGAACATTTCTCCATTCAGTAGTCCATACAAGTCATATAATTATTTCAATCGCATACGTATTGTTGCAGACAATATATCAGCCAATGTAACCAAACCACAAAACTCTACAATTATTAGCAATACCCCACATTATACTATAGTACAAGTACCCGACAACACCACCCATTGTACTATCGAGCTAGTGGGTCAAGGCAATGTATATGGTATCAGCCTTGAGACTCCAACAGGTATCATCGTGGATAATATTCCTATGCGAGGAAGTTCTGGTAACATATTCTCCAAAATTGAACAAACTGCGCTAACTAATTTCTATCAAGAAACAAACACTAGACTTATCATATTACAATATGGAGGAAACATGATTCCCGGTACAACCTCACAATCCGGTCTAAAAAGCTACATGGAAACTCTTAGAAAACAAATCCGCCATATTCGTGCTTGTGCACCTTTTGCTTCCATCCTCTTTATAGGTCCTAGTGATATGTCTAAACGTGTAGATGGAGAAATGGAGACCTACCCTCTAGTACCTGTCATGGATCACTTATTAGCAAAACTTGCTGAACAAGAGCATATTGCATATTGGAGTTTATTCAAAGCCATGGGTGGAGAAGGTAGTATGGTTCAGTGGAAGAATCAAGGATTAGCTGGTAGCGATTATGTGCATTTTACACGTGCAGGAGCAAATAAGGCTGGAAAAATGTTATACGAATGGTTGGATTGGAAACCAGATAACGGTTTCATCAATTTTGAGGTACCTAATTATGAACAAACCATTACTCTTCCTACAACTATTTTAGAACCGGCGAATACTGCCCCACTGATAACTGATACGATCATCCCTACTCAAACAGACACCATTGATGTGAATTTACCTAAAGATACCATCGTACCTATTGTCAACGATACAACACCTACGGAGGTACCAATAAAAATAGCTAGCGATACTATCACAACAACTATTATTCCCAATGATAGCTCTGAAATTGAGACTATAATAGATAGCCTTGCAATAGATAGCCATACAACACCTATTCCTAACGATAGCATTTCAAAATAAACTATGTCATCATTTTTCGAACATATATTTGCCTTCAATAGCGAAAGTCCATTACTTTTTACCCAATTTTATTTTTGGGCATTCTTTGCTATGGTTTACGCCGTATTCGCTATTATCATGGAAGCAGGCGCTTGGAAAAAAGGCAACAATGTGTTAACTCAACCATCGCGCACAAGATTACATATGCGAAACATTTTTTTGATGGTTGTAAGTTGGTTTTTCTACTACAAGACTAGTGGTATTTTTCTACTCATCCTGCTGTTTATCACACTATCAGACTGGCTCATAGCCAAACGAATTAACGATTGTCAACAACGTTCACGTAAATCATTAGCTAGTATATGGCTCGCTATAAGTATCATTATTGACCTAGGATTACTATGCTATTTCAAATATGCATATTTCTTCACCAATGTCATCAATGATTTTTTAGGTACGAATTTCCAAGTATTTGATCTTTTTGCCTATATCGGCAATGGCTTTAGCCACCAAGGATGTTTCATCGTAGATAGCATCATCTTACCTGTAGGTATTTCTTTCTATATTTTCCAGGTTATATCCTATTCTATAGACGTTTACCGTGGTCATGTGAAACCTGTCAAAAACCTGCTTGACTTTGGTTTTTATGTTAGTTTCTTCCCTCAACTAGTTGCGGGTCCAATCGTGCGTGCCAATGAGTTTATCCCTCAACTATATAGACCATTCAGATTGAGCAAACGCCTTGTTGGATTGGCCATATTTTGGATACTCAATGGTCTCATCAAAAAGATTGTACTTAGTGATTATTTAGCTGTCAATCTCATTGATCGGGTGTTTGATAACCCACTCCTCTTCACTGGATTTGAAAATCTCTTTGCACTCTTTGCATACTCACTGCAAGTATATGCAGATTTCTCTGGTTATACTGACATTGCCATTGGTATTGCTATGCTTATGGGCTTTTATCTGCCTCAAAACTTTGATTCACCATACAAAGCACGCAACCCGCAAGAGTTCTGGAGAAGATGGCATATGTCACTCTCTAGATGGCTTAAGAGTTATTTGTACATACCTTTGGGAGGTAATAGAAAAATTCTAGGAAGACCCGTCAAAGATAAAGTCCGAGCGGGTAACTTCAACTCCTTCATAACAATGCTCATAGGCGGCTTATGGCATGGTGCTAGTTGGAATTTCGTCATATGGGGAGCACTTAACGGAGCAGGAATGATTGTATACAAGGTATGGAACCGGATGAATTGGCATATCAAAATGTCACTCATAACTGCATTATTAATAGCAGTCTACTATCTACGTGTCACTCAAGACATGCCTGCCATGAACCTATTCCTTATCTGGGTACTTGCCATCTGGATTGGAGCACTAATACAATACCTATACTGGTGGTATAAGAATATTAAGAATTCAAATAAAGCAGCCTCATTATGCACTAAAATAACCTCTGCATTAGGAACGACTTGGGCCATAGCACAAACCTTCGTATTCATTACTTTTACCCGACTCTTTTTCCGTTCAGGAAGCAACTTAGATCCTGCAACGGCTAATCAAGAGGCATGGGAAACAGCCAAGAACATGGTCAACCAAATTGGCGGAGCATGGAATAGTAGCATCATCCCTAATTTCTTATGGGAGTATCGCTATGTGGTAATTCTTTTTGCCGTCGGCATGCTAATCCACTGGCTTCCAACACGTATTAAACGTTGGTACCGTGTGCATTTTGCGCTCATGCCTGTTTGGGCAATGATTTTGATTGCAGTATTGACTATTGTAGTTGTGTATCAATTCATCACTGCTGATATGCAACCATTTATATATTTCCAATTCTAATATGATCATTGGGTTAACAGGTGGCATTGGAAGTGGTAAAAGCACAATTGCAAAGCAATTGCGCTTGATGGGCTATGAGGTATATGACACGGATAGTGAGGCGAAACGTATCATCGTCGAAGATGCGCATGTCCGTGCTCAGATGACTGCTCTCTTCGGTGAGGAGGTGTATCGGGATGGGGTGTATCAGACGGGTTATGTTGCTCAGCGGGTGTTTGCGGATAAGACTCTTTTGGCGAAACTCAATGCTATTGTCCATCCTGCTGTGAAAGCGGATATTGTAAGTAAGTTCAGGAGTTCAGGAGTGACCTCTGAACCTTCTGCACCCTCTGAACCTCTGAACAGCGATAGCGGTCTTTTTTTCATCGAATGTGCTATTTTGTATCAAGCGGGAATAGATGAGTTGTGTGATAAGGTGGTAGTAGTGACGGCTCCTGAGGATCTTCGTTTGGAACGTGTTATTGCCCGTGATTGTAGCGATATAAATAAGGTACGTGCGCGTATGCGTGCGCAGTCTCCCGATCGGGATCTCAGCCGTGGAGATATCGTCATCAACAACGACGGCACCACCCCTATTCCCCAACTCTGTGAAGAGTTACTTAGTAGGTGTAAAAAGTGAAAATAGAGGGGGCTATTCTGCAAAAAAAATTATTATTTACACGTTTTTTTTTAACAATAACACCTTTCTTTTGCTTTTATTTGGTTTATTCAAAAAAAAAATGTAATTTTGCGGCGCATAACAAACGTTTGCAGACATAATTAAGCGTTTATTGACGCTTGTTTTGGTGATTAGAAATCCGGAAAATTTCATCCTATCCGAAACAAGAAGGCAGTAGATGCCCGTAGGGATATGTATATCCCGCCACAGAGCATCCAGACATGGAATGCTCTGTTTGGTGGCACATATATTCGACGTGGGCTTTACTTGTTTGTTCTTATAGGAAGGGTCTTTCCGGAACCTCTAATCAAAGGACAGGCGATAAGTAAAGTCCACTTTTTGTATGTCGGTACGTTTGCAAATTAAAAAATATAACAAAAAAGAAGAGATATACCCATGAAAACAATTGAACAAATTGTGGTATTTTTGTGCGCCTATCTGTTTTGTGGATGGGGCACATGTTTTGTGCAAAACGCAAAGGCTGATGACAATCAGTTGCGTGTGTTTGCCTATGGATTAAGGTACGAATACAAAGAACCAGAGGGAACGATTCTAGGAACTTATACCTTTTACTTTAAGTCAAATCTAGAAGCAAAAGAGGGATGGTTAATTTTCTACAACGACCAAGATGGAGATGACAATCGCAATGAATCAGGAACAGAAGTTGGACGTTATGAAATTCCAAATAATGTTCTAACTCAAAAGAATGATAAAGGCGAACACTCATTCTCTTTGAGCAAATCGGAGATTCCTGTAGATGTTACTGAACATAGGGCCTACAAGAATATGACTTGGGCTATTGAATTGAAGAATGATAAGATTATCGGTAAATATCCAGAAGCAACAGCATGGCTAAATACCGACAATGGCGAGTATGGAGGATATAATTACCGATCTTACACAAATGCAGAGGGCAACACCACAGGTGGTTCATTATATAAACAAGTACAAGAACCACGCCGACTAATGGAAGATTGTAACCTCCAATGGCCACAGGGAGTAGCTATAGATAACAACCCTCAATCGCCATACTTTGGTCGTGTGTATATTGCCAACACGCTTGCGCCAGCAGGCATAGGAGATCCATTGTCTAGCGATATGCATAGGGATGGTGTTTTAGTCTATGAGCCAGATCCTGTTACAGGGACATATAAGATGATTGCCGAAGGTCTTTTGGGTAGCAAATATCCTTTTCCTGTTCCACCTGACCAAAATTCACGCTACTACATGCACCGCATCGCGGTCAACCCTGCGAATGGCTATGTGTATCTATGCCAATCAACCAGCAATGCTGCATCTGCCATTTACCAAATCAAACCCAACGCAACCGGTTTGGATGAGGAGAGTATGGTGAATGTAACAGAGAAGTTGCTACCTCCAAGTGGCGATTTCAGGTCATCCCCACTACATCCTATCAACTCTTTGACCTTTGGTCCTGGAGGTGAATTATATGTAATGAGTAATGCAAAAAAGGCGAATGATCAAGACGCCAACACCTGTGGTGCGGGAACAATATACAAACTAATCAAATCGGATGGCGATGACCTATATGATGGATATGAGCAATATTATACTCCACGCACCGAGCCACAGACAGTTGCTAAAACTGGAACGAAAAAGGGCGAACCCTATATGATTAACCCATGGGTAGATGCGGATAATACGATGGTGGTGAATGCGCGTGGCGGTTTTTGGGTATCGCAAAAACGATATGAGGGCATCGACCAGTATGCATTCTTGGCGCATATACACCCAGATGGGTATGAAGAGAAATCAAAATATGGCACAGGATTGAACCAGCACTTCCAATTTGCTATGAGTACTGTAGAAGAAGAGACTTTTTCTGCATTATCAGTCACACCTAAGTGGATTATGCGTCAGTTGCTTGCTCCTCATAAGCCAGACGCGGAGATTGAAGAGACCTTTCCAACTGGACAAGTTGCTATATACGAAAAAGGAGGATTGAACAGCGAGGAGGCCATGTTGGCGGTAGGATTCAAGGGTAAGGTGTGCGTATTTAAACTATTCTATAATGACAATCATGGCGATTGGTTTGGGTTTAACCAAGACTGGATGTTTGAGATACCTATTGGCGATGCTAACACAACTATTGATGGATTGGCATTTGACTATGCGGGTAATCTATTTATAGTCTCGGGGTCTAGACATAAGTTGTATCTATACTCCTTGCCTAATTATGATGCCATGGATACGGATCACAATCCAGCGGTACAACCTTTGACTTTCAACGAAAATGGCGGTCGTTTGACTGAATTTACCAATGGTAATCAAACAACAAATGCATCAAACAACCTTAACCGTGGTAAACCAATGGATGACAACTCAATAGCAGTACCAGCCAAATATGATTTAGTGGTAGATGGAGCTATTGTATATGACAAAACTTATAATGACGGAAATTTTGACCAACAATGGTCAACTACAGACAACTGGAATATCAAAGCGACACCAACACTAGAAGATTACCCAGTGGTCATTCGTTCCAATGCCAAAATAGACGAAGCTCAGCAGGCAGGAGGACTCATATTGGAGAATAATAGCCAATTGACCATCACTCACGAAGGAGGTCTTACTATCGGTAGCAATAGCATCATAGGCGAAAAAGAAGATGGTTCTAGCGTCGTCGTTCAAAACTACTCAACCATACATCAAGACACCAAGCCACAAGGTGCAGGCTATCTACGTATTCATCCAAGTGTAAAGGAGGAAGATATGCCTATAGTGACTGTGGATTATCACACCAAGAGCCAGCCAAGCGAGATGGCAGAAGCCACCGATAACGATCGCCTATGGCAATATGTAGGTGCGCCGGGAAGGGGCACAAAGGTAGAAGTGAAGAAGGGCGAGACATGGCTATACCAATGGTCGGATCAATGGGGTTGGATGCAATTACCTTCATGGCAACAACCAACAGGAACAGTAGAATTGCAACCTTTTGTAGGTTATACTATCACGCAAGAGGGACATCCTACTTACACATGGACTACTACGCCAATCAATCAGAGTCAAGATATAGCCTTAGAATATGCAGGTTGGGGCGATAACATTTTCACCAATAGTTATTTAGCACCTATCAACATTGCTAAATTTACCGCAGACGATTTTACAGGCGATATGCTCAAGACCTTCTACCTATTCAATACTGGCTCGTGGAATGAGTGGCAAGGTGCCTTCGACGAGGCTAACGGAGTACTGACTACAACTCAAGCACCAGGCCAATACACTGCTATACCCGTGCTGAGTGCTGAGAACATAAATGAGAACAGCGACCCTACAACCATTGCTCCAATGCAAGGCGTATATGTAGTGGCTAATGAGGCAGGATGCCAGCTCCATTTGGATTACGAACGACTTGTTTGGAACACCGCTAATCCAGGTAACAAACCTATGACTTTGCCAGGACGCAAGAGTACAGAGGACCACCTCATGCGTCGTATCCGCATACAAGCCTATGGAAAGAACAGCGGTTCGGATCGTATGTACATCTTGCAAGACATGCGTTGTACTCCAGGCTATGACAACGGTTATGATGGATTAAACATGAATGCTAGTGGACAAGTGAACATCTACACCAACGAGCCATGCGGTAGTATGGAGATCTCAGCATCTAATCAGATTGACAGCATGTATATTGGCTTCTGTGCAGGTCCTGATACGACCTACACCTTGCGTTTTACATCGCTGATTGGCGAAGATCTGTATATCAAAGATCTAGCAACAGATAGTATTATCGCTTTGGCAGAAGAGGGAGAATATACCTTCCAGGCTCCTGCTAAGTCGGTTAATGATATGCGATTTCAAGTATTACTAAATCCGGATCTTCCTAATACAGCGCCTGATGAAAATGGTGTAACGACAGATACCGAGAATATATCTAATGGTAGCATTTGGATTACTAACAACTATATCTGTATTGCCACAGGTACGCCAAATCAACATGCCGTAGTATATCATGTCAACGGACAAGAAGTGATGAATAAGCAATTTGACAATCAAACTACCCTACCTATCCAACATTTGGGAACAGGAGTATACGTAGTGCGCGTTAATGATGATGTATATAAATTTGTAAAACAGGACTAAAAGAGAAAGATGAAAAAGATATACGTTACCATTATGGCATTTATTCTGCTGATTGCCCCTGCTTTTGCGAAACTCTCCACGACCTATCCTATAGGTTCGCACAATCCACATACACTACCTATGCGGTCTATTGCACCCATGCGAGAATATAAAATCAATCCTACTACATCAAATCAAAACGATGAGTATAGCGAAGATTATAAAGTAGTTGGTAAATATACCGGTAGGATAACCACACATCACATAACTAACATAGGTGGTGGTCTTAGACCAGGCCTGGCTGATGAAAAATTGAATTACCTAAATCCCAACAATGAAGAAAACGAGAATTATAGTGTAGGTAAAGGTCGTCCAGGAGGTCCGGGTGTACCGACTCCACTAGAGATGAGTTGGGACGTAGTAGTATTTATACTAATACTAGGCTTGATTTCTGCCTATCGACACTACAAGAAGAGACAAATAACATGTGTGAATAATAATTAGTCGTATACTAAGGAAAGGTTTTTGACTTTTGAACACACGTCGTCTTGTAAGAGATTTATAGTACATTTGGAAAGACGTTCGTATGTCTTTGATATAACGTTAAACTCTCACCTCTGAGGTGGGAGTTTTTTTTGAGAGTAGTTCTTTCGGAGTTCCTTCGGTATCCTTTCGGAGTGATATCGGCAAGAAGAAATAAGGGCGTTAGAAAATAGTGGGGAATCATTAAAAAATAAAGTTTCTATTTTTCTTGCAGATATCCATTATTTTTTGTACCTTTGCAGCGGTATTTTGCGTGTCTATGTTGAGGCGTGAACCAAGCAAAAACATCAATGGAAGATAACCAACTCATATTCAGAAGTTTTGCCAGCGGTAGCAGTGGCAACTGCTATTTTTTGGGTACCTCAACATGGGGTATTCTCATTGATGCTGGCATTTCTGCCCGTACTATTCAAAAAGATTTGCGAGAAATGGGGTTGGATTATGCAAATATTATGGGTGTACTTGTCACACACGATCATGCCGATCACATTCGTGCCGTGGGTACACTCGGAGAAAGGGTACATCTACCTATCTACTCCACTATCAACATTCACAATGGTATTGACCGCAATTATGGAGTTAGAGAAAAACTACGCACGTCACAACGATATTTTGAAAAAGGCGTAGAATGGGAATTAAATGGAATGAAGATTAACACCTTTGGTGTATCGCATGATTCAACTGAATGTGTGGGATATGTCATTGACTTTATGAACCAACGCATACTTATTGTTACCGATTGTGGACAACCTAATGAAGAGATGGAAACATACTTACGTACTGCCAACCATGTCATTATTGAGGCTAACCATGACGAACAGATGCTACTCAACGGTCCCTACCCTACATATCTCAAAGAGAGAATTCTCTCGCCTAAAGGACACCAAAGCAATGTAACTTGTGGACAGTTACTAGCTAAGAATTGGCATACAGAAATGCGTAATGTATTCTTGTGCCATCTCTCTCATGAGAACAATGAACCAGAAACTGCACTCAACACAATTAAAGATATACTACTAGATGAAGGTATCATGCCTGGAGAGGACGTTTTTGTAACTCCATTGGAGAGAACGAAACCTAGTCCAGCATACATACTAAACAACCAAGTCATCAAGCAATAACGCCTACATATTATGGATAAACTAGTCATTATTCCTACTTATAACGAGAAGGAAAATATCGAAGCGATCATCACCGCTGTAATGAACTTACCATTGGATTTTCATGTGCTAATCATTGACGATGGATCGCCTGATGGTACTGCAGACATCGTTAAATCATTGATGAAAGAGAAGTACGCAGGTAAGTTGCATATGATTGAACGTGAAGGCAAACTAGGACTAGGAACCGCATATATCACTGGTTTCAAATGGGCTATTGAACATCAATATGATTACATATTCGAAATGGATGCTGACTTTTCACACAATCCAGACGACCTACTTAAGCTCTACGACGCTTGTGCAAACCAAGGTGCTGATGTGGCTATCGGTAGCCGCTACGTGAGTGGTGTAAACGTAGTCAATTGGCCTATGGGTCGCGTACTTATGTCTTATTTTGCTAGTAAATATGTACGTTTTGTCTTGGGCGTAAAAATTCATGATACTACAGCAGGATTTAAATGTTATCGCCGCCAAGTATTAGAAACCATTGAACTAGATAAGATTCGATTTAAAGGTTATGCCTTCCAAATCGAAATGAAATATACCGCATACAAATGCGGATTTAAAATCCAAGAAGTTCCTATCATCTTCATAAATCGTGTATTAGGAACTAGTAAGATGTCAGGAGGTATTTTCTCAGAAGCATTGCTAGGAGTGATTCGACTAAAACTCAACTCACTCACACGTAAATACCCACAAAAACAATAACCCCAAAATATTGAGACTCTTGAAACATATAAACTTATACATATTCTTTGCGATCATGCTAGGTTTTGCTTCCTGCAAAAAAGAAGCAACACCTATCAACAACACAGCTAATGCTTCTGCTAGCACCATCACACAAACAAGTCAAGAACCTGTTTGTGAGCCTATTAGAATAGAATTTGGATTACCTATTGATTCCTACAGAGTAGATACCTTCACTGTACAAAACGGTGAAACATTGGGTAAGATGCTAAGCAACCTAGGAGCTACAAAAAAACAAATCAACTCCATTAATTTGCTTTCTACAGAGGATTTTGACGTTCGTACTATTCGAGCAGGAAAAACATACTATGCCTTGTATCAAAAAGATACCGCTGGTGTTGAAAACCTCGAATATTACATTTATCAAGCTAGTATTCAAGAATCAGTGGTACTACACCTTAGAGATTCTGTGCACGTAGAGCGTCAAGTCAAAGAGATTACCCATCACAACCGCAGTGCTCAGGCGACTATAGAATCTAGTCTATGGAACGCTATGGCAGATAACAATCTACCTGTGGAATTAGCATTAGAACTCAGCGAGATATATGCTTGGACTATTGACTTCTTTGGGCTACAAAAGGGTGACTCTATTCGAGTGTACTATGACGAACAATATGTTGATACCACACGTATTGGCATTGGACGCATATATGCAGCCCACTTTTACCATGCAAAAAAATGGCAAGAAGCATATTGGTACGAGTATGACAATACCCACAACTATTTTGACGAGGAAGGCAACAGTTTACGCAAAGCCTTCTTGAAAGCACCTCTCAACTACAAACGCATTTCATCTGGGTTCACTTATGCCCGCAAGCACCCTATCTACAAGACAGTTAGACCTCATACTGGCGTAGACTATGCAGCGCCTACTGGCACACCTGTTGTGACCATTGGAGATGGAGTTGTAACCATGAAAGAATATAAGGGAGGAGGAGGCAATACCGTAAAAATCAAACACAACTCCACATACACAACAGGTTACCTACACCTATCCAAATATGCAAAAGACTTAAAAGTAGGACAACATGTAAAACAAGGTGAAGTAATTGGCTATGTGGGTAGCACTGGTGCTAGTACCGGACCACACTTGGATTTTCGTGTATGGAAGAATGGAACTCCTATAGATCCGTTAAAAATGGATTCACCTCCAGCAGAACCAATACCTGCTGCACAAAAGGATTCCTTCAATACAATAGTTGCTGACTATAAGAGCAAGCTAAAATTCTAAAACAACACGTACATATAGAAACAAAGATGTCGAGCACTGCTCGACATCTTTGTTTCTACTCCTCACTAATGGCACTAACACATTTAACCATTCTAATCTTCAAGATTAATCTACTAGGCATTGATCTAATGCTTCGCATATTTTCTCTTTATCCAAGTATTGACCAATGAAGACTAGTTTCTGCATTCGATCACCATATTGTTCATCCCAATCTCTTTGTAATAATGTATCCTGGGCCATGAGTTGCATTAGTTCATTCTCTGGCATCGTCGCATAGAAGTTTCCGGCTTGTTTAAGATTAAATTGTGAACCTGCTTGTTCAAAAACATAGCACATGTCATATTCATCTTTAAAATAACACATACCCTTGCAACGAATCACTCCCTTGGGCCAATAACGAGCCACAAACTCATCAAAACGATTGAGATCCATTGGTTGGCGACGATAATAGACAAAAGTAGAGATACCAAATTCATCTCCATGGTTGTGTTCATGGCAATGACAATGGGGATCATCACACTGAGGATGATGGTCGTGACAATGGCAGTGTTCATGATGATGATCCTCGTGCTCAAAACAATCATGATGATGGTGATGATGTTCTTCTTCGACATCACCTTCTACTTTCTGAATCCATGTAGCAGAAGTAGCAACTTCATCAAAGTTAAAAAGTTCAGTGTCTAGTATTTCACCAAAAGGTACATCACAATAATCACAATCAATAATCTTTGCCTTGGGTTGAATCGCACGCAAGATGGCACGAATCTGCCCACGTTCCTCAAGTGATACCTCTGATACCTTATTCAGCAATATCACATTGCAAAATTCTATTTGCTCCACAACGAGTGACGCAAGATCATTTGTTGGTAAGAGTTGAGAGTTGAGAGTTGAGAGTTGAGAGATAAACTCATCGCGGAGACGAAGAGCATCTACAACAGTCACCACAGCATCTAATTTAGGAGACTGACAATGACATGATGAAGCAATAAGGTTGTTATATGAGCAAATAGTCTGAGCTATCGGAGCTGGTTCGCATATTCCCGAAGCTTCTATAACGATATAATCAAAACATTGTTGAATACAGAGATCACGGAGTTGCTCGACTAAATCCATCTTGAGAGAACAGCAGATACAGCCATTCTGCAACGCAATAAGATTATCGTCTGATTGCGCCACGACTCCACCTTTTTGAATCAATTCTGCGTCAATATTGACTTCTCCTATATCATTGACTATTACAGCAAATCGTATCCCCTTACGATTAGAGAGGATACGATTTAGAAGTGTAGTCTTGCCACTGCCAAGATAACCAGTCAGCAGCAAGACTGGAATATTTTCAGAAAGTCCTAATTCGATGTGCTTCATTGTAACAAGCCTAAACTTTGACAAGTTTCAAAATATTTATTGAACAGTTTCTTATCCTTATCGTAACGCCCTAGAGTGTCCAAAATAATTTGCAGAATGTATACATGCTGTTCGTAGGTATTACTGATAGTCTTACGTTGCTCTCTATCAAGCGATTTAATCCATCGAATATACTCCACAGAATTGTTGGCTACGGCATTTACAATAGCATTAGCCTTTTGGGCCTCACCTAATTCATAGTATATAGAGGCCATAGACAATGAAGAATAATTATGCGGAACATTGCATGCAGGTAACATCTTTTCTGCATAGTCTAAGACTTTGAGCGTCTTATCGTATTTTTCAACCATTTCTAGCGAATCTGCAATCTCGGCATTTTCATTATACCAAAATTCCGCCTCTGAACCTTCTTGATACAATGCCTCTGCTAATCTTACAAACATCATTCGATGAGTGTGGCACATACGCAATGTATTTTCATCTAAATAGATACTAGGTTGATTAACATTGCCAAATCTGAACTTATTCATCATATTATCGTACATAACATCCGTATTCACACGTGGTTGACCATCAGGACTACGAGTGTCAGTAATACGATATGCAAGACCTGTTAATTCTAAATAAGGATTGAGTCCAAGATGATAATCTTCACCAACTGTTGTTGCGAAATACATTGGTCGTTTCCATTTATTGGTAGATAACATCTCCATAACCATCATTTCAGAGCGTGTAAAATAAGATGCCTTCTTCAAGAAAAGGGTGTCAACTGGAGAAGGAATATATAGTTGTTCTGCTGGAATATAATCTTCTCCTTCTAACTTAGTTGATTTTTCATCAGAATTCAAGAATTGGAAAGCTCTATCTACAGCGAGAGGTTCACCATTTCTTCTATCAATCACAGGAACCATATCATTCTTTCCTTCCATATAATCCTTATATTCCCAGGAAATAGGAAGAGCTGGTGATTCATAGTATGGACGTTTCATCTGATCGATATACCAATCAGTCTGCAGGTAAGACAAGTTACATGCGCGAACATCGGTACGCTCGCCCTCTACCTCAATATTGTACCACAACGGGAATGTATCGTTGTCACCATTACAGAAAATGATAGCATCTTCTTCACATGAATTTAGGTAGTTTGCACCGAAATCTCTTGCCACATATCTATTAGAACGATCATGATCATCCCAGTTTTGTGACGCCATTTGGGCAGGAACACCCAAACATAATATAGTTATCACCGACGCAATAACAGCTTGCCACTTTTTAGATGTGACGAGTGCATTAATCATTTGGATAATACCCATAGCACCTAATCCAATCCAAATACAGAATGCATAGAATGAACCCGCGTATGCGTAGTCACGCTCACGAGGTTGATAAGGTGTTTGGTTTAGATATATCACAATAGCAAGACCTGTCAAGAAGAAAAGCAAGAAAGTAATAGTGAATGAACGTACGCCTTCTTTCTTTTTATTACTATTATTGGATTTACCTAATTGCCACAACAAGCCGATGATACCTAACAATAGAGGAAGCATATAGTAGACATTATGACCTTTATTTTCTTGTAACTCTTTTGGAAGTTTAGATTGGTCGCCCACTAATTTTTCATCAATAAATGGTATACCGGTAATCCAGTTACCTTTATGAATTTCGCCAAAAGATTGCAGGTCATTTTGACGTCCTGCAAAGTTCCACATAAAGTAACGCCAGTACATGAAGTTAACTTGATAGCGGAAGAAGAACTTCAAGTTTTCAGCAAAGGTTGGACAATAATCCACACGTTTTTCTCCGCAGAAATCGTAACGTACCTTCTTACCCTTGATGTCCGCCCATTCCTTGTATGCATCAATATGGTGAGATTGTGATGAGTGCATACGTGGGAAAAACATCTTGAATTCATCGACATACTCGTAACCCTGATGATCTTTAACTTCCGTATATCTATCAGGTTGTCCAGGCACTTGTGGGGCTGGTACATATTTTACTTTAGTAGAATCTTTTTGAACTGGTACACACACACCTTTTTCTTTATCTACTTCATATTCTACAGGAGCATTATATGTTTGACCATAAAGAAGTGGAGTATCACCATATTGCTCTCGGTTGAGGTAATATTTAAGTGAGAAAACATTGTCTGGTGAGTTTTGATCCATTGGAGTGTCGGCGTTTGAACGAATTACAATAGCTGCATAGCTCATATATCCAATCACAACAACCGTTACCATCATAGAAATGGTATTGATCCAACGAGCAGAAACTTGATCCTTCTTCAAGATAAGATAAACTGACAATCCTAGTATAACTAGAATCCCGATGAATACACTTTCTTTGATGAATGGAATACCAGATAATGTTATGGCTAAAATAAAGGAAATAATGGTGCACATATTTACACCTTTGTTAGATTCGATTGCTTTGTAACTCTCCCAAATAGCCCAAACTAGAGCAGCAACCACCAATGCCAGATATATAATTAGTCCAGTATTAAATGGCAATCCGAAACCATTAACAAACAATAGTTCAAACCAGCCTGCTATGGTTGGCATACCAGGAATAATTCCATATAGAATAGCAGCAAGAATACATACAGATGCAAGGAATGCGACACAAACACCTTTCCATGAGAACTCATGACGACGGAAGTAATAAACCAACACAATCGCAGGGATTGTCAACAGGTTGAGCAAGTGCACACCAATACTCAATCCCATAAGGTATGCTATGAGTATTAACCACTTATCAGATCCTTCTTCGTCAGCATGTTCATCCCATTTGAGGATAAGCCAAAAGACAACAGCTGTAAACAATGACGAGCAGGCATAAACCTCACCTTCAACAGCAGAAAACCAAAAAGTGTCTGAAAAAGTATATGCCAAAGCACCTACTGCACCGGCACCTAACAATGCGATACCTTTAGCCAAAGTATCAGGTTGCACCAACTTGCGAGCAAGAGCTGTAATGGTCCAAAACAAGAAAAGAATTGTAAATGCAGAGGCTAATGCAGAAACGGCATTGACACACATTGCAACTTGAGACGGATCGGACGCAAAGAGCGAGAAGAAACGACCCACAAGCATAAAGAAAGGTGCTCCAGGTGGATGGCCAACATCTAACTTATACGCACTAGCAATAAACTCGCCACAGTCCCAAAAAGAGGCTGTAGGTTCCATTGTTAAAAGGTAGGTTGTTGCAGCAACGGCAAACACCATCCATCCTAACAACACATTCCATAATTTAAAATTTTTCATCTTTTTATAATAAAAGTTTCATTTTCATCAAAAACTGCCAAAATCGGCACTTTACACAAAATTGAGTGCAAAGGTACGATTTTTTTTCGGCACTCACAATAGTAGCAGCAAAAATTATAAAATAATTTATAATATATTTACCTATCAAAAACACACCTCTCACTAAAAAAAACTTACAATCCTCTAACAAAACCAGCAATATTGTCCGTCTATTGTGCGTAAATAGTGCGTAAACAGTGCGTTTATAGTGCGAACTGAGCAGAACAGAATTTAGGAAGAAAAAGTAGTAAAAATAAATATTTTTATATTTACTTGCACAAGTCAAAAAAAAGCAGTACCTTTGCGCGCTTAATTATATTGCGAAAAATTAAAAGACAACAAAGATATGAATTTGAACGAAAAAACAATTGCCGTAATCGGTTTAGGTTATGTGGGATTGCCACTAGCTATTGAATTTGGAAAGAAGTACCGCGTTATTGGTTTTGACATTTACCAAGCACGTGTGGATGAGCTTAATCGCGGCGAAGACCACACGCTTGAGGCAGACCTTGTAGGTATGAAACAAGCATGTGATGCCTATGCTGCTACCGGCAAAATAGGTTTAACTTTCACTAGCAATGTAGAAGATTTGAAACAAGCAAACATTTACATTGTAACGGTACCAACACCTATTGATCAATTCAACAACCCAGATTTGCGTCCATTGCTCAAGGCAAGTGAAACAATCGGCAAAACATTGCAGAAGGGTGATATCGTCATCTACGAGTCAACCGTATATCCTGGCTGCACAGAGGAGGATTGTGTACCTGTATTGGAGAAATTTAGCGAATTGAAGTTCAACGAGGAATTCTACTGCGGTTATTCACCAGAGCGTATCAACCCAGGAGACAAAGTCAATACGTTGACTAAGATTAAGAAGATCACCTCAGGTTCTACCCCAGAAATTGCAGAATTGGTAGATGCCTTGTATAACAGCATCTTGGAGAACGGAACACACAAGGCGCCAAACATGAAGGTAGCAGAGGCAGCCAAAGCTGTGGAAAACAGTCAACGAGATGTGAATATTTCTTTTATGAACGAATTAGCTTTAATTTGCGACCGCGTGGGCATTGACACCAACGACGTGATAGAAGCAGCTGGTTCAAAATGGAACTTCCTGAAATATCGTCCAGGATTGGTAGGTGGTCACTGTATTTCAGTAGACCCATACTATTTGGCGCACAAAGCAAAGTCATTGGGTTATGCTCCTCAAGTAATCTTGTCTGGTCGCGCAGTGAATAACTCTATCGCAAAGTTTATTGCAGACAAGGTATTGAAGATCATGATTCAAAAGGATCACAAGATCAAAGACTCTAATGTATTGATTTTGGGTGTAACCTTCAAGGAAAACTGCCCAGACTGCCGTAATACCAAAGTAGTAGATATTGCGGATGAGTTGGAAGATTTTGGTTGTAACGTGGATATCTATGATCCATGGGCAAGTAATGAGGTTGTTAAACACGAATATGGTAAAGAACTTGTTCCAGCTATAGATCCAGACAAACATTACCAAGCAGTCATTGCTTGCGTAAGTCACAACCAATTCAAGACCTTTGATTTCAAGAAATATAAAGATCAGGGAGCTGTTATCTTTGACGTTAAGGACTTTGTAGATCGTTCATTAGTAGACGGAAGACTATAAGATTAGTATGACGATAGCTGTAGCAGGAACTGGTTATGTAGGATTGTCGATTGCGACATTGCTAGCTCAGCACCACAAGGTGTTGGCCGTTGACATTGTACCAGAAAAGGTAGATATGATCAATCACCGTTTATCTCCCATACAAGACGAATATATTGAAAAGTATTTTGCGGAGAAAACACTAAATCTAACAGCCACACT
This sequence comes from Paludibacteraceae bacterium, assembly GCA_017391525.1. Taxonomy (GTDB): domain Bacteria; phylum Bacteroidota; class Bacteroidia; order Bacteroidales; family Paludibacteraceae; genus Colicola. The sequence goes on along the minus strand of JAFOYE010000003.1, from coordinate 20,717 downwards.
AGATGGTGCCATAGCATATAGCCAAGCTGATATAGTCGTGATTGCAGCACCTACAAACTATGATAGTCAAAAAAATTATTTTGACACATCTGCTGTTGAAGCTGTCATTGAAATGGTTTTATCGGTTAACCCGAATGCCATTATGGTGATAAAATCCACAATACCTGTTGGCTATACTGAATCAGTACGTAAAAAATACAATTCAAGAAACATTTTGTTCTCACCAGAGTTTTTACGTGAGAGCAAAGCACTATACGATAATCTCTATCCTTCCCGCATTATTGTAGGAACAGACTTAGCAGACAGTCATTTAGTAGAAGCCGCCAAACAATTTGCAACATTATTACAGGAAGGTGCTGTAAAAGAGAATGTCGACACTTTGTTTATGGGCTTTACAGAAGCAGAGGCGGTTAAACTATTTGCGAACACCTATCTAGCATTACGTGTTAGCTATTTCAATGAACTTGATACATACGCAGAAATGAAGGGTCTTGACACTCAAGCTATTATTGAGGGCGTGTGTCTTGATCCACGTATTGGTACACATTACAATAATCCATCATTCGGTTATGGCGGTTATTGTCTTCCAAAAGACACAAAACAATTATTGGCTAACTACCAAGATGTTCCTGAAAATCTGATTGAAGCTATTGTAGAAAGTAATCGCACGAGAAAAGATTTTATCGCTGACCGTGTGCTAGCGAAAGCAGGTTATTATGATTATTACAATAATGGCCAGTATAGTGCGCAAGAGGAGCGCCCATGTACAATAGGAGTATACCGCCTGACAATGAAATCTAATTCGGACAATTTCCGTCAATCGAGTATTCAAGGCGTAATGAAGCGTGTTAAGGCTAAGGGAGCACAAGTGATTATTTACGAACCCACACTGACGGACGGTACAACATTCTTTGGGTCGTTGGTGGTCAACAATTTAGACAAGTTCAAAGAAATGTCACAAGCTATTATAGCCAATCGCTTTGATAGTAGTTTGGAAGACGTAAAAGACAAAGTTTACACGAGAGATATTTTTAGAAGAGATTAATACCAGAAAACATTAGACATATGAAAGGAATCGTTTTAGCAGGAGGATCAGGAACACGTTTGTATCCTATCACAAAGGGCATTAGTAAACAATTAATGCCTATCTATGACAAGCCAATGGTATACTACCCTATTAGCGTACTAATGCTAGCAGGCATCCGTGATATCTTGATTATTTCAACCCCATATGATTTACCAGGTTTTAAGCGTTTATTAGGAGATGGTAGCGATTATGGCGTAAACTTCACTTATGCTGAGCAACCTTCACCTGATGGTTTGGCACAAGCATTTACCATCGGCAAAGAGTTCGTAGGTGATGATAGTGCATGTTTGGTTTTAGGTGATAATATATTCCATGGTTCTGGTTTTACCAAGATGCTCAAAGAAGCAGTTCGTACTGCTGATGAAGAAAAGAAAGCCACTGTATTTGGATATTGGGTTAGTGATCCTGAACGTTATGGCGTTGCTGAGTTCGACAAAGAGGGTAATTGTTTGAGTATTGAAGAAAAGCCACAAAACCCTAAGAGTAATTATGCAGTAGTTGGATTGTATTTCTATCCTAATAAAGTAGTAGATGTAGCAGCCAACATTAAGCCATCCGCTCGCGGAGAGTATGAGATTACAACTGTGAATCAACATTTTTTGGCTGACGGAGAACTGAAGGTACAGACATTAGGTCGTGGTTTTGCATGGTTAGACACAGGTACACACGATTCGCTGTCAGAGGCAAGTACCTATATTGAGGTTCTAGAAAAGCGTCAAGGATTGAAAGTGGCATGTTTGGAAGGTATTGCATATCGTCAAGGTTGGATAAACGAAGAGCGTATGCGCGAGTTGGCTCAACCTATGTTAAAGAACCAATATGGTCAATACTTGCTAAAAGTGATTGAAGATGTAAAACAATCAGGTTCTGATTATTTGGATTGATAATTATGGAAGTAGTTAGAACTGCTATAGAAGGAGTGTTTATCATAGAACCCAAAGTTTTTGGTGATTCTCGTGGATATTTCTTTGAAAGTTTCTCAGAGCGAGAGTTTCAGGAGAAAGTAGGAAACATACACTTCGTTCAAGATAATGAAAGTATGTCAAAGTTTGGTGTGATGCGAGGATTGCACTTCCAACGCCCACCTTATGCGCAGAGCAAATTGGTACGTTGCGTCAAGGGAAAAGTGTTAGACGTAGCTGTAGACATCCGCAAGGGTAGTCCCACCTATGGTCAACACGTAGCAGTATTGCTGACAGAGGAGAACCATCGTCAATTCTTTATTCCACAAGGTTTTGCACATGGCTTTGCCGTACTGAGTGAAACCGCGATTTTTCAATACAAGTGCGACAATTTCTATCACCCAGAAGCAGATGGTGGAATCTCTATCGTAGATGACACGTTGGGAATTGATTGGGGATTGCCTATAGAAGAGGCTCTGCTAAGTGAGAAAGATACGAAACACTTGAAATTGGCGGAGTTTGACACTCCATTCGTTTATAGAGAAAACTGCTGATTATGAATATACTTGTAACAGGAGCCAATGGTCAACTCGGCAATGAGATTCGTATTGTAGCTAAGGATAGTTGCGATAAGTACATATACACCGACGTGGTAGAAGTAGAGGGGATGGAGACTACCCTACTCGATATCACATCGTTAGATGCCGTACGCAAGATGGTAAGCGAGAATGAAGTAAAATGCATCATCAATTGTGCCGCCTACACCAATGTAGACAAAGCAGAAACGGACGAAGCGCTATGCGAATTATTGAATGCAAAAGCAGTTGAAAATCTAGCGTTGGCAATGAAAGAAATGGATGGACTATTGGTACATGTATCTACAGATTATGTATTTGGCGGCGATCCATATAACACACCATGTGATGAGGTTCAAAAAGGAACTCCTACTGGTGTTTACGGCAAAACGAAGTTACAAGGCGAAGAAAACATTTTGGCAATAGGTAGTCATCACGTGATTATTCGAACCGCATGGTTGTATAGCGAATTTGGAAAGAACTTTGTAAAGACTATGCTCAATTTAACTGCTACAAAACCGCAGTTGAAGGTTGTGTTTGACCAAGTGGGAACACCTACGTATGCATATGATTTAGCAGCTGCAATTTATAAGATTGTTAACGAACGTAAATTTGAAGGAAACGATGGCGTATATCACTATAGCAACGAAGGTGTATGTAGTTGGTATGATTTTACCAAGATGATTGCAGAGTACGCTGGCAACACAAGTTGCGATATTCAACCTTGCCATAGCGATGAGTTCCCTTCTCCAGTAAAACGCCCAGCATATTCTGTGCTTGACAAAACCAAAATCAAACAGGTATTTGGAGTTAAAGTTCCTTATTGGACAGATTCACTTAAAGTTTGTTTGAAAAAATTGAAGGTAAACGAATAATGACAGCCTCACAACGAGTAATAGTTAATACAATCGCACAATACACACGTACAATCATCAACGTGTGTTTGTCCTTGTATTCCACTCGTTTGATTTTAGTGACTTTAGGAGAAACAGACTACGGAATTTATTCCGTCATAGCTGGTGTGGTTGCTATGTTATCATTTGTAACTAGTGCCTTAAGCACTACTACACAACGTTTTTTATCTTTCCATCACGGAAAAAAGGAATTAGAACAAGTTCAATTGGTGTTTGGTAATAGTTGGTTACTACACCTATTTATTGGGCTACTTATAGCTATTGTATTATGTAGCATAGGTCCATGGATTACCCAAGACTTCTTAAACATTGAAGAAACTAGACGAGGAGCTGCTTTATTGGTGTATTTTTTAGCAGTACTGATGTTGTTTTTAAGTTTCATAACCGCTCCCGTGCGCGCATTATTCGTCGCAAGAGAAAATATCGTATATACATCAATCGTTGACGTCCTAGACGGTGTTCTTAAACTGGTGATTGCCATACTATTATCAAGGATATCATACGACCATTTGATCTCCTATTCTAGTATGCTAACCTGCATCTTTGTTTTTAATTTATTAGCATTAGTGATATATGCATCGATAAAATTCCCAGAGTTTCATGTACCAAAGTTACGAGAATTAAACAAAGATTACATTAAAGGCTTGAGCAACTTTGCGGGATGGACCATTTATTCTACAGGATGTGTTATTGCACGAAATCAGGGAATTGCTATCATACTGAATAAGATTTTTGGTGCCATAGTAAATTCTGCCTATGGTATTTCCTTACAAGTATCCGCATCCGTTCAATTCGTGTCAACTTCCATTGTCAATGCAATGAATCCACAGATCATGAAAGCAGAGGGAGCAGGAGAACGTTCCAAAATGATACGCTTGTGTGAATACGAAAGCAAATACGCGTTTCTATTATTATCCATGGTAGCTATACCATTGATTGCAGAAATGGACACTATACTGCAAATCTGGTTACAACAAGTTCCTCCGCACACGACTATGTTTTGTCGTTTTATCTTGATTGCTGCATTGTGCGACCAAATTTCAATTGGTTTGACATCTGCCAATCAAGCTATAGGAAAAATCAAAACATATAGTTTGATATTCTATACACTGAAATTGCTTGTTATCCTCGCTGGATGGATTTGTCTAAAAAATGGTTTGCCTATAGTATCAATTATGTGGTGTTTTGTAATCATAGAATTCGCCACGTCATTGATTCGACTCCCACTAATGAAATACATTGCTGACATAGATATCTTGTCCTTCTGTAAAAATGTATTCATGCGTATTATAGTACCATGTATCATTATGGCATTAACTAGTTACCTTTGTACGAAATATTTCGGCATGTCATATAGAATTATTATAACAACTATACTCTCTTTCCTTATGGGTAGTATTGCCATTTGGTTCACTTCACTTAGTAATGAGGAAAAGTTATACATAAAAACATTAGTACTGAAACGAAAAAAACAATGACAACTATAGATAATCAAGCAAAATCGCCATTACCATCATGGCATATGCTCATATATCTAATTATGATAGGATTTACATTCATTAGTATGCCTAAGAATGAAATGACCTATCTTGTTTCTCGTGCGATTCAAGCGATTGAATTTCTATTATTTACAGTATTAGTTGTTCAATTTATCAAGAAGCCACAGAGACTTTGTTCATTTAATACATGGACAAACATTTGGTGGTTTATATATACAATATTTACATACTTTTTTGCTACAGGTATGGGACTTACACCGATGTTCAAGTGGATGAACGTTATGATCTTCTTGTTACTAGGAACATGCTATTGGAGAGATAATTTTTTAGAAAGTTTGAAACACATAGCGAAAGCATTCTCTATACTAATTTATCTAAACGTAATTTTATTAATTCTTTTCCCAAGAGGTTTATGGATTGACGTAGAATGGATCGGAAGAGGCGATCCTACACGTTACTTATTTGGAAACTACAACCAGATTGGCTTTGTATGTTTACTCGGTATTACAGCGCAAGCCATGTACACTTTGGCGACTAAAGAAGGAAAGAAAAATTTATTTTTTCTCATCATCGTGTCTCTTTGGTCCGTCATCAAAGTAGGTTCTATGACCTCTGCAGTTGGACTATCAATTTTAGCAATGTATATTTGTTTCAACAAATACATTAAACGCCCACTATTATGGTTGATTATTTTTTTAATATTATACATTGCATTTTTTATTACCTTTATTTGGCTGGGAAATTCTATTCAAGAAATTCATTTGGTATCTAGTTTTATTGAAGGAGCATTATCCAAAGATAGCAGTTTTAGTGGGCGAACAAGCATTTGGTGTAATGCTGTATATGAGATACAACAAAGTCCTTGGATTGGTCATGGAGTTCAGAATGTCGAATGGAATGATCAACATTTAGAAGGTTCTGGTGCTCACAATATGTTATTAACTTTGTTACTTCAAGGAGGACTGCTTATCACATCAATCTTTTTAACTATTGTTCTTTTCTCCGCCACCAAAGCATACAAAGCATATCACAAAGCATCTATTTTAAGTGTTGTATCACTATGCGTCCTATTTCTTATGTCGCTATTCGAAGCATACTACATACAACAAGTATTTTTGTTATTACAATTTGTATTTTACTCCTCATATATACCATCGAATCTAAATTCAGTTAACGAAGAAAAGATTAATACCATTCAATAAAATGATAAAAGTTTCTATCATAACACCTTGCTATAATGCAGCTCCATATATAAGTAGAACCATCCATTCAGTTCAAAGCCAAACAATTTCCGAATGGGAAATGATTATAGTAGATGATGGTTCTAACGACAATAGCGCTGATATTATAAAGGATTTCGCTTCTAAAGATGCACGAATAAAATTACTTCAAAAAGAAAATGGAGGTTCGGCATCGGCACGAAATATGGGACTTGCGATTGCTCAAGGTGAATTCATACAATTTTTGGATGCAGATGATACTATCGAATCCAGTAAGTTGGAACGCCAAATCAATCTAATGGAACAAAAAGGTTTAGATGTTACTTATACGGACTATTGTATGGTTAATCTTGACGGAAGTCTTGACAAAGAAAAAGGACATAACTTTAACTTATTCAAGCTATTAATCGGCTGGGGCGTTTTCGGAACAATTCCGTTTCATGCATTTGTCTATCGATTAGAATTTCTACGTAACAATAATATTTTTAGCTCCACAGAAGTAAGAGAACGAGAAGATTGGGATTTTCATATTAAAGTTTTCTCTACCCATCCTATGATTCAACGACTAAAAAACTATTGTGGTGCATTTTATTTCCGCTGCCCTACAGGTAAAACAAGCTCAGGATCACTTACTAAGATCAAAAGGGGTACATTAAACTATATACTATATAAAATCAAACACACCACTGGACTCAAGAGATTCCTATTACAATTGCGATTATCAACAGAATTGATTGAAGTTACTATGGCATATATTCTTCGCAATGTTGATATAAAACAGATTTCTCCACTTTTTAAAGATAATAGTGATAACCTTAAATCCTTTGTATTTTCACTCATACTTTCACCATTGGCTCTACCTATCTATATTTGTAGATTTGTTTGGGTCCATACTAGATAAAAGTAAAATATAATATGAAAACATTATCTGTTATTATACTAACATACAATTCAGAGAAGGACATCTACGACTGTTTAGAGTCAATACACGAATATAATGATATTGGGGACTCTTTAGAAATTATCATTGTAGACAATCAAAGTACTAATTATGCTGTTATGCAAAGCAAAATTAGTACATTGTATCCTCATATTACTATTACTCAAAACACTCAGAATGGAGGTTACGGGCAAGGGAACAACGTTGGCATTAGAATAGCATCTGCGCCATACATTGCAATTATGAATCCTGACATTCGCCTCAACAAACCGATTTTTGCCGAGATGATTAAATGTCTTGAGCAAAAAAATGTTGCAATGTGTGCAGGAAAGCAATATGGAGGAAATGGTACTCCATTTGCGTCGTTTATGACAACATTTACCACTCCATGGTGGATTGGTAGACCTCTAGAGTTCATTTGTCGTAGAATTTTAGATACATACATATATAAATTGCAGTTTTTATCTGGTGCTTTTTTTGCTATTCGGAAAGATGTAATGACAGAAATTGGAATGTTTGATGAGAAAATATTTATGTACGCAGAAGAAAATGATCTTCATTACCGAATAAGACATAAATACCCACAACTAAAAATGATATATAGAAAAGATCTTTCGTATATTCATTTAGCTGAAAACCGACCATTTAGTGCTGAACAAGCAAAACGCGTATATGAATCTATAGGCTATTTTTTCAAGAAAAACAATTTGTCCTGTGTTAATTACTGGAAAGGTCAAATGCATTTAAATCGATTCTTAATGTGTGTTTATTACATTTCAGGATTATTACACATTGGACATCGGGATAAGAAACTGAACAATCATTTAAGAGAACGTAATAGCATATTACGAACATTAATAAATACAAACATAAATACTACAAACTAGTACAACCATTTTAACATGTGCTTTTTATCAATTATCATACCTTGTTATAATGTAGAAAATTATATAGATTCAACATTAAATAGTCTTTCCAAACTTGAAGATGCGAAAGATTGTGAATTTATATTTGTCAATGATGGTTCTACCGATTTAACATCAGAAAAGATCACGGATTTTGTAGGCAATGATAATAGAGCTATTTTAATCAACCAAACTAACCAGGGTGTATCTGCAGCAAGAAACGCAGCACTAAAACAAACCAAAGGACAATTTGTACTATGTTTGGACGGAGATGATTATCTGCATCCAGAAACCATTCTTATTATAAAGAACAACTTACAACAAGATGCAGATGCACTATTAGCACCTTGTATTATTAAACAATCAGAAATAGAAAAAAAACGCCCACTTAATATCCAAGACGGAGTTTATTCTGTAGAACAGTTATATGCATCTTGCCGTATATTTCCTACTGCACCTATGATGGTTTATCGCAATTCCATTATCCATGACAACAGCTTACAATTCAACTCGAACATAAAATCTGGTGAAGTTTACGATTTTACTGTTTCATTTTTAGAGAAAGCACACAAGATAGCTGTTACAAATATTGGTTTTTACTATTACGTCATGCGCAATAGTAGTGCTACCCATCGTCCAAACTACACTGCAGATTTGTCTGTACTGCAGATTATGGATCATTTTTCATCTATCCCAAACCAATGGAGTAAATCCCCATCATTTTTATTGACTGAATTAAAAATGATCACTTCTTTTACATATAATAAATATATACGAAACCATCTTACGAATAGCGATACTATTGGTGCCATAGAAATAGTTTTGTCAAATCCAAACTTTAAAAATCTATTAACAACATTAAGAACCTCTCCCATTGATATAAAACACAAAATATACGTATACTATCTAAAATATATGCCACATAAAATTGGTTATAAATTATGTGTATGTTGTGCAAAAATAATAAAAACAATTAATTATTTGCTACATCCAAAAAAAAGCAGTAATTTTGCGAACTAAACAAAAATAAACATGAAACATTTAGTAATTATAGGTGCAGGTGGAATGGGACGCGTCATGTATGACATGGCACGTGAGAGTATTGGCTATCAAACAACATATGATATCAAGGGATATATTGATGATAATATTCACTCATTAGATACTTTTGCAGGCTATCCTCCTATCTTAGGAACAATTTCTGCATATCAACCTCAAGAAGATGATATATTCATTTGCTCTATCGGTGGTGGATCACGTAAAGCATGTATGGAGTCCATCATTAATCGAGGAGGTGAGTTCTTAACTATGATTCATAATACAGCACGAATAGGATCTAACGTACAGTTAGGAAAGGGTTGCATGATTGGCGCTTTCACAACTGTAGCGGCCGATGCTAAAATTGGTGATTACAATTTTATTCAATCCAATATGATTATTGGACATGATGTAACAATTGGTAATTGGAATCGCATTGACTCACATACAATGTTGATTGGTGGAATAACAATCGGCAACGAAAATATGATTCACTCCGCAGCAGTCATTAACCATGAAGTACAAATTGGTAATAACTGTCATATTGGTGCATGCAGTTTTGTGACCCGCAACGTAGAAGATAATTGGACCGTATTTGGTAATCCAGCAAGAAGACTATCCTAATTATGAGTACATTATTAGAAAATAAAGTTTGTATAATCACCGGTGCTGCACAAGGTATCGGAAAACAAATTGCAAAACAATTTGCTGCAGATGGTGCTATTGTCTATGCATGCGATAGACAAGATTTCACGACGGATAATGAAAGAATCCATCCTATCGTAATGGATATTACGAATGCTGCGAGTGTCAAAGCTAACTTAATGCAAATTTTCAAAACAGAAGGACGCATAGATTGTCTTGTGAACAACGCAGGTATCGTTTACAACCGTAAAATTGGCATGATTATGCGCGAAGAGACAGAACGCATGTTCCTTGTCAATGTCATTGCTGTACTCGAACTCATCCAACTATGCAGCCGCCTCATGGTTCGCAACGGAGGTGGCAGTATTGTTAATATTGCCTCTGTTACGGCGGTACTTGGTTCTCCAGGACAAGTAGCATACTCAGCGACCAAAGGTGCTATCATCTCAATGACCAAGTCTGCCGCAAAGGAACTTGCAGCACAAGGTGTTCGCGTCAACGCAGTAGCTCCAGGTATTGTACAAACCGAACGCTTTGCAGAACTCTACGAATCTGACGGCAACAAGATTGACGAACGAATCCAACGCATTGCTTTAGGTCGCCTTGGCACACCTGAAGACATCGCGCACGCATGTGCGTTCCTTGCTTCAGATAAAGCTAATTATATTTCCGGACAAATACTAGGCGTAGATGGCTGCGCTTCAATATAATGATTCTCGAATTACAAAATATTGCCCCACAACGCATTGCCGCTATTGATTCCAATAACGACAAGCTTACGTATGCTGAAATCACCCAACTCTCGCAACGAATCAGCACGAATATTCCGGAACGTGCTCAATGTTTCTTGTTAGTCGAGAATAATGTTGGAGGTATCGCATGGACAATAGGTATGCTAGAGAGTCGCAAATTAGTCCCACTCATTCTCAATGTTAAGACAGAAGAGTCGCTTTATCAACAACTCCTTGACACCTACAAACCATCTTACATTTGTGCTCCAACTCACGTAACGCTAGAGGGAGAAATTGTGGACTCACAATTCGGATATCAACTATGTAAAGTCTCTGATAATCTTTGTATTTTGCATCCAGATTTATCCCATCTTCTCCCCACCTCTGGAAGTACGGGTAGTCCAAAACTTGTGCGACATAAATATGAAAATATTGAAGCAGCAGGACTAAATATATCCACCTTCTTTGAGCTCAAAGAAACAGACCGTCCATTGATGGTTCTACCACTCTATTACACTATGGGATTATCCATGGTATTCAGCCATCTACTAGTGGGGGCTACGATCCTTATCACTGGGCTTAGTATGACAGATGTTAATTTCTGGAAGTTCCTCAAAGAGCAACAGGCTACCTCATTTACAGGCGTACCATATAGTTTCCAGATACTCAATTTAATGCGTTTCTTCCGCATGGATCTTCCGCATCTTGAATTACTTACACAAGGTGGTGGAAAAATGCCAACAGACCTCAATACCAAATTTGCAGAATATTGTCGTGACAAGGGGAAACGTTGGATTGCTACCTACGGACAATCTGAGTGCACTGCACGCATGGCATATTTGCCAGCTAAATGGGCTTTAGATAAAGTAGGAAGCATCGGTATTGCTGTGCCTAACGGAGAGTTATCTCTCATAGACGCAGAGGGTAATCCTATTACCTCCCCACATACCGAAGGCGAAATGTGCTATCGTGGCAAAAATGTCACGATGGGTTATGCTCGCGAGCAAGCAGATTTAGTTCTTGGAGACGAACGAAATGGCTATATTCGTACAGGTGACCTAGCTTACTTTGACGAAGATGGTTGCTACTATATTGTTGGACGCATGGGACGTTTCCTCAAACTATTCGGTATGCGCGTTGGATTGGACGAATGCGAACAAATAGTCCAAACAGAATGCGGCATTGAGTGTGCCTGCGTAGGTACTGATGAAAAGATGATTGTCTATATCACCAATGCTGATAAACAAAATGAAGTGAAAGATACGCTCGTCCAAAAAACACATATTGTAGCTACATCCTTTGAAGTACGTGTCATCGCTGATATACCAAAGAATGAAGCCGGCAAAAAACTATATAGCAAACTATCATTCACCTAGTAATTACGGGTTCATAACGAGATTACACCACATAACATATAGGTAAAAGATAAATAATACATTATGACTAATCTAGAGAAATACAATGCTATCTTCACCGAGATATTCGGTGCTACAGCAGATCAATTAGGCGACAACTTCTCCAAAGAAACAGTGAGCGAATGGGATTCTGTTCACCAACTCAACATTATCACACTATTGGAAGAGACTTTTGATTTGTTCCTTGATCCAGAAGACATTATGGCATGTACAAGCTATAATGCAGGCAAAGACATACTAGCAAATCAAGGTATTGAGTTATGAGTTTCCGTGTAAAATTGTGGACTATTGCTACCAACTTATATCCTGCTATTTTACGTAAAGTATACGGCATGGACATAGGTAAAGGTGTCCGCATCGCACATAAAGCACATCTTGACAAAAGCGTTAATCCAAAAGGGGTACATATAGGAGACCGGACATGGATATTAAATGGTGCATTTGTAATGGCACATGACCATTGTAGAAGTTTAAAGACAGACACCTACATCGGCCATGATTGTGTCATAGGAGTGAATTCTATTATTATGCCTGGGGTTAAGATTGGCAACGAAGTCGTTATTGGAAGCGGTTCGGTTGTAACTAAAAATATACCTGACAATTGCATTGCAGTAGGCAATCCGGCAAAAGTAATAAAAACTAATATACACGTTTATAACGGGAAAATACAAGATGTATAAAAATTGCTTCAAGCGTCTTATTGACTTCACAATAGCACTAATAGCATTGGTGTGTGTGTCACCTATTCTACTAATCGTTACCATTTGGTTGCATTTTGCCAATAAAGGGGCAGGGGCGTTTTTTACACAAGAACGACCAGGCAAAAACGCTAAGATTTTCCGCGTTATCAAGTTCAAGACGATGACAGACGAACGAGATGCAGATGGCAATTTACTTCCTGATGCACAACGACTTACTAAGGTTGGAAGAATTGTACGTTCTACATCTTTGGATGAGCTCCCACAACTCATCAATGTACTCAAGGGTGATATGGCTATCATTGGACCTCGTCCACTTTTAGTCAAGTACTTACCTCTCTACACTCCAACACAAATGCGTCGTCATGAAGTTAGACCTGGTATAACAGGTTGGGCTCAAGTGAATGGACGTAATGCCATTACACATACCAAAAAATTTGAATACGATGTATGGTATGTAGATCATCTAACCTTATCGCTAGACTTGAAAATCATTTTTAAGACCATTTATAACGTACTCCATCGTAAAGATATATCGACAGAAGGTCAAGCAACAGCTCCTACTTTTGATGGTACAAATTAATTTTAGCGGAAAAACAGCAAAATATTTGTTTATCTCAAAAAAAAGTTGTACCTTTGCGGGCTTTTTGGTGTATTCCACACAGAATTAGTAATAAATTAAACAAAAAAATATTATGGCAACATTACAATCAATCAGAAACCACGGCAAACTCCTCCTTATTATCATGGGAATTGCCTTGCTAGCTTTTATCCTTGGTGACTTCCTGACATCAGGAAGTACTTTCTTTAACAGCAGTAACCAAACTGTTGCAGAGGTTGAAGATGAGGAGATCGGTGTTAACGAGTACTATGCGGCAGTTGACCAACTAACCGAAGCGTACAAAATTGAGACACAATCGACTGATCTTGACGAAGATACTAGATTCGCTCTTCGTGATCAAGCATGGCAAATGCTTATCATGGACAAGACTCTTAGCCAACAAGCCGAAAAAATTGGTTTAAGCGTAACCACAGATGAGTTGAGCGAACTATGTATGGGAGCAAATCCTCATCCAATAATAGCTCAATCTCGCACATTCGCTGATGAAAATGGACAATACAGCCAAAGCAGAATGGTTAATTTCATCAACTCACTCAACCAAGAAGCAGAATCTCCAGAACAACTTGAGTATTTGGAATTAACAAAAAAAGTATGGGCATACTGGGAGAACGCTGTACGTCTTACACGTTTACAAGAGAAGTACACATCATTGCTCAACAACCTCATAACAGCTAACCCTATAGATGCTAAGTTCGCTTTCAATGCAAGCAAAGATACAGTTGACGTGCAATATGTTCAAGTTCCATACTTTGCTATCGCTGATGCTACTGTTAAATTTACAGATGGCGAACTTCAAGAATTATACGAACAAAAGAAGGAGTTATATAAGCAAAAACCTAATCGTTCAATCGAATATGTAAGTTTCCCTCTTGTTCCTTCAACTGCGGACCTCCAAAAGGTTGAAAATACACTTAGAAGTGTAGAAAACTTGTTCAAAACAGGTAATGAAGAGGAGGTTACGAGCATCGTAAGAACTCACTCTGATCCTGATGTTCAATACGAGGGCACAGACTACTCTGCAGAAACCATCCCTGCTGAATACAAGGAATTTGCATTTGGAGAAAACACAGTAAAAGACGCATGTACAGAGATTACCTTGAACGAGGGCGTATACTCTATTGCTCGTCTTATGGACTGCGGATACAGCAAACCTGACTCTGTCAAATTGGTTGCAGTAGCTAACAGCGATGAAGAAACAGACCAAGAGGTAGGATGGGTTTCTATTAGCGATCCATACTGGCCAAAGAACATTCTTGAACCAGCCTTCAATGGTCAAGTTGGCGATGAATTCACAGCGTCAATTGGCACCAACGAGCAAAAGTTCAGAATTGAGGATATGAGCGTAGCTACTCCAAAAGTAAAAATCGCAATTATCAAACATACTGTTATTGCTAGTAGCCAAACATATACTGACTTATACAACCAAGCAAAACAATTCGTTGTTGCTAACAAAACTGCAGAACAACTCAACAAGTCTGCCTTGGCACAAAACCTAACAGCAACTCCTGCATTTGCTCTTGAAGAAAACACCCACAAAATTCATGATTTAAAAAACAGTCGTGATATTATAAAATGGGCATTCAGCGCAACAAAAGGACAAGTTAGTGGTGACGTTTACGATTGTGGAGACCAATTGGTAGTTGCTGCACTAACAGAAGTTAATGACGGAGAATATCGTTCACTTGAATCAGTGAAACCAGAATTAGCACTTGAATTGACCAACAAGAAAAAAGCAGAGCATATTATCAGCAAGCTTAAAACAGCAAACACACTAACCAAAGCTGCAGAACTCTTCGAAACCGACATACAAACCGCAGAAGGTATTGTTTTGTCATCTGACCACTTCGGTGCTGCAGGAAACGAACCTGCTGTTGTAGGAAAAGCTCTTACTTTAGCAGCTAACCAAACGTCTGCACCAATCGTAGGAAACAATGGTGTTTACCTAATTTCTGTTGGAGAGAAGAAAGCATCAACTAAAGAGTTTAATGCTGCAGAAGAAATTCGCAATTTGAATTTCCGCAACTATACAATTCCTCAACAAGCAATTGCTTTGCTCGAAGAAGAAATGAACATTGTTGACAATCGTTCACAGTTTGAGTAAGCTGATTATCACTACATATCTTAAGAGCACTGAACATGCAGTTCAGTGCTTTTTTTATACAAAAATTTGTATAATTAAAAAAAAAGCAGTACCTTTGTGGGCTATTGATTTATAAATATAAATATTCTAATGCTTATGAAACGTCTCACACTACTTGCCTGTTTATTGTGCAGCATCTCATTAGTTGCTCAACACGGCACCATCAACATCCAAACCAACTTGGATAGTACTGTGATCAAACAGTACACAATTGACACATTAGAAAGCTATCAAGTGGGTCCTGGTATCATTTACACACGTTTTGATATCACTGCTAAAGCCAATGATATTCGCCACTGCTATATCTACGAAGTAGATTTGACCAATCCATACAACACAGTGGAGGAGAGTCATAGCACAACTATGGGTAATACCGAAAGAATGGTTGATGCTCACAAACGTCTAGATGCTCCTGAGCATCGTTCTATTGGATCTGTAAACTGCAACTTCTGGATTGTAGCCACACAAGACGAAGGTCAATATAATGGCTTAACGGGCGTTCCTTGTACCGGTCAAGTACGCAATGGTAAGATTGGAACCAACATCACCAACTGGAACATCGGTCATGGAGACCCAGACCCTGTTTTAGGACGCAAACAAGATATTGGTTATTTGATGATTGATGCTGACAAGAAAGCACATATTGACCAATTCTCTTGGGATGCGCACTTGGCTATTGGCGATCAAGCGATGCCTATCAGCGAGGTAAACCGCAACCGCAGCAACCCATCTGACAACGAGGTAGTCATGTTTAACTCTGATATGGGTACAAAATCCACATTGACCAAAGAAGATATCAACAAACGCCTTGGCACAGATCTTCCAATGATTGAACTAGTAGTTAAGTTGGAACAAGATTGGGCGATGAACCAACATCTCTTTGGCGTAGTAGAAAGCATCAACTATACAGGTGGAACAAAAATCCAAGATGGCTATGCTGTATTCCGCGGACGCGGCACTGGTAAGACTTTCCTTGAGACTGCAAAAGTAGGTGATCGAGTACAATTTATCATAGGTATGTACGAATCACTTTCGGGAGAGCGCCCAAATATCAAGCAACTCAGCGCAGGCAACTGCTATGTTTTGCGCGAAGGCAGACTAACCAACCGCAACTGGAATGAGGATTACAACAACAAGAACTATCCTCGTACTGGTTTTGGTGTGAGCAAAGATCACAATACTCTTTGGATGATGGTTATGGAAAAACCAGGTATGTACACCCATGAGATGGCATCTATCCTTCGTCACTTTGGTGCATGGGAAGCTACTGGTGCTGATGGTGGTGGTAGTGCGCAGTTCAATCTTGGAGGACAAATTCTAAATCCTACAACCGAAGGACAACCTCGTGCCGTTGGAAATAGCATCTTCCTATTCTCTACCGCACCTGACGACAATGTAGTGACTGAAATGCGCACACAATCTACATTTATGCGCCTTCCTAAATATGCATCTATTAAACCTGATTTCTTAGGTTATAATCAATATGGAATGCTCATTGATAAAAAACTCCCTGGTGTTACATTGTCATGTGACCCATCTACTGGCTATATTACTGAAGATGGTAAATTCGTATGTCTTGGTAATGGTATTTTAACAGCTAGTTACGGTAATGCATCACTCCCTATTGAGATTGTACTTGTGGAAGGTGGTAATCCAGCGATGCGTCTTGACAGCGTACTTATCTCAAACCACACTCAATACGAGATTGAAATCAATGGCGTAATAGACAACAAGGAATTTGCTCTTCTCCCTGCAGCTGTAGAATGGACTATTGATGATCCTACTGTTTGCCACATAGATGAAAATGGTGTTCTTACTGGTCTAAAAAATGGTAGTACAAACATTCACGGTACATTAGGTAATATTAAGCTAGACCAACATGTTCAGGTTGAAACAGTTGAAGGAAACTCACTATTATGGGAAAACATGGTAGAAGTAGATGAAAGATGGACTCTAAAAGCATCTAGCACCTCATGGAAAGCTGATTTCAAAACAGATGCAAATGGTGGAGCATATTTGTATATGAATTACAACGGAGGACGAGTTGTTCAATTATCATTAACAGCCGACACAGTCCTCTACTCTACCCCAAAACATCTTGAATTTAAGTTTACACCTCAAGGTGAATTGATCACACGCGTTGACTTAGGTTTTGTAACAAACAATGGTATTGATGGCAATTATGCATGTGTAGAAATAACGCCAAACCAACCATTGAATGTTAACATCAATTTGGATAGTTTATTCAATGTTAGCAATGACGTGGCAATCTACCCTATCAAACTCAAAAACATTTCATTCTCTCTCAACAAAGATGCAGCAAAGAAAGAATACAACATTCCATTTGAAGGAATCTATTTGCATTACAGCGAAAAGGTTGAGACAGGAATCGAATCAATCATTACTCCTTCTCAAGAAGGTGATTCAGCATACAAAATGCTACAAGACGGACAATTACTCATTATTAAAAACAATAAAATTTACAACATTTTAGGTCATGAAATCACGAAAAAGTATTAATCCTTGGTTTTGGGTACCTACCCTGTATTTCTTGGAAGGTATTCCTTACGTACTTGTAAACCAAGTATCTACCATGATGTTCACCAAAATGGGTGTTCCTAATGGTCAGATGGCATTATTCACATCTCTATTGTATTTGCCATGGGTTATTAAACCATTTTGGAGTCCTTTTGTGGATCTTATTAAAACTAAACGTTGGTGGACTATTGCAATGCAAATTTTGCTAACAGCAACGTTTATTGGATTAACAGTAACGATTCCTCATCCAGACGCCTCCATGATTGCAGCGCAAGAAACTCCAATGAGTATGTTTACAATCATGCTTATTATCTTCTGGATTACAGCTTTCGCTTCTGCAACACACGATATTGCAGCAGACGGATTCTATATGCTTGGTTTATCACAAAGTGATCAGGCATGGTACGTAGGTATCCGCTCTACATTCTATCGTATCGCAACAATTTTTGGACAAGGAGCCATCCTATTCATTGCTGGACGCTTAGAAACAAGTACAGGTAATATTCCACTCGCATGGCAAATCTCATTGCTCATCACATCCATAATTTTTGCAATATTCACATTATGGCATACATTCTTCTTGCCTAAGCCAGACGCAGACGCACAACGTCAATCAGAATCGGGCAATGAGGATAAAGGAGAGAAAGCTAAGTTCATTCTTAAAGAATTTGGACGTACATTTGTTACTTTCTTCCAAAAACCAGGAGTATGGTTAGCTATTATCTTCATGCTTCTTTATCGTTTGCCAGAGGCATTCTTAATCAAGATGATTAATCCATTCCTTGCTGCAAGTCGCGATTTAGGAGGTTTGGAGATGTCTACTGACGATGTTGGATTAGCATACGGTACTATTGGTATTATCTTCCTTACGATAGGTGGAATCTTAGGAGGTATGTACGCTTCAAAGGTAGGCTTACGCAAGTCTATGTGGGTAATGGCTGCCTTTATGACATTACCATGTTTGAGCTTTGTTTATCTTGGCGTATTCCAACCTACTAATATTGTAGCTATTACTACAGCCATTGCTGTTGAGCAATTTGGTTATGGTTTCGGTTTCACAGCATACATGCTTTACATGATTTATATAGCCGAAGGAGAATATAAGACAGCTCACTACGCATTTTGTACCGCATTTATGGGATTAAGTATGATGATTCCTGGTCTCTTTGCGGGTTACCTACAAGAGGCTATGGGATATCAAAATTTCTTCTGGATGGTTATTGCATGTTGTGTTGCGACCATCGCAGTGACATTCTTTGCGTATCACAAAGTTGATCCTAACTACGGTAAAAAATAAAAAAAGATTCGATGCAAATTAAACGCATTATACCAAACAGCCTGACCTGCGCAAACTTATTGTGCGGGTCAGCCGCTGTTTTCATGGCAACGCAAGAGCAATACCTATGGGCATTCGTTCTCATTCTAGCAGGTGGCTTGTTCGACTTCTTTGACGGAGCTTCTGCCCGTTGGTTGAAAGTGCCATCACCACTAGGAGTACAACTTGACTCATTAGCAGATGACATTACTTTTGGACTAGCGCCAGCGATGGTGCTCTTCTGCTATCTTAAACCAATAATTGGTTGGTGGGCATTGATAGCCTTGCTAATTGCAGCATTCTCTGCTTTACGTCTTGCTAAGTTCAATATTGATGAACGCCAAACAACTTCATTTATTGGTCTTGCAACTCCACCTAATGCTATTTTTTGGGCATCACTTGTTTGCTGGCTCGATAGCATATATGTGCCATCATGGACACCTTGGGTACTACTCATCGGTAGTTTGATGAGTTGCTACTTACTTGTAAGCGAGATTCCATTCTTCAGTTTTAAGTCAGCAGGAAAAGGAAAAAAACATATTTTCATTTTTCTGTTTGGTAGCTGCTTCATCCTAAGTATTTGTTCCATAATGGCAATCACCAATAATCAAATCACCATAGTTGTTTTGGCTGGCGCCATTTGCGTATTATGGTATGTAATATGCAATATCCTTACACTTATTGGAACAAAAAATGAAGGTTGTAACAAATAATAGTGACACAAAATATTTGCTTCCTTTTCTAGTGCCAACACTCGTGTTGGCGCTTGTTTTAGGAATTACACTTCTTATTATTCCCAAAGCAGAGTTGCATCTCATACTCTGCAAACACCACACACCCTTCTTGGATACATTAGTTCCTACCTTCTCCAATTTGGTTGATTGGTTACCATACCTCATAGTGGTACTATTGCTTTTCTATCGTGCAGGTTGGTCCACTTTTTTAGCAAGTAATCTCCTACTTTCCACCATCATTGTACAATCTATAAAGCATATAGTTGAAGCTCCACGTCCATTAACATGGTTTACAGAAAATTATCCTAATATTTCATTGCCTCTAGTAGAAGGGGTTAGTATGAAGTATTGGCTATCCTTCCCATCTGGACATACAACCACATTCTTTGCCTTATTCTTTTGCATAGCTATTATTTTATGCTCTGAAAACATCAAAGGAAAATATGTCTTTTCATGCGTATGTTTTCTAGCAGCTACATTTGGGGCATATACTAGAATTTACCTATCACAACACTTTGCATTGGATATTTTTGCAGGAATTTTGATAGCTATTTTATCTACCCTACTTTTGTACTATTTTCTTGTTTTGAAGACCCAAAATACCCGTTTTTGGGGTTGGAGAATGCAAAAATTGAGAAAATAACACAAAAGAACGTATTTTTTCAAAAAATATTTGGTCAATTCAAAAAAAAGCAGTACCTTTGCATCCGCTTTCGTGAAGAGAGCAAGAGTTCCGTTAAATAATGAGACATTGAATGGGCGTTTAGCTCAGCTGGTTTAGAGCATCTGCCTTACAAGC
>JAFOYE010000002.1 GCA_017391525.1 Paludibacteraceae bacterium | reverse complement strand
TAAAATGAAAATAAAAACTAGATAAACTAACATTGCAGTTCCTATGATACTTGCAATGAGAGCGATGGTTGCTAAGATAATGCTAGTGTTTGTAGATGTTGGTGTGTCGTTCAATTCTTTCATGGTAGTGTTGTTTTTGATGTTTATTCATTCTATTTTTTATCCATGTATTGGATTTGCGTCCACAAAGGTATAAATTATTTTTCAATCTTGCAATTTTTTTTTGCATTTTTCTTTTCCGCTCACTAATTTTCACTGTTGGCACATGGTTTTTCTAAATGAAACAAAAATCTTCTGATTTCTTTTGCATATATAAGAAGATTTCCTTACCTTTGCAGTCGAAATAAATTATACACCTATGAAAAAACTACTTTCTTTTTGTCTGATTTGCTTAGTGGCAATGTCAGCAAAAGCGCAACAATCTACCTATGTTGATTTAGGACTTCCTAGTGGTACATTGTGGAAAGCTTATAATGATGGTGCACACTTTACTTATCATGAAGCAGTCCATTTCTTTGGCGATAATTTGCCAACTCAGGAGCAATATGAAGAATTAAAGGCTTTTTGTGATTGGCAATGGACCGGTAGTGGTTGTAAAGCAATAGGTCCTAACGGAAACTCTATTTATTTTCCAGCTTCTGGCTATCGCCTTTGTACTGGAGTGTTGCGTGTTGAAGGTGTTTATGGTCATTATTGGTCTCGCACCTCTAGTAGCTCAGACTACGCTGTCAGTTTTACTTTTGGTTCTCTTAAGGTAGATTTGGACTATTCTCGATGCTGCTTCGAACAATCTGTACGTTTGGTTAAGTAATAAAATAAAAACAAATATATAAAACAATACAATAATGAAAAAAACAATCCTTTTCAGTTTGATGCTAGTGTTGGCATTGGGGCTGTTCTCTTGCAAGGGCAAGGAGAAAGAGAAAAACTCAGAACAGAACAAATCAACGAGTGAGTCCACATCTCAAGGATCTCTCGAATTTGACGAATCCTATGCTAATTATGGCGTAGAATTTGTATACAATGGGTTGCATTATTGTATAATCAATCACAATAGTGTCGTTTTGTTTTATCACGAATCCCACCAATCCCTCAGCGGCTATCTTGTTATTCCGTCAACGGTTACGTATAATGATGCCACATACTATGTTGTATGTATCGATGATGAGGCATTCTCGGGTTGCGAAAGTTTGACTTCTGTGACTATCCCTAATAGCGTAAAGGTTATAGACGCAGAAGCATTTCAATACTGCTACAGCCTATCATCTATCACGCTCGCTGATGGTATAACGAACCTAGATGCTAGTGCATTCGATAATACTCATTACTATAACAACGAAGCAAATTGGGAAAATGGAGTTTTGTATATCGGAAACTACCTTGTGGCTACCAGAGAAATCTCTCATTGCTCAATCAAAAAAAGAACCAAATATATTGCATCTTATGCTTTTATGGGCAATAATATGCTTCGTTCCGTAACTATTCCAAACAGCGTAACGAGTATTGGAGAGGGGGCGTTCGAGGATTGCTCTAGTTTGACTTCTGTGACTATCCCTAATAGCGTAACGGAGATAGGAAAGGGAGCGTTCTCTGGTTGCGATGGTTTGACTTCACCTGTTTACAATGACCATGTTTTTGCATATATGCCAAAGTTTTATAGTGGTGCTTATACAATACCAAGTGGGATTAAACAGATATCTAATGGAGCGTTCTCTCGCTGCAATAATTTAACCTCTGTCACTATCCCCAATAGCGTGACGAGTATTGGAGTAGCTGCGTTCCTTGATTGCACTGGTTTGACTTCTGTGACTATCCCTAATAGCGTGACGAGTATTGAACATGATGCGTTCTCTGGTTGCTCTAGTTTGACTTCGGTTTCCGTCCCAAGCCGCACGGAGATAGATACCCCAGCTTTCCCAGAGCATACAAAAATCATTCGCCAATAATCCCTACTCCATATATAAAGCACAAGAGCACGCTCAAGGCGTGCTCTTATTGTGCTATCTCAATAAGCGAGAGGCGATGAGGTGAGGGTTGAAAGTTGAGAGTTGAATATTGAATGTTGAGAGTTGAAAGTTAAGAGTTGAATGTTGAGAGTTGAGAGTTGAGAGTTGAGAGGCGAGAGTTGAATGTTGAGAGTTGAGGGTTGAGAGTTGAATGTTGAAAGTTGAATGTTAAAAGTTAGAGGAGATAGAAAAGACAGAGGCAAGGTAATGACCTTGCCTCTGTGCTATAGATATAGAAGCTTAATTCGTTAATTCCTTAACTCGTTAAACCTTTACTTAACAGGTACATCCTGCAAGCCCCAGCCAGTGATGGTGGCGATATAAGGGATGATGGAGAAAGCAAGCTTCTGTTGGCCCTTATAGTTAGGATGCCAGCCTGCACCAAGATCCTCGTCGGTATTGTGGTGCTGAGCAGGGAAATAGCCCAAGTACTCGACATTCTTCAAGCCACAAGTCTTAGCCACTTGTTTGACATAAGTAAACAAGTAATCGTGCGCCTTGGTAGAAACACACAAGATAGGATGATCCTCGCCGTAATTAGCTTTGACATAGCCCATCAAACGCACATAGTCCTTGTAGAACTTGTCATACGATGGTGCCATAGAAGATGAGAAATCGTTAGCACCCAAATAGATGACCGTCATGGCTGGCTTGAAATCGCAATCAGCTGCGTTCCAACGAGTGGTAGAGTCACGATCGAGGGTGTATTGATAGATATCGGTCATGACCTCCCAAGGGATATTAGAACCTGCATTGCGAGTGATACCACGGCCTGAGTGGCAAATAGTAAAATAATCGGCATTGAAATAGCGTGCCACGATGCTCGCATAGGTGCGAGAAGCGTTCTCAGTCTCATCCTTAAAAGGATCGCGACGAGAAGGGGCATCAATACCATAACCACAAGTATAGCTATCGCCGATGAACTCGATCTGACGAGCCTTAAGAGGCTCCGCCTGATGGAACTTACCATCGGTGATGAAAGCGTGAACAGTGGTCATACCACAATTGGCCTCAGTACGGCGTTGGATAACGACTTGGTGAGTACGAGTCTTAGCATTCTTGAGGTCAGCAGGTTGAACCAACTGAATGATTGTATCATTGCCCTTAACCTCGACGATACGAGTAGGTTCGGCAGAGGTAGGGGTGTTGACCCAAACCGCATAGAAATTGCGTTTGGTATCGGTAACGCGCATGGATAGTTTCTTACCAGAGAAAGCAACACGGAAATAGGTAGATGGAAAATCAAAGCGATAGGAACCATCTTCGATAACAGAGCGACCTACGAACGTGATGCGTGAGTCGGTAGCAGGAACGGTCTCGGCCTTAAGGCAAAGAGGCGATAAGGCGATGAGGCTAAGGAGTGAGAAAAACAACTTTTTCATATATATTTTTTTTAAGACAATTGGCGTCAATTATACACGTCAATTATTGTCAATTTCTTTCTTTAAAACAAAAATACGCTACGCTTAAAAAATATTCAAAAATCAAGGATATTTATTTTGTTTTGCTTATAAGAATGCAGTGACACTGCATTGGTAAGCAAACAAAAATAAATTCTTTTCTTCAAGTTACTTTGCACATATCTACAGCAAAGCAATCTGCGATGAGGCTAAGGAGTAAGAAAAATGACTTTTTCATATTAGTAAAATATGCATGTTCAGAAGTTCAGTAGTTCAGGAGTTACTCCACAACGGCGTCTTGGAGGCCCCAGCCGGTCATGGTGGCGATATAAGGGATGATAGAGTACGCTTTCTTCTTTTGACCATTGTAGTTAGGGTGAACATCCGCACCAAGATCCTCATTGGTGTGGTTGTGTTGAGCTGGGCAATACACGAGGTAATGAACATTCTTCAAACCGCAGTTCTTAGCCATCTCACGTACATACTCGCCAAGGAACTCATGGGTCTTGGTAGCCACACAAAGAATAGGATGGTCCTCGCCATAATTCTCCTTCATTTGTTTGAGCATACGGTAGTAGTTATCGCGGAAAGACTCGTACTTAGGTTGCATAGACACAGAGAAATCGTTAGCACCCAAATAGATGATACTCATAGCAGGTTTGAAGGCATGGTCTGCCGCATTCCAACGAGTAGCTTGGGTAGAGTCCATATCGAAAGTTTGGCAATAACGCTCAGGCATGTTCCATTTAGGGAACTTAGAGTTGTAGTTGCGTACCATACCCATACCAGAGTGCGCTACAGCGATATAGTCTGCGCCGAAATAGCGAGAAACGATGGCTGCATACGAGCGAGAAGCGTTCTCGGTCTCAGGAGAGAACTTCTCCTCTTTGGTAGGTGCATCGATACCATAACCGCAGGTGTAGCTATCACCGATAAACTCGAGTTGACGCTCGCACAAAGGAGTAGCTTGGTAGAAGCGACCATCGGTGGTAAAAGAGTGGATGGTGGTACGACCTTGTTCACCTTCAGTACGTTTTTGTACAATCACCTCGTGCACAGAACGACGGCTTCTCTTGAGATAGTTAGGGTCAACTAGCTCGATGATATTATCCCCCTCCTTCACCTCTACGATACGATGAGGTTGAGCAGAAGTAGGTGAATCGATCCATACATTGTAGTAGTTATGAAGTTTAGCAGCAGCCGCTTCGTCCGCAGCACCCACTTTGAGGTCAGACGCTTTCATAGTGAGTTTGTTACCAGAGAAAGCGATACGGAAATAAGTAGCTGTCCAGTCGAAAGAAACAGAGGTACCTTCTACAGCAGTACGTCCTACGAACGTAACGCGTGAATCAGTAGCAGTGATGGTTTCAGCCTTGAGGCTAGTTGTCAGCAGCATGATGGCTGCGAAGAAAAGGATTTTTTTCATGATATATTTTGTTTGAAGTTTTAAACGTTCTAAGCGCGGCGGAGCCGCTGTTCTAAGCGCCCTGAAGGGCTGTTCTAAAAGTTCTAAACGCGGCGGGGCCGCTGTTCTAAAGTTCAGAAGTTCAGAAGTGAGAGGCGTAGAGCATAGTACTCCACGCCTCTTATTAGATTATTCAAATGCTCCCATTTGCAACATAGCCACCTCTTTAGCAGTCAAGAAGCGGTATTTGCCACGAGCGACATTCTTCTTAGTAAGTCCCGCGAACGATACACGGTCAAGTTTGGTAACCTTGTAACCAACCTTCTCAAACATACGGCGTACGACGCGGTTTTGTCCAGAGTGAATCTCAAGACCAATATGCTTACGATCCTCATTAGGGAACTCCATAGCATCTGGCACGATCTTCTCGTTGTCGAGGGTAACACCAGCGCGTACGATTGCCTCATCCGCCTCATCGAGTTCACGATCAAGGGTAACGGCATAGATCTTCTTCTTGCCGAACTTAGGGTGAGTAAGCTTAGCCGCTAAGTCACCGTCGTTGGTGAGAAGGAGCACACCGGTGGTATTGCGGTCGAGTCGACCCACAGGATAGATACGCTCCGCGCACGCGTTGCGCACGATATCTATAACGGTATGACGCTCCTCTGGATCGTCGGTAGTGGTAACAGTGTTCTTAGGTTTGTTGAGCAAGATATAGACCTTGCGCTCACGGCGAACAGGTTGGTTGTGGAACATGATCTTGTCAGTAGGCAAGACTTTCGCTCCGAGGTTATCTACCACTTCGCCATTGACAGTGATAACACCAGCTTGTATAAAATCATCCGCCTCACGACGTGAACAGATACCTGCATTAGCAAGGTATTTGTTTAGACGCATAGGCTTGGTAGGATCTTCGTAAGTCTTGATATACTCTTGACGCTTGCGATTAGAGTACACAGAAGGATTATGTTTTGGACGTGGACGGAAAGAGCGCTCACCTTGTTGCTCACCACCTTGAGCCGTTCTAGGACGGAAAGATGGACGTGACTCCGTATTCTCTACACGCACAGCACCAGCGGTACGAGTAATACGTTGACGTCTACGACCTCCCTCTTGAGGCGTATTATTTGATGGATTAAAACGAGGACGGAAAGATGCACCGTCCGCAGACATTGATGCGCCTCTTTGCTCACGCGAATTCTCATTCTGACGGTAGCCACCCTGGCGTGGGGTGCGATTTCTAGAATCAAACATACTAATTTAGTTTAGTGTTGAGAGTTTAGTGTTTAGAGTTTTTTCATAGCATAGGCCCTGAGTATTGCTCAGAGCCTATGTATTCGAACAAGAAGTGCCATGCCTCTCGGCAGCGCACTTGGAATCGCCTACCGTTAGGCCTCTGCAGCTTGCTCTACAGCCAATTTACCACGATAGTATCCGCAAGTAGGGCAGATAGTGTGGTAGATGTAATGAGCGCCACAGTTAGGGCAGAGTGCCAATGCTGGCATTTTAGCTTTGTCATGTGTACGACGTTTCGCGGTTCTGGTGTGCGATTGTCTTCTTTTTGGATGTGCCATATTCTTTTAATATTATTTAGTTATTTTTCTCAATTATCCAGCCCCAAACGTCTTACTGAGCCACGCAGAACTGCCCATTGGTACGCCCAAAGCCTTCCTTAATTATATATCTTGTTCCTCATCCAGCGTAGTGCAGAGGTGGTTTTGGAGAAGTGCATCCATTTCTGGATTGCAACCACCATCTTGGTGACTATGCACCAGCGGGAGATTCAC
The DNA here is from genome assembly GCA_017391525.1 of Paludibacteraceae bacterium. Lineage (GTDB taxonomy): Bacteria > Bacteroidota > Bacteroidia > Bacteroidales > Paludibacteraceae > Colicola. The sequence goes on along the minus strand of JAFOYE010000002.1, from coordinate 73,071 downwards.
GATAATCAACTCATACGCCAACCAACTCAGATCCACTTTCTTAGGTTCCTCATCCCAATCCCATTCATCTTCATAGGCATCAATCTCCACATCCATGGCATCTAAACAACGATCGCAGGTCACCTGCACTTGTCCTTGCACGTCCATACTCAAGTCAAAATCACGCTCACGAAGCGTTAATTCGGCATGTACATGCGCTTCTCCGCCTAAGAGTTCTGAGTTCTCAATCTGACAAAAATAGTCGTTACTTAACTGAAAATCAAACACATGTTCACCCAGATTAAGCGAATCCAAAGTTACGATATGCGATTGTTGCTCAGTCATTATTACATTTTTATCCAAATTGGCTTGCAAAGGTACTGCTTTTTTTTGAGATACGCAAATGTTTTGGCATTTTTTTTGTATTTGGAGCTAAAATTTATGTTTCCCATGGATGGCACAGAGGGGATTTAGAAACAAAAATTATAGAAAATTAATTCAAAAATTATCAAAAATTATTTTAGAAACAAAAATACGGCTCTATGAGCCTACAAAAATAATTAAAAATCAATGAGAAGTTTTTGTTTTTGCCCAAATGAATGCAACCCGTTGCATTGGTGGGCAAAACAAAATTGGTCTGATTTATTTCCAACAATTACAATCATTTTTTTTAGAAAAGTTGTGTATATGAAAAAAAAGTTGTACTTTTGCACATTATTATGGAATAATGTGACCATGCTCAAAAGAACATACATAATCTTACTTACTATTTGTTGGCAAGTCTCAGCCCTAGCTGCCACTATCGTAAGTATCGGTGACGCCAACACATGGCGCAATACAGAGCTAAACAATTACAGGGGTCAAACAATCGAGTTTGATGTACCTTTTTATGTGTGCAACAATTACAACAATAGTAGTTTGACTATTTCTCCTCGACGCATATTTCAAGCCACCAATCAAGCTATACCCTTGTCGGATGAGTATTATGCACTATCGACCAATAATAGCTACGGAACAATTACACTAACCGGTGTATCGGGTTATCACCGCATGGGTGAAATGTTATATAACTTGGTGGTGAAAGTCAATAGCAACACTTCGGTAAGTTTAGTATCCTGCGACTTTGTAGGTAACAAGCGAGCCGACATGGATAAAGGTTACGACAAGGAGTCCGTGTGTATGCGAGGCGAGCCAACATTGATTGTGTGTGCCATGAACCTAGAGTATTATCTAGTGGAGAATCTAGGAACGGGTTATGGTGCTGATAGCAAGGCGGAGCACGAGAAACAACGTGCGAAAGTGAGCAAGGCATTGGCGAAAGTGAATGCTGATATATATGGTTTTGTAGAGATAGAACAAGGTCAGAGTGCGTTGGCCGAGATAGCGGCAGACTTAACGAGAAACACCGGAAGACGCTTTACCTACATCAACGACGGCGGTTCGGCTAGCGGTTCGTATACCAAAGCGGGATACGTCTATTGCAGCGACAAAGTACAACCCTACGGCAATATGCGCCACAATAATGAAGGCGTGACTAACCGTAAGAAGATGCAAGCTTTTGTGGAGAAGAGCACTGGCGAGAAGTTCATCTTCTCGCTCAATCACTTTAAAGCCAAGAGCGGCAGAGGCTCCGGCGATAATGCAGACAAAGGAGATGGGCAAGGAACTTTCAATGGTGATCGCGTACGAGAAGCAAGATCTGTATTGTCGCATTACGCAGCAGATAGAGTGTATTTTGAGGATAGCGACATCCTAATCATGGGTGACTTGAATGCGTATGCCATGGAAGACCCTATCACAACATTGCGAGATGGAGGTATGATCGATTTGCATCGCGCATTCCATGCCGATAGCAGTTATAGTTATGTGTATCGTGGATACGCAGGATACCTGGATCATGCGCTATGTAACAATACACTCTACCCACAAGTGACGGGCATGGTGGCCTATCATATCAATTCGGATGAGAGCGATAGTTACACCTACGATAAGTCCAACGATCAAACGATGTTCCGCTGCAGTGACCACGACCCGGTGATTGTAGGATTGCGTTTGGATCAAAATGCGATATACAACCCTGACGTTAATCTTAACAGCTACGAAGTCTATTACGAAGGCAAAAAGCCATGCATCCGCAACGCCAAAGGTGGAGAATATAGGATATATCATGTAGATGGCAATCTGGTAAAAGCAGCCACCATAGAGAGCAACGAGCAAACACTAGAAGAACTGACACAGGGTATATATATATTGAATATATACGGACAAGGTGAATGTCTGCAAACGAAGTTGGTGGTACCGTAGTTGAATGTTGAAAGTTGAATGTTGAGAGTTGAAAGTTGAATGTTGAGAGTTGAGAAGTTAGACCATTCGCTTCGCTCATTGTTAGAAGTTAGACCATTCACTTCGCTCATTGTTAGAGGTTAGACTCTAGAAATCTAACAGCCCATAGGGCGGTCTAACAACGCAGTGGTCTAACAGGCGCAGCCGATCTAACAACGCAGTGGTCTGACTTGTGAAAGGTTGAAAGTTCAAAGTTGAGAGTTGAAAGTTGAGAGATATGGATTTGTTTTCACAAATAGAAAGCACTGAACGCGAAGAGCTATTGGCTTTGCGTAAAGAGTTGGCAGAGGCGAACTACAAGTACTATGTAGAGAATGCCCCTACCCTGTCGGACTATGATTTTGACCAAAAAATGAAGCATTTGGAAGAGTTGGAGAAAGCATATCCTGATATGTATGATGCTAACTCGCCCACTCTAAGAGTGGGATCGGATTTGAACGCTAATGAGAGTCATAGTTTAGAGGCGAAAGGCGAAAGGCGAGAGGCGAAAGGCGCGGTCAGCGACCGAGGCGAAAAAGGGAAAGGATTTGAGCAGGTGGCGCATAAGTACCCCATGTTGTCATTGAGCAATAGTTATTCGCGAGAGGAGATTGCTGATTGGATCAGCAAACTGCCAGCAGACGTGGAGATTGTGTGCGAATTGAAGTTTGATGGACTGAGTATTTCGTTGTGGTATGAGAACGGCATACTGACCAAGGCCTTGACACGAGGTGACGGAGTGAAAGGCGATAATGTAGTGGAGAATATCAAGACTATTGCAGGGATACCGCAGCGTTTGTCGGATATCGGATATCGGGTATTGGATACCGGTTTTTTAGAGTTGCGCGGCGAAGTATTACTGCCATGGGCGGCATTTGAGCGACTAAACAAAGAGCGCGAAGCGGAAGGTGAGCCACTATTTGCTAACCCACGTAATGCAGCATCAGGAACCTTGAAACTGCAAGATAGCAACGAGGTAGCCAAACGCGGTTTGGATTGCTACCTATACTATATGCTAGGTGAGGACTTGCCTGCCGGCACACATTTTGACCGACTACAGATAGCCAAGCAATGGGGATTTAACATCAGCAATGCGGTAAAAGTATGTCGATCATTGGAGGAGGTGATGGATTATATAGGTTACTGGGATATAGAGCGCAAGAACCTGCCTGTAGCTACTGATGGAATCGTGTTGAAAGTGAACAGTTTGTCGCAACAAGAAGAACTTGGATACACCGCTAAGTCACCTCGCTGGGCAATAGCCTATAAGTTCCCCGCAGAAAGGCAATTGACTAAGCTGAAACAGATAACATACCAGGTAGGTCGTACAGGCGTAGTAACCCCTGTGGCTAACCTAGAGCCTATCCAACTATCCGGTACTATAGTACAACGTGCGACCTTGCACAATGAGGATTTTATTCGTCAATTGGACATCCACGAAGGTGATATGGTATGGGTAGAGAAAGGCGGCGAGATTATTCCGAAGATAGTGGGGAAAGAAGTGCCGCATAGCGGTAGTTTAGAGGACGGCGCAGGCGCCTACAGTTTAGAGGTTAAAGGCGAGGAATATACATTCCCTAAAAATTGTCCTGAATGTGGGGCGAAGTTGGTACGCGTAGAGGGCGAGGCGGCATGGCGGTGTCCTAATGAAGCAGCGTGTCCTCCACAAATAAAAGGCAAAATAGAGCATTTCGTTTCACGCAAAGCCATGAACATAGACGGTTTGGGTAGCGAGACGATTGACCTACTCTACTCTCAAGGACTGCTCAAGAACATTGCTGATATATATGCACTAACACAAGAGGATATAGCCCAACAAGAACGCTTGGGAGAGAAATCGGCGCAGAACATGTTAGCAGGAATAGAAGCTAGCAAACAAGTTCCATGGGCAAGAGTGTTGTTTGCTTTGGGCATTCGTATGGTAGGCGAAACAACCGCAAAAAAACTAGCACGCAAATTCCCTAGTATAGAGCAGTTACAAAATGCTAGCATAGAACAACTGATCGCTACAGAAGATGTAGGTGAACTGATCGCTCAAAACATCATCAACTACTTCAAGGATAGTCAAAACATGGTTATCATCCACCGTTTGCACCAAGCAGGTTTGCAGATGGTAAGCCCCGATGATGAACAAACAATGCTATCCAACAAGTTGGAAGGAAAGAGCATCGTCATATCTGGTGTGTTTACACACCACTCTCGAGATGAGTACAAGAATATCATTGAGCAGCACGGAGGTAAAAACGTGGGTTCTGTCAGCAAAAAAACAAGCTTTGTTTTAGCTGGAGACAATATGGGTCCTGAGAAACGAAAAAAAGCAGAAAACCTAGGAGTTGCATTGCTGAGCGAAGAAGAGTTTTTGGCACTAATAGAAGAATAAACAACACATAAAAACAACAGATGATGAATATTAAGGAAAAAATATTTGAATTTGTTTTGAAACGCCAACCAAAGCGTAAGGTATGTATACCTAGTTGGGAGAAAGTTCGTACGATTGCGATCTTATATAATCACGAAGATATTCCACATATCATCAACCAACTCGATAAACAAGGCAAGGAAGTGGTTGTATTCACGGTACCAGGCTCGAACGAGACATGTTGGTTGACAGACCGCCCTAAGAAAGATGTACGCGATTTGATCGCAGCACGTCATTTTGATGTACTAATCGATTTGACGCAAGAAGATTCGCTCACTACACTCTATATGGCGATGGATATCCAAGCCGACTTTAAGACAGGACTTTATAAACGTGAGGGTATAATGGATATGGCAATAGAAACTCCTCCTCAAGAAACTCCTGATTATTTGTTTGAGCAAATACTGCGATACATTCAGATGATTGGAGGTTGAATGTTGAAAGTTGAATGTTGAATGTTGAAAGTTGAATGTTGAAAGTTTAAAGATATGAAAGGTTTAGGCACAGCATTGATAACACCATTCTTGGAGAATGGAGAAGTAGATTACCAAGCACTAAGCACATTGGTAGAGCACCAGATAGCAGGAGGAACAGACTATCTGGTACTACTTGGCACGACTAGCGAGGTACCTACTCTAACCCATGCAGAGCAAGATGCAATAGTAGCACACGTTGTGAAACAAATAGCAGGCCGTATTCCATTAGTAATGGGTATAGGCGGCAATAGCACACGTGCTGTGGTAGAACGTATCAACAGCGTCAGAGAAACGCTAGAAAATCATTTTGCTGCAATCTTATCAGTCACACCTTATTATAATAGACCTCAACAAGAGGGTTTATATCAACATTTCTGCGCAGTGGCTCAAGCTAGTCCTGTGCCAGTGATATTGTACAATGTTCCCAAACGTACAGGAGTAAACATGTTACCCGAAACCACACGCCGTATTTATGATGCTTATCCTGATAAGATTATAGGAATTAAAGAGGCTTGTGGTGGATTGGAGCAGTTCGCAGAAACCGTACGAATAGCGAATGAGGATTTCTCTGTCATCAGTGGTGATGATGATTTAGCATGTGATATGGTCAAGGCTGGAGGTGCAGGATTGATCAGTGTGGCAGGCAATGCATGGCCTGCAGAGATGAAGCAGATTGTCAAGGAAAAGGATGCGATAATGCAAGCTAAAATGGGTCATAGGATTCACCTGCTGTTTGTAGAAGGCAATCCTAGCGGCATCAAGACTGTGCTAACAGAAATGGGAATGATAAAGAATGTATTGCGTCTGCCACTCATACCTAATACCGAATTAACTCAACAGATTATCCGTAGAGCGCTAGCGCAAGGGTAGCGCAAAGGTAGCTAAGGTGTAAAGTGTAAGGTGTAAAGGCATGAAAATAAAATAAGGTTGCGAGATTCGCAACCTTATTTTTTGTATGAATAATGAGATTAGTTCTCTGGTTCGCTGAGGAGGAGGTTCTTGAGTTCCCATGTACCAGATACACCATTAGCTGTGGTGTAACGGAAAGCGATGTGGATCTTCTCACCTACGAAAGGAGTGAAGTCAAAGTAACCTGTGTGTTGGAATGTCCAAGAAGTACCACTAGGGATATTGAGAGTACCATCCTCGTTGAGGTTCCACTCGAGTGGAGTCCAATCGCAAGTAGTCACATCACCCGCATAGTTGGTAGAAACAAGTACTGTACACTCCTCGGTGAAGTTAGGAGCTTTGTTGAACGCATGATCAAAACCGAATTGAGGAGTTTTAGCACGGCTCAAGTCGATTTGTGGAGTTACCAACCAAGCCTCGCTCTCGTAGCTAGCGTTATCCTTGAACGCAGAAGCACACATACCATAAGCAGCAGAGTAATACCAAACATAGGTCAATGGGTCAGTGAGTTTTACATTTTGGATGGTGAGCTTACCTTGACCTTCACCCATGATAGCTTGTTTGTAGTAGATAGTTGAACCCCAAACATCGCTAAGAGAGAAAGTGGTGGTAGTATAAGAGATACCAAGGTTCTCTACGAAAGTAGCACCATCGTAAACGAACTCAATAGCATTGTAAGCACCCTCTTTGGTAGAAACATATACCACGGTATATGCTTGACCAGCTTGTGCATATGGATACTCTTGTGCAAGGAAAGTGGTAAGGATATTTTTGTTTTTGTCGAGCAAATAGGTGTAACCTACAGCTGAATAAACATCCTCAGGAAGAGCTACCACAGTAGCAGCCTCGTTCTTGTAAGCAACCCACTTGCCATTGTTGTATTGGTAGAGAACGGTTTTCTTGCCATTAGCAGCTGCAGCAGCTTTCTTAGGAGCTGGAGCAGGAGCAGCAACAGGACGCCACTCGGTGAGGTAGCAGTTGGTATTGAGCTCGTGTGTACCATTGTAGATAGTATATTTACCAGCACCCACAACAGTATCACCCAAGTGGAACTCGCGACCTTGATAGTCCACACAAACAGCGTTCATCTCATCAGTGAAATCAAATGTAGCAAATGAGTCTTTGTTAAGTGAATAGCAGTTGTAGAACTCAAACTCGTGCTCTTGACCAGTAACAGGGTCCATTACGAAGAATGATACACTGTGGTATTTGTCAAATGCAGAAGATTTGCGGAACCAACGTGAGATGATACCACCTACTTTGATAGAGTCATCCTTAGCGATCATACCAGCATCTACTGCAGCAATAGCCTCAGAAGTGGTATAGAAGCCACGGCTCTCAGCAGTACCATCGAAGAAGCCCTTAGGAGTATCATCAGAGTTGCCACCACCGAAAGAAGGCTCGGTGTCTTTGTACTCGTAAACAACTGCAAGGACAGCACCTTCTTCAGCCTCAGTTGGGAGCACAGAAGTAAGCCCCATCATGGTAGCAGGAGTGAGGTAGTAGATACCACCTTTACCCTCGCCCCAGATAGTCTCATAGTCAGCAGTAGAGAGGGTGTACTTGGTAGTAGAAGCGAAAGTAGTAAGATACTCAGGTGCACCATCACAATTCTTATAGGTGATATTGAAGAGTGAACCCTTAGAAAGTTGTGGGAACTTAGCAGCCAAGAACGCTGGTACATATAAATCAGCAGGAGCTTGTTTGTTGAAAGCCAAGTTCTCACCAATACGCAAGAAAGCGTAGTATGCAGAAGAGTCAGCAATAGCACCAGTGAGTGTATCTACTGGGCACTCAGCCAACGCAAGGGCGATATTGTCCTTGTTGCTAACGATAGAAGCATAATCTGCATCGGTCAGCGTATAGTCAATGGTACGAACATCGGTTGGATTGTAGTCGCTACCACCCAAGTTTTGATCGATATAGAAATTCTCGCAGGAAGCCAAGGTCAGCATGCTGGCGAGGAAAAATAATACTTTTTTCATTATCATTAAAAATTAAAAAGTTTCAATGTTTCAGAGTTTCAGCCTTCTTATTAGAAGTTAATTTTCAAACGAATGTTGTATGTAGTACCCTTTGCAAAGTAGAAGTAAACATTGTCTGCATTAACTTCCTTGATGTTTTGTGAAACAGTCTCAGGGTTCCATGCTTTCTCAATATAGAGTTGGTTGAGCACGTTGTTGATGTTACCAGAGAGAGTAGCATTAACTTTACCGATTTGGAAGTGGTAAGAAGCACGCATATCAAGACAACCACCTGTAGGGATCTTCCATGGTTGGAGGAGGTTCATCTCCTTGCCCAATTGGAGGTTGCTACCAGAGAATGAGTAGTATGCATAGTTACGATCGTACAATGTGTACTCAGCACCGATACGGAAGCCTTTGAAAGGTTTGAAGGTAACACCGAGGTTAGCAGTAGTTTGCGCAGAACCACCGACATTGATACCCTTCATATTGATGAGTGCCCATGCGTGATCAGCAGCACCTGGCTCAGTGATATTACCGTCCATAGTGAGCGCTTGACCATGTTTGTCATAGATATAACCAACTACAGAGTCGCTATCCCATTTCCAGTTACCGAGAGAGAGCATTGCAGAGAGTTCGATCCATTTAGCAGGACGAGCTTTTACCTCAAACTCAAGACCCATGTGGCGAGCGTTAACACCAGTCATGTTCATGAAGTACTCTGTTTGTGCTGGGTCAGAAAGTGTAGAAGATTTGGTCATAGTCTTGTCCATCCACTCAGTGAAGTAACCGTTAACAGCCACGTTTACGTACTCATTGTGGAAACCGTAACCAATCTCAGCACTTGCAACTTGCTCGTTCTTAGCGTCCACGTTGATAGTGTTGCTTGTTGAAGCGTTCATAAATGCTCCGTAGTCCAAGTTTGGTGCACGAGAGATATAACCTAGGTTTACAAAAGCGTTGTGATGCTTGTTGAATTTGTAGTTAGCACCTGCTTTGATAGTACCACCTAGGAAACCAAGAACTTCAGATTTACCATGCTCTGCATCGTAGTAGAAATAGTCAACTTTCCAATAGTGGTTGTAGTTGATAGATCCGTTTACGAAAGCAGACCAGTTATTTTGGTTGTACTCCAATTGAGCAAAAGCACCCTCTTGTACAACAAAACCGTCGTAGTTACGATAAGCGATATCACCGATAGTGAGTTTCTCATATTGCCACATTGGATCCAATGCAGCAGCATTGTTAACGCCTTTTACTTTTGCACGTGTAGCGTCGATGAAGTACTCACCACCGAGGAGGTCAGAGATAGTAGCATTGTGCTTACCTTGGTAGTAACGAACGTCGATACCCGCATAGAAGTCTAGTACATCAGCAAACTTATTGGTATAAGTAGAAGTCAAACCATACCAGTTGTGATCGTTACGGTTCTCGCAGATTACGAGTTGTGAACCTGCATACATTTTCTCGAATTGATCAGAGTTAGGATCGTAGATTGGGTTGTTAGGGCTGTTAGCAAACTCTACTGCTCCGTAGTCGAATGTACCATCCTCACGACGGAAGGTGTGTGCCAAAGTACCATAGTTAGAACCATAAGTAAGATCAGTATAGCTATAAGAAGAGTTCAAACCAGGTTCAGCGGTACGACCATAACCACGACCGAGAGATACGTAAGCAGTGGTTGAGAGAGAAGACTTGTGGTCGATTTGCCAGATATGGTTGAGAGAGATTTGTGGTTTGTGATAAACGTTGTAGTTAGCAGAATTTTGGTTGCCAAAGTCGTCATAACCATAAGTTGGGTTGTAACGAGAGAAGTGCACACCGTCCTTCATATACTTGCGAACATTGTTCCACTCCGCCATGGTGAGACCACCCGAACGTTGGTAGTGCTGTTGTGGAGCACCGAAACCGGTGAGAGAGAGTTGGTGATTCTCGTTGATACGTTTAGAGATGTTAGCAAAATAGTTGTAACCCTCGAAGCTAGTACCTTGGATATAACCATCACCCCATGTGCGAGAACCCATAACAGTGATTGCCCAACCATTGTCCATAAGACCAGTTGATACAGAGAATGCCACCTTGTTGTAACCATTGTCACCCAAAGAGTAAGAGAATGAGCCACCGCGTTTAGCGTCAAGACCTTTGGTCACGATGTTAATAGTACCACCTACAGAAGGCGCACTCATCTTAGAAGCACCAAGACCACGTTGTGTTTGCATGACAGAAGTAACATCAGCGAGACCTTGCCAGTTAGACCAGTACACTTTACCGTTCTCCATACCGTTCATAGGTACACCGTTGATCATCATAGCGATATTGGTGTTGTCGAAACCACGCATCCAAATCTCGCTATCACCCCAACCACCACCATTGGCATTGGCGTGCACACCAGGGGTGTTTTTGAGGACATCCACGAACTCGCCACCACCGAGACGCTCTTCAATCTCAAGAGCAGTCACTTGGCTTACTGCGATAGGAGTTTGACGTTGAATAGCAATTTGTCCAGTCACAGTAACGTCAGCCAAACCTACAGCCTCTGGTTTGAGAGTAAGTGTACCTAGATTACTGTTTTTACCTACTACCACTTCCTCTACGCTATAACCCACGTAAGAGAGTTGTAGTTTAGTACCAGTTTGAACTGTTAGGGCAAAATTACCATCAAGATCGGTTACTACACCATTGGTAGTACCAAGCTCAACTACAGACACACCTATCAAAGGTTCGTTGTTGTCTGCATCAATCACCGTACCCTTAACGGTCACTGATTGTGCGTAAATAGCAACTGTTGCCATCACGCTCAAGAAAATCATTAATAATTTTTTCATACTTTAAAATATTGTATTTTATTGTTTCGTACGAATTATTTGTTTCGCAATTGTTTTTTGATAGCTTTCTCTTGTACAATTGCGCATGTTGGAGTCAAGTTATATTTCACACCCGTTTTATCCAGGGCTTTCTTGATAAAAATCTCGAGTATATCTGCATAAGCACGGAATCCGTAGTCAGTGAGGTGAACACCATCCACCGTTCCTTCCATCTCAGGACCTGTTTGTCCATCGTGGGTCATATAATAGAGTCCTTTAGGGTTCTCGGCTTTATGTAGTTCATAACCACGACGGAATCCTTCATTCTTCTGAGGCAAGTATTCAGCATGATAACTACTATGACGAGTATAAGGATACATCAGACCTTCTACCATTATGATTGGAACCTCTGGACGAAGAGAGCGTAAGATCTTGATAAAATCATAGGTTGCAGTATCACAACGATCTTTTGTGCAGTTAGGCACAGGATCGATCACGTAACAGATAGCATCCTCGATACTAGCCAAGGCCTCAGCAATATAGAAATCCATACGTGCTTGACCAGAAGTAGCTAAGTTAACGCACTCGAGGTTATACTCACGTTGAATCATTGCAGAAGGCACCATACCTACACGACTTGCGCAACCGCCTTGTTGAATACTAGTACCATAAAGCACAATTTTACCCATTTTACGTGGGTTCTCCACTTGTGGTTGGATGAGTTGCGCTGTGGAATCAACACCGATTTGAACCCAGTTAACTCCATCGTACAAAGGCAAATATAGCATGTACTCATGCATTTCACCATCGAGGTGCTCTACGTAGACCTTTGATTGGATAGAGTCAGCTTTGAAATTCTTCTCTTGAGGACGAGCAGTATTAACATATTCCCATACACCACGTTCTTCATTAAGGTAATAAAGGTCAGTACCTTTGATACCAGTCATGGCCATATGTTGCATATGGAAATTGTTCTTCAAATTGTATTGCGCAGCGATACGCTTGCTATTGGTAGCAAAACGAACTGCGATGCCCGATGAGTGATTATAAAGCCACTGCTGATCCTCGCGGCAACTATCCATGTATTGTTGTGGAAGACGGGTATAAGGTTCAGTAGTATTGTCCCAACCTTTGTTGATAATCTGAAACTCCGTTGCATCTACAAAACGAAAGCCAGTTAGAGCATCAGCCTTTACTCCTGCTGAGAATAGCAGCGCCAGGAATAGAACCGCAAAAGAAAAGTTTTTCATAATTTAATTTGTTTTAGAATACTATACGTACATGTGTACGCTACATGCGCATGCGCGCGAAAAAATATAAAGTGAATAAGGTGTCTTGCTTTACAGCAGGGACACCTTATTTACTTTTGTTCACATCTAATTAGATAGACTTCTTAGCTTGCTCTACGATAGCTTTGAAAGCTTGTGGTTGGTTCATTGCCAAGTCTGCGAGGACTTTGCGGTTGATTTCGATACCAGCTTTCTTCAAAGCACCCATCAATTGGCTGTAGCTGAGACCCTCGAGACGCGCAGCAGCGTTGATACGTTGGATCCAGAGAGCACGGAAGGTGCATTTTTTGTTCTTACGATCGCGGTAAGCGTATTGGAGACCTTTCTCCCAAGTGTTTTTGGCAACTGTCCAAACGTTTGCACGGCCACCAAAATTGCCTCTAGTGAGGCTCAAAATCTTTTTACGACGGTTGCGTGAAGCAACGTGATTGACTGATCTTGGCATAGTTTTACTACTTTAAAAAATTTGGTGGTTAATAATTATCGGAGAAGCAACATCTCGCGTACAGAACGCATGTTAGTTGAATCTACGAGTGCAACGTGAGTCAAGTTGCGTTTTTGTTTTTTAGTCTTCTTTGTCAGAATGTGACTCTTGTAAGCGTGTTTACGCTTGATTTTGCCCGTTCCGGTAAGAGCGAATCTTTTTTTAGCACCGGAATTAGTCTTTACCTTTGGCATTTTGTTAATAATTTAAATTGTTAATATTGATTTTAAGTCTCAGGCAGCCATTGGTGGCCCTACGACTGTTCTAGAAAGTTCTAAAAGTTCTAAAGGTCCCAAAAGTTCTAAGGTTCCAAAGGTGAGTTATTTCTTTGGAGCGATGTTGACGATCATGCGTTTTCCTTCGAGTTTAGGCATAGCTTCCACTTTGCCATACTCCTCGAGATCGTTAGCAAAACGAGCGAGCAACAATTCTCCTTGATCTTTAAAAAGGATGCTTCGTCCACGGAAGAACACATAAGCTTTCACCTTGTTACCATCTTTCAAGAACTCTTGTGCGTGCTTGAGTTTGAAATTATAATCATGCTCATCTGTTTGTGGTCCGAAACGAATCTCTTTGATGACCACCTTAGCAGAGTTAGCCTTGATCTCTTTCTCTTTGCGCTTCTTTTGATAGAGGAACTTTTGGTAATCCAAAATGCGGCACACAGGTGGTACAGCGTTTGGTGAAATCTCGACCAAGTCCAAGTTCATGTCATCCGCCATGCGTATCGCTGTTTCAAACGAATAGACACCTTGCTCTACATTATCGCCTACAAGGCGAACTTCTTTTACGCCACGAATCGCATCGTTGATGCGGTTAGGCATTTCTTTTTCTACGCGGCCACGACGTTGTTGTGGGCCTTTTTGTGGATTTGCTATAGTTTTATCCTCCTAATTAATTAATAAAAACGCTTGATTTGCAACCGAAAACGCACAGTTCTCAATTCAGCGTGCAAAATTACTGCTTTTTTCTCAATCTACAAAATATTTTGTAAAAAAAATTAATAATTCCTTTACTTATCTATCACTTTATATCTCAAACAGTTCATACTCGAAACAAATAGCACAAAAAAAAGAGGACTTTCAACAGAAATCCTCTTCTTTATCTTTTATCGTAAAATTACTTCTTCTCAATATCAATCTTTGGCAAATAGTCATTTACGAATGGAAGCATTTGTCCCAATGCAACAAACAAGAATACAACACCTATCATTACAAGACTAGAAGTCACATAATTACAAATGAAAGCCAAAACGACAATCAAGGCACCAACACATATAGGTATAAACCAATTATTCTCACCATTTTTTCTCATAATGGCACCACCTTGTGCAAGCCATGCACCCTCTATCATTGCCCAAAGAGCCACAAAATAGATATTAACAACGAGAACATCTACAGTAAAGAACAAAATAGCATAAAGAAGGTAGAAGACAGCCTTAGTCGCCAATCTGCCATCCATTTTACCAAGATACGAAGCACCCGCTAGGCTCAATGCGCCTAACAATAGAAAAAGGCCTGGCAACCAAGAAAATGCGTACAACTCAAATGGATCACATGCCATCCATACAATTGCAATCGCCAACAAGAACAAGCCACTTACAGCTTGCAACAATTTAGAGTTTAATTCAATTTTCATAACAATCAAAATTTAACAGGTTAATATAAAAATAGTTGATTCATGATTCATAATATACATATATACATTTCTCAATGTGGCTGCAAAGATACATCTTTTTTTTTATATTCAAAAATATTTTCTTTCTTTTATCTATTTTTTATCATTTTTTTTGCATTTTTCTAGAGATTAACGCGCACAAAGTTTCAAAAATGGTACTAGAATAAATATTCGAAGTTTTGTATTTTTCATTTTTTCATTGTTTTTTTTGCACATATCAGAATTTTATTGTAATTTTGCAGGCAGATTATAAACTGCGTTAATAGGTCATAAAAAAAACAAAATAAACAATAAATTTTTACAACAATGAAACTAAACAAATTATTTGCAGCATTTATGCTGTTTGCAGCAGTTGCATTTATCGGCTGCGAACCAATCAATCCTCCAGGACCTGATGGACCAGGTAATGGACAAGGCGGTGACAAGGACACAACTACTGTGACCACGGAAGCTCCTGACACTATAGGATGGAATATTCCAGCTGAGTGTTTGACCGTAGCAGAGGCAAACGCTATCTGCTCTCAACTAGCGAGCGAAGCTACAACTGGAACAAAGTACTACGTAAAAGGTTGGGTTAAGAAATTGGCTTCTAAGCACGCAGATGGTATCAGCCAATTTGGTAACGCTCTCTTCTATATCGTAGATGAGAAAGGCAATACCGATGAGGACTTCTACGCATATCAAGTTTATGGTTTGAATGGCGCAAAAATCACCAATCCTGATGGAGTTGCAGTAGGTGATTATGTTGTAATCTACGGCGAATTGACCAACTACAACGGCACATACGAGACTGTAGGTAAGGGTGCAGCGCACATCTGGAAAAGTACCAACCCAGCATTGGGTGGTGGCGGCAACACTGGCAACAACCCAACAGAGGTTGTAGGGGATGGTTCATACGAAAAGCCATACACAGCTAATGATGTACGTTTGCTGAACAATGCTAACGCAGGTAAATACTGGGTAAAAGCATATATCGTAGGTCAAATCAACGGTAAGAGCATCAGTGGTGCTGAGTTCAATGCACCATTCTCTGGCAGCAGCAACGACGATGGTAGCGTAAATAACTACAACACTAACATCTTAATAGCTGACAATGCAGATGAAGCTAACAGCGGCAACTGCGTACCTGTACAATTGCCTAATGGTGCATTGCGTACTGGTTTGAACCTCGTTCAAAACCCAGATATGGATGGTCAAGAGGTATTGATCTATGGTTCATTGGAGGCATACTTTGGTGCAGCAGGTGTTAAAACTCCAGAGTACGCAAAAGTAGGCGACAAAGAGTTTGGTGTGAATCCAAATGTAGAGCAAAAAGAGCCAACCGCTAAGGTTGTTACAATTAAAGAGTTTATCGATGCTCCAGAGTCTCCAGAAGTATATTATGAGCTTACTGGTGTTATCAGCGGACTTTCAGCTGGCGGTAATGCCGTTGTATACGGTAACTTTGATTTGGCTGACGAAACAGGTAGCGTATATGTATATGGTTTGACCAAAGAGTTTATTGCTGTAGGTACCACTTCTAACGATAAATCATTTGCTTCACTTGGTTTGAAGGATGGTGATAAGATTACTCTCCGTGGTTTCCGTGGTTCATACAATGGCAAGATTGAGGTGATGGGTGCATACTTCGTGAAGTTGATCAGCAGCGGCAACGAGAATCCAAACCCAGGTGGTAATGGCGATAACAACGGCGACAATAATGGTAACGATGACAACACTGGCACAACTCCTCCAGAAGGCGCTATCGTGTTTGACGCTGACACAGAGAAGGGTAATGCTGGTACCGACTCTAACAATGCTGCATCTTACACCATTACAAAGGACGGCGTGACTATCACTGTTTCACAAGGTATCCTTGGCGCATACAATGGTGAGGGCCACTACCGTATCTACAAGAACCAAACATTGACCGTTACATCTACAGTTGGTAATGTGAAGAAAATTAGCTTCACTTGCACCGCTAACGACGATGCTAAATACGGCCCTGGTTGCTTCACATGGTCAACAGGTGACTACACCTACTCTGGCCCTACTGGCACATGGACAGGTGATGCAGCAGAGATAGTTTTCACAGCATCTTCTAACCAAGTTCGCGCTAGCCAAATCGTTGTAGAACTTTGATAAAGTTATAGGACGCTTCGCTATAGGTTATAGGCTATAGGCGAAAGGCGAAAAAGAAGGACCGCTCGGTTGAGCGGTCCTTTTATTTTAGTGGGCTAGTAAAACTAGTAGAACTAGTGGTACTAGTAAGACTAGTAAACTAGTGAATTAGATAATACCTTGTTCGAGCATTGCTTGGGCCACCTTCATAAAGCCTGCGATGTTAGCACCCTTCACATAGTCGATTGTGCCGTCGGCTTGGGTTCCGAACTTAACACATTGTTCGTGGATAGACTCCATGATGTGGTGGAGACGCTCGTCAACCTCTTGAGCAGTCCAACTGAGGTGCTCGCAGTTTTGTGTCATCTCTAAACCAGAAGTAGCTACACCACCCGCATTAACCGCCTTACCAGGAGCAAAGAGTACGCCATTGTGTTGGAAGTAGTGAATAGCTCCAGGTTGGCAACCCATATTACTTACCTCGCAGCAGCACCAGCAGCCATTAGCCTTGAGTTCCTTAGCATCGTCCTCGCTAAGCTCGTTTTGGAACGCACAAGGAAGAGCGATATCGCAAGGCACAGACCATGCCTTCTTACCTGCTGTGAAGTGTGCCTGACCAGGGAACTTATCCGCCATATCTTGTACTTTATTGCGGTTAGAAGCACGCATAACGAGCATATAGTCGATCATCTCAGCAGTAATACCCTCTGGAATAGCGCAAACGCCATCAGGACCTGAGATAGCTACGACTTTCGCACCAAGCTCAGTAGCCTTTTGTGCAGCACCCCAAGCCACGTTACCGAAACCAGAGATAGCTACTGTCTTACCTTCAAGAGTTTTACCTGCTTGGTGGAGAAGGTGCTCTGTGAAATAGAGCGCACCATAACCAGTAGCCTCAGGACGAAGGATAGAACCACCCCAAGTCATACCTTTGCCAGTCAAAACGCCAGTATGGTATTGGCGAGCGAGTTTTTGGTACATACCGTTGAGGAAACCGATCTCACGGCCACCCACGCCTACGTCACCTGCAGGCACATCAGTATCTACGCCAATATTGTGCCAAAGTTCAAGCATGAAGGCTTGGCAGAAACGCATAATCTCAGCATCAGATTTACCAACTGGATCAAAATCAGATCCACCCTTTGCTCCACCCATAGGAAGAGTAGTCAATGCATTTTTGAAAGTTTGTTCGAAGCCTAAGAACTTGAGCATAGATGGGTTAACTGCCTTGTGGAAGCGCAAACCACCTTTGTAAGGACCAATAGCTGAGTTAAATTGTACACGATAACCGAGGTTGGTTTGAACTTCACCTTGGTCATCAATCCAAGTAACGCGGAAAGTAAAGATACGATCTGGCTCAACCATACGCTCTACAATCTTAGCTTTCTCATACTCTGGATGTTGGTTATACACCTCTTCGATAGACTCTAACACCTCTTGAACGGCTTGCAGATACTCTGACTCACCTGGGTGCTTAGCAGCAAGATGCTGCATAATTACTTCGGTTTTCATTTTTATATTATATTAAAGTTGGTTAGTTATACTTATTCCGGTCGCAAAGTTACTACTTTTTTTTCAAATACACAAAAAATGTAGTACCTTTTTCTGATGTTTGGAACGTGATTTTTCCACCACAACCCTCCACAATATTCTTAGAAATCGCCAATCCTAAACCTGCACCCGTATTTTTAGTAGTAAAATTAGGTATGAAAACTTTATTCACCACGTCGTCAGGTATACCTGGTCCGTTATCCGAAATCGAAATTTCCATCCATTGATGCTGCTCCGAGAGATCTTTTACTAATCGTTGATTCTCTTGTACCTGTTTGAGAACAATGATAATATCCCCTCCATCAATGCTCTCCATAGCTTGTAACGCATTCCGCACGATATTGGTAAACACTTGCGTGATTAATTCCGCATCCGTTTCCACATTGACGCCATATTCTGGGCCTACATAACGGATAGGAACTTTCGCATCATTATTGCGCATCAATAGAATAAATGCATATAATTTCTTAGCCACATCCACTTCTGTAGGATTAACCTCCGGCATTTTGGCAAAAGAAGAGAAAGATTGGGCTATATATCCGAGTGTTTCAATCTGCTCTATCAACAATTCGGTCGAACGATCGAAATACTCATCAAAGTTCTCAGTACCTTTGCGTCGTTGTAATTGCTGAAGAGTCAACTTCATCGGCGTTAGAGGATTATTAATCTCATGCGCCACTTGACGCGCCATAGTGCGCCAAGCACCCTCTCTCTCCGAACGCGCTAATCGTTGTGTTGATTCTGCAAGAGCATCCATCATTTCATTGTAATGCTGAATTAAATCACCTACTTCATCGTGATAAGAATAGGAAACATGTTGGCCTTTTTCTCCTAAACGATAGTTTTTTAACTGTGTACCTATTGTTTTTAATGGCGCAGAAACTCGTCTAGCCACTAGCCAAACAACAAGAATAGAAATGAGCAACAATACAATATATAGAGGCAACAAGCGAACAACAAATTGTTCAACATCCGCACTCATCTCTTCCTCGGAAATAAAACTTGGGATGGCTATATAACCTATCTTGTCGTAATTACCATTTACAAACTCAGTATATGCGGCTAGATAACGAACATTTCCTATTTGTTCGTGCCGAACCAACTGATCTTCTTCCGAAAAATAAACCTCAGGTGCTATACGACTAGAAACCACTCCCAAATCAAATATTTGCGGACAGGAACTACCGACTAATTGTCCGCTCATATCATAAACGTGTATATCGGTTTCAAACTCAAAACTTAAATCACGCAAATCTACATTGAGCGCAGTATGATGAGTACTGTTTAACTCATAATCCCAAAAATATAAATTTTGGAGCATTTTTTGAATGTAATTTGCTTTTTCTTGAAGCTGAGATTGTTGCCTATCTATAAACACCTTGCGAATATGTCCTACAGAAAGAATAAAGGTCGAAGCTAATGCAAGCAACATTACCGGCGTTAGTATTAATTGCAGGCGACCAGCTAAATTCAGATTTCTAACACCTCGATTCCTAATCAGGTGATATAAAGCTGACGCTATCAACACAAAAATGAGTGCAAGTGTTAATCCATAATACATAAGCAATTTATTCCGAGAAGAATTCTCATCATGCTTTTCCGAAGCCAATACCGCTTGATACGAGAAATTATCAATAACGACCTCATCCCCTAATCTATTCTCCTGCGTTCCTTCAAAATCAACAGAAAACAGATACTCCCCTGTCACAGAATGTATTGGATACAAATTAGCATCTGAGCCACGACGAGAAGTCAGACTCCATTCTTTTTCACCTTCGAAAGGTAGAATAAAACCATTTTCAAGATTTTCATTTGTTACGCAATAATTGTATTTTACAGGAATAACAGTCAGTACCAACAAATCACCCAACTGTGTGCATTTTCCCACACCTTGGGCATTATTCCATTCCATAAACTGCCAATTATTAACCTCTTTATTAAGAGGAACATATCGTTCACTCAACCAAGAATCTGTCCAATAAACCAAATGATAATCATGGAATACATAGAAATGTATATCTTCTGCGACAGAAACAAAATTAGGTAAAGAATCATACTTTTTATCTTCAATTATCTGACATAACTGCTCAGTTAATTGATTTGCCTTTAATTGTTGCTCATGTAACCTTTTTTCTATATCCAACGCTATTCCATCTGGAGTACTGCAAGAAACAAAACCGCACAATAACAACACTAAAACGATTATGGGATATGTAAAAATATTTCTCCTCATTAGAATCTTGATTTAGGGCGCAAAAATACAAAAAATATGTGATATTTGCAAGAACTTAATCATTTTTTCTAAACGATTTATTCATCTTGTTGAAATTTAAGACTCTATCACGCGCGCGTACATTAATTAGTATATCAGCTAATCATGACTTTTTTAGAGTACACTATCTATTTTTTCAAAAAAAATGCCCAAATATTTGGTTATATAAAAAAAAAGCAGTACCTTTGCGGTCGCTTTTGATAAGAAAGCAGTTTTGGACAGTTATCGTCTACGATGCGCATGACGCGGGGAAGGATGGGTGAGTGGCTGAAACCAACAGTTTGCTAAACTGTCGTACGGGTAACCGTACCGGGGGTTCGAATCCCCCTCCTTCCGCAAAGGGTACCAAGATTAATGATTGGTATCCTTTTTTTCTACAATTAATCACATTTATCCTTAAAGGAAAAACATTCTTTTATATGAAAAAGACAGTAATATTCAGCTTAATATTCATCATTCTATTAGCAATAGGAGGCTACTTTGCACAACGACTATACAAACAAGTTATTCATTCAGCATTCATCAGTAAAGACGGTGCTCCTCATTCATATTACATTACCCCAGACATGACCTTAGACTCAGTTATCCATTCTATTCAAGCCGACTATAAAATAGAATCAGAATTAGCCTGGGAGATCGCTTGTGAGCACTACAAGTTCAATCAAGTCAAACCAGGATATTACGAATTTCCGGTTAATATTGCCCCCTCTGAACTTATTAATCGCCTAAAAAATGGAAGAGAGACTCCTATCAATTTATCATTCAGCGAGTCCATACGAACACCAGAACAGCTGGCTAAACGTATGGGAGAAAAATTAATGATCGATTCTGCAGAAGTAAAAGCCAAGTTAGATGATTCGGTATATCTAGCGAAATACAACATGACTATAGAAACTGCAGTATGTCTTTTTATCCCCAACACATACGAGGTATATTGGGCGATGAGTGTAGATGAACTCTTTGAGCGCATGCACAAGGAATATAATGATTTTTGGAATGAGGAACGACTAGCCAAAGCACAAGAACTTGAGCTCACTCCTATGGAGGTTTCCACTTTGGCATCCATTATTGCATCTGAAACAAACAATAGTTCAGAATACCCTACGATAGCTTCGCTATATTTAAATCGCATTCGTACAGGAATGAAGTTACAAGCATGTCCTACCGTCATATATGCAGTAGGAGATTTCACATTGTCTCGCGTTCTCAACAAGCACTTAGAGATAGACTCACCATACAACACATACAAATATAAAGGTTTACCTCCTGGACCTATCCGCCTTGCTCGTCCTGACATCATGGATGCCGTATTAGATGCACCTAACACGGACTACTTGTACATGTGTGCAAACCCCGACTTTTCTGGTACACATATATTTTCAACAACCTATAAAGCACATCAGAAAGTTGCTAAAAAATACCAACGAGAGTTGGATAAAAGAAACATAAAATAATCGTCTCAAACACAAGATTGAGTCTGTAAAATCGATTTTATAGACGTTAAATACATCAATTTATCACATGTTTTTTGGTCATTCCAAAAAAAAGTTTTACCTTTGCCACGATTTTGACTATTTAATGGGATTAAGTAGAACTTAATAATGACTCAAACATGAAACAGATACATGATGAAAATCGCACATACCGTTTTCTTCTCCCTATAGTCAACTGGATGTTTCGTCGATCTTATCGTCACATCAAGTATGTAGGAAAAGAAAATATTCCAACAGACGGAGCTGTTATCTTCGCTCCCAATCACACCAACGCATTGCAAGATGCTTTGGCCGTGTTATCCATCAACTCTGAACGCAAAGTTTTCGTAGCTAGAGCGGATATATTCCGTAATAAAAGGTATGCTAAAATTCTTCGTTGGCTAAAGATCATGCCTATCCGCAGAATGCGAGATGGCGCCAATGAAGTTCTCCAAAACGATGAGACGGAGGACCGTGCTATAGCAACACTGCGTGAAGGTGTGCCATTTTGTATATTACCAGAGGGTACACACCGAACAAAGCACTCCCTACTCCCTTTAGGTAAGGGTATATTCCGAATTTCTATTCGCGCAAACGAAGAGTTTGGTAAAGAAAAACCCATTTATATCGTTCCTGTAGGATTGGAATATAGCGATTGGTTCCATCTTTGGGACTCATTGGTTATCAACATCGGCAAACCAATTAACGTTACAGAATTTATTGCCGAGCATGCGGATCTAGAACGCCCCAAGCTCATTTTAGCAATGCGCGAAGAACTCACCCAACGAATGCGTGAGCAAATATTATGGGTTCCAGATGACGAGAACTACGAGAAAAACTGGGAAGAACTTCGCAAGAACCCTCCTAAAAAGCTCAATTGGTTTCCAAAACATAGAATGCCTAAGTGGTTGCTATTATTTATGTTAATAATTATGTCGCCATTGGCTTTGATTTCCGGAGTGCTCACCTTACCATTATGGTTAGCATGGTTGATCATTCGATGGAAAATCAAAGACCCTGCATTCCATAACTCTGTGCAGTTTGTATGGCAACTAGTTGTTATTCCTTTAACAGGTTTTGTTGCCCTGCCATTTTGGATGTTCTTACAAGAATATATGTATTTAGCGAGAAAACTCAACAAAGAAGAAGAAACAACCTCATTATTAAAATAAATTTATTATGATACAAGCAATTATTGTTTTAATTTGTTATATATTGATTCCAGTGCTTATTATCATGGGATTCAAGCGCTGGAGTTGGATGCAACGACTTGGCACTGTCGTTATAGCCTATATTATCGGTGTCGTAGCATCTTTGTGTGGTGTGGCACATTTTGATGGAGAGATTGCTGTAACATTCGGAGAAATACAAAAAAACATTGTCGCTATAGCAGTGCCATTGGCCATTCCGTTAATGCTTTTTAATTGTGATTTTAAACTTTGGACAAAAGCACTACCTAAAACAACATGGGCTCTATTCAGCGGCATTGCAGCAGTAGTCATTGCCGTGGTATCAGGTTACTTCATTTTCCGCAATTCCATTGAAGAACCAGCCAATGCAGCTCACATATCCGGAATGATGGCTGGTATTTATACAGGTGGAACAATGAACTTCAATGCATTAGGAAAAATGCTCGATGTAGATGGTACCACCATAACAACTGTCTTAGCTGTCCAAATGGTCATCACTACCCCATATGTTTTCTTCCTACTAGCAGGAGGCTACAAGATATTCCGTAAAATTCTTCCATACCAAGATACAGTAAAAAGAAAAGATTCCGAGCCAACAAACATTGAAACCGCAGATGTTGAAAACTATCACGGAATGTTTGAAAAGAAAAACTTGTTTGGCATGCTAAAAGGTTTGGGATTAAGTATTGCATTTCTCGGAATAGGAGCTGGCATATCTATACTCACAACAGGATCCATAAATGAAATGGTCGTAATATTAACCATTACTACATTGGCCATCATAGCATCTTTTTTCAAAAAAGTTCGTGAACTACCCAAAACATTTGAACTTGGAATGTTCTTTATATTGATATTTAGCTTGGTTATCTCATCCATGTTTAATATCAATAGCGTCAATACCGAATCGCTCTATATAGGTGGATTCGTTCTTTGGATTATGTTAGCATCCGTAGCATTTCACCTACTTTTCTGCCGAATAGGACGAGTAAGTGGAGATTTATTCTGCGTTAGTCAAGTAGGACTGCTATGTTCTCCTCCATTCGTTCCACCAGTTGCCAGTGCTATGAAAAACAAGAAAGTGCTGATATCTGGTATTGTCGTTGGACTCGTGGGTTATGCCATCGGCACATATCTTGGCGCCTTCCTAGCATGGGTTCTCGCCTAATCTCAACATAATTAAACCTCAATTTGAAGAATATGAAACGCAGTATAATAATCTTGTTTGCTGCATTATTTGCCATATCTTTGCAAGCAGCGAAGAAAGAGAAGAAACAAGAAGTTGACTCTCTCGGTCGTAAAATCAAAACAGGTTGGAATTTTGGTGCTCTACCATCGGTAGCATTTGATGCCGACCTTGGTTTTCAAGGCGGTGCACTCGCCAATATCTATTATTATGGTGATGGTTCGCAATACCCTGAGTATATCCACTCCAT
The DNA here is from genome assembly GCA_017391525.1 of Paludibacteraceae bacterium. Taxonomy (GTDB): domain Bacteria; phylum Bacteroidota; class Bacteroidia; order Bacteroidales; family Paludibacteraceae; genus Colicola. Next base: position 48,730 of record JAFOYE010000002.1, on the reverse strand, counting down.
CTATGCAGAGGCGGCATATACAACCAAGAACTACGGTATTTTCCGTGTAAACTACGATAGTAAGTACTTGATTCCTAAACATCGCTTGACATTGGATGCTACATATCAGCCTGATGCGATGTGCGATTTCTATGGATACAACGGTTATCAGACAAATTATAATCAGGGATATCATAAATGGAAGAAAGATCCAAACAAAATGAACCCGGATGAATATCAGTCGCGTGCATTCTACAAATACAAACGAGATCTATTCCGTTTTGCGGCAGATATAGAAGGTACCGTTTGGAAGAATATCAAGTGGAATGCAGGTGTAGGTGTTCTAGGATATATGATTGACGAGTGTGACATCGACATGCTTAATGGTAAGAAAAATGTGTTTGATCCAGAACTACCACTTGCTGACCAAAAAGCGATGAATGAAAACGTAGAAGGTCTCTATGAGAAGTATGTCAAATGGGGAATCATTGATCAGAACGAAGCCAAAGGCGGTTGGCACCCTTACTTGCGTGCGGGTTTGACTTACGACAGTCGTGATCAACGTACCTGCCCTACTAAGGGTATTTATGCCGATGCTTTCTTTACATATACAGCTGCGTTTGGTGAGCAAGCAAAAGCTGGATACAATCACTTGCAGTTTAACTTCAACTTCCGCCATTATGTGCCAATCTATCGCGATCGCGTGACATTTGCGTATCGTGTTGGTACACAGAATAATATAGCAGGTAGTTCGCCATTCTATATGAACACCTATTTGAATACGCTCTTTATTCAACGCGTGATGTATGAGGGATTGGGTGGCGCAAACTCATTGCGTGGTATAATGCGTAACCGTATTTTGGCAAATGGTTTCGCGTATGCTAATGTGGAACTCCGCACTAAGGTGGCTAAGTTTGATATTGGCAAACAACATTTCTATATCGGTTTGGCGCCATTCTTTGATTTGGGTATCATCACTCAGCCATATGAGTTGGATAATGAAGCAATTAAAAAAGCTCACTTTGAGGATTATGTTAAGTCCAACGCAATGGCTCTTATAGATAAGGAAGTAGCACCTACATTACCACTTGATTCATACTTTAAATTAGATGAGAATGGCGATATAGATCAATCTAAAGTGTATGTTCCTCATATGGCAGCAGGTGTTGGTTTGAAGGTAGCAATGAATGAGAACTTTGTGTTGTCCGTGGATTGGGCCATGGCATTGAATAAACAAGATAATGCTAAATGGGCTAACTTCTACATCAAGATGGGATACCTGTTTTAGAGTTGAGAGTTGAGAGTTGAAAGTTTAAAGTTGAGAGTTGAAAGTTGAAAGTTGAGAGTTAAGAGTTGAGAGTGTTCGTGAAAACGAGCACTCTTTTTTTTTGACTAACGATAGAGTGAGGTAGCGCAAGGGTAGCACAAAGGTAGCAGAATCCGATGGTTATCTTATGGCGAAGTCACGATAAGATTCCGATGAGGTTCCGATGAGATTCCGATGAAGTCCCTATGAAGTCCCTATGCAGACAGGTGGCAAGCTAATAGGAAGAAAGAGGGGAAACAAAGGGAAAATCATAAACGAAAAAGGACAAAAAGGAGAGTTTTATATAAAAATTATATAAACATTTGCATAAGTCAAGGATTTTTAGTAACTTTGCACCGTAATTTGTGCGAAGCAATTTAGCGTAATTTGCGCAAAGCAATGTTACAGATATAACTTGAATATAAACGAACAAAAAAAAAGACTAATACAATCATGAAAACAATCAAAGGAATTTTCTTAAGTATATTGCTGATTTTCACAGCATCCGTTAGCGCAGCTAAAGTAAAAACGGGTATTGAAGTACTCCGAGCAGATGGATTTAAGTTATTGGAAGGCAAACGCGTTGGCTTGACCACCAATCCAACAGGTGTAGATAGTAATCTAAAGTCCACTATTGATATTCTTTGGGAAGCAGAGAATGTCAATTTGGTTGCACTCTATGGTCCAGAGCATGGTGTACGTGGCAACGTACATGCAGGCGACGTAGTGGATAACGAAGTGGATAAAAAGACTGGATTGAAAATGTACTCACTCTATGGCAAGACCAAGAAGCCTAACAAAGAGATGATGGATGAGATCGATGTGATGGTATATGACATTCAAGATAACGGATGCCGCAGCTATACATATATCTCTACAATGGGTATGCTTATGGAAGCATGTATTGAGCATGGTAAAGAGTTGATCGTATTGGATCGTCCTAACCCACTTGGCGGAGAGAAAATAGAAGGTTGCTTAGTAGAAGATGGTTATATCTCATTTGTAAGTCAATTTAAGATCCCATATTTGTATGGTCAGACCCCAGGCGAGTTGGCATTGTACTTAAATGCAACAGACTACGACAACAAATGCAAGTTGACTGTAGTTAAGATGAAGGGGTGGAAACGCGATATGACATGGGATGAGACTGGTCTCGAGTGGATAGTAGCATCTCCTCACGTGCCACATGGACAATCTGCAGTATTCTACCCTGTAACGGGTATCTTTGGTGAGTTTAGCTATATCAGTATTGGTGTGGGTTACACTTTGCCTTTTGAGGTAATGGGTGCACCATGGATTAGCGCCGACACCTTAGCAGAGGCTATGAATGCGTTGAAATTGCCAGGATTGGAGTTCCGTCCAATATACTACAAACCATACTACAGCACCTTTAAAGGTGAGTTGTGCCAAGGTGTGCAGATACATATTTTGGACTACGAAAAAGCACGTTTGAGCGAGGTTCAGTTTTTAGTAGTACAGGAATTGATGCGTTTGTGGCCAGAGAAAGACTGGTTCAAGTTGTGCAACCAAAAGCGCTTTGGCATGTTTGACAAAGTATGTGGAACCAACAAGATTCGTGAGATGTTTGGCCAACGTTACCAATGGGAAGATATTCGCGAGTATTGGTACAAAGATGTAGAAGCTTATCGTAAAGCATCTAGCAAGTATTATTTGTATTAGAGTTGAGAGTTGAGAGTTAAGAGTTGAAGTATATGAAAAAGTATATAGAAAGATTAGCGTGGGGAACGGATGCAGGTTTTTACCGTTTGATTCCTCAAGAAGTACTTCATCCAGCCACCGAACAAGACATTATAAAGATTATTGCTCGCGCGCGCAATGAGAAGAAGCACATCACATTCCGCGCAGCAGGAACAAGTTTGAGCGGTCAAGCTATCAGCGATAGTTTGTTGGTCGTTTGTGGCAAAAAATGGGAGCAATACACGGTTCACGACAACGGTAGCAGCATCACTTTGCAGCCAGGTATTGTAGGTCAAAGAGTGAATGAGATATTGAAACCTTATGGTAAGTATTTCACACCAGATCCCGCGAGCTTGAAGTCTGCGATGGTAGGTGGTATCGTAATGAACAATGCATCAGGAATGTGTTGTGGTACACACGCTAACAGTTATCGTGCGTTGCAATCGGTACGTATCATATTAGCGGATGGAACAGTGCTTGACACAGCCGACGAGAATAGTCGTGCTGCATTTGCCAAAAGCCACCCTGATTTTATCCGTAAGATAGAAGAGTTGCGTGATCAAACACGCAACAATACGGTGTTGATGGAGCGTATCCGTCGCAAATATAGCATAAAGAACGTGACGGGATTGACCATATTGCCATTTGCAGAATACGATGATCCATTTGATATTATCGCCCATTTGATGGTGGGTAGCGAAGGTACATTAGCATTCCTTTCCTCTATAACGATGAGTACGGGAAACATTTGCGGTTACTCATCTTCCGCCCTCCTACTTTTCCCTACAACAAAGTCATCCTGTGAAGCCATCATAGAGATGAAAGCAACGGGTATGTTGTCTGCAGCTGAATTCTTTGATCGTAAGGCTATGCAGACCGTGGAGAAAGATTTCCCAGAGTTGCAAGGTCTGCCAGAAGATGCAGGTGCTGTATTGATTCGTACCGATGCGAGTACACAAGATGAATTAGATAAGAAGAACGAAATACTACAAAAGGTACTAAACAGCTATAAGTTGTGTCAAGAAGCACAATTCACTTCTGACCCTGTATTGACAGGTAAATACTGGGCGATGCGTTCGGGTATTTTCCCAGCAGTAGGTGGAACACGCGAGATTGGAACAACCTGCTTGATTGAGGACATTGCTTTCCCTGTAAAACATTTAGCAGAAGCGACTCTAGCATTGCAGCAATTATTCAAAGAGCATAATTACCCAGAAGCTGTTATTTATGGACACGCATTGGAAGGTAATTATCACTTCATCTTGAATCAACGCTTTGATACTCCTCAAGCCATTGAGCAGTACGATCATATGATGCGTGCGGTAGTTGACCTAGTGGTAGATCAATACGATGGTAGTTTGAAAGCTGAGCACGGTACAGGTCGAAATATGGCACCATTTGTACGTCGCGAGTGGGGAGATGATGCATATGAATTGATGTGTGAGGTTAAACAACTCTTTGATCCAAATAACATCATGAATCCAGGGGTTATCTTCAACGAGGATCCAGCATCATACTTGCAACACATCAAACCATTGCCAGAGGTACATCAGATGATTGACCGTTGTATTGAATGTGGCTTCTGTGAAGTTAACTGCGTAAGTTGTGGATTTGCTTTGTCAAGCCGTCAGCGCATTGTGGTACAACGCGAATTGGCACGTTTGCACGCATCTGCTCAAGCAGGCAACAAGGCCGATGCCAGCCTTGAGAAGCAACTAAAGAAGCAGTTTGCTAAGATTGGCCGTGACTTGTGTGCTGGTGACGGATTATGTTCAACATCTTGTCCACTAAAAATCAATGTAGGCGAGTACATACACATCGTACGCGAGCACGACATGAGCGAAGCTGGCAAAGTTATTGGCCGTTGGGCTGGTAAGAACTTGGCTAGCATAGGATCTGCATTAACGGGCATTTTAGGTGTAGCACATGTGGCTAAGAGCGTGCTAGGCGACAAATTGACCACTATGACGGGTAAAGCTATGCACAATATGTCAGGTGGTCTCATACCATTATGGACGCCATCATTACCTAAGCCTGTCACTAAGAAGGATATAGAAACTGCTAAAGAATACGGCGCCGTAAATGGTTTAAAAGGTCTACGTGATAAGCGTGTAGTATATTTCCCATCCTGTTTGAACCAACGCTTGAGTACTCCAGGAAAACCACTCGTAAATGACGTAACTGAATTGCTTAACAAAGCAGGCTTTGAGGTAATCTTCCCAGCGAATATGCAGAACTTGTGTTGTGGCACTATCTGGGAGAGCAAAGGTATGCCCGAAGAGGCCGACCGTAAGGCAGCAGAATTGGAATTAGCATTGCTAAAAGCAAGTGAGTATGGTAAATGGCCTGTTTTGTGTGATCAAAGTCCATGCTTGCATCGTATGCGCCATACTATGCAACATTTGCACTTGTACGAGCCTGCTGAATTTATTGATAAGTTTGTGTTGAGCGAAGTAGAGATTACTCCTTTGGATGCTTGTGTGGCTGTTCACGTAACATGTTCTACACGTCAAATGGGCTTGGCAAATACCATCGTTCGTGTAGCCAAGGCATGCGCAAAGAACGTGCTCGTACCACAAGAGATAGGCTGCTGCGCATTTGCTGGAGACAAGGGATTCACAGAACCAGAACTAAACGAATGGGCACTACGCAAGCTCAAACCACAGATTCAAGAAGCTGGTGCTACGATGGGTGTTAGCAACTCTCGCACATGTGAGATTGGTTTAACCACACATTCTGGCATCGAATATCATAGCATTGCTCACCTAGTAAACAAGGTAAGTAAGACCAAGCTATAATAAGATGAATAATCTTGAAATAGAGAGAAAATTTTTAGTAGTGGATGATAGCTATAAACAATTAGCTATCAACCACTATACTATTATTCAAGGATATATCTGTCGCGAATCTGGACGCACCGTACGTGTACGACTAAAAAGCGACAGCAACGGTCTCAACACCGCATTCTTAACCATCAAAGGTAAACCCGCCGATGGTATGTTAACTAGATTTGAATGGGAGAAGGAAATCAATTGGGAGGATGCCAAACAACTACTGACATTGTGTCAAGGCAATATCATCGACAAGACTAGATGGTTGATTCCTGCAGTTGAAGAAGGACTCTATTGGGAAGTAGACGAGTTTCACGGGCATAAAGAAGGATTGACCATCGCAGAAATCGAACTATCTGCAGAAGACCAATCCGTTGTCATTCCTGATTTTGTAGGGCAAGAGGTCACTAGCGACCGCCAATACTACAATTCCAATATGTAACTACTCTTGTTCTACGAGGTAAAAAGGTGCATTAACAGATTTGGCGAGTTCACCGTCTGTATCTTCTCTGTCACCTATTACCAAACATTGGTTGGGCAAAATCCCCATTTTCGCTGCTACTTTTTCTAATAGCTGACGAGCAGGTTTTAGTCCTCCAAGTTCTGGAGCAGATACTACCCAATCAAACATGGTTTCATCCAAGCCTAGCGCTTGGATTTTTTCTTTAGTATGGCCATAATCAGACAAGACCACTATTCGCACACCTAAAGTTTTGCATTGATTAACAAAGGGTTCTAACCATTCTACTGGTTGATAATACTTATTAATCACTGATACCATCAATGGCATGTAACGTGTGTTATACCACCACTTAGCATATTTTGGGGATAACCATCTACCATCGGCCATTGCTAAGAAATACTTATCATAAAACAAATTCTTATCACCCACCCAAACGCCTCTGAGTCGTTGTCTAGTTTTCCTTTCCACCAACATCATTCGCCACTCAAAGATACCAGAGAGCATCATATGTCTAACTAATCCTTTCTTGTTATAGATAGTACCATCTAAATCAAAAACGACAACTTTGGTGTCCGGTTTCAGTATTTTATAAGATATTTCCATATTATAGAAACCACAATAACTGTGCCAAAAAACTAAGAAAAACACGACTAACTTTATAGTTTAGGATTATGACCGTTTTTTAGGAAAAAAGTATTATTCTTTAATAAAACGCCTATGCGCGCGCGTAAAATTTGCATATTTGAATAGTTTATATTAATTTTGCACGCTGTTTTAGATTTAATATAAGTGTTTTTCTTATTAAAATCTTAAAATATGAATAAACAACATTGTAATATTAACAAACAACATAATTTATGAGAAAATTTTACTTTAAGCAAATTTTAATTAGTAGTCTTATTCTTTTGAGTAGCACTATGGGTTTTGCTCAGCAAGTACCTAATGCAGGATTTGAGGATTGGAGTGGCGAGAAATTCGATGGAGAGATTCAGCCTGCTAGTTGGAATGTGAGCAATATTGAACAAGTGGGTATTAAATTCAATTTGACCCATCGTGAAGCAGGCCATAGCGGCAGTTACTCATTAATGGTACAAGACACCAAAGTAGGTGCTCTGGGTATTACAGAGGTATCTCCAGGTTATTTCTCACTAGGAAAACCATGGAATCACTTAGAGGGTATCGACACCAAGACTGCAACCGCTGGTACATCTGGTGGTCTGAACTTTACACATCGTCCAGACTCCATGTCTGTATGGATTAAGCGTACAGGTGCAAACGTAGACAAGGAGAATTTTTACCTTCTCTATTACGCATGGTCAGGAACATCTAAAGGTAGCAAATATAAAGCCAAGAATGGTGGTTGTACTTCCATTTCTCAATCCAACGAGGAAAGTGATATTCGTTTGGCATTGGATGCCAACGAATGTGGCACAGACCAAAAGGCAAATCAGATAGCCGAGGGTTTGTGGTTTGAGAAAAAGGCTTACGGAGATTGGACAAATATTCGTGTACCTATTTATTATTTCAACAATGATGTTCCAACGATGATGAACATCATCTTCTCTGCAAGTAATTACCCTAACTTCCGTGCTAATAGTGGATTATACGAGGGTAACGCTTTGTATGTGGATGATGTAGAGTTGATTTATTCCTCAAAGATTCAAAAATTATATATCGGAGGTAAAGAATGGTTAGGTTTTGATCCTAATTCAAGTGAGGAGCAGATCTACTTTATGAGTCGTGAAGCTAGTTCAATTCCAGAGATCAAAGCCTATCGTGGTGCTGGTTCATTGACTAATGCAAAAGGCGGAACAGCCACTTTCCCTGGTCGCGAACTTACAAATAGCGAAATCACAATCACTCCAGGTGTTTTGGATGGTGCAGCTACGGTGATCACTGTAAAAGCAGAAGATGGCAGCAGTACAACGATATACAAGATCAAGTTTGTCCGTGAAGCTAGTACCAATGCTAAACTCAGCAATCTATATGTCAACGGAAACGCTATTAACAATTTCCAACCAGCAGTATATAATTACACTGTGGAATTGCCATATGGTACCACTACGATTCCACAAGTAACAGCACAAGGTCAAGAGGATGAGCAAACAATAGCCATTACACAAGCTAGTAGTATGACTGGCAAAGCGGAAATTCAGGTAACTGCAGCAGATAAGAAAACCACAGCAACATATACTATCCAATTTAAGGTAGCACAACTATCTGATAATACATTGAAGGACATCAAGGTGAATGGCACTTCAATTGCAGGATTTAGCCCTAACCAAACCTTGTATCGTGTATCACTGCCAACTTCTACTAGCAGTATCCCAACTGTAGAAGCGGTATCTGCATATCCAGCGGGTGAACAAACCATCACCCATACCGCACCTACATCGGTAGCGAACCTGGATGGTAGTCAGCATATCATCAACGTAACTACCCCAGGTAATCAAACTCCTAAAACTTATAAGTTGACTTATAAGCTAGAAGCATCTTCATACTCCTTGCTTAAAAATCTGCAAATGGGTGAGAATTTGATTACCAATTTTGATCCTAATCAGTTCACCTACTATGTTAATCTTCCTATTGGTACAACAGAGTTGCCTGCAATTACTTACGAGAAAGGAGAAAGCACCCAAACCGTGAGCGTCAGTGAAGGAGGCTTGAATGGAACGACTAAAGTAACCGTCGTAGCAGGTAATGGCATTGATCAAACAGAATATAAGATCGTGGTAAGTACTGCTAAATCTGAGATTTCTAGTTTGAATATGATCTATATTGGAGGTGTAGCGTTAGAAGGATTTGACCCTATCAAGACTTCCTACACTTATACTTTGCCAATTGGTACAACAGAATTGCCTGCTATTACCTATGACAAGGGTGATGAATACCAGAAGGTAGTACTTACTACCGGAGGAATCAATGGTACTACCCGTATTGCTGTAACGGCAGAAAATGGTAACAGCACCATCTATCAAATCAGTTTCAGTGTATATAAAGCAACTAATGCAACATTGAAAATGATTTATCTAGATGGACAGCCATTGGAAGGTTTTGATCCAAACATTTTGGAATATAATTGTCCATTGCCACAGGGTACTAAGGTTTTGCCAGTCATTACATATGACCAAGCAGATGAGTATCAAACTATTACCGTTCGAGATGGTGGTATAAACGGCGATTACAAGATTACCGTTCGTCCACAGTCCGGTGCTAGTCAAACCTATATTCTACATTTCTCAGTTGCCACTTCAGATAATGCTAATTTGAAGATGATTTATTTGGATGGAGAAGCATTAGAAGGCTTTGATCCAGCGGTACTCAACTATGTAGATACACTGCCTATGGGTGTGTTGACTATACCTACCGTAACATTCGACAAAGGCGATGAGGCACAAAAAGTACTGAATGTATGCAGTAACAATGTACAGACCATCAAGGTGACCGCAGAAAGTGGTAAGGTGCAAACATATACAATCACCTTTATTATTCAACGCTCAAATAGCGCATTCTTGAAGATGATTTATTTGGACGGGGACAGCCTAGTAGGGTTTGACAAGAACACCTTTGACTACACTGTATCACTACAAAAAGTTACTTGTCCAAAGATCACAGTAGATAAGGAGGAAGGTCAACAAGTCACCATTACAGCGCCTTATTCTACAGGTCAAGCTAAGATTGTAGTTCAACCCGTTGGTGCTGCGTCTAACACATATACGATCAACTTCGTAAATCTAGACAACAACTTTGCACTACTCAAAAATATTTATGTAGATGGAGTTGCGATCAGCGGATTCAATCCTCAAGAATTTGCTTATAGTGTAGTATGCGACAACAGTAATGCTGTAATCACATACGATGCAGATTCGAGCCAACAAGTGACCGAGTTCCGTCAAGGTAACAAAGTGACTTTGTATGTAGTGTCAGGTGAACACAAAGCGCAATACGAGATTACTTTGCAAGTGCAAGCTAATACGGACTGCACCTTACGCAACATTACTATCAACGGAGAGAACTTAGCAGGATTTGCATCTAATATCTTTGCATACACATTGGATATTGCCGATGAGATTCCAAATATCGGTTACGAGAAACAATATGCTGAGCAGGTAGTGTATGCAGGAATGCTCAATGCCGACACATACTCATTGTTGGTATCCGCACCTAGTGGCGACACCAAGCGATACACATTGCAGATGACAAAGCAACTGAGCGACGATGCCAATCTTATTGATCTTCGATTGGAAGGTATGGATATTGATTTTAATCCTACCACCTATGAATATCACCTCACACTTGCAGAAGGTGTGGCATTGCCTATTATCCACGCTGTCACTAAAGAAGGTCAAAGCACCGAAGCCCATACTGTTAGTGAAACCGAGCAACAAGTGATTGTCACTGCCGAAAGTGGTAACACCAATGTATATAGAATTATCTATACTCGCAACAAGTCAAGCAATGCGCTGTTAACAGATATCAAGGTTGGAGGTGTTAGTATCGCTGATTTCAATGCTAACATATATGAATATACTCACAAGTTGGCATGGCGCACTAAGGTCGTTCCATGCGTACAACCTATTGGTGCCCACCCAGACCAAGTGATTACCACCTACCACAGTTCAGTGGATGGAACAACTAAGATTCATGTCGTTGCAGCAGATGGTACCACCACTCAAGATTATTCAATCCACTTCCCTGTTACTAAATCTAGTAACGTAGCATTGGAGTATATAGAGATTGATCATGAGAGTGCCACTATCGTTTATGATCATACTGTAACTGATTATACCATCCAACTTCCATACGGCGAAACAAAGGCTCCACTTGTATTATACAAAGCTGCCGAACCAGAGCAAACCATAGAGTATATCTCTCGCCCATTGGGACAAACCTCAGAGATCACTGTAACAGCAGAAGATGGCACCCAACGCACCTATAAGTTGCATTTCCAACCTACCTATGCGCCACAAGCTAATCTCTTAAAAGTATTGAGTATTGCTGAGACAGGTACCACATTGGATGTACAAGCGACCACACAAACTATCGCATTGCCATATGGTACACGCACTATGACGGTTAACTATACCAAAGCTTTTGCAGAGCAAACAGTATGGGTGCAACCCGGCGGCGTACAATCACCTACTATCATTACTGTCAAATCTAACCGTCCAAACGAAGAGGATGTAGTATACACCCTTACTCCACAAGTAGAGACTCAAGATCCTGCAGTACTGACCGATATTAAGGTAAATGGCGTAACTATTGAAGAATTTGATGAAAATCGTTTCTCTTATATTGTCAATGTGACTAATGCACCTGTTGTAGCTTACACAGCTGCACCAGGAGCACAAGTCAACATCTTGATGCAAACCACTAAGCATTGGCAAGCACAAGTTACTTACAACGGCAGAACCAATATATATAATGTATGGTACTACTACGAAAACGATCAAGTACCTAACACCGAGTTCACTGAGTGGACAAAATGTGAGACATTCACCTCAGCAGATAAACCAGCAGGTTGGTACACCGTTGCCGACGTACTGGGCAAGCACTCCGGTTTCGGTTCTTTCAACCCTGATGGCATGGTTAACAAGTCAGGCAATGATGCAGTATTTCTTAAGACGCCATATAGTTCCCCTGGTGGAGGTAATATTCCTGGCTTTATTACCTTGGGTAATGTAACTGCAAAATGGGGTGTAGCTGGTAGTTCGTCATTTGGAATTTCAGGTGGTATCAGTTTCCACAACACACCTGATCAAGTGGCTATCCGCTACTACAATCAAAAGGTAAAGAACCATAGTCTCATCCAATATAGTCTTACAGGAACCCATGGTGTTAAAACGCTAGAGTGGAAAGACTCAGAAACTCGTTCGGATTACAAAGAGGTTACTTTCGACCTCAGCGAAGCAAACCAAACTGCAGGTGACCCTACCCTACTTAATATCACCATCTGTTCGTTCAATAGTATAGCTGGTACTACCAATACATCGCTCAACACATTGGCTGAGATGTATGTAGATTATCTACGATTCTCATATAACAGCACACTTACGAGCTTAAAGGTTAATGACAGCGTTGCTGTCAAGGATGGTAATGCATTCTCATACACCTTGCCAGATAGCGAAAACACCCTTATTCCAACTCTCGCATTCACAGGTGAGGTAGCCGACCAAGCGCAAAAAGTGATTTGGAGCAATGAGATAAAAGAGGGTGGATATGGTGTACGCAATGCCACTATTACCAACTACGCAGAGGACGGTACAAGCACAGAGTACACATTGCAAGTGAAACGCCCATTGGACACCAAGAACACATTAGGTGATCTTAAAATAAATGGCACCACTATTGCTGCATTTGCTGATACTAAGACTGAATACACTATTCATCTAGCATCTACAACTAAGCATTTGCCAGACGTACAACCGATTGCTGCTAGCAGTTTGCAAACTATCTCAACCTCTTATGCTGACTCTGTAATGACTATTGTTGTTACTCCTGAGTTAGGAGAAGCTACCACATACACTGTGCGCTTTATCACTGACCTATCTGCAGATACCGAGTTGGAGAATATCACTGTAGAAGGATTGGATATCGCTTTTAATCCTGCACAAAAGGAATATACCGTTACTGCAAATCAATTGCCTGACATTACTTTCGTTAAGAAAATGGATGGTCAAACTGTTGACATGAAAGACGGTGTACTCCACGTAACCGCAGAGAACGGCACGAAGGGCACCTACACGATTACTCTTAACAAACCTATTGTCAACACAACAGGTCAATTGAGTATGATCGAAGTGAATGGTGTGGACATGCAAGGTTTTAGCAGTAGTACGTATGAGTACACGTTGAATCAACCTGATTTGGTAGAATTCAAACGCATGCACGAGAGTGATTCGGTAGTCTTCGTTCAAACTCCTTTGTACATGGAGTGGCAAGTCTTCGGAACAGATAGTCACGCATATCGTATCAACTACCCTAACGAATTATCATCCAACACGTACCTTAAGGCTATATATATTGATAGCACCTTATATGAGGCATTCAATGAACAAGTATATGAGTACATCTATAAAACCGATGAGCCAGTTCAAATCCATGCAATTGCTAATGACCAAGCTAGCCATCTTGATGTACAATATCATACCCAAGGCGACACTACTATCTATACATATATAGTAACAGCTGAAGATGGTACAGTGGGCAATCCATACACCTTGGTTATCGCACCTAACTTGAGTAATCTACCATACTTGCAATCTATCTTGCTAGATGGTAAGCCATTAACTGGATTCCGTGGTGATAGTTTGAACTACCACATTGTTATTCCAGCAGGTGCATACAAAGTGGTAGAACCTAATATCCCTAGCATCAGTTATGTACTCGGCTCACCTCGTCAAGAGGTAGTAGTGGAGCATGGTGACTTGAATGCTAGCACCAACCTTATTGTTACAGCAGAAGATGCATCTGACTATGCCGTGTACGAACTTAGTTTCGAAGCGGAACCTAGCCACTGCGTATCACTTACCGGTATTGCAGTGAATGGTCAACCTATTGAACATTTTGAGAGCCAACGTCATTTCTATTCTGTCAAAACTACAGAAGATAATATTACACTAACATGGGCATCCAAGGATAACTTCCAAACTGTAGTTGAAAGCCACGATGACTACACCCACACACTGCATGTTATTGCACAAGATGGTGTTACTACTTCAGATTATGTGATTGAAGTATATAAAGAAGGTGCATCATCGGATGTTACATTGGCAGGTATCTTATTGGACGGCAAACCATTCGACCAATTTGAGCCAAGCATTAATGATGAACTCATCTTCTCTCCTATGCAACAGCGTTATAATATCAACTTACCATCAGGTACCCAATACTTGCCAGAGATCAGTGCATTGCTCAATGCAGAAGGTCAAACAGTAGATATCGTTACCACCGATTGGAAGGTTGAAATTCATGTAACTGCTCCAGATAGAGTATCCAAGAATACTTACACATTACGCTTCACTGCTCCGATGTCTAGCAACACTCAACTCAAGATGATTTATCTTGATGGCGAGCAATACGACCAGTTTGTTCCTAACCAATACAAGTATGACATCCTCTTGCCTGTAGGTCAAAATACGATGCCAGACGTATATGCAGAACCACAAGAGGCTACCCAAACCGTTGTTGACTCTATCACCGGTGACATGCAACATACTATTTATGTCACTGCCGAGGATGGCACTGTAGGTCAATACTATCTCACCTTCATTGCTAACCCATCTGATGCTGACACCTTGGCTGCCATCTATGGTGATGGCGAACTAATTGAGGGCTTCGACGCTAATGTATTCTATTACACTTACACTTTACCTGTTGGTACCGACCACATTCCTGCTTTGACATGGGATGCAGCAGACCAATGGCAACATGTTACCGCAACTAAGGTAGTAGATACAGCCAATAAGCAAACCACACAAATTCATGTGGTAGCAGGTTCTGGTAAGAAGAATATCTACACCGTTGAATACGAGATCGCTCTATCCAGCATTGATACATTGGAGATGATTTATGTACAAGCCGATCCACTCGAGAGATTTGATCCATATACTAGTGATTATCACCTCTACCTCGCTGCTGGTGACACTCTGCTCCCTAGCGTAAGCTGGAAACAAGGAGACGTTTATCAAGTCATTAATCCTACCTCACAAGCTCTCACACGCAACAACGAGCAAATAGGTTGGAAGCAAAGCCTCGAAGTACTTGCACAAGACGGACATAGCCGCGTATATACCTTGTACTTCTACTTTACCGAGCCATTGTCTACCAACACCGACTTGCTCAACATCTATCTAGATGGAACACCACTCAACGGTTTCAACCCTAGCGTATATACCTATCGTGAGACCGTAGCAGAGGGTAAGACTATGCCAAACATTTTCGTGGAGAAGGCAGATGCGAAACAAACTGTCCATATTGACACGACAACAGGCAATGCTATCATTACTGTTACCGCGGAGGATTCTACATATCAATCTACTTACATCATCTATTTCACTTACCTCAAGTCATCTTACGCATACCTAGAGGGTATTTACCAAGATGGTGTCTTGATTGATGGATTCCAACCAGACTCATTCGACTACCACATTATCTTACCATATGGTACTACCCAAATGCCTGAGTTCACCTACCAAATCGGCAAAGAGGGACAAACAGTGGATGTTGAAACCATCACGTTAGCAGACAACAAACTAACACATATCTTTACTGTTACTGCTCCAGATGAGGAGTCTGCTACTGCATACAACGTGCTTGTAGAGGTAGCGCTCAACGACAATAGTCGTCTCCTATCGCTACTAGTCAAGGGTATCGAGGTGGATAATTTCCATGCGGATACACTAGACTACACCATCTACTATCCTATCGGCAGCAACACAGCTGACTTCGCTACAATTGATGATATCGTAGCTATCGCTGAGGATGCTAATGCTATTGTTAGCGTTAATCCTAACGGCACCGACTTCTTCATCCAAGTCGTAGCAGCAGATGGTGTTACTACACGTGTCTACACCCTCAAGCAAGTCATCCTACTTAGCGATAACAACCGCTTGAGCGCCATCTATATGGATGATATTATGCTTCGTGACTTTGATCCTGAGGTATTAGAATATGTTTACTACGTATCTGATGCACAACCTAATATCCTAGCAGTAGCCGAAGATACACTAGCTACCATTGAATATGGTATTTACACACTGGACGCACCGTTCTATATCTATGTAATAGCAGAAGACGGCACCGAACGAGTATATACCATTTACATTAAACAATCTACTATCTCTACATCACAAACACCTAACGAATATGATGTATTGATGAAGCACGTTCCTGGTTCTAACGATATTATCTTCGCTACTACCCGTAAGAATATCACCGTAGCAGTTTATAGCTCTGAAGGACAAATGCTATTCCACTCTGATGTTCCTGCATCTAGTCAAAACGATGTAGTTATCATCACTAATGCATATGGAAAAGAAGAACTCATAGATGTATTGTCACCTTTGGCATCTTTTACACTGCCTACTGTTAACAAATGCTATTTCTACGTATTCTTCGAAAATGGTAAGCGCAAAGTAGCATCTGGCAAGTTGTTCTTCGCACGCTAATATGTTCCAACTCAATGCTCCATATCGCCCCACAGGCGACCAACCCGAAGCCATCCGCCAATTGGTGGATGGCATTCGTAGTGGTGCACCAGCCCAAACACTATTGGGTGTAACAGGTTCGGGTAAGACCTTTACGGTGGCTAATGTCATCCATGAGATCAATCGTCCCACATTGATTCTCAGCCACAACAAGACCTTAGCCGCGCAGCTCTACTCCGAGATGCGCCAGTTCTTCCCGAACAATGCTGTGGAGTATTTTGTTTCCTACTACGATTATTACCAACCCGAAGCATATATCCCTTCTACTGATACCTATATTGAGAAGGATCTAAGCATCAATGAAGAGATCGACCGCCTACGCCTTAGCGCCATCTCTGCATTGTTGAGTGGACGTCAGGATGTAGTAGTCGTGTCATCGGTCAGCTGTTTGTATGGTATAGGTAACCCACAAGACTTCAGTCAGTCCTGTATTTCGATTGTCAGGGGAACAAGACAAGACATGAGTCAACTACTTACCTCACTCGTTAACTCGCAATACGTACGCAACGACAACGAGCTTACACGCGGACGCTTCCGAGTAAAAGGAGACACAGTGGACGTGTTTTTGGCCTATTCGGATTATATCCTACGCATCGAGTTCTTTGGCAACGAGATTGATGGCATACTCACTATGAACCCTGCCACCAACCAAGTGCTAGAGGAGTTCGAGACATACAACATCTACCCTGCCACCATCTTCTGCATGAACCCAGATAAGCAGGCAGATGCTATTCGCAAAATCAAACTGGACCTAGCCAATCAAGTACAATATTTCCACGACATTGGCGAACCACTTTATGCCAAGCGCATCGAAGAGCGTGTTAAATACGATATGGAGATGATCCAAGAACTCGGTTATTGCTCTGGTATCGAAAACTACAGCCGCTATTTCGACGGACGTGAAGCGGGAACTCCACCCTACTGTTTATTGGATTATTTCCCTAAAGATATGCTTCTTGTCATTGACGAGAGCCACGTCACAGTTCCACAGATACACGCGATGTATGGCGGCGACAAGGCCCGCAAAGATAACCTCGTACAATATGGTTTCCGTCTCCCTGCTGCACGAGACAATAGGCCGCTTACCTTTGAGGAATTTGAGGGTAAGACCGGACAGACCATCTATGTATCCGCTACACCAGCCGACTACGAGTTAAAGCGTTCCGAAGGCATCTTCATTGACCAATTGATCCGCCCTACAGGTTTACTTGATCCAGAGATAGAAGTTCGTCCTCGTGACTACCAAGTGGACAATCTTATGGAGGAGATACGCGTGCGTGTGGCTAAAGAGGAGCGTGTGCTTGTTACGACCCTCACCAAACGTATGGCAGAGGAACTCGACGAATACTTACGCCGCTATGGTGTGCGTTCTGCATATATCCACTCCGATATAGACACCCTTGAACGTATCCAAATCATGGAAGATCTACGCAAGGGTTTGTATGACGTCTTGGTAGGCGTCAACCTATTGCGTGAAGGATTGGATTTGCCAGAGGTCAGTTTAGTGGCTATTCTGGATGCGGACAAAGAGGGTTTCTTGCGTGACCACCGCTCGCTCACGCAAACTGCAGGTCGTGCAGCACGCCATGTCAATGGCAAGGTTATTATGTATGGCGATAAGATCACACCATCTATGCAAAAGACCATTGACGAGACCAACCGCCGCCGTAGTAAACAGATTGCATATAATACCGAGCATGGTATCACCCCTACAGCACTCAACAAGGCTATTGAGTCTAGTCCACTGATTGCACTCATGCGCAAGGAGCAAGCCGAGAAGGAAGCACTTGAACAGAAGATCCAAGATAGTTGGAAGTCTGCGCCATGGCAGCAATATAGCAAGAAGGAGTTAGAGAAAGCTAGTGAGAAACAACGCCGTGCTATGTTAGAAGCAGCCAAGAACCTCGATTTTGACACCGCAGCCCGACTACGCGACGAATGGCTGCAAATGGAAGACAAACTGCAAGCGATGGAATAAGGATTAGAGATCTAAGTATAATAAAAATGAGATTGCAGGTGCAATCTCATTTTTATTATTAAATAGTAATATCTTATAGGGCATTATATTACTTATACAAGAAACGTTTGATGCTCTTCTTAGGAGTCTTCTCGAATGGTTCCTCCTTGATTTCTATATTATGAACACGCGAATAAGGTGGAAGAGCATCGTTAAGTTTCTTCAGATTCTCTTTCATGAGTGTCTTTAATCCATCCAACGAGAACTTCTTTGTCGCATCTTCATCAGGGAATACAAGACCTATCAATTTACCTTCACGTTCCACCACGAGAGACTCTGCCACACCCTGTTGGTTATTGAGTTTATCCTCAATCTCCTCTGGATATATGTTCTGTCCACTTGCACCTAAGAACATAGACTTGATTCTACCACGGATAAAGATATTTTGTTTTTTATCCATATATCCTAAGTCTCCTGTTCGCAACCAGCCATCCTCAGTAAATGCCGCATTAGTAGCCTCATCGTTCTTATAGTAACCCATCATTACATTCTCGCCTCGCACAAGGATTTCGCCCTCACCTTTCTCATTTGGATTATCAATCATGGCTTCCATACCTGGCACAGGAGCGCCGCAACTGCGGCGTTTGAAATATTTAGGTGGCAAGCCACTAACCAAAGGTCCACATTCAGTCATACCAAAACCTATAGACAATGGGACATTAACATCCATCAAACATTTCTCTACCACAGGGTTCATAGCAGCTCCACCGCAAAGGAAGTAGCGTACTTGACCTCCGAATGCTTTTACCAGAGACTTGCGCACATGGTTGCGGATAAAATTCATCACTAACGGAGTATGCCAACAAATCTTTAAGACCGTCTTACTCAATAGTGGATCCAATTTCTTCTTATGAATCTTCTCAATGACCAATGGAACCGTTGCCACTAAATATGGTTTAATATCAGCCATTGCCTTTAGCAATATGCTTGGTGTAGGAGTTTTTGTTAGATAATAGATTGTAGCACCTGCACTAAATGGATAAAGAAAATCTGCTAATTGTCCAAACATATGTGCCAAAGGCAACATAGATACCACACGTTGTCCTGGTTCTACAGGCAGGATATGTTGTCCATTCTCAACATTATTACTAAGCGAGCGATGGCTAATCATTACACCTTTAGGAGACCCCGTACTTCCAGAAGTATAGTTAATAAGCGCTAATGAATCTAAGTCAATGGTACCTCCTTTAACAAGCGAGAAGAATGTATTCTCCGTTAATGCAGATTCTTCTTGCATTATATGCTCAACACGGCCTTTATGGGATTCATCCAAATGAATGAACGAGAAGTCGTCCATTGAGATGATAGCCTCTAGTGCAGGTAACTCTTGATGTTGCAGTTCGCGCCATACAAATGGACCAACAAGTAACATTTTTGCATCTGAGTGTTTGACAAGTTTTGCCAAATCTTCTGCCTTAAAGTCTTGTAAAAGAGTCACAGCAACAGTTTTGTACGATAGAATTGCCATATAACTAACAACCCAATTGGAGCAGTTGCGACTAGCAATAGCTATTTTATCTCCCTCTTGAATTCCCATCTCACGGAATAATTTGTGAAAGCGCTCAATCTGTTGCGCCACTTCACCGTGAGTGTATTGCAATTTTTCTCCGTAATCAGCAAAAGCTACATCTTGCCAACGGTTCTGGATCACAAGATCCATATAATGAAAAAAGTGATGTTTCATAAATCAAAATGCTGTTTTATGACCGCTTCGCTGTTAGAAGTTAGATTGTTACACTATCAAAGTGCAACTCCGTTGCTATTAGACACTTGGTCTATCAGCCACAGAACGGTAGTTTAACAATGTAATGTCTATTATCAGCTTAAAAGGCGGTCTTATTCAACACTAGTTAATACTTCCTCCCTCGTTAAATCCTCTCCAATTAATTCGGTTGGTCTATAAGGTACATTCTCTGGTGCGTGTTTCGCATCAAAGGTAAAATATGTACATATACACTCCACCAACACATCTCCCTCAGCACTGCGTATTTCTCCCTCTACAACCGCAACATTACGCTTCATTTCTTTGAGCCTAGCTCTCAGTTCTATGAAAGGTTGTCTTATTACTACAGGTTTACGAAATCGGGTTTCCATCTTCGCTGTTACTCCTGATGCTTGTAACATATGAAAAACTACCCATCCACATATTTCATCCAACAATACCGACTGTACACCACCATGCAATGTATTATCCCACGATTGATAACGGGCAGAAGGATGCCAGATGCACACAACATCTTCACCTTCTTGATAGAATTTCATCTTTAGTCCAAAAGGATTATCTGGACAACATCCAAAACAATGATAACTCTCTTCTCCCAACCATGGGTTCTTAATCAATCGCATAATGTATATCAATTATTGTTTATTGACTGTAGTAATTTGTTAAAAATCACACACTTTGGTTCCTCTTCTAAATATTGCTTACATTGGTTTATCGCCTCTTGTTTTCGTCCCATCTTATCCAAACATTGTATAATATGCATTTGCACGGTACGCAAGTTCCACTTTTCATAACGTTGTGTCTGCAGGTATAACTGTTCCGCCTGTTCAAAATACGCTAATGCTTTCTCCTTGCTGCCCATTGGGTTATAAAACTCAACATTCCCCTGCATAGCCAAAACAAAAGGATTATTTTGCCCCTTTTTCATTGCCAACTTTATGTTTTCAAAAATAGCAGGAGCGTATTTCAATATACGTATTTTTTCAAGAGAAAGTTTGTAGCTATACAAGCCAGACATATATGCATAATATTCGCTCTCGTCTATTGTTTTTCTTGCCTCTTGCAGGTGTTCTTCAAACTGTTGCAACATGGTCTTTGCGCCATTCGCATCTTTTGCTATGCTATAGGCTAGATATCCGTACTCATAATTGAGATATCTATGCTGCTCTTCTTTAGTCATACGTTCCCACTGTCCTTGTTCTAAGTATCGGCCCCACACCTGCATATCTCCAACCAAGTAAGCTTGATACAACTGATGGCTCGAGTATTGTGCCATGCACACACTCGAAACCATCAATAATATCAATATTTTTATCAGTCTCATTACCTATAGTTCAAACTATAGTCTATCAACTGAATTATTTACCTGCTTGTTCAAGCATCAAAGTACGAGTAGGTTGATCGCAAACCTCGCTTGGTCCATAGTATTGGATTGGACCTGGATAGATATAACTCATGTTAGGATCAGCCCAATCAGCACGATGCGCAACTAGGTATTGGAATGGTGCACCATTGAGGTCAACCAATGCCTTTTGAATTACAGGTTTCATCTCACCATGACGACGCTCCATATTCATCATCATAGTTACAGGAACACCACCAGCAACCCATTCAGATGCAGGCTTTGTCAAGTTCTTAACCAATGCCATATAACCAGTCTTACCTGCAGCGATGAGATAAGAAGCAGTAGCACCTAGGCTATAGCAATAGTCAGCATCAAAATTTGAAGGGATAGCACAACGACCCTCATATCCAAAGAAGTGGTTCAACGCAGAGAATTTACCTTTGTAAGAACCAGCAGCTTTGAGTTGAGCGAGACGTTTACCTACCATTTCGATGAGCAATTTCTCAGTCTCAATTTGGCTTACCATCACGTTACCGTGTGGATCACGATCAAGAGTCAACTGTTTAGCAATACCCTTTGGCAAACTGCGATAGAGTTCGCAAGAAGCAGGAGTCAACATGCTCTTCACATACTCACGCTTAGCATCATCACCCTCAAGAGCTGCAAATTCCTCATTATGTGCCAACATATCATTGAGTTCTTGGATAAGAACACGCATAGCTGGAATAAATTCAATCAAGCCCTCTGGGATAAGTACTGTACCAAAGTTCAAACCTGCATTTGCACGAGCTACAATAACCTCTACAATTTGCTCTACAATGTCATTCAAATTCATAGCTTTAGCCTCAACCTCCTCTGAAATAAGGCAGATGTTTGGTTGGCTTTGCAAAGCGCACTCAAGAGCGATGTGGCTAGCAGAGCGACCCATAAGACGAATAAAGTGCCAGTATTTCTTAGCTGAGTTAGCATCACGTTGAATGTTACCAATCAACTCGCTATAAACCTTACATGCTGTATCAAAACCAAAAGAGGTCTCAATCATTTCATTCTTAAGGTCACCATCAATAGTCTTAGGGCAACCGATCACTTGGATACCGCAGTTCTTTTGAATGTAGTACTCAGCAAGCACGCAAGCATTGGTATTACTATCATCACCACCAATGATTACAACAGCCTTGATACCCAACTCTTGGCACACTTTGATACCATTATCAAATTGCCATGTCTCCTCTAGTTTGGTACGACCAGAACCGATAATATCAAAACCACCTGTATTACGATACTCATCGATTACATCTGCTGTCAACTCTGTGTATTTGCCATCTACCAAACCACTAGGACCACCAAGGAAACCATAAAGTTTATTAGCAGGATTGATACGTTTGAGTGCATCAAACAAACCACAAATCACATTGTGACCACCAGGTGCTTGACCACCAGAAAGAATAACACCCACATTGAATGCAGCTACTGCAGGAGCCTCACCCTCTTGTGGAACGAGTTCAATCACTGGCATACCATAGGTGTTAGGGAAAAGTTTCTCAATAGCTTCTTGATCAGCTACTGACTGAGTTTTAGCGCCTTCTTTGAGGCTCACTTGACCTTGCAAGGCTACAGGCATCTTTGGTTGATACGCTGCGCGTGCCACTTGAAGTGGCGATTTTGTCATTGTCATACGTTTGTTAGTTTTATTAAGTTAAAAAAGTTCTATAAATTCAAACGGTTCTAATATTTCTGGGTTTAAAACCCAATTCTCCAAATTCGCTGCAAAGGTAATAAAAAAAAAGCGAACTTGCAATTTTTTTGAGTTGAAAGTTAAAAGTTGAACTCTGAAAGTCATAGAACGCAAAGAAGGCACGCTCTCGCATGCCTTCTTTATTCATCGCCTTTCGCCTATAGCCTATAACCTATAGCCCGAAGGGCGTCCTATATCTTACTTCACTTGCGCACCTTGTGCGTTGTAAGCTTTACCATCGCGGATGATAACAAGTTGTCCATCAACGATTTGCTTACGGAGTCCTTCAACATTTACATTGATATTCTCAAGACCAGTAGCGGTACCATCGAAGACGATATGCACCTCCACACCATAAGAATTAACTGCATTCACCTCCAAATATGGTTTACCATCCTCTGTCTTTGTCACCTCTACAGTACCATCAACCAGCAACCACAATGGTGTAATCAATGAACCATCTTCCATCATGCGAGCATAGAACGATGGCCATACGCCATCACCTTGTACGCCAGGGTTCGCATAAACCGTACCATACTCCTCTGATGCATCGATTGGATACACACCCGCAGGTACAATAATATCTTCATCTACCTCCTCTACGAAGAAAAAGAACGCCGCCATGTCAGAACCATCTGCTGCCTCTAATGCTAGATAAATGTAACCATTCTTTTCTGTTTGGTCATCAAGAGTTACATAATCATCCGTAGTATAGGTACGATCAATAATCTCTTCTGGCTCATCGAAATCAAGATGCACATTGTACTCTGAAGTCATCTTCACGTGGTAATACACTCCATTGCGAGCAATAAATTTAGCCTCCGCGATAATAGTACCATCCGCAGCGTGCTCAACCACTAGTTCGCCTTTCTCAATGGTGTAGTTTTGCCACTCTGACTCTACATAGATAAAGGTATTTCCACTATAGAAGTCATAGCGACCACCGTCAGCACCAAACTTACCAAACATACCATCATTGATAAAGGTACCACCCACTTCTCCGTCAGTCAAAGGACTCAACGAGATAAAGATAGAATTATCTGGCGTATATGAAGACAATATGTAATAACCTTCCTGCAACGCATTGGTAAACTTAACTGGCATCTCAATCTCTACCGTGTCAATAGGGGTAGGTACAACATACCAAAACTCCACATCATATTGTACAGCATTAAAACCGATATAACTTGCATTAATCACGGTGGTATCACCTCGTTGGTTCAACACGCCCTTTACATCTGCAATTTCTACACTAGACTCTACTGTCCAATCATAGAACTCGGTATAATCCATCAACACTTTCTCCATATCAAACGACTCACCCAAGCCCGTATTGTAGATGGTAATAGACGCCTCATAATCATCTGCATACTGAATAAGTTGAATCATATTCAATTGATCAGCACGGAAACTAGCCAACGCACTTTCATCAAACTCCACTTTCACTGTTTTGGTTGGCTCTGGCACTTCATAATTCATATCAATGGAGTACCAATTATAATCATCGCAATATGCCTCAATGTTTGCCTCCCAACCATCAGTTGTTTCTTTCAAAGTCAATGTACCACGAATAGATGAGCAATCTAACCAAGTCTTCTTGTCTGTTACGGTCAATGCAATATCCTCATACACACCTTCTGCTGGTGCAAAGTCCTCATACATAGCAAAAATATCGTAATCCTCATTAGAGCCACCAACCGTCATAAAGCCATAATCGGCGAATGATTCATCTACAAACAAGTTATGGCACTCTACCTTAATCGTATCTTTCGCCGCGGGCAATGGCACTGTCATTGACACTTTGTGCAACACGGTATCTTGATTATAGAAATGCAACATAGCTTGATACCCCAAAGCGCCATTATCCAAGTCGCTCAAACCAATCATCATATTGGCCTGCAACATTTGTTGCTCCACACCTTTATAAACGATCTTGGTTTGATTCATATCAAAGTTAGCCTTGGTATATTCGCCCTCGATAATGTCAGAGATGACACCCAATTTTACCGACAAATCATTATTGCGACCTTCCAACACATAATATCCAAAGTCCATCGTCACAGTGCTATTGTCCAACACATTCTCTATTGTATTCTTAGGAGTATAAGCGCTATGCACAGAATGAACCTTGTAGGTACGGTCATTGGTATCCAGGATAGTAGCATCTAGTACAATTTGCTTGAGACTTCCTTCTACTTTCTCAGAAATAGTCATGGTCACATCTTGGAAATAAATTTCATAGAACATATCCGCAGACTGGTACCATCCCCATGAGTAATCCATACTCATATCATCAAAAGTGTAAGTTCCGCAATAGTTATCTTCATCGCCGAACCAGCACAAGCGGAAAGTATAACCTTGTGCCTCTAACGCGATATACCACTCACCGGTAGCAGCTTCGTACTCTGGACCTACGAGAAAACCCTCACCATTGAGCACAATATCCGCAGCTGCCGCTTTCTTCATGCCTAGAGCATGCTGTTTGCTGAACGAGTTCTCTGTTACAGCAGCAGGATTAGCACGTTTGGTTACATCTTGATTTATCAAACGCAAAGCGCGTTGCTCATTGACAGACAGAGCAGACGCATCAGATAATTTCTTGATTTGTGTAGCAGGCGCAGCCATAAGACCAATCGCCACAAAAGCTAACAAGAAAAGAGAAAAAAGTTTTTTCATAAGTTTGTATGATTAGTTAATTATTTATTTCGACACCTAAGATGGTATATTCCTTACCACTATGATTAATTATCAAACGACCATCACGAAGCAACTTATTCGTGTTTGTTTGTGTATGCACTACATTTTCCACATCAGTAGAATGCGCATCATATACAATATGCACAGGCACATCGTAGGAGTTAACTGCCTCTACCTCTAGTCTCAACTTACCATCCACTTTTTCTACCTTCACCGTGCCATCAACCAGGAAATACAAAGCATCCAAATAGCCATCTGTCAAACTAGCATACAAAGACGGAGATACGGTATTATCCTCATTAGCACCCGTACTTGACAACACAGTACCAGCCACCAACGAATGATTGATCGGATATACTCCAGCAGGAATAGTTATCTCGCTATCTACCTTATCAGTAAATATATATAGCACCAACATATCTGATTGATCATGCGCTGTGGCTTGGAAAATGATATAACCATCACGCTGGGTATGATCTTCTATTACGACA
The DNA here is from genome assembly GCA_017391525.1 of Paludibacteraceae bacterium. Classification (GTDB taxonomy): domain Bacteria; phylum Bacteroidota; class Bacteroidia; order Bacteroidales; family Paludibacteraceae; genus Colicola. The sequence continues at coordinate 22,237 of JAFOYE010000002.1, read as the reverse complement.
TCATCCTCTGCACCATACACACGCTCCACAGCACCATCCTCTGAATCAAAATCCAAATGTGGACGCTCGTATTTAGAATACATCGTTATACGATACAGCTTTGCATCTTCGCCTACCACTTCCGCACGCGCCGTGATGACGCCTTCCGCAGATAGAGTAACGACTAGTTCTCCTTTCTCTATGGTATAGGTATCATACTCTCGAGTCTTAGGATTCCACTCCTGAATATAGGTATAATCATTAAAGAAGTCATAACGTCCTTCTCCAAATTGACCAAACATGCCATCATTAACGAATGTACCTTCTACCTCATGGCTTGCAGGTGTAAAGGACACCATGCGTGCTTGATCCTCCGTATAAGCAATCAACTGATAGTAACCTTCCTCCAAATGGTTGGTAAAAGGCACATCGTTGAATGTCAGCTCTATTGTATCCGTTGGCGTAGGTACAGCATACCACAACTGCACATCATATAGTTTCGCATCAAAACCCACCATCTGCGCTTGCACCCAAGTCGTATCTCCGGACTGATAAATCATACCTTCCACTTGTGCCAACTCAATATCCATCTTCAACGCATCATCGGACAAAGATGTGTAGTACTCCCCTATATGCTCCATCGTAAATTTACCTCCTAGTTCTGCACCTACTACATTAAGATTCAATGTGTAGCGGTCGTTAGAATTGATGAGCAATAGGTCGTTGTTCATCTGTGGATAATAAGACGCACGAGCTGTATGGTCAAAGCGCAGGGCTATTGTATCGGTAGTCGCAGGCACCACCCATGCTAAATCAAAGTTATACACCACATTATCCGTACAACGTGCCTCGCCATACACTGCATATTCGCCCGCATGAAGTTGCTTTACATATACATTGGTAGTCAACGACTCCACTTGATTACCCGTTTGTTTATCCGTCACATACACCTGTGCCAGTGCTTCTGTATATGTACGCTCACGCAGAACATTATCCTTATACATTATTTGCAGCTCATACTCATCGTTAGACGCAGCAATAGTCATCATATTATACACCTCTGCATAGGTATCATCTATCCGCATATTTGCACACTTCACATCTACTGTATCTATTGGAGCAGAGAATGGCACGGCCAATAGCATATGATAAATCACCGTATCATTACCCAGCATATTACACTGCGCCATATAGGCCAACACACTATCCGTCAAATAACCCACACCCACTTGCGCTTCTAATTGCAACGGAGTAATAGACTTACCTTGATATACAAAGCGCGAAGCAGAGAGATCAAAGTAATCTAATGCTGTATAACTGCCAATAATAGAGGAACTATTCACCTTGAGCGCAATATCCCAATCCGTATTCTTACCCGAAATAGTATAAGCCTCTTCCTCTGTCTCCATAGTAGCATCCAATATAGATACATCTATCTCATCCTTGGCATTGATCACCTCATGGGTGGCATGCACCTTGTAGATATTACCATCCGTACCGGTTATAGTGGCGTTCAATTCTATCTGTTCAAGCATTGGACTGATTTCCTCCACTGCGATGGTCATAATGATATTCTTAAAGTGAATACCACCATTCTCGCGATTGTCAGGCGTGAATATGTAAGAATAATCGTCCAAGAACTTATTCATACGGAATGTTCCGCAGTAATTATCCTTAGGAGCTTTCCAATTGAGATATACCTCCCAATCCTCCTCATTCTCTAGTACCACATACCAATCGCCAGAATTGTAGTACTTAGGACCTTGAGAAAAGTGGTCAAACTCCAAATAAATTGTATCCATTGCTGCATACACTCCCTGCATGCAGAATACAGACAAAAGTAAGAAAAAAATCTTGCGCATAATAGACTATTTAATAAAACTCTGCAAAGGTAATAAAAAAATTGCGAATATACAAATTTTTACTTTAGAAGTTCAGTGGTACATCTCAACTCTCCCCTTATTTTCCCCTTACTTGCCATCTATCCGCATAGGGACTTCATAGGGACTTCATAGGGACTTCATAGGAACTTCATAGGAACTTCGCCGAAAGAATACCGAAGGGATACCGAAGGGAGAGCGAAGCATTATCGAGCCCTTGTAGCGGAGAACTCCGAAGGAAGAGCGAAGCATTATCGAACCTTGTCGAAATGGCAATAAACAAAAGTAGGTGTGTCATCATTCTGACACACCTACTTTACTTCTTCTCGCCTTTCGCCTATAGCCTATAACCTATAGCCCGAAGGGCGTCTTATATCTTACTTCACTTGTGCACCTTGTGCGTTGTAAGCCTTACCATCGCGGATGATGATGAGTTGGCTATTCTTAATCATCTTAACAGCCTTCATCTCAGCCCCTACGTTGTCAAGACCAGTATCATCACCTTGCGTTGCCTCATATACGATATGTGCAGGCACGTCGTAAGAGTTGAGCGCGTTGATAGTTACCTTCAAGTGACCCTCGATATTCTCTACCACTACCTGACCATCTACCATAAAGTAGCAAGGTACGCTGATACCACCTTGTGGGTGCATTACGCCATAGTAAGAAGGATAAATGCTACCGTCTTGTACACCTGGACTAGCAAATACGGTACCTGTAGCAGCAGTATTGGTGATAGGATATGTACCAGCAGGGATGACGATTGCTGGGTCTGTTGCTTCTACCAAGAATGCAACAGAGATCTTGTCGCTACCGTCAGCAGCAGTGATGTCGAGATACAACTCGCCATATTGTGCTACATAATCGGTAATGAATTTTACTTGGTCGTCATCGCTGTAGGTGCGCTCTACACTACCCTCAGTCATATCGTATTGCAAACCTTGTTTGGTGTTGAGGTCATACTCGCAAGTGATGAAGATAGGCAAGTTGTTAGAGTTAACAGCATCTACATAAATGCTCAAGATACCATCCTTCTCGCTAACTACTACTTCGCCACCTACCATGAACCAACATGGTTCAACAATGTAACCTTCTTCATCCAATGTTGCATACAATGAGTAGGTCAAACCTTCTGCACCCATACCAGTACTTGCCTTTACGGTGCCAGGCTCACCGCTATCATTGATTTGATAGGTACCTGTAGGAATGAGAGTGCCATCAGCTGGACCATCTACCCAGAATACCAAGCCCATCAAGTCATTGCCATCAGCAGCCTCAACGTCGAACATGATATAGCCGTTAGCGGATTGGTCGTTGATAGTATAGATGTCCTCTGTGGTGTACTCGTCCATAAGGAAACCTTCGGTAGCGTCATATTGCAAACCTTTGTCTGCTACATCTACCTTGGTGCTAACCTTATACAATACAGCGTCCATACCGGTCAACTCAGCCTCGAGCAGTACGATGCCTTCCTCTACTGGAGTTACTACTGCCTTAGCGTCAGCAATAGTTACAACAGTGGTATCGCCATCGATTACGCCCAATTGGGTGTAATACAAATCAAAGTCTTCTGCGGAGTACTCACCCATGAGGTTGCCTTTCTCCTCGAAGATATCCAATGTTACGATATAGTTCTCGTTTTGATTAACGATATAGTAGTCTGCAGAGCTTGAGTAGTACTCAGCTGTTGCCAACTTATCAAATACCACTTGTACGGTATCAGTTGCCTCTGGAACTACATAGCTAAGATCCATATTGTAGAGTACATTATCGCTACCTACTACCTCAGCCTTGATAACGCGGTCACCGCCTTCGCCAGTTACGGTAGCAGAAATCTCGGTCATAGCAATTTCTGCCATATCAGATGTGCGAACAATACCGCAATAGCTTGCATTGAAATCCTCAGTTGCGTATTCGCCTTCTTCAAGCGCGATGCTCAAATCGAATGTTACTTCGTACTCATCATTGCTTGCTGTTGCCTTGGTGAATACCATACCATAGAACTCAAACTCGTCGATATACAAGTTAGTTGCTACGATGTCGATAGTGTCAGTAGGATCTGGCTTGGTGTACGACATAGTGATGTGGTACATGATGGTATCACTACCCAAAACATCTGCTACGAGGCTGTAGGTCTTACCCTCTTTGGTTACTACAGCGTGGAGATCCAAGAAATCGATGTAGGTTGTATCAGCACCCTCGATATGAGCAATGTAGTTGTAGTAAGGATCGTACATATCCACAGTCTCGTACTCGCCCTCTACTTGATCGCTATAGATAAAGATAGAGGTGTAGTAGTCATTCTCAAATGCGCTGAATTGGAATGCACTGCTGCTCAATGTAGCGTCTACCAACTCTGCATTAACATAAGCCAACTCTACATTACCTTTTGGCTCTGGCAGAGGAGCGATGTGTGCATCTACGATGTAAAGCACATTGTCGGTGCTCAACAACTCTGCGTGCAGAGTGAGACCGTTCTCGTCGTCGGTTACAACGATGTCAACCTCTGTAAAGGTTACAATGCTACGGTTGCCTTCTGCATCGTAGATGTACAAACCTGTGTAATCCATAATGCAGTCAGCTTCGGTGAAGGTACCTGCTTGTGTGTCAGAAACGTAGTCCAACTTGAATTCGTAGGTCTCGGTAGCATCGATGAGTGTAGTGTACCAGTCGTTGTCAGACTCATAGTACTTCCATACCCATGTGGTGGCTACGATCTCCACGGTGTCAGTTGCCTCTGCTACTTGTGCAGCTGCTCGTTGTTTGTTGTTAACTACTGGGAGGGCTTGCTTTTGAGCAGTAGCCACTGGCATTGCCTCAATTTGGCGAACACCCTTGACTGCCATTGGAGCAACAGCTTTGGCTTGGCGTGCCTCTACCATTGCATGACGAGCCTCCTGCTTGTCCACTCTCACTGCCTTAGAGGTCTTCTCTACAGGAGTGAATTGCTTCTCCATTTTTGGAGTCTTCACCTTAGACAGATCCAATCTTTCTGCTACAGAGAAACTAGGATTAGCCATGGTGCATAGCGCTATTCCTAACGCCATGAGAACTGTAAAAATCTTCTTCATACAGACTAATTTTTTGTTATTAATTATGTTATTTTTTGCTATTTACTCGCAAAAGTATATTCGTTCATTTCAAATCCGACGCAAAGGTAATGTATTTTTTTGGAATCTACAAATATTTTGATTAAAAAATGTGTTTTTGAGCATATTTTTTTGATTTTTTCAACAATTTGACACCAAAACAAGCAATAATTTGGCATTTTATCGGCAAAAACCAAAACCCTGAACCAAAATGAAAATCCGCCATTTTAACAACATAAACAAAAAAGTTCCTACCATGACAACATAGTAGGAACTTTAGTTAATTGCGCAATGGATTACTCTTGTACGCCCAAGATATTATACATCTTGCCTGCACTTTGAATTATCAAACGACCATCACGTATAAACTTAGAATATCCCTTTGAAGAAGCATTCACATCTTCTACGCGCGTACTCGTAGGCGCATACACAATGCGCACGGGTACATCATAAGAATTATAGCCGTTGACCTCAAAGTGCAACTGACCATCCACATGTTTTATCTGCACCGTACCACTGACCAAGAAATAGAATGAGGTAAAATATTCGCCATCGTGGGTAGCATAGAAAGTTTTACCTAGACTGCCATCCGCTGCTATCACAGACCAATAATCAGCAGAATCATCTATTGTATACTCCCCTTCTGGAACAACCAATTTGTCATCTATATACTCAACATAGAGCCATATAGCCAACAGATCCTTGTCTGTCATAATCTCCAACAGCACTTTATCCTCTGTCTGCTGTTCCACTGTAAGCTGAGTACCCGCCTCATAAACGCGGTCCACAGCCCCCTCCATCGAATCATCAACGATGCGAGGCTTATCCACCTTGGTAGAAAGTGTAACTTTATACTCCACACCATTCTCTCCCACAAAGCGACCTTGCAGACGAACATTCTGATCTTCATCCATCTGTACTGTTGCTTCGCCTTTTTCTACAGAAATAATGTCATAATCCTTTTTATCTGCGTTCCACTGAGCGATATAAGTGGTGTATTGTCCACCTATAAAGTGTAGGAAATCATACCCCTCCCCACTAAAAGCGCCAAATAGGCCATCATTAACATACGTTCCAGGTACATCCTCTTCGGTATTACCTAATAGCGAAATGGCAAACTCGTACTGCTTGTCAGCCGTAGCGCCCACCAACGCATAATAGCCATCACTAGCCAATTCGTTGTAGAATGTAGCATTTGGGATATTCAACTCTACCGTTTGTGTTATTGCAGGAACGGCGTACCACAACTGGATGTCATACATCACGGAATCAAAACCAGTGACCATCGCACTTAGATAAGTAGTGTCGTTTGACTGCCAAACGCGTCCTTCTGCAGCAGCTATCTTGATGGTATCTTGCGTCTGTTTATTAGCTATTCTACAATAACTAATATTCAAGTTTCTCTCCGTAAAATTCCCACCCATAGGTACTTGCACGATATCCAAAGCAATATCATAAGCTTCATCTTCGTTGGAGAGCATAAAGTCATGACCTAGATCAGGATAATATGCCACCCACGATGATTTATCAAATGCAATAGCCACTGTATCTTGAGTTGTCGGAGTTTGCCAAGACAAATCCAAATTGTATAAAATATTGTCCTCGCCTATCATATGACCTGTTATGACGCAATTTTTATTTTGGTCCACCGCCAGATTGATGTTTACGCTAGCTGCAGGAATCTGCGTGTTCGTAGCAATATGCGTTAGATCCATTACGCAATCCGTATAATTTCCAGGAGGTATTGAATCTGCAAATATGGCACCCGTCAATTTGTAGTCGTTATTGTTGGCAAATATATATACCATACCAAACAACCCTATAAAGTCAGTATTGAGTTGCAAGTCATAACAAACCACATCTACCGTATCAATAGGGGTAGCTTGTGTCTTAGCAGATGTCGTTACGGCTACTATAAGGGCCACAAATAATACAAATATCTTTTTCATTTGATCAAATGCTCAATACTTGAATTGCTTCCCACTTTTCGTCCTTGATATCTTTCTTTTGCTTAATAGCCTTACTCAACGGAACATAGTCTATCTCACCATTCTTGACACCCACCATGACATTGCGTTGGTCTTCTAGCAGCGCTTGCACCGCAGCAATACCCATACGAGAGGCCAAGATACGATCACTAGCAGAAGGCGAGCCACCACGTTGAAGGTGGCCCAAAATGGTTACACGCGTGCTAAACTCTGGATGCTCTTGTTCCATCATCTTTGCGACAGCCTGTGCACCTCCTTCAACAGCATGCTCTTGTACGAGAACGATACTTGAGTTTTTGCTCTTGCGTTTTCCCTGTCCAATAGCTGCTTCTATCTGCTCAATAATAGTAGCGCGTTCTGGGATAATGGCTGCCTCTGCACCTGCAGCAATAGCTGCATTCAAGGTCAAGAAACCAGCATCACGACCCATCACTTCTACCAGGAACACACGCTCGTGGCTAGTAGCCGTATCACGCAAGGTATCCACACAATGCATAATCGTATTCAATGCCGTGTCATAACCTATTGTAGCATCAGTACCCCATAGGTCATTATCAATCGTACCAGGAATACCTATCACAGGCACATTATACTCTTGAGCAAAGATTCTACCACCTGTAAAAGTACCATCTCCACCGATAATAATCAGTGCCTCTATCCCCTCACGCTTCAATGTTTCATACGCTTTCTCGCGTCCCTCTTTAGTAGGAAATTCGGGACAACGAGCAGACTTGATAATCGTACCGCCACGTTGGATAATACCACTTACATTTTGAGAAGTAAACTCCTCTACTTCACCATCTATAAGTCCTTTATATCCACGATAAATGGCTTTAACTTTTATTCCATTAGAGATTGCAGCACGTGTTACGGCACGCAGCGCTGCATTCATACCCGGTGCATCTCCACCAGAAGTCAACACACCTATTGTCTTTGGCTTAAACTCCATATAATCAAGTACTAAACTTTTAACTTTCAATTCTCAACTTAATCTGCTCCATCAGCCATTTTGGTGTAGAGGTAGCTCCACAGATACCCACCCTATCAACCGAATGACATTGAGCAATTATTTCGTCTGTCAGATCATCTACACTACTCACAAAAACTGTGCTAGAATTAACCTCCAAGCAGTGATTATACAACACTTTTGCATTAGAAGATTTCTTTCCTCCTACAAAAATCACAATATCATTGCTTTGCGCAAAATCCTGCAAGCGTTTTACACGATTAGCCACATTGCGACAAATAGTATCGTGGTATTCGAATGTAGGCTCTATATCTCTCGCCTCTTCGCCTATTTGCCTATTCGCCTCAATAGCCTTTACAATAGCACGAAACTCCTCAACAGACTTGGTTGTTTGCGAAAAGAGATAAATTGGTTTGGTATAGTCCAATTTATCCAAATCATTGAGCGACTCCACCACAATAGCGGTATTATTGGTCTGCCCTTCCAACCCTATCACCTCCGCATGGCCTTTTTGACCAAAAATCACAATCTGTGCTCCATGAGCGTTGCCATGCAGCATCTCATACGTATCACGGATACGCTTTTGCAATTTCAACACAACAGGACACGACGCATCAATAATCTCAATATTATTCTGTTGCGCTATCCGATACGTACTAGGTGGTTCCCCGTGCGCACGCAAGAGCACGCGCACTTTATGTAACGTGCGAAGATCATCATAGTCTATCGTCACCAATCCCAACTTATCCAACCGATCCACTTCTTGCCCATTGTGCACGATATCTCCTAAACAGTACAACGTTCCCTTCTGTAGTTCACGTTCTGCTATTTCTATGGCCGATGTCACACCAAAGCAAAATCCAGAATATTCGTCGATAGTAACCTTCATCTCTAAACACTAAACAGTAGCGCAGCGTTCTCTAAATACACCTATAATATAATCCATCTGCTCCTCGCGGGTCATATGGCTATTATCCACCACAACAGCATCATCAGCTTGGCGAAGTGGGCTCTCTGCGCGATGCGTATCTCTATAATCACGATCATTCACATCCGCCAATACTTCTTCAAGAATAGGACTCTCCCCCTTTGCCTTCAACTCTAGATAACGTCTCTCTGCACGCACTTCTGGCGAAGCAGTCAAAAACAACTTCAATTCGGCATTAGGAAAAACCACCGTGCCTATATCTCTTCCATCCATCACAATACCCTTCTTATCTCCCATGGCTTGTTGTTGCGCCACTAAAAAAGCACGTACCTCTTTGATAGTAGAAATCTGTGACGCCATATTACCCACTTCTAGTGTACGAATGAGTGATTCCACATCTTCACCATTCAACGTAACATGCTGCCCCTCTGATGTTTGAACAAAATCAATATGTATATCTGGGAGCAATGTTAGAACAGCCTCTCGGTTCAGAGCCTCATCGCCTAATCGCCTAAATGCATACAACGCCGTAGCACGATACATAGCACCTGTATCCACATAAGTATATCCAGCATATTTAGCTAGAGCCTTAGCCACTGTCGATTTACCACAAGAAGAATAGCCATCAATGGCCACGATGATTGATTTCATAAAGTAAATTGCTGTATTTATTTCAAAAATTGATTGATATCGGTTGACAAGGATGCTTGCAACGTAAAATTAGACTTACTGTATTGACTATAGGCCAATCCCAATCTAAATTTCTTTATTTTCAATCCTGCACCTAGACCCAAACCGGCCATACTACTCACCTCTTTAATAGCCATTTCTGCTTGACGTCGATGGTTGTAACTCACAGTAAGGTAGAATTTTTCACTTTTTGGCACGATATCCAGAGCCCAAATGGTATGTCTAAAAAGCATATCGTACCATTTTACTTCTTCTTCCCACGGTGCCAAATTCCAGCGTTGCAAATTATGCATGGTCACACTAAAGCGCAATGGTGCATGGGCCAAACGAAGCGACATACCCAACTCTAGATTCAGCGGTAACATCTCGGTATGCTGCCCCCAATCTTCTTCATAAAAGCCTTTCAACTGCCATCCTATATTGCGGAGCGCCAATCCCATTTGGAAGAGGCTATCTCTCGTTTGAAAATGTCCACCCACATCTGCTCCTAAAGCAAAACTAGTATAGTGCTCATACACACTGAATATCGGCTTAACTGTAGCACCTACTCGGAACATAGGACCCAATTGACGCGCATAAGTAAAATGTACACACATATCCTTGGCCGTAAAAGTGCCACCAGTAATCTGCCCCCACTCATCTGTGTAATCCATTTTTCCGTAATCAAGATAATGAATTGATGCAGAAAAATAGTTATCGCCCCAATTATGTCCATACATTGCACTTCCAAACATTGTACCTGCTAGATAATATGCAAAATTAAGTTGCAGTACCTTATCTGTCTCCGAAGTCAACAAGGCTGGATTCATGTATGCCATACTAACATCACCATCGGCAATTGACACATTTTCTCCACCTAAAGCATTTAATCGCGCAGAAGCAGGTAGTCCCATAAAATGAAACACACTACTTCCAGCCCCCTCTATCTGTGCATTCGCAGGCAAAAACAAAAGGAGAACAAATGACAATATGTATAGTCGTTTTCGAAGCATATTTTTCATCAGACCAAATTAGCGTACAAAGGTAGTAAAAATATTGCAAATACGCAAGAAAAAAAACAGAAAGTACACAAATATTAAAGTTTTTAGCATATTTTATATTTTAGAACATATTTTGTTAGAAAGATTTGGTTAAGTCAGATATTTTTCGTACCTTTGCACGTTCATTGTATAGCAGAACAACAATAACATTATAATAAATTATAAACAACTAAAAACAAATCAAAAACTTATGTGGTTAAAAGATTCATCTATTGGCCGTAAATTAGTGATGAGTATCACTGGTTTGGCGTTGGTGCTCTTCTTGCTGTTCCACGGTTCTATGAACCTCGCAGTAATCTTCTCAGAAGACGCCTACAACACAATTTGCGAACTCTTGGGAGCTAACTGGTATGCATTGGTTGCAACCCTAGGATTGGCATTCTTGGTAGTAGTACACTTCTTGTACGCTATCTACCTAACCATTCAAAACCGTATGGCTCGCGGTAAAGACCGCTATGCTGTTACCGCTAAGCGCGAAGGCGTTGAGTGGGAGTCTGAGAACATGCTCGTACTCGGTTTTGTAGTGATCGGTTTCATCGTATTGCACTTGTACAACTTCTGGTTCAAGATGCAGTTTACCGAGATCATGCACATGACTGGTTTCCATGATTTCTCTGTTAGCGAGTTTGGTCCTACAGATGGTGCTAACATGGTAAAAGCCCTCTTCACTACTCCTATCTGGGGTCAAGTGTACTGCGTACTCTATCTCGTATGGTTGGGCGCATTGTGGTTCCACCTCCGTCACGGCGTATGGTCTGCTCTCCACACCATGGGCTTCAACAACCTCAAATGGATGAAACGCGTTAAATGCATTGGTAACGTAGTAGCTACTTTGGTAGTTGGTCTCTTCGCTGTAGTAGTATTCTATTACCTCGGCGCTGGTATCGGCATGCTCTGCGCATAAGAAATAACATGGTTCAGTAGCCCCTTGGGCTGTTCCGTATAGTTCAGCGCTTCGCGTTCAATATTGAACCACTTTGAACAACATTGAACCACCCTGAACAATTTTAAACAACATTGAACCACTTTGAACAATTTTGAACAAAAATTAAACAACATATGGCAACAAAAAAAGAAACTGCGCAGGTAATCACGCCTGAAATGGCGAAGATTCCTGCTGGTCCACTCGAGAAGAAATGGACCAATTACAAAGACCATCAGAAGTTGGTCAACCCTGCCAACAAGCGTCGTCTTGACGTGATCGTAGTTGGTACTGGTTTGGCTGGTGCATCTGCTGCGGCATCCCTCGCAGAGATGGGCTTCAACGTCCTCAACTTCTGTATCCAAGACTCTCCACGTCGTGCACACTCTATCGCAGCACAAGGTGGTATCAACGCGGCTAAGAACTACCAAAACGATGGCGACTCTGTTTATCGCCTCTTCTACGACACTATCAAGGGTGGTGACTACCGTGCTCGTGAGGCAAACGTATATCGTCTTGCTGAGGTGAGCAACAGCATCATCGACCAATGTGTGGCTCAAGGTGTTCCTTTCGCTCGCGAATATGGCGGCTTGCTTGACAACCGTTCTTTCGGTGGTGCGCAAGTATCTCGTACTTTCTATGCTAAGGGTCAAACAGGTCAACAACTTCTCCTCGGTGCTTACTCTGCACTCAGCCGCCAAATCGGTAAGGGCAAAGTGAAGATGTACAACCGTCACGAGATGTTGGATGTAGTTATGATCAAGGACGAGAACGGCGAGAACCGCGCTCGTGGTATCATCGCTCGTAACCTTGTTACTGGTCGCATCGAGCGTTACTTCGGTCACGCTGTGGTTGTAGCTACTGGTGGTTATGGTAATGCATTCTTCCTTTCTACCAACGCGATGGCATCTAACGGTTCTGCTGCTATGCAAATGTACCGCCACGGTGCTTACTTCGCTAACCCTTGCTACGCACAAATCCACCCAACATGTATTCCAAAGCACGGTGACTTCCAATCTAAATTGACTTTGATGTCTGAGTCACTCCGTAACGATGGTCGTATCTGGGTTCCTAAGAAACTCGAGGACGCTCAACGCCTCCAACGCGGTGAGATCAAGGGTCGTGATATCCCAGAAGAAGATCGCGACTACTACTTGGAGCGCCGCTACCCAGCATTCGGTAACCTCGTACCACGTGATGTAGCTTCACGTGCTGCTAAAGAGCGTTGCGACAAGGGTTATGGTGTTAACAACACGGGTCTTGCTGTGTTCCTCGATTTCTCTGACGCTATCCAACGCCTTGGCAAGGATGTCGTAGAGGCTAAATATGGTAACCTCTTCCAAATGTACGAGAAGATTGTGGACGAGAACCCATACGAGGAGCCAATGATGATCTTCCCTGCTATCCACTATACTATGGGTGGTATCTGGGTTGACTATGAGTTGCAAACCAGCGTGAAGGGTCTCTTCTGTATTGGTGAGGCTAACTTCTCTGACCACGGTGCTAACCGCCTCGGTGCTTCTGCATTGATGCAAGGTTTGGCTGATGGTTACTTCGTATTGCCTTATACTATCCAAAACTACTTGAGCGACCAAATCGGCGTTCCTCGTATGTCCACCGACCTCCCAGAGTTCGCTGAGGCAGAGAAGGGTATCACCGAGAAGATCGAGAAGCTCATGGCTGTTCAAGGTAACCGCTCTGTGGATTCTATCCACAAGGAGTTGGGTCTTGTAATGTGGGACTTCGTTGGTATGGGTCGTACTGCTGAAAGCTTGAAGACTGCTGTTGAGAAGATCGACGCAATCAAGAAAGAGTTCTGGAGCAATGTATATATCCCAGGTGAGGCTAACTCATTGAACAACGAGTTGGAGAAGGCTCTCCGTCTAGCTGACTTTATCGAGATTGGTCGTTTGATGGCAGTTGACGCTTTGAACCGTGAGGAGTCTTGCGGTGGTCACTTCCGTGAGGAGTATCAAACTCCAGAGGGCGAGGCAATGCGTCAAGACGATAAGTTCTCTTATGTAGCTTGCTGGAAATACACTGGCGAGGACAGCGAACCAGAGCTTATCAAGGAGCCACTCGACTATGAATTCACCGAACGTAAAACTCGTAACTATAAGAGCTAATACGTAATTATCAAGATAGCGGAGGTCATCCGCCTCCGCTATCTTACTATTTACCTTGATTAACTATGAATACTAACAATATCTAGTGCTTCTAGAACGATTTGTACTATGATACCTAGTGTTTCTAGAATGGCTAGTGTGACTATAAATTGTCTGTGAGTTGTCTATAATTTGTCTGTAGGTTACCTATCAATTACCTGCCAATCACGGCAACGACACGGCAACGAGACGGCAACGACAGGCGAGTAATGTGGAAGATAGCCGTGATTTCTAGCAACGAACACGGCAATGTGAAGGAGTGCGACGGAACGCACTCCGAGCGCAGCGCCCGAGGAGTTCCCACTCCGAGGAACAAGCGCAAGCATAGAATAGGGGCAACGGGACGGCAACGACAGGTGAGTTGATTGGAGGATAGCCGTGATATTGACAAGAGAATTATCGGGCAAATGCCCTACTATATATAATAAGGAATAAGCGATGGCAAAAGCGAAACTAGAAATACCTTTTAGCAGTGTTAGTGGCAGACTTTCTGGCGATAGTGAGACTTATGTCACTATGCGTTATGGTCAAACGGTGATTAGCAACTATCCTAAACGCCGCGACCCTAAGAAGATTACGCAGCACCAAAAGGACTTGAATGCCAACTTCGCCCAAGTAGTCGCACAGGTTAAGGCAGAACTCTCCGACCCCGTACGCAAGGCGTACTGGCAAGCAGAGTTTGACAAACACCAGCGCGCCACAGCTAATAAACCCTCTGTGCAACGCTACAAAACCCTCCGTGGCTTCACCATCGCCCAACTAACGAAACAACAAACAGAGTAAATAAATGCGGTTTCAATACAATGATACTAACATTTGATAAAAAACACAGATAACGAACTATATGGATACAACTTTAATTAATAAACCTATCAAGATTGATGTATTTCAAAATGGTGCAACTTGGTTGCGTGTGGATTTTCATCTGCACACAAACAAAGATAAAGAATTTCAGTATGATGGAAATGATGCCGAATACATATCTACATATATTGCTAAATTGATTAAAGAACAGGTTCAAGTAGGTGTTATTACCAACCATAATAAGTTTGATAAAGACGAATTCAAGTGTTTGCGCAAGCAAGCGAAAAAAAATGACATTTGGCTTATTCCTGGTGTAGAATTATCGGTGTGTGATGGGGCTAATGGGATACATTGTCTTATTGTATTTGACGAATCAACTTGGTTAAACAATGGAGAAAATTATATTGAACAATTTTTGGTTGCAGCATTTGAAGGAATTTGCAATAGGGAAAATGAAAATCAAAGATGTAAATATAGTTTGGAGCAACTATTGCAAAAACTTGAAGAACACCAAAATCAGGGAAGAGATTCATTTGTAATATTAGCACATGTAGAAGATAGTCGTGGCTTTTTCGAGGAGCTAGATGGCGGAAGAATACAGCAGATAGCTCGGACGGAATTATTTCATAAATTTGTGTTAGGACTACAAAAAATTCGAACTTATAGTAAGTTGGAAACATACCGCCATTGGTTTGCTACTAATCTTCCTGCTTGTGTGGAAGGATCTGATTGTAAGAATATCGAAGAAGTGGGCAAGGCTTCTATACAAAATGGGCGAGAAAAAAAAACATATGTAAAAATCGGAAGTTTTAACTTTGAAGCACTTAAATATGCTTTAATGGATTATAACCATAGGGTATCAGATGAACAAATAATTTCGTCTAATTCTTATATAAAATCCATTCAATTTATCGGTGGTAAACTAGATGGTCAAGTTATTCATTTTTCCCCAGAGTTAAATAATTTTATAGGTATTCGAGGGAGCGGAAAATCATCAATAATTGAAATCCTTAGATATACATTAGGGATAAATTTATCCCATTCTTCTGCTGATGAAGTGTATAAGAACAACCTTATTTCATATATATTAGGTAGTGGTGGTAAGGTTATTGTGCTTATTCATAACAAGAAAGATGAACAAGTCTATCGTGTTGAAAAAATATATGGGCAAAAATCGTATATTTTTAATAATTTAACAAACGAGATAAAAGATTGTTCTATTGAAGCAATCTTAGATACCCCAATATATTTTGGTCAAAAGGACCTATCCAATAAACAGGATGATTTTGAATCAGATCTACTTCAACGTTTGATAGGCTCACGCTTACGTGAAAAAGATAGTGAAGTACAACAACTATATTTGGAGATATCTGAGATTATCAATGAAACAAACAAAATTAAGAATCTAGATTATTTAAAAGAAGAGACTAATAAAATAATTAAAGATGCTGAACAAAACCTTGCATATTTTACAGCTGCTGGCGTTGAAAAAAAATTAAAGTCTCAAACCCTATTTGAACAAGATAGCCTAACGATTAGTAAACAAGGAGAGAAAATACTTCAATACGAAAAGGCAATAGAGGATGTTATAACTGATTTTGACGGTTTATTCTCTAATTCTCTAAATGGTTCAGAAAAAAGTACTGATATATTTAGTCAAGCAAATATCGTTCTCGGTGATGTCTACAAAACAGTATCTGAGATGAAAATGATTCATTCAAAAGTTAAAAGTTTGTTGGAGAAATTTGAGACACTGAAACGTTTAATTGAAGAAAAGCGTTCGGAAATGGCTGAGGAGTTTGCCAAAATAAAACGTGAAATTCATTCCGACACTCTTAACCCCGATACGTTTATTACTTTGAACCGAGTAATAAACACTTCAAAAATAAAGTTGACCGAAATTGAGAAACAAATTGCTCGGAAAGAAGAGTTGAATTTGAAATTATTAGCAAAGTTATCAGAACTTGAAAACTTATGGCATGAACAGTATCAAATTAAGAAGCAAGAGATTGATAAAATTAATCATGCAAATGGGAATTTAGTATTGGAAATTGAATATAAGGGACAACGAGGCAAATTGTACGAAGAACTCAAGAATATATTTCGCGGGACCAATATTAGAGAGGTTACATATCAGTCTATAATAGAGAATTTTATAGACTTTGTAGCTATTCATCGAGATAAAGAAAAATTTGCTCATTTATTCCCTTCTTGTAGTGATGCTTTCATGGAGCGATATAACTCGAATATGTCAGAATTATTAACATTCCGTGTGGAAGATAAGGTTACAATCAAATATAAAGGAAAACCATTAACGCAGCATTCTTTGGGACAAAGGGCTTCGGCATTGATCGTGTTCTTGCTTGCACAAAAGGATAACGATGTTCTTATTATTGATCAGCCAGAGGATGATTTAGATAACCAAACAATATACGAAGAAGTAATACGTGAAATTATCAAATTGAAGGGGCAAATGCAATTTATTTTTGCTACTCATAATGCCAATATACCTGTTTTGGGCGATAGTGAGCACATTGTAGCTTGTTCTTTTGAAGATAATACCAAGATTAATATGCAAATGGGGTCTATTGATGTACCTACAATACAAAAATCCATAGTTAATATTATGGAAGGAGGAAAAGATGCATTTAACAAGAGAAAATATATTTATAACATTTGGAAATAAAAATAGAACATGAATACTTTAGATTTATTAAATATTGTATCTCGTGGCGAAACTAGCACGGTACAATTTAAGGAGTGCTTAGATAGTATAGATGGCATTGCTGCTGAAATGATAGCAATGGCTAATTCCTCAGGGGGTATGATATTATTTGGTATAGTTGATAAAACAGGTGAAATAAAAGGTTTGACCGATGAACAGATTCGTGATTATAATCAAAAAATCGGTAATATTGCGACAGATGCTATTAAACCACAAATATTTGTCACAACGGATATTATCACGATTACAGAAAGTGAAAATAAATTATGTAATATTCTGGTCGTTTTTATTGAAGAAGGCATAGCTAAGCCATACAAAGATAATCAAGGTCGAATATGGATTAAGCAAGGAAGTGATAAACGAAAACTAACTGATAATAACGAGCAAATTCGTCTATTTCAGCAGAGTGGTATGATATATCTTGATGAAATGAGAGTTCCAAATACTTCTATTGCAGATATTAATAATGAAAGAGTTGTCAATTATTTACACACAATAGATGAAGACATAGAATCTACTAATGAGCAAGATTATAAAAATATAAATTTATTACGTGATAAAAACCTAACATTAGGTGGATTAATGTTTTTCTCAAAGAATCCTCAAAAATATCGTCCAGCCTTTTGTATAAAAGCTGTTTCTTTTTATGGAAACGATATTAGTGGGACTGAATATCGAGATAGTGAAGATATTGTGGGGACTATACCAGAGATGTTTGAAAAGGGAATGAGTTTTTTGCTAAGAAATCTTAGACATACACAGCAAGGACAAAATTTTAACTCAACAGGTATTCTTGAAATATCACAGGTCGCATTAGAAGAATTATTACAAAATGCTCTAACGCATAGAGATTACTCACGCAATTCACCTGTTCTGTTATTTATTTTTGATGATAGGGTTGAGTTAATTAGTCCAGGACGTTTACCTAATAGTTTGACTATAGATAACATCAAAATGGGAAATGCTGTTGTTCGAAATCCGTTGATCGTATCATATTCATCTAAGATAATGAAATATAGAGGGATTGGTTCTGGTATCCGTAGAGCCTTGAAAGAACAACCAGATATAGTACTAACAAATGATATTGAGAATGAACAGTTTAAAGTAGTTATTCCACGTTCGAATTTGTAAATGAACATAGTGTTTCTTGCATGAGGTATTACGGAAATAAAACGAAATTATTACCTTTTATAACGCAGGTAGTAAATACTATCAACATTCCACAAGATCCCATTTTTGTGGACCTATTTGTTGGTACTAATTCGGTTGGCATGTATTTCAAGCAGAGAGGATTTCAAGTAATCTCTAATGATATTAAGGAATATTCTTATGCTATTGCTAAATCGTATATTGAACTTTCCGAAGAACCATCTTTTCTACGATTGAAGGATTTATTATATGTTTCATCTACAAAACAAATAAACGAACAAAAGTAAAAAAGCGACTCTTCCCAAAATGGGAATTGTGGAAAAATCAATCAGTTAATAACCCAAAGAATGAAAAAAGGAAAAGCATTAGAACAATTAGTATCGGCAATTCAAGATCATTTGAAGAATTGCCCAGATACTGATATACAAACTAATGTTATATTCCCAAACATTTCAGGAAATAACAGAGAGATTGATGTATATGTAAAAACCAGGATACAGGGGATGGATTTTGGAATTGCTTTTGAATGTAAAGATTATAAAAGAAAAGTTGATGTTTCCGTCATTGATGGATTTATTACAAAATGTAGCAACATTAAGCAAATTAACAAAGGCGTTATAGTTTCTACTTCAGGATTTACAAAAGCAGCTATACAAGAAGCTAATAATCATAAAATCGGATTGTTTCAGTTGAATAATATCCCTCTTGAGAACATTTTCTCTCCATATGAAATTTTTTATACCCGCAGTAAGATTGAAATTCAGATGCCATATAGCATAGTTGTAGAGGACGAGAACAATCCTGAGCACTATGATAATGAGGGTAATTTTTATTATTGCTCTACCAATTCTGAAATAGACCCCATAACATACATGGCTGAAATTTTACAGGTTTGCATTCCAAATATGGTTGTGGGTATTCAAAAAGCTCTCTCTAAGGCAAAAAATCCATCAGGCGATCTTCCGCTAACTATTACTCCGCCTGAAAAAATGTATATTTTGGACATCAACGGGAATAAACATATAATAAAAGAGTTGCGAATATTAATTCGAGTTCATTTAAATACTGAATTACAGAATGTGGTTAGGCAAAATGTATGCGTAGACCCATTAAAACAAACATCAACAGTTAAGATAACAGAATATCCACAAAAAGAAGATGCCAGTTTGCTTTTAATTGAAAGCAAAGATTCTCTTTATAGTGCTTATCTTAAAAGCAGTGATGGTAATGTAAGAAAAACAATTTTATACCCTCAATTAATACAAATCTCAACTAACTGATATGAAAAATAATAGTCAATCTTATCAAGTAATTGAAGCGATGCGCAAGGAAGGCGGATTCGCAACTCTTCGTAGGTTGAATGAGGTTGTTGACTTCTCCACTTGGAAAACAAAAACACCAGAAGCATCTGTTAGAAGGATTGTGCAAGAGAGCAATCAAATCTTTAAGATACAGCCAGGATTATGGGCGCTTGAAGAAATGAGAGAAGAAGTCTTGAAATTGTTTGAACTTCAAATGGGGGATACTAAAAGTGAAGAACAATTTTCGCATGGTTATTATCAAGGATTGTTAGTTGAAATTGGTAATATGCGCAAAAAAACGACTTATATTCCAGCACAGGACAAAAATCGGAAATTTATGGGACAATCATTATGTGAGCTTACCAATACGACAGAACTTTTACCATTTACCTATGACAATCTTTTAAAAAGGGCAAAGACTATAGATGTAATTTGGTTTAATGAACGTAATATGCCATCAGATTTTTATGAAGTAGAACATACGACTGATATAAAAAATTCTCTCTCTAAATTTTATGAATTACAAGACTTTTCTGCAGGATTTTACATAGTGGCAGATAAACATCGTAAAAAAGAGTTCGAAGATAAATTACATGTATCAATGTTTCAGCCGATAGAAAAGAGAGTTACATTCTTAGACTATGATAGAGTTGTTGCAATGTACGAAGGGATAAAACAAATAAACAATATAGCATGGTAAAAATATGAATGAATATATTTTTTATACTTGCGAAGGTTATACTGAACCACCATTAGAAGGACATATTGTAGAAAACTGTCAAGTTTTAGGAAGAGAAACAGGGAAAACAGCAGCAGAAGCCAAAAGGAATCTTTTGCATAACCGTCCATGGATTGAAGAATGTGGGTTTGATGTTGAAGAAATAATATGCAAGCAACTCCTTACAGACGAAAATATTGCTGATATTCAACACATCATAGAATACTTAATGAAAGATGAATATAAACATTATCTCGAATTTGAGAGGCCTGAAGACCATATATACATAACATTAAAGCGATTGAACAAGATACTAGTTCACCCTGTGAAAAGACCGAAATTTTGATTAATCATTTGGCATGAATTGCATATACTAGTACAAAAATAACCACCCCAACATGTACACGCCACCGTTTACAATAACAGATGAAATATTACGGCTGGTTTCTGAGATTTCAGAACAGATTGGAGCCCTAAATGTCATGCTCGGAGCACGCATGCCATCTCCAATGCTGCGAAAGGAAAATCAGATCAAAACCATCCATTCATCGTTAGCGATAGAGCATAATAGCCTTTCGCTACAACAGGTGACGGATGTTATCAACGGGAAGCATGTACTAGGAGCACCAAACGAAATACAAGAGGTAAAAAATGCGGTACAAGCATATCAACTAATGCAGTCTTTGGATGCGTTCCAAGAAAAAGATTTGCTGCGTGCGCATGGACTGATGATGACAGACTTAGTAGATAATGCAGGGCGATACAGAAAAGGTGGCGTAGGAGTTTTTGCAGGTGAGCAATGCATCCACATGGCACCACCAGCAGATAATGTACCGTTCCTAATGGCAGACCTATTCGAATGGATTAGCACGACAGACACCCATCCGCTTGTTAGCAGTTGCGTCTTCCACTATGAGTTCGAGTTTATTCATCCTTTCATGGATGGTAACGGACGCATGGGACGCTATTGGCAAACAATGCTGCTCAGCCGTTGGAAAGGCATATTTGCTTGGCTGCCAGTAGAAACCATCGTTAAACAACACCAACAGGACTACTACGATGCCATTGCACAATCCGACGCACAAGGCAAGAGTACCATTTTTATCAACTTTATGCTGAAATGTATTCTGCAAACAATCAATGAACAGCAAAAAGTAACGGATAAAGTAACGGATAAAGTAACGGATAAATCTGAAAATAAGATACTGAATATCATTCAAGCGACCCCTACTGTTACAGTTTCTCAGCTCATGGAGATGCTCTCTATGTCGGATAGTGGAGTACGAAAGGTACTCCGTAAACTACAGCAAGAAGGACAACTTGTGCGTATCGGAGCAAACAAAAATGGACATTGGGAAATTAAACAATAACAACTCGAAAATTACAAACAAACATATAAACAACTTATAAATTTAACTACAATGGACAATTACATTGACATTAAAGTGAAGGTTTGGCGTCAAGCTGGACCAAAGGCAGAAGGTCATTTCGAGACCTACGAACTCAAACACATCTTCCAAGGTGCTTCGTTCTTGGAGATGATTGACATCCTCAACGAGCAACTCATCAGCGAACACAAAGATCCTATCGCATTCGACCACGACTGCCGTGAGGGTATCTGCGGTATGTGCTCTATGTATGTGAACGGTCACCCACACGGACCAGACAGCGCTATTACCACTTGCCAATTGCACATGCGCAAGTTCAAAGATGGCGAGACTATCACTATCGAGCCATGGCGTAGCCGTGCCTTCCCTGTAATCAAGGACTTGATGGTGGACCGCGAGGCATACGACAAGATCATGCAAGCTGGTGGTTTCGTGTCAGTTAATACAGGTGGTGTACCTGATGCAAACGCAATTCCAATTCCTAAGGCTCACGCTGACGAGGCA
>JAFOYE010000020.1 GCA_017391525.1 Paludibacteraceae bacterium | reverse complement strand
TATGCGCATTAAGTGTTCTAACAGCGAGGCTATATGCGTGTACTGACCAATCGGAATATTTAGTGCCTTTTCTGCTTCCTCTACAAACTGCTGACAAAGAATAGCTTCGCTCTTGCGCGAAACAAATAGGTACACAGCAGGTTTCCCCTCTATAAATTTTAGCAACAATTTTGTCTTGCCTATTCGACGACGACCTACCAGCACTGTCATTTGTGAATAATCACGAGATGTTGCCTCTATTTCTTGCAGCAATTGCAATTCCTTTTCTCTATTATAGAACTTCATAATATTATAGTTTTTATGTAATCGTAACGAGCATTACCGTAATACGTGTTACGATTTTGGTGCAAAGGTATAGTTTTTTTTTGATATACACAAATAATTCAACATAAAAGTTGAAAATAAAACCATAACTTTCAAAAGTAAACCTAAAACAATTTGCATATTACAAAAACTGTGAACCAATTTTAGGAAAAGACAAGGTAGAGGTGAAAGGTGAAAACTGAAAACTGAAATGTGTCGAATGGGAGGGGCGTTAGAGTAGTAACTTTCCCACTCTGAGGTATAATTGGCAAAATAAATTGCGGATTTTTGCATTTTCTTTGATATACTGACAACTTTTAGCAGTTTGATATAGTACCTTTGCAGCGTAATTCTTATTTCGTATTAAAAATACTCAAACGATAATTTCAAAAAAATGCAAAATTATGGCAAACGAAATTGTATTGTACCAACCAAATGAGCAAATGTCTTTGGAAGTAAAACTAGAAAATGAAACAGTATGGCTAACTTTAAATCAAATGGCGAGTTTATTCGGACGAGACAAATCCGTTATTTCACGACATATCAAGGCTATCTTTCAAGAGAGAGAGTTGACTTACGAGGGAAGTGTTGCAAAAAATGCAACAGTTCAAACAGAAGGAAATAGACAAGTTATTCGTGATGTGGAGTTCTACAACTTAAATGTAATCATTTCAGTAGGATACCGTGTAAAATCTCAACAAGGCACCGCATTTCGTATTTGGGCTTCTGAAGTACTAAAAGACTATATGCTTCGTGGTTATGCTGTTAATCAGCGAATTGTATATGTAGAAGAATACTTTGACAAACGCTTGCGAGCACATGAACAACGCATTGAAAATGTAGAACAAAAAATCGACTTCTTCGTCCGTACAAGCCGACCTCCCCACCAAGGTATCTTCTACGATGGGCAAATCTTCGATGCCTACACCTTCATCAACGACCGTATACGCGAAGCCACCACACGCATCATCCTCATCGACAACTACATTGATGATAGCGTGCTAACCATACTATCCAAACGAGCAGACAAAGTGGCGGCTACCATCTATACCAAAAAGCCAACCGCACAACTGCAACTGGATATCCAAAAACACAATGCGCAATATCCTCCAATAAGTGTCATAGAGTTCGACCGCTCTCACGACCGCTTCCTTTGCATCGACGATACTGTCTATCACCTTGGTGCCAGCATCAAGGACCTCGGCAAGAAGTGGTTCGCCTTCAACCGCATGGAGATGCCCACAAGCGAACTCCTTAACAAAATATAAAGCTTGTACATACATCGTGGACAAGCACACACTATCTTTGCCCCGAGAATCTTTTCTATCTATCTCCTTTTCCTTTCTGTCTATATATAGCTTGCTCCTTTTTTCGTAAATCACAATGCAAAATCAAGCAAAAGGAGCAAGCTAAACATACTTCACCCCGCATTACTCGAAAAAATAAAAAAATGCATTTTTTGTAATTTTCTTTGATATACTGACAAGTTTTAGCAGTTTGATATAGTAATTTTGCAGCAAAATTAAAAATCAAGCAAAATTATGGACAACAACAATCAAATCATTATTTATCAAACTGACGATGACCAAACACAAATTGATGTACGTTTGGAGAATGAAACAGTATGGCTAACCCAAGCACAGATGGCGGATCTTTTCCAAAAAGACAGAACAGTTATCTCAAGGCACATCCGCAATGTATTCAAGGAAGGAGAATTGGACGAATCCTTGGTATGTGCAAAATTTGCACTACCCAAGAAATATGGTCGTAGAGAGGGGTATATACAAGAGACTGAAGCAACAATTTATAACCTCGATGTCATCATCTCCGTAGGCTATCGTGTGAAAAGCCAACGCGGTGTGCAATTCCGCCAATGGGCAAACCGTGTATTGAAGCAGTATCTCATCAAGGGCTATGCTATCAACGAACGCTTGCGCCATGAGCAAATTAGCGAATTGCGCCAATTAGTACAAGTAGTTGGGCGAACGCTACAACACCGAGAACAGGAAAACACTATCGAGACACAAGATCTTCTTGACGTCGTAGTCGATTATACCTATGCACTTGATACGCTTGATAACTACGATTACGAACGCTTGACCATTGACCAAACTACTAAAGTAGCCTCGTTTCATGCCACTTATGAAAATGCTATGGAGCAAATTCAGCGCTTACGCGATAAGTTTGGTGCATCAGTATTGTTTGGGAATGAGAAAGATGATTCTTTCAAAAGTAGTATCGGGCAGATTTACCAAACTTTTGGTGGCGAAGAGCTATATCCCAGCGTAGAGGAAAAAGCCGCCATGTTGCTATATCTGGTAACAAAAAACCACTCATTCAGCGATGGCAACAAACGCATAGCTGCCACATTGTTCTTGTGGTTCTTAAATAACAACAAAATACTTTACAACTCCGATGGTAGCAAACGCATTGCAGATAGCACGCTAGTTGCTTTGACGCTGATGATTGCGGAAAGCAAAACAGAAGAGAAAGATGTGATGGTAAAGGTAGTTGTCAACTTAATTAATCAACGCAATTAACTAATTCTATCGAATTCGACAGAATTACTAACTCAAAATTCATAATTCTTAATTCTTATCTCGCATTCGCTCGAACGATTACACCTGCCCGCTAGGGCTAGGAGATATATAAAAGACATAAATAAGAGATGTCATTCACCGATATTCACCGTTTAACCCTTAAACTCCTTACCTTTATATTTGCACATATGAAAATATTTTTGTAATTTTGCGCCCAAATAATCTCTACCTTGCGTAGGATCAATGGAAAAACCACAATAAAATGAAAAAACTTTTTCTCTTTTTGGCTTTTGTTTGCAGCATGCAAATGATGGCATTGAATATCGTCGTTGAGAACCGTTCTGGTGCAGAAGTGGTCAAGGATGTAGCTGTGATCGGCAAATGGGTGTACGAAGGTGACAACCTGGTACTGCTCGACAAAGAGGGCAACCTCCTCGCCACAGAAGCGCTCTCTAATATCAAGAGAATCACTTTCTCAGTATCAGGCCCAACTACGGATATTGGGAATTCAAATAGCAACACTATCCTTGTTTATCCTAACCCAACCAAGGGCTTGTTGATGATCCAGGGTATTGAGGCACAGGCACTTCGTGTCTATGACTTGCAAGGTCGCCTGCTTATCCAAGAAGAGGGTACACAAGTGAACGTCAATAACTTGACTAATGGTACTTACCTCCTCCAAGTAGGCACACAAGTAGTGCGCTTTATCAAGAAATAGTAGTTCCTTTTTGTGGCAAACGTAGGTTACTACTTATAGTACACAAAAAGAGCCCGAGCGGCTCTTTTTGTATATTGTCCATTACCCTAGTTCGCCCTTTAGGCGATCTACAGCCTATTCTACTTCACCATTCCAACTGTTGAATCCTGCATTCAGTTCCACTACTTTGTATCCTTCTTCTACTAGCAAATTCGCAGCTTTTTTGCTTCTTCTACCTGAACGGCAGTATAGTGCTATGGTCTGTTCCTTGGGTAGTTTTTGTTTTGCTTCTTCCAAGAAGTTTCCTTGTGTCACATCTATCAGTATAGCTCCTGGTATATGTCCTTGCTGGTATTCAGCAGTTGTTCTGACGTCGAGTCGGACGACGGTTGTATCTTGTATGATCTGCGCAAAGCGCTCTGCATCCACCGACTCAAATCCATCTGCCTTACATCCCACCAAGGCACAGATACTTGTCAATATAGTAAGTATTCGTTTCATAGTTGTATAATTACCTTAATCACTACCAAAATTGCAATAATTTGTAGTAAAATTCACCGATAAGAATCCTATCGTCCGAACAACCCCTTGATCGCGTTGATGGTCTTGGTGGTTTTTTGGATGGTGTTCTTGACCTTTTTGGCTTTCTCAGTCGTGTTGGTGATAGTATTGGTGACATCCTGAACGGTGACCTTTTTCTTCTTCTTGTCCTTGGATGTGCTCTCTTGAACCGTTGATGTGGTGCCTTGGTTTACATCCGAGATAGTTTGAACGACCTCTATTGCCGTTTGAACTGCGTTGGCCGTCTCGCTAGATACACCACAGACTGCTCGCACGCAATGGGCTATATACCTATTGGTACTGGCTACATAACCTTGCTCGTAATTGGCTATATACGCATACGCCGCACTAGCACGATGGGAAGAAGAACCCCAATAAGCCAAGTTGTAGGTGGTGTATATGAGTTTGTAGGTCTCGTCATCGGTATAACCTGTGCTAGGCAAGAAAATATAGTTATACGTTTTTTTACTGGTGAAAATCACACCATTGATACCGTTGATCATCACATAATCCCAATCGCAATATTTGATTAGTTCATCCCATTGTTCTTTGGTAGGCGTATACCATCCTTCGCCCCATTTGGCAGTAGCAAGGTCATGTTTAGGGTCGCCTGCATAAGAGGATAACTCTACATCATTGAGCGTATAGGTCTTAGGCGAGAAAGTCTTCTTGGTCGCTATCTCGCCCCAAGCGATGCGTGTACCCACTCCATGGATCTCTTTGGTTCCGACATTATAGGTCGCCCATTTGGTTCCTGATGGCAGGCCTAGGTCCACCCATGAATGGCCGTTGAGTTCGCCTTTGAGGGGAACGGGACTGATAGCTTGTACTTTGGCTTGTTTCGCAGCTAGCTTAGCTTCGCGTTCGATATGCTCTAGGCGTGCACGTTCGACTTCCTGATCGTGACGTACTTTATCAATTTGCTTGGCATTGTTGTGCAGTTTGCTTTCAACCTTCTTAAGCACTTCGTGTTGTACCTTTCTCTCTTGATCCGTCTTGCATTGTCCGATGACACGGTAGATGCTATCTTGTTGCGATAGGTATTGATTGCTCTGTTCGAGTAGTTTATTCTCTATGCGTTGCAGACTGTCTAGGCATGCCGATGTAGACTGAGCCATAGATGGTGTAGCGATAAGCAGGAGCAAGAATGTGCTTAACAAGTAGAATTGAATGCGTTTCATAATATATAGTGTATTTATGTAATGGACTGCAAAGATAATAATGATTTTTGAAACGCGCAAGTTTTTTCATAAATAATTGCTTGCTATACTTGTGCATTTGCATTTTTGGTTGTAACTTCGAGGGCACCGAGCTCGCTATGCTCGCCCACCTCGTAGCTACGTTCGCTCAATGCAGCCCATATTACAGCACGCTCAAAAATCTTATAAGAAAATTGGCTACGCCTGCTTGTACTTGCTATTATTCTCACTATCATGAGCAAGCTCCCGTAGTGAGATAATATCAGTACAAATAGATAAAATCTATTTTTTTCTTATAATATTTTCTCGCTTTGCTTGTATATGTGCATTTTTTGTCGTACCTTCGAACATCTGCCTTGGTAGTAACTACCAATTCCCTCGTAGCTACTTTCGCATCATGCAGCCCATATTACAGCACGCTCAAAAATATTATAAGAAAATTGGCTACGCCTGCTTGTACTTGCTATCATTCTCACTATCATGAGCAAGCTCCCGTAGTGAGATAATATCAGTACAAATAGATAAATCTATTTTTTTTCTTATAATATTTTCTCGCTTCGCTTGTATATGTGCATTTTTTGTCGTACCTTTGCAGGAAATTGTTAATGAGAATGAAAAAGTCTTTAATCCTTTTGGCTCTATGCCTTTCAGGTGTTGTCTGTGGTCAGTCGCTAGACAACCCTAAATATAGTCTCACGCTTCGTGCAGGCTATGGCCATAATCTGATTTATAGTTCACACGCGAACTTTGATATAGGTGCGTTTATGCCAATCAATCAGCATTTTGAAATGGATGCAGATTTACGTGCGAGTACCGCCAACTTCTACACCCTAGGTGTACAATTGCGTCCTAAGTTTGCATTGCCTGTCGGCGAATTGTTTTTGGAAGATCGGCTATTGGCCAATATGGTGGTGCGCGATCAGGTGACAGAACTGGCTCACGCCCTATCATTGGGTTATCGTATGCAATACGTGAGCGTACAGTTGGGTCTGCTCTCACGCGTGATCATACCTATGCCTTATGAGAGAAATAGCGACAACGGAACAGTGGTTGAGCCATTCAAGTTGCTCTACCGTATAGAGGCTTTCGTTCGTCCACAAACTTCACGCTGGAACATAGCAGCCGCTATCTCTAATGTGGATGACTATATGGTGGAACGCCCTTGGAGCCCTATGCTCTATGTCAGAGGATGGTTTGATGTGGATGAGCACTGGCGTCTGCATCTAGCCGGCAAATACAAGAACGCAGGTATGTTCCATATGAATGCGCATTACTTTGCTGCGGAAGTAGGCGTAGGCGCAGAGTATAGATTTTAGTTGAGAGTTAAGAGTTGAAAGTTAAGAGTTGAAAGTTATGAAAACCTTTAGAAATATTCTTTTTATTGCACTCCTAGCAATGGCGGCTTGTGGTCCTGATGCTCGTTTGGATTTGGTAGGAAACATATCCGGTACCTCTCCACGTATTGACCAACGCTTGGCCGATTCGGAAAAATACAATGCAACCCACCCATTCGTGACCCTTCGTGCCGCAGATGAGAACTACCGCGTCTATGTATGCACCGATACACATATCACCACCGATATGAGCCGCTGGGGATCTTTTGTGGATGCTTATCGCCAAGATATGTCATGCCCCGTAGCAGTCCACTTGGGTGACGTGGTGGATGCTCAAAACCACTTCCAAGATGTGCATAAAGCTTTTGAAGCAATGCCTAAGAACCCATTGAAGAAAGATACGATGATGGTAGTGGCAGGTAACCACGATATATGTTTTAGCCAGTGGCCTGCGTTCTTAGAAACATTCAAGACCAGTACCTACTACTTTATCGTAGAAACCCCACAAGGTCAACGCGATCTGTATATCATGTTTGACTCTGCGGATGGTACCGTGGGTAGCAAACAACTCAAATGGCTCGAGGAGACACTTGAGTGGGCAGAAGGTGAAAACTTCCGCCATATAGTAGGATGTACACACACCCATTTCTTTATGCGAGATAGCTCACAAGGAGTGGCTACGAACTTCTCCATTGAAGAAACATATGCGTTGCTCAATCTCTTTCAATCACATGGCGTAGATATGCTATGGACCGGACACGATCACTCACGCGAGGTAACTCAATACAAAGATATGACTTGCATCATCGTGGATTCGATGACCGATGAGGACAAGAAACCTCACTATATGGTTGCAACAGTGGGTGAGAAAATCACATTTGACTTTGTTCCTATAGTAGTCAAGTAAGCACAGGACAGGGAATACTTCAACCCAACACGTTAAACCTATGAGAAGAATAGCAATCATTGCGAGCATCGTAATTATGATGGTCCATCCAACCCAGGCAACAAACTCTATGATCGGTGAATCGACTATACAACAAGCGCTTAGCGCTTTGGCTCAAACTCATCCCCAAGCCGATATGGCATTGGCTGAGCGTGGCGTGCGACAATTGGCTGCGCTGTGGCTAGAAGCAGATGGTCATGAGGAAGAATTTGTGGATCTAGTAGCCACGCAGTATATAGCCGATGCAGAAGGCAAGAAGTTGCTCTTTGACCGATTATCCTATATCTTGGAACAGTGTGCGCAGAGTGCGGATATGCTCAATAATACCCTGCAAGAACCTACCGTGTTGCTGGGTAAGGGCGAACCAACTATGGTGGACTGGATCATCAGCGGATATAGTCCTATGGCGCATTTTGCGGAAGATATGTTCGCCAACAAGATAGCGCATATCTGTGTGCTGAATTTCCCTGCATACACCTTGGACGAGAAAAACACGCTGGGTCAACAGTGGACTCGTCTCGAATGGGCATACGCCAGAATGGGTGAGGTGTTCAACACCCGTATCCCAGGTAGCGTCTACGCCCATAGTGCGCAAGCTATGAACCAAGCGGAAAACTATATCTCTGGTTACAACGTGATGATGCACTGCGTGCGCAATGAGGATGGACAAGCACTATGGAACGAACCGATGGCGCTGCTGTCGCATTGGAACTTGCGCGACGAACTCAAATCGAACTACGCACAAGTGCCAAATGCGCGTGAGAAACAAGAGATGATCTACCAGATCATGTTGCGCATTATTCACCAGGATATACCTGAGTGTGTGGTGAACAATGAGGACTATTGCTGGAAACCATATTCCAATGAGGTTCAAGAGCGTGAGAGTGGAGTAGTGGTGGAGCGTGGCCGTGAACCTGATACTCGCTATCAACATATATTGAACATTTTCCACGCGATGCAGCAGGTGGATGCCTACCGTGCCGATGCTCCTAGTCATGTGTTGCGAACCTTCAACGACGATCTAGAGATCACTCAAGAGGAGATAGAGCGACTGTTCACCACCTTGTTACAGTCGGATGAGATCAAAGCGGTGGCGGCTATTATTCGTGAACGTTTGGGTCGTGACTTGCGCCCATATGATATATGGTACGATGGTTTCAAGAGCCGTAGCGGTGTGTCAGAGGATGACTTGACTGCACAAACACAAAAACTATATCCTACGGCTTTGGCCTATGAGCAGGATATTGCGCGAATGTTGATGGATCTAGGTTTTGATGCCGATAAGGCCCATGAGATTCAGTCGCACATCGTGGTAGAAGCTGCTCGCGGTTCGGGCCATGCTCGTCCTTGTGTGGGCCGAGAACAGCCAGCACGATTGCGTACACGCATCGGTGGACAAGGTATGGATTACAAAGGGTATAATATTGCGGTTCACGAGATGGGACACAATGTGGAAGAAGTGATATCACTCTATGATATGGATTACTATCTGCTTGCGGGCATACCTAATACAGGTTTCACCGAGGCAAGTGCGTTTTTGTTTCAACAGCGCGATATGCAGTTGCTAAATGAGCAAGCAAAAGAACGCGGCAGCAAGGCGCAATCAGCCACTGAGGTCAACGAGTTGTTGGACATGATTTGGGGTATGTACGAGATTATGGGTGTGAGTCTGGTGGATATGGCCATGTGGCAGTGGTTGTACGATCATCCTCAAGCATCTGCTGCTGAACTGAGAGACGCCGTCGTGCGTATAGCAGGCGATGTGTGGAACAAGTATTATGCACCATTGTTGGGTGAACAAGATTGCCCATTGTTGGGCATATACTCGCATATGGTAGGCTATGCATTGTATCTGCCAGGATATCCTATTGGTCAGTTAGTGCAATTCCAATTAGAGGAGCATTTGGCTAAGTGCAGCTCGCCTGCTGAGTTTGCCAAAGAATACATCCGTATCTATCAACAAGGCAAACTGACGCCTAACGCGTGGATGATAGGCGCTGTGGGACAACCGATGAGCGTGGAACCTATCCTAAGAGCCGTGCGTAAGGTACTGTGATAAACTAGGAACATTTTATTTTCCTATTAAGGATAAGCTAAAACGTGAAGAATAGGCGAAAATCTAAATAATTCCACGTATTGCTTGTGTATGTCAGAAAAAATCAGTAACTTTGCAGCAGATATCCAATTAATTTATTAGAATAACAAAATTAACTATGAAAAGAAGCATTCTTTGTCTCCTTCTTCCGTGTATGTTTGCTCTATCCGTATGGGCAAGTCCTGGAGAACGCCCTGTGGGCAACAGTATCTATTATTGGCGCACAACCTTTCAAGTAACAGATAGTGAGCAAGCATTTTTGCGAGAACACAATATCAAGCGTCTCTATTTGCGTATGTTTGATGTCGATGTGGAGCAAAAAGAAGGCGTCACTACTCAGCCAAGTCCGATAGCGAGCATTCAGTTTAAGGATGCCAAAAACCTACAACAGACCATGGCACTCGTAGACGAGTGCGTGCCAACCGTCTTTATCACCCTCAGAGCGCTCAAGGCTATGCAGAGCGATAGTCAGTTGTATGCCAAGAAGCTGACTGAACGTGTCCTGAATATGTGCAGCTATCACGAGTTGAGCGATAAGATCAAGGAGGTACAGTTGGATTGTGACTGGACCGCTACGACCGAGCAGGCATATTTCAGCTTTCTAGAGCAAGTGCGCACATTGCTTCATGAACAGGGTATTGAACTAAGTGCTACCATTCGTCTGCATCAGTTGCGCTCGGCCGTTCCTCCTGTGGATCGCGGTGTGCTGATGATGTACAACACGGGTTCGTTTAAACATCCAAAAACCAAGAATTCGATCTTGGATTATGCAGATGTATATCCTTATCTGAAAAATTACAAGGGTTACGATCTGCCATTGGACTACGCCTTTCCAGTCTTTGAGTGGGGAATATGGTTCACGGATAATGTGTTTCAAAGCATCGTTCGTGGATTAGACTATAACAATACGGAACAATTCTATACGGAAGATGGCGTATATTATCTGGTACAAAGATGGGTTAATTGTGAAAATCTATGGCTAGGCCCAAATGATGTGGTTCGTCGAGAGAAAGCGTCGGTGGAAACCATAGAGAAGGTCAAAAAACTATTGCCCTTTACCGAGCAAACATCCATTATTCTATATCATCTAGATGAAAACAACCTAACAAATTATACTAATTATGAAACAAAAACTTTGTTTACTCGTCCTAGCGCTCGTTAGTTGGCAATGCGGTTGGGCCTGCTTCATATTCTCGGACCTACCAGAGAACTATAAATACTACAACGTGGCAGAGTACCGTGAGAACCCCGTGTTCCCACGCCCTAGTTATACCCACGATAATCTAGTGGGATGGCAAAAATATACAGGGCAAGATATCCCTTTGGATCAAATAGCTAAAGTGGTGTACAAGTTCAGCATTACCGATATGCAACAATGCAAGCAAGATCCAAGCATCAAGATGTGTCAGCAGAACGCGTTTGCTAAATATATTTTCACCGAAGATAATGGTTACGCAGCACGCGTACTTTTGCTGGCCAAGCAGATAGAACAAGCACGTAGCGTAAGCAATGACCCATGGTATTATCCCACTAAGAAAGGTGAAAATGCTTATGGTTATCTGCTAAGTGATGTGCGTGCTATGATGCAGGAGGTGAAAGGTAGCGAGCAAGAGAAGTTCTTGACCGAGAGACTACAGCTACAGCATATACGTGTGCTCTTTGCACAATGGGATTATGAGGCATGCTTGTATTTGTGGGAAAACGATATTGAGCATTGGGATGAGACATCACTCATGCGTAGATTGATCAAGGATTATATAGCTGGCGCGTATGCCCATACGGGAGATATGGAAACGGCCTATCGTTATTTCTGGGAGCAGGGTAATTACAATGAGATGGCTGAGCTGGCTAGAACTAGAGGTGAGGGATTTGTAGATTATGTGCGCCATATGTACGACTTGAATCCCGATTGTGCAGAGCTGGTGGCTCCTGCCTTGCAAAATGAGTTGCTTGAGTTGGACCAAAGTTATCCATTTAAGAGACCTGACTCTGTTGTCTATGAGCAGTATAATTCTCTCGTGCAATACATCCTACAGACTCATCGCAGTAAGGATATGTCTATGTGGTACTATACGTCTGCTTATTTGATAGATAAGGGCGGTGATCCACAAACAGCTGCAAAGCATATATACGCAGCCGCTACCTATAAGACATCGCCTATGATGCAAAACAATATCCGCATGATGCGTATCTATCTGGATGCAAAAACAAAAGAATATACTCCTAAGTATCTAGACCAGCTGCTAGAGGACTTGAAATGGATGGAAGAGCAGGTCATTGCGGATACTGCACGCGTGAAAAAGAATATGAGGTATGCTGGAGAATTGGAGTGGAATATACGACATAACCGCTCATGCAATTGGTACGACAAGCAGTATATCTGTTACCCATACCTGATGCTGCGTAAGACGGTTCTGGGAGAAGTGGTGCCACGTCTGTATGAGGCAGGAGAAACGACCCTCTCTCTGGCGCTGACTAACTATGCAGATAACATGCTATTTACATTGGTAAGTCCTGAGGCGAGACATGTGTTCTATAGCGACTTTTTTATGGCCATGGATACGATACCTGCGGCTAGCGTGGAGCGATATATCAAGAGTGTGTTGAATCCTCAGACAGAGTTGGAGAAGTTCCTGGTGAAGAAGAGCTATGTGGACAAGGATTATCTGTACGATATTGTAGGTACCTTGTATATCCGCGAACGCAATTATGCCAAGGCAGTAGAAGTTCTGAGCAAGGTCAATCCATCTTATCAAAAACGATTGAATACAGCTTATAACCTGAGAAAAGACCCGTTTGCCCCAGAGCAGGCTAAGAACTTGCCAGAGAAACCTAACAGCAAGTTGAATTTTGCCAATCAAATGCATCGCCTGCAGGTGATGATGGAGAATAGCTCTATTGATCCTAATCGCAGAGCGGACGCTATGCTCGACTACGCTGTGGGTATGCGCCAGTCCTATACCACTGTATGGGCTTTGACACAATATGGACAGGGTTATCCTTGTTTCACAGCAGTCTATCGAGAATGGATGACCGACGAGCGAAGAGGAAAAATAGAAGATGAATATGACCAACTAGTAGAACAGGCTTTGAGTCTCTATACCGATGACGAGGCAATAGCTGCGGCTTACTTGCGCTATAAGAACAACTACACCGTTGTGACGAAGTATCCTAATACTTCCGCTGCGAAATATGTGCGAGGACATTGTGATACCTATGCGGACTATTTCCCTATTAAGGATAAGCTAAAACGTGAAGAATAGGCGAAAATCTAAATAATTCCACGTATTGCTTGTGTATGTCAGAAAAAAATAGTAATTTTGCAGCCAAATGTGTATGCGTGGATTGAAACTCAATATAAATATTGACCGTGCAAGCGTGATGCTTGTGCTGCTCATGGTGTTAGCCTCATGCCAAGATACTCCACCGCAACCCGTTAGAATACTGGGAGAGGAGCAGCAAGCTGCGGACTCTATGATGATGGCATACCAAGAGTTTAATAGACAAATGACTGCTGCGGCTGATAAACAGTGTAGCGACTATGTCAAGAGTGATAGTCTAACCTATACATTGGACAAAAGAGGCTTCTGGTATGCTAGACGTGATGTCCGTCAGGGAGAAATGCTACAACAGGGCGAATCCGTGGTGTTGGATATGCAAGTCTATGAGCTCAATGATAGCGTCATAGCAGATGTGCATGAGACATTTAATGTAGGAGGTGGCACCTTGCCATTGGCCATTGATCAATCCCTGAAAATGATGCGCAGAGGCGAACGAATGCATATCGTAGCACCTTGGTACACTGCTTACGGAGTAGAGGGAACAAGCTTGGTAAGAGGATATACGAATCTGAAGATTGTGATTCGTGTGGAGAGTTGAATGTTGAAAGTTGAGAGTTGAAAGTTGAATGTTGAAAGTTAGAGGAGATATGAAAAAGATACAATTAATATTGATGAGCGTGGTATTGCTTGCACTATACAGCTGTAATAGCAATATCTACTCAGAGCAACTGAAGAAAGAGCGCCAACTGATAGAGAACTATATCAGTCGTAGTGGAATCGTAGTGGTGGATACCCTACCAGCAGATGATGTGTGGGGCGATAATGTGTACTATCGCGTACCTGACTATGACAATTTCTACATACATATGGTGGAAAAAGGTGATACTGCGGAGGCTGAAATAGAGTCTGGAGAAACCGTGTTGTTGCGTTTCAAACGCTACACCTTGACGGAATATCCTGATACACTCTACTGTTGGAGCACATTGGATAGTCCTGATCCAGTTAAGTTTCAATATTTGGTTCAGTCAGATAAAGCTTGCACAGGTTGGCAAGCAGCGCTGAAGTATATGAAGTATACAGACGCACAATACAAAATCATCTGCCCAAGTAAAATGGGCTTTAGTGAGGAGAACAGCTCTGTGACTCCTTATGGATACGATCTTAAAATAAAAATCAAAAGATACTAAGAAAAATGGCACTAGTTAAAAGTATTTCAGGTATTCGTGGCACTATCGGTGGCCGCGTAGCAGAGGGCTTGAGCCCAGTAGATGTTGTACGTTTCGTGGCAGCTTATGCTACCCAACGTAAGGCAATGTTGCCAGACAACAAAACAATTGTAGTAGGTCGTGACGCTCGTCTCAGTGGCGAGATGGTAGACCAATTGGTATGCGGTACCCTCGTGGGTATGGGCTATGATGTGATCAACATCGGTCTTGCTACCACCCCAACTACCGAGCTCGCTGTAACAGGATTGAACGCAGCTGGTGGTATCATCTTGACAGCTAGTCACAACCCAAAACAATGGAATGCTCTTAAACTTTTGAACGAGAAAGGTGAGTTCCTCAATGATGTAGAGGGTAAAGAGGTGTTGGCTATTGCAGAGGCAGAGGACTTCAACTTTGCTGAGGTAGATGACCTAGGTAAGATCACCCGTCGTGACTACCTCGAGGATCACGTACGCGACGTGATGGCACTCGAACTCGTAGACAAAGCAGCTATTGAGGCTAAGAACTATACCGTGGCTATCGACTGCGTGAACTCTGTAGGTGGTTTGGCTATTCCTGCTATCTTGAAAGCATTGGGAGTGAAGAATATCATCGAGCTCAACTGCGAGCCAACTGGTCACTTCGCTCACAACCCAGAACCATTGCCACAAAACTTGACCGAGATCTCTGACCTCATGCGCGAGGGCAAAGCTGATGTAGGTTTCGTGGTAGATCCAGACGTAGACCGTTTGGCTATCATCTGCGAGAATGGCGATATGTTCGGCGAGGAGTACACCTTGGTATCTGTAGCAGACTACGTACTCAGCAAGACTCCAGGTAATACTGTAAGCAATATGTCTTCTACCCGCGCATTGAGCGACGTGACCGTTAAACACGGCGGTTCATACAGCGCAAGTGCCGTAGGTGAGGTGAACGTAACTACCGAGATGAAGCGCACCAATGCAGTCATCGGTGGTGAGGGTAACGGTGGTGTGATCTACCCAGCTAGCCACTATGGTCGTGACGCTTTGGTAGGTATCGCACTCTTCCTCAGCAGCTTGGCACAAAAAGGTTGCAAAGTAAGCGAACTTCGTGCTACTTTCCCAGAGTATTGCATCTCTAAGAACCGTATTGACCTCACCCCAGAGATCAACGTGGACAAAGTGCTAGAGGCAGTAAAAGAGAAATACGCTGGTGAGCGCATCAACGATAAGGACGGCGTGAAGATCGACTTCGCTGACGGTTGGGTACACCTCCGTAAGTCTAACACCGAGCCAATCATTCGTGTTTACTCAGAGGCCGCTACTATGGAAGAGGCTGACGCGTTGGCAAAGAAAGTGATTGACGTGGTTTGGGAAGTAGTAGGATAAGACGCAGTAGCTGCGGTAAAGAAAGTCAGAGGTTCAGGTGAGGCTTTGCCTCTGTTCAGAAGTTCAGCAGTAACTCCTGAACTCCTAAACTCTGAACTCCTAAACGCGAAGCAATATGGAAATATTTATAACAAACGACGATGGTTGGGGTGCAAAAGGCATCCTGACCATCGTGCGTATAATGAGCGAATTGGGTCATGTAACCGTAGTAGCTCCAGATGGTGCTCGTAGCGGTATGAGCAATGCTATCACTGTGACCCAATCTATCTATCTTCGTCCTCTCAACGACCCTAATTGGGGTACAGAGGAATGGCAGAAGAATGTGACCGTCTATACCACCAATGGAACCCCTAGCGATTGTGTGAAACTAGCGATTGATGTGGTATGCGAAGGCGATAGCAGCAAGATTGACCTGCTAGTGAGCGGTATCAATCATGGTTCGAACGCTGGTATCAATGTGATATACTCAGGCACCATGGGCGCATGCTTTGTGGGCGCTGAGCATGGCATCCCTTCCATTGGATTTTCCATCGATGACCATAGTCCAGAAGCGGACTTTAGCCATATGGAGAAGTATATCCTAGAATTGACTAAGCACCTACTAGAGGAGAAGAAACCTTATGGCATATGCTATAATGTGAATGCTCCTATAGGCGAGTTGGTAGGTATCAAATGGACACGCCAATGTCGTGGATATTGGAGCAAAGAGATGATCCCTACGCTGGATGAGAAGGGCGAAGCTTGTTTCAAACTGGGTGGCGAGTTTATCAATATCGAACTCCAAGCCAATGACACCGATCATTGGGCAATGAATAACCACTATTTGAGCGTACAACCTTGCACAGTGGACCAAACAGCTCACGAGTTGGTGTGAAAGGCCTTTAGCGCTAGCGAAACGACCTAATGAAAGCTAAACTAGATAAATATTGGATAGGAATATTGCTGGGATTGATTATGCCAGCTCTAGTGGCATATATCTATATAGAGCGCAACAATCTGTTGTATATGTTTGATTTGTTGGGCTTAGATCTTAAAAACAATGTGTTTTTAGGACAGGTAATGATCTTGAGCGTATTCCCTAATCTAGCTTTTATCTTTGTATGTTACACATTGGAATTGTGGCGAGCGGCCAAAGGATTATTGATAGCCGCTATCCCATATCTGATGGTTAGTATATGGTTTATGACCTAGACGAACGAGGTGTAAGTTTTGAATATATGAAGTATTTTTTGATAGCAGGAGAAGCATCGGGTGATTTGCATGCTTCAAATTTGATGGAAGCACTCCGTGAGAGAGATCCTCAAGCTACTTTCGTGGGCTTAGGAGGTGATAAGATGCGAGCGGCAGGATGCAAACTCTATGTAGACTATCGCAAGATGGCCTATATGGGTTTTGTGGCCGTGTTCCTCAATATCGGTAAGGTGTTTCGCAATCTCTATCTAGCTAAACAAGCATTAGAGGCTGAACGTCCTGATGTGTTGGTGCTAGTCGATTATCCATCTTTTAACCTCAAAATAGCTAAATACTGCAAGGAACATCTTCCTCAAACACGTATTATATACTATATCCCACCTAAGATTTGGGCATGGAAACGATGGCGTGTGCATAATATAGCAAAATTGTCGGACAAGATACTCGGCATATTCCCA
The DNA here is from genome assembly GCA_017391525.1 of Paludibacteraceae bacterium. Classification (GTDB taxonomy): domain Bacteria; phylum Bacteroidota; class Bacteroidia; order Bacteroidales; family Paludibacteraceae; genus Colicola. Next base: position 98,505 of record JAFOYE010000020.1, on the reverse strand, counting down.
TTTGAACCCGATTTTTATGCGAAATATGGATACAAATGTCGATATGTGGGTAATCCGGTTGCCGATGTGATTCGTAAGTTTAAACTCGAAGGTCGAAAGTTGAATATCGAAGCGAGTGAGAACATCATCGCTATATTACCAGGTTCGCGCAAGGGAGAAATCAAGAAGTGTCTACCTACTATGCTGGCTGCCGCTAGAAACGTGGCTGGAGAGGATTATCGAATAGTCGTGACAGCAGCACCGGGTATAAATGACACTTTCTATCAGAAATACCTAAATGGAGAAGAATTGACTCGTGATACTTATGAATTGTTGGATGTGGCGCATGCGGCCGTGGTTAACTCCGGTACAGCCACCCTAGAAACAGCTTTGATAGGGTGCCCACAAACCGCAGTATATCACGTGGCAGGTAGTAAGTATCTAGAGAAATGGCTCAAGCCTATTATGTTTAAAATCAAATATTTTACCCTGGTGAATATCATCCCAGATAAGGAGGTGATTAGAGAATTGGTTGCTAGTAAATTTACCCAGGAAAATATAGAGGAAGAATTGTATCAGTTATTGGTGGACAAGAAATACAGAGATCAATTGAGGAATGATTACGAGCAGATATGGTATATTCTTGGTCCGCAGAATGCTGCTGAAGAAGCAGCGATAGAGATAACTAGTTTATAGTTCAACAGAGACTATAACCAACAAAAAAAGGCTCCTTGATAGGAGCCTTTGTTATGCAAAGCGATGTGATTAGCCTTGTGAGATAGCGCTGCTTGGGCAAACATCTGCGCAAGTACCGCAATCTGTACAAACATCAGCGTCAATTACATAGATATCACCTTCAGAAATAGCACCCATTGGGCACTCATCGATACATGTACCACATGCGATACAATCTTCAGAAATAACGTAAGCCATAATTGTAAATTTTTATTGTTTTAAAGTTTTAAAAGTTTCAAATGTTCTAAAGGTTCGTTATAACGAATCCTTCAAAAGTTGTGCAAAGGTACAACAAAAAAATCAAAATACCAAATATTAGGTACGAAAAATACACAAAAAAGTGTTTATTTCTTCTTCTTTGTCATTTGCATTGCTGCTTGCAGTTTAGCATTAGGTCCCGTTAATGGCTTGTCTATTAGTCCTTTTTGCTTGGCATAAGTAGTCCAGTTTTTGGCTCCCTTCTCTCGTAGTGGCATACCTAATTGTAGGTAATGGCAGTATGCGATTCCTAGTGCATCTGTGGCGTCTAGTTTCTTAGGCATTTGTTCGGGAGGAATATGCAAAAAACGTTGGAGCATATCTGCTACTTGATGTTTATCCGCGTGTCCATTACCTGTGATAGCCATCTTAACTTTCATTGGGGAATATTCTTGTACAGGGATATCTTTGGATAGAGCAGCAGCTATAGCAACACCTTGTGCGTGGACAATCTTGATCATGGTTTGGGGGTTCTTGTCCACGAACTGTGACTCAATGGCTAGCACTGTAGGATGGTAACGGTCAATGATCTCTTGTAGAAAGAAAAACTCCTTTTGTAAACGAGCATATTGGTCTTCGAGTTTATGCACATCATAAACTCCAAAATCCAAAATCTCCACTTTGCTTCCCATAGTATGCAAGATGGCATAACCCATATACTGCGTACCAGGGTCTATTCCTAGGATAATATGTTCTTTTACAAGTTTGTCAAGCATTGTGTCGCGTCTGTGATCAGTTGGTCTTTTTCGTGTGTGCGCGAATCCATGACTACTACTTTCTTGCGCAGAAGGCAGGTGTCGCCTGGCTTGATGGAGGTGATGAGCGAATATCCAATGGTATGTTGCTTTTCTATTTTGATAGGTCGTTGAATAAGTGGGGAATTATTGTATAATGCTTCCCAGCTCATAGCGCAACATAATTGTAGATTTAATTCGTGCATCTGCAACCATAGCCAACAATAGTCTTGTCCTATATGATTTTGGAGCGGGTACCAATCAATATTCTTATCGTTAGGTGGCAACATCGCCAAAAAGGATATGGGACCAGCATAGTTGATAGAGGTGATTTCGTATTCGATGAGCATCGCTTCTTTTTGTGGAAGAAGTTGGCGCTTGGTTTTGACCTGAATAGTGGCACCTTTAGGTGATGTGGCTGTGAATCGTCGCTCTAGTGATGGGTGCGTCTTATGAAGACATCGGTAGAAGTCTTTGACTTGCCATGCACCTAGGTCTAGACGTTCATCGTGAAGTCGTATTGAGATAGACGATAGATTCAGGATAGGTTGCTCGATACCGTTGAGAAAAGTATAGAGGCGCTGTGGTCCTGAATAATATTCTTCAAAGTGTGCCGTTTGGCAGATATATCCATTGGAGAAGGATAGTTGTTGTTCTATCGCTTCTTCGTGGTCAGGATTCCATGTGTGTTGCTCAATGGACCAGTTGTTATATTGCAAGAGTGATTCCATCGTTGTGTTATTTAGTGGTCTCGCGGACAATGAGATCAGTAGGTATCATTTCCGTTTGTGCGATACGTTCGTCTCCTTCTAGACGTTTGAGTAGTCGATACATAGCATGTCTACCTATTTCCACTCCATGTTGTTCGACAGTAGTGAGCATAGGTGAGGTGTTGCGGCAGAGTGGCGCATCCGAGAAACCGCAGATAGCCAGATCGTTAGGGATGTTGAATCCTAGTATTTGTGCGGCATATAGTACACCCGATGCGCAGTCGTCATTGACGCAGAAGATGGCGTCTGGTTTGTTGTTCCCCTTGAGGATATTAGGCGTTTCAATGATGGCTTGTGCACGTGAGTCGCAAGTAATAATCATGGAGTCTTCAATCTCTATGTTGTATCTAAGAAGTGCATCGCGCCATCCTTGGTAGCGGCGGTGCGCTACTTCTAGTCGCATAGGAGAGGAGAAAAACATAATACGTTTGCATCCCGTCTGTATGAGGTATTCCACCGCTTTGAAGGCGCCCAAATAATCATCGGATACAACTTGATCGCATGGCAAGGATGGACATGGGCGGTCGTATAGTACGAGTGGAATATCAGCATTGATAACCTCTTGTAGGTGCTGCAGCGTATGTGTCTGTTTGCTAATACCCGCTAGGATACCCGCCACACGACTTGTGATGAGGGTTTGTATAGCTTTGATCTCTTGTTCGACAGACTCACGTGTTTGGCAAATGATGATGTTATAACCAGCTTCATTGGCCGCTTGCTCTATACCATCGAGAACGGATGCAAAGAAGTGGTGATTGAGTTCGGGAAGTATCACACCAATGGTAGTATTCTTGCTCCTGCGCAAGTTACTAGCCATAATGTTTGGTTTGTAGTTGAGGCGTACAGCACAATTGCGAACACTCTCTTTGGTCTGCTCGCTGATGTCAGGATGGTTCTGTAGGGCTCGACTGACGGTGGAAACCGAAATGCCCAAATCCTTGGCTATATCCTTGATTGTGATAGATTTCATTGCTTGTTTTTATTTTGCTCTTCAAAACGCTCTCTGCTGCGTACAGCACCTCGAAAAATGACAACTAATGCACCTCCCACAAGTACGTAGTCAGAGTATGGTTGCATATCGAGTAAACTCATAATAGCACCTGCGAGTAGGATAGCCAATCCGCAATATAGTAATATATTACTCCATTTCATATTTGTATTAATATATATAGTTCTTGGGTTAAATATGATCTCGCACCAAAGAAACTAATCTACAACGTAGATGGTTTCGTCTTCTGTGTGCATAAGATGTTGCTCACGTGCGTAGGCTTCAAGACTATCTTTGATGGTTAGAGAATTGAGCATTGTTTCTACTCTAGAAATTTTATCCTTAGTCTCTTGAAGCTCTTGTTGTAACGACTGTATTTCTGTTTCTAGTGATTTGTGCTTGAATGGGCTATAATCACTAATAAAAAAGTACAATATACCGAACAAGTATATAGCAATAGTATACTTGTTGAAGATGATGTTTATTATTTTCTTTAAGATGTTACGTTCTTCCATTGAAAATAGTTTTTTTAAAATTTATTGCGCAATTTTATTTATCTGTTTGCAAAGGTACTGCAAATTTTCGAAAATTGCAAATATGTTGTGCGTTTTTTGCGTAGAAATTTAAAAAAAAAGAACCGCAATCAAGTGTGGTTGCGGTTAATATTTACAATTGAATGTTTTCTTTCTCAGAAATGTATTGCAAGACGTCGTTCCAGGTGGGGAAGGCTGCTGAACCAATCTGAATGTGTTTGCCATGAAAATCCTGAGCGCCATTTTTTATAGAATCATCAATTAGGTAATCGCCTATATTAAGATCTTTATGGTGACTGAATATGACATTTTTGTACGCTTTTGGTAGGTGCTGTTTGACCCATAGAACCTTTTCGTACAATGAGTGCGGATTGCTCCATGGTCCTGTAGAAAGAATATAAACATCAAAATGCTCTGCAAGTTTGTTGTACGAGTCAATGGCGTTAGGCATAGGTTGTAGCTTTTCAAAAAATCCTTTGAGGTGTTTTGCCTCCGAGGGATCAATTTGCATCTGTTTGGCCATACCCAAGTAGTCAGCCAAAGTATTGTCCATATCAATATAAATGATCTTCTTCATAATGTTATGTTTGAATAATGGGATCTATTTCGGTTTTAAGGAAAACGAGACTGCTTCGCGAAGCAGTCTCGTTTGGGGTGCACTAGAAGAACTAGTAGTACTAGTTGATCTAGTATATGTGAAGTGATTAATCTTCGTCCTTTTGAGTTGCTTCGTACTCTTTGATGAGTTTCTCTTGTACATCGCCAGGTACGAGTTCGTAACTCTTGAACTTCATCGTGAAGGTAGCACGACCACCCGTGAGAGAAGACAATGTAGTAGAGTAAGAAGACATCTCCTTCAAAGGAACCAATGCCTTGAGAGTGGTGAAGTTCTTCTCTGTCTCCATACCGAGTACCATACCACGGCGACCATTGATGTCAGACATTACATCACCCATGATATCACTAGGCACGAATACCTCTACCTCGTAAACAGGCTCGAGGAGCTTAGGATTAGCATTGCGGAATGCCTCTGCGAAAGCGTTACGTCCTGCAAGACGGAAGGATATCTCGTTAGAATCTACTGGGTGCATCTTACCATCATATATAATCACGCGTACGTCACGTGCGTAGGAACCTGTCAAAGGACCTTGCTCAATACGATCCATCAGACCCTTGAGGATAGCTGGGATAAAGCGAGAGTCGATAGCACCACCTACGATAGAGTTGATGAGTACAAGCTTGCCACCCCACTCAAGTGGAATCTCTTGAGTATCACGTACTGAGATACGGTACTCTTGGTTGCCGAACTTGTAAACCTCTTTAACTGGTTCGCCCTCTACGTAAGGCTCAACAATGAGGTGTACCTCGCCGAATTGGCCAGAACCACCAGATTGTTTTTTGTGACGATAATCAGCGCGAGCAGACTTGGTGATAGTCTCGCGATAAGGAATCTTAGGCTCCTCGTAGGTAACCATCATCTTATCGTTGTTCTCAAGACGCCATTTGAGGGTACGGAGATGGAACTCACCTTGACCAGCCACGATGACTTGCTTGAGTTCTTTAGATTGCTCAACTACCCAAGTAGCATCCTCCTCGTGCATACGAGTAAGGAGGGCAGCCAATTTCTCAGCATCAGCCTCGTTAACAGGCTTGATAGCACGACGATATTTAGGATCTGGGTAAGAGATAGCTGGATATTGATTCTCGCAATCTTTTGCGTTGAGAGTATTACCTGTACGAGTATCTTTGAGCTTAACAGTAGCCGCGATATCACCAGCAGCCACTTCCTCTACAGGAACACGGATATTACCCGCTACAGAGTAGAGTTGAGAGATACGCTCTTTGGTGCCACGGTCTACGTTCAATACGTCATCACCTGGCTTGAGGGTACCTTGCATCACCTTGAAGTAGTTCACCTCACCGATGTGTGGCTCTACAGAAGTCTTGAAGATGAAAGCTGAAGTAGGAGCTGCAGGATTAGGAGCAACTTCATCAGCGTTAACGGTCAATGGTTTTGGAGCGTCTGCTACGGAAGGAGTCATCTCGCCTAGGAAGCCCATCAAACGACGGATACCCATATCCTTGAGACCGCTAGTGCAGATAACAGGATACATACTACCCTCTGCAAATACGGTTTGAAGACCACGCATAAGCTCGTCATCAGAGAGAGTACCTTGCTCAAAATATTTGTCCATGATAGTCTCATCAGACTCTGCAGCCCATTCAAGGAGTTGAGCGCGAATCTCTTCTACTGTAGCTTTCTCGCTCTCAGGAATATCTTTTGCCTCTGGAGCACCACCTTCTGCTTTCCAAACAAGCATTTTGCCTTGGAGAACGTCGATAGCAGCGTTGAAGTCTTTACCTGCGTTGATAGGATATTGGAAGAGAGTACACTTGTTACCAAATGTCTCCTTGAGTTCGTTGAATGTACGCTCGAAGTCAGCGTTCTCGTGGTCGCACTTGTTGATAACGAAAGCGATAGGTTTTTTCGCCTTCTCAGCACGGCGGAAGTTGTTTTGTGTGCCAACCTCTACACCACCATTGGCAGTTAAGGTAATGACTGCTGTATCAGATACGTGGAGAGCTGTGATAGCACCACCGCAGAAGTCGTCTGAACCTGGGCAGTCGATGATATTGAGTTTTTTGTTATTGAACTCGATGTTACAAACTGAAGAAAAGACTGAATAGCCGTATTCTTTTTCTACTGGGAAATAGTCGCAGACGGTAGATTGTGTTTCAACTGATCCACGACGTTTAATGACCCCACACTCAAAGAGCATGGATTCCATAAGGGTAGTTTTACCCGAGCCACTGCCACCCATGAGGGCAATGTTCTTAATCTCGTTAGCTTGATAAACTTTAGCCATAACTGTGTTTTATTAGATGTTAAGTATTTTCTTGTTCACTTCGTTCACGTTGATGGTTCGCTGTGCGAACGAAAAGAGGTTCCGCTATCACTTTACGAATAATGGTTCCGCTTCGCTTTACGAAAAGTGACGTGTTTTTTGATATCGGTTGCAAAGGTAAGAAAAAAATGCTAAACCTGCAAATTTTGTAGAGAAAAAGTTAGAAACTTTTGATGTTTTATAGCAAAATGCTAATTTTAGCGAGTGCGTCTTCCTCTTTGGCTGTCATTTGTGCTTTGGTTTCTGGCGTTTTGTCAGCTTGTCCAGTGAGGTGGAGAAGTCCGTGGATGATGATGCGATGGAGTTCGTGAAGATAAGATGCTCCTTCTTGTGCAGCATTAGAGGCTACTGTATCCAAGGAAATGTAGATATCACCATTTACGCGCGTACGTGTGCTATAATCAAAGGTTATAACATCTGTATAATAGTCATGTTGAAGAAACTCTCGGTTGACAGCTAAGATCTTTTCGTCATCGCAGAAAATATAGTTTAGCTCACCCACAGAGTAACCATATTGAGCGGCTACGGCTTTGACCCATTGTTCGACTTTGCGAAAATCAATATTGGGCATTTCAATATGATCGTTGATAAAATGTATCATCCAAAAAATATGCTTGCGATGGTGAATGCTGCAATGATACCTATGAGGTCGCTGATGAGGCAACAGGCTACAGCATGACGTGTGTTTTTGATACCTACGCTACCAAAATATACCGCTAGTACGTAGAAAGTGGTATCAGTAGTGCCTTGCAGGATGCAGCATAAACGACCAACAAGGGAGTCTGCACCATGGGTGTTCATGGCTTCAATCATCAAACCTCGAGCACCACTACCGGATAATGGTTTCATGATGGCAGTAGGTACTGCAGCAGAAAGGTCGGAGTTAATGCCTACTAGTGCAAATAGATTAGCGAGTCCTTCTTCTAATAGTCCCATAGCACCGCTTGCGCGGAACATACCTACTGCAATGAGGATAGCGATAAGGTATGGAATGATGCCAATAGCGGTTTTGAAACCACCTTTAGCACCATCGATAAATGCGTCATACACATTGACTTTGCGTATAGATGCTTGGATGATAAACCAGCAAATAAGACCAAGCAACGTGCAGGCCGCAATGATGGATGAAACAGATGTGAGAGTCTCTTCTGGAAGTCGTTGTGCCAATACGAGCAATAAGACAACCAAAGCAGTAAGGAATGATATTACTCCAAGTACAACTTTATCCCATATCTTGATTTTCTGTGCGATACAGCATGCAATCAGTCCTCCTAAAGTAGAGAAGTACGTGGCCATCAATAGCGGTAGGAAGACGTCCGCAGGGTTAGCTGCGCCACATTCTGCTCGGTATGCCATGATGGTGGTAGGGATGATGGTGAGTCCGCTGGCACCTAGCACAACAAACATAATCATCGCATTGCTAGCTTTTTGCTTGTCTTGGTTGAGCTCTTGTAATTCGCCCATAGCCTTGAGTCCCATAGGAGTTGCAGCATTGTCGAGACCTAGCATATTGGCAGCAAAATTCATAAACATGGTGCCATAAACAGGGTGCTTGTGAGGTATACCCGGGAATATTCGGCGGAAGAAAGGAGCTACACCGCGCGAAAGCGTATTGACGGTTCCTCCTTGCTGACCAATATTCAGTATACCCATCCACAATGCCAAGATTCCCGTGAGTCCAATGGATATCTCAAATCCATTTTTGGCAGAATCAAAAGTGGAATTGAGAATCTCGGAAAAGATTTCGCTTTGCCCGTACGCAAAAAACTGGACGCAGCCCATGACGACTGCGAGCAGTATTAATCCTATCCAAATGTAATTTAATATCATTTCGACCACAAAGGTACAACTTTTTTTGCATATATCAAAAAAAAATAGTACTTTTGCACGCCTTTATGATGAAAAAAGAGTATTTATATCGTGCAAGAACGTGCTTGAAACATCGTTTGTCTGCTTGGAATACAGGTGGAGAAGGCGTTCATTCCCCATATTTGTTTGAATGGGTTAGAATGGTTATGTCAGACTCGCACGCGTATTATATATGGAGCAATATTGAAACGGTAAGAAAGAATTTATTGTCAGATGCGGCACAAATAGAGTTCGTGGATTACGGATCTGGAGGTAGTCGCGATGGGGAGGTGAGTTATCGTAGGATTTGTGATATAGCGAAACATAGTCTCAAAGAGAAGAAATACGCACAGATGATGTTTCGTCTAGTGAATTGGTTAGGACATCAGTTGCGAGAAGATGAAAGAGGACTAAGAGTGGTGGAATTGGGGACAAGTTTGGGTATAACCACTGCTTATTTAGCTGGAGCAGATAGACGTGATATAGTGTATACTTATGAGGGCTGTAAGGCTGTGGCAGAAAAAGCAAAAGAGAATTGGAACGCCTTGGGAATGAATAATATAGAGTGTCGAGTGGGAAGAATTGATATAGAGTCGTTGGAGAGAGAGTTGAGCGATCTTGATTTGGCATTCATAGATGCTAATCATACGTATGAAGCTACTATGGCTTATTTCGATGTTTTAGCGAATAAATTTCATGAAAAGAGTGTGTTGGTAATCGATGATATCCACCATAGTAAGGAAATGGAACGAGCGTGGAAGAATATTTGTGCTGACGAACGTGTGACAAGTACAATAGATTTGTACCAAATGGGTTTAGTGTTTTTTGATAAGCACTATTGGAAAAGAAATTATAGAATGAGATTGTAATTATAGCATTACTAGCGATATGAAAATATACACAAAGACAGGGGATAAAGGCAGAACGTCACTTGCTACAGGCAAACGCGTTAGTAAATCGGATTTGCGCTTGGAAGCCTACGGAACATCAGATGAACTGAATAGTTTTGTTGGTTTGTTGCGTAGTTCTTTACATGACGATTTGGGGTCTTGGACAGTAGCAGTAGATAAGCAGTTAGGATGGATTCAAAATCGTTTGTTTGATGTCGGTGCGGTTCTCGCTGGAGCTGACTTTCCATTTGTGGAAGAGAATGTGGAGCAGTTGGAAAAATGGATGGATGAGATGGATGCGAAACTGCCTGTGTTGAAAGAGTTTGTGTTGCCAGGAGGGAATGAACAAGTCTCAAGAAGTCATGTGTGTAGATGTGTGGCGCGGAGACTAGAGCGTTGTGTGATAAAATGGCTCGAAGAGAGTGAAATGGAGGCGGAAAATGTACACGTGAGATTTGTAAATAGATTGAGTGATTATTTCTTTGTTTTGGCTCGATTTATAGCCGAAAATTTAGAAATTAATCTCTTTGTTTGGGAAAAATAAAGGAAAAGTAGTAAAAAATTTGTGTATATTAAAAAAAAACACTACTTTTGCACGTGATTTTGTAAAGGCGCGTATTGTGCCTAAAAATAATTGGTATGTATTGGACTTTAGAATTAGCTTCTAAAATAGAAGATGCGCCATGGCCAGCAACTAAGGATGAGTTGTTGGATTATGCTTTGCGTATAGGTGCTCCAATGGAGATTATTGAGAATCTTCAGGAGATTGAGGATGATGAGGAAATTTACGAGTCAATAGAGGATTTGTGGCCTGATTATCCTACGAAGGATGACTTCTTCTTTGATGAGGAAGAATATTAATGGTCTATCTAAGGATTAGGAGGCGCGGAAGTGAGGCGTTCTGTTGTACTGCTTTTGATGTTGATGGCTGTGGTGCTCGTGCGTGCACAGTTTGATGCGCAAATAGGTCAGTATATGTTTATGCAGTCGTCTTATAATCCTGCCGCTGTGGGAGAAGGTGATTTAATGCGTGTTTCGGCTAGCCATCGTATGGATTTTACAGGGATCCAAGATGCGCCGATGACAACGAATTTTGCGTTTTCTTCTCCATTTGTAATTGGGAAAACACATCATGGTGCCGGAGTTCGTTTTACGAATGATAGGTTTGGATTGTTTACGAATCAAAGCTTGTATTTGGAATATGCCTATAAATTGGCGATTGGCAATGGCCAATTGGCTATAGGTGTTGATTTGGGCTTTTTGAATTTAAGTTTTGCGGTTGATAGTGTGGATCTAGGTGGAGGAAAGGATGAATATCACGAGGATCATGATCCGCTAGTACCAAATGTAGGTGGCGGTAGTGATGGAAAGGGAGCGTCTGGAATGGGGTTTGATATGGGAGCTGGTGTGTATTATTCTGCACCAACTTGGTGGGCAGGAGTGAGTTATGCACACATTACCCAGCCTCATATGGAGTGGGGTGACAATACGACAATTAAAGTCAATGGAACAATGTATGTTGCCGGAGGCTATAATTGGCAATTGAAAAATAAAGATTGGATGCTGCTGCCAAGCATGATGTTGCAGACTGATTTTAAGAGTTGGGATGTGAATTTGACCATGTTGGCGCAACTTAAGAAACGTTATCGTTTTGGTTTGGGGTATCGTTTGGCTGGAAGCGTAAACGTGTTGCTTGGAATGGATATAATAAATGGCTTGCAGATAGGGTATACCTATGAATTGCCGGCCAATGCTTTGTTGAAAGAAAGTTTTGGATCGCATGAATTGTATTTGTCGTATGGTTTTAATGTGCTGAAACCTAAGAATACGAATAAAATCAAGAGTGTGAGATACTTATAAAACGAAAATAAACAAATAAGTTAATATATGAAAGTTAAAAAAATTATGCCAATTATCATGTTGGCGCTTGGTTTGTCGGCTTGTAACAAACCAGCTGGAGAGTTAATAGGCGCGTATACCAGTGGTCCTACTAAGGATGTTGATCCTCTTGGTATGGTGTTTATTCGTAAAGGTTCTTTCTTGATGGGACCTAACGAACAGTCTAATATTTTTTCACAACAAGACAACAATGTAATGGTTTCTGTTAACGCATTTTGGATGGATGCAACAGAAATTACCAATAGCGAATATCGTCAGTTTGTAAATTGGGTGCGTGATAGTATTGCTTACATGCATTTGATCGGTGACGAAGGCAGTGCTAGTGAATATGCTATTCACCCTAAGTATGAACGTGACGGACAAGAGGTTCAAATCGATTGGTCAAAGAAAATTCCATGGGAAAAACGTTTGATTCCTGATGATCCAATCGCAGAGGCATTGGCTCCAATGTTCTATGACGATGGTTATGGTGATTTGCGTACCAATATTCTTCGCTACAACTATAGTTGGGTGAATATGGACGAAGCAACAGCTGCTCGCAATCGCTTTGATGTAGCTACAGGTCGCTATCCAGACGGAGCAACTGTACGTGTTGATTCTTTCTGGGTAGAGAACGAGGGTATCTACTCTAAGACCATTACTCGTCCTTTGCGTGAACCAAAGGATTTGAAGACCAATTCAATCATTTGTGTATATCCTGATACTGCTGTTTGGGTGCGCGACTTCGAGTACTCATTCAACGACCCATTGTTGTATGGATACTTCAGTATGCCAGGTTATTCTGACTACCCAGTTGTTGGTGTAACATGGGAGCAAGCTCATGCTTTCTGCCATTGGCGTACCAATTTGCTCCGCAACGAGGGCAAGCAAGTAGCTCACCAATATCGTCTCCCAACAGAGGCTGAGTGGGAGTATGCTGCTCGTGGTGGTCGCCGTGCTGCTATGTACCCATGGGGTGATAAATACGCTCGTGATAGCGAGGGATGCTTCATGGCTAACTTCAAACCTTACCGTGGTTCTTACCACAATGATACGGGTGCAGCAACTATGGCTGTAGGTAAATTCAAACCTAATGATTTCGGTTTGTACGATATGGCTGGTAACGTAGCAGAGTGGACCGCTTCTTCTCACTCTAATACATCTAACTTGCAAATCCATGACATGAACCCAGAGTTCCCTTACGTGGCTCGCAAGGATGATCCTGCAATCTTGAAACGTAAGGTCGTTAAGGGTGGTAGCTGGAAAGATATTAGCTATTATTTGCAATGCGGAACTCGTACCTATGAATACCAAAACGAGGCTCGCTCATTCATTGGATTCCGTTGTGTTCGTTCTGTAATAGGTGAGTAATTCTTAAAAGCAAAGATATAAAAATGAAATCAAGTAAGAAAAAAAATAGAGGATTCATGCATTGGTATGAGTCATACCAAGGTAAGAAAGTAGTAGGAGCTGTTTATTCATTGGGTGCGTCAGTCGTTATTATTGGAGCTTTGTTCAAGATTATGCACTTCCCTGGTGCTGGTATCATGTTGATGGTCGGTATGGGTATTGAGGCATTCTTGTTTGCTCTTGGATGTTTGGATAAACCTCATACTGAATTCCACTGGAACAACGTTTTCCCTCAGTTGGTTGAGCATGGTGCTGATCCTAAAGTGATTGAGGAGATGAAGTCTCGTCCTTGTCCAACCTTGTTGGGCGACACAAATGGCGCTGCTAACAATGGAACAGATGTTGCAGATGTGGCTAAGACTGCTGAACAATTGAAAGATTTGAGTAAAGTAGCAGGTGCTGCCAACGAACTTGTAGGCAAACTCGAGGCTGCTGGTCAAACTGCAGAACAATTTGTAGAGGCAGGAAAAGTGATGACCGCAAAAACAGCCGAGTTGGGTAATACATATGCACAAGTAAACGAGGATATGCAAAAAGTAGCTGAGCGTACAAAAGAGTGTGATGTTCAGGTGACAAATACAACTACTTATTTGCAAAAACTGAATGCGGTATATGAGTTGCAGTTGAACTCATTACAAGCACAAGTAGAGGCTTACAAATTGCAAACAGAGAAAGTTGTAGATGCAACTGCGCAAGTAGAGGCATTGAATAGCAATACTCAGGCAATTGCGGCTGCTTCTGCAGAGGCTTTGAAGAACCACGAGGCATACGCTGCTGGTACAAAACAATTGGCAAACCAAGTTGCTGATTTGAATAAGGTGTATGGTAATATGCTGAATGCTCTTTAATAGACAGCGTTAACCTTATATATAATAATGTAACGTATGGGAGGAGCTAAGAATTGTCCGGAGACCCCGAGACAGAAAATGATTAGTATGATGTACTTGGTGTTGACCGCCATGTTGGCGCTCAACGTCAGTGCAGCCATATTGAATGGTTATGCTCAAGTGGATGATAGTCTACATGAGACAATTAAAACCATGGAAGAGGGAAACGCGGCTACGTATTCTCAGTTTGTGCGTGCGTTGGAACAGAATCCAGCGAAAGTTCAACAATGGTCTGACAAAGCTGACTCTGTGCGTGTGGCATCAAACGAATTTTATGATTATGTGCAAAAATTCAAAGATGACATGGTACAATTGTCAGAGGGTGATGCTGCAAAGAAGAATGCAAGGGTTCGTGAACTAGCTAAGCAAGATGATACCAATGTTCCACAACAATATGCTATCAATGAGGGACATGCGGCAGAGCTTAAGAAAAAAATAGAAGAATATTGTGACTTTTTAGTTCGAATCACGGGTGATAGTAGAGATTTGGATAAAGAATTCAAGAAAACTTTCACTACCCCAGAAGGTACCAATGCTGAAGGTGAGGTTATCTCATGGGAGAATAGTATCTTTATGGAAATGCCAATGTGTGCGAGTCTGACCGTGTTGACTAAGTTGCAAAATGATATTCGTCACTGCGAAGGACGTGCTGTACGATATCTGTTGACCCAAACAGATGCTTCTGATTTGCGTGTGAATAAATTTGAGGCTTATGTGATTCCAAGTTCTGATTATGTCTTGAAGGGTAGTAAATATAGCGCACAAATCGTATTGGCAGCCTTGGATTCTACTCAACGACCAGAATATTATATAGAAGATCAATTGTTGACAGGTAATGTTTATGAAGTTGTAACCAATAAAGTTGGAAAACAAAAGTATTCTGGTAAAATTGCTTATAAAAATCAGAGCGGTGATACGTTATATCTGCCATTCGAAAAAGAATATACAGTGGCAGAGCCAAGTGCAACTATCTCAAATACCGAGTTGAACATCATGTATCGTGGTTATAAGAATCCGTTCTCTATATCTGTGCCTGGTGTGAGCACCCAAGATATTGATGTGAAATGTGCGGGAGCTTCAATAACCAAGTCTGGTAAAGAGGAATGGATCATTACTCCTAATAGCGGTTCTGCAGATAAACTGACGGTTCAAGTTTATGCTAAGATGGATGGTGCTTCTCGTTTGATGGGATCATTTGATTATCGTATTAAGAATTTGCCATCTCCAAATGCATATTTTGAAGTTAATGGAGAACCTCTTAAGGAAGATAAAATTTCATTGTCTGCTTTGACCAATAAAAATAATAAGTTGATTGCGTCATATGGAACAGATGGCTTGATACAAGCAAAATTTGATATTGTTAGTTTCCGTGTGAAATTGCCAACAGGACTTGAGGTACAAGTGCAAGGTAGTCATTTGAATGACAAGGCGATTACCGATATTAAGAAGTTGAAGAAAGGTAATTCTGTAACTTTGATGTACATCAAGGCTAAAGGTCCTGACGGAAAGGAAATCCAATTACGCAGTCTTCCATTAGAATTGAATTAAGATAATAAACGTCATATGAAAAAAATTAGTGTTTTTATCCTTGCATTGCTTGGTTTTGTTATGAACAGTAATGCACAACATCAAATTAATTCGTTTTTTGATGAGATGGGTATTGTACGTTTGGAAACTCAAGAACTAAAAGAGGCTTCCGATACCCTAGTAACTGTTTTTCATCGTTCTGATGATGTGGTGTGGTCACGCGTAGTATATCGTATTATTGACTTGCGTTTCAAACAAAATTATCAATTGTATACACCTGTATCTGCTGATGACCCTGTTTATGCATCCCTATTTAGAACAATGCTAGGTGCAATTGAAAAAGGTATGCCTATTTATGAGAAATCTAGCAATATTGGTGATGTGAAACCATATTTTACTGGTGAACCTCTTGCCAAGCAAGAAATCCCTGGTTTGTTAAATACTGACCGCACTGGTGACAAAGATGGTAATATTGCAACATCAGATTACATGCTATTGAATTACGTGAATGATTCTTTGAAATTCAATCGTTATTCTTATGAGGATTTTGCAAGAAATACATTGAAATTCATGATCCAAGAGGTTATCTTCTTCGACAAACACTATTCACGTGTTTATTCAAAGATTTTGGCAATTGCTCCATTGAATGCAGACAATGTTGTTATGAACGAGGGTATGTCAGTAATGGATGCATTGTATGGTCAAATTTTGTTCTGGGTACCATTTGACGCATTCCGTCCATATATGGCTCAACAATATGTTACACCACGTGGCAGCGATACCAAACGCATTACATTCGATGACTTCTTCGCTCAAAAAATGTATAGTTCTTATCTTGTAGGTTCTAACAATATCTATAGCAGAATGATTCCGCAGATAGCTAATACCTACGAAGAAATGCAGAAAGAGCAAGAACGTATTGAGACCGAATTGCTGAATGTTGAGCAAGACTTGTGGGAATATTAATGAAGACTAGTAGGGCGGTGAATGACCGCCCTTTCTTCCATAATGAGACGACATAGATTTTTTAATATGTATTTAACAACAACGATTTCAGTATCGTTGGTGTTGTTCTTGATAGGTTTAGAATGTATGGTGTTGATGTCAGCACGCAACTTGATTCGTCATGTGCGTGAGAATGTTGTGTTGACGGTCGTAATGCAAGAAGACGCAACCTCTGACGAAATAACCCGTATGCAGAAATTGGTGGATGTTTCACCATATGTATTAACTTCTCGTTATATTACCAAAGAAGAAGCCTTACAAGAACATATTGAGACTTTAGGAGAGGATCCTGAAAAATTCCTTGGTTATAATCCTTTAACTGATGCTTTTGAATTACGATTGAAGGAAACGTATATGCAAGCCGATAGCATACAAGCTATTGATTCTCGTTTGTCGTCCTTGCCATATGTTAATAGAGTAATTTATCATACTGACGTAATCAATATATTGGACCAAAATATCAACAAAGTATTGGTGGTGTTATTGGTTGTGGCATTGGTGTTGCTAGCCATTGCATTAGTCTTGATTGTGAATACCATCCAACTGCATATCTATGCTAAACGCTTCTTAATCAACACAATGCGTCTGGTAGGAGCTACTCCATGGGTAATCAAATGGCCGTTTATTCGTCGAAATATTTGGATTGGTATAGAAGCATCTGTTATTGCATGTGGATTGTTAGCAGGAGTCTATTACTATTGTTACGAGAAACTTTCGTTGGTATTATTTGAGTTGAATTATTTTACAGTAGGATCTATTGTATGTGTTGTCTTCTTGAGTGGTTTTGCAATTACATTCTTTGCCTCTTTAATGGCGACAAATAGATATATCCGAATGAAAACCAATACATTATATGAAATTTAATTTGTCTAAATTTAACGCAATAGCGATAGCTGTATGCGTGTTAATTATCATAGTTGGTTTTATCCTAATGATTGGTGAGCCAAGTGGTCCTACAGAGTTTAATGAGGATATATTCTCGACTCGTCGTATTACTGTAGGTCCAATGATTGCACTTCTTGGATTTGTATTGATCATTCCTGCAATTTTGTATAAACCAAGAAAGAAATGAGTTGGTTAGAAGCATTCATCTTAGGAATAGTGCAAGGACTCACTGAGTTCTTGCCTGTTTCTTCATCTGGACACCTAGAGATAGGTCAAACTTTGTTAGGAACATCAGGTGAAGATAATTTGACATTTAGTATTGTAGTGCATGCTGCTACCGTTTTTTCTACCTTGTTTATTCTGTGGAAGGAAGTAGCGCAATTATTTAAGGGTACTTTTACGACAACTAAGTGGAACGATGATAAGAATTACGTAGCGATGATATTGGTATCTATGATACCTGTTTTTATCGTCGGTATGTTCTTCAAGGAACAGGTAGAGAGTCTTTTTGGCAACGGCCTCTTGGTTGTAGGTATCTGTTTATGTGTAACAGCCATTCTTTTGTATTTTAGCGAGTGGTTGTCAAAGCGTCGCGCCAATATTGGACACGAAGTTGGTTTTAAAGATGCTATCATCATTGGTTTAGCACAGGCAGTTGCTGTTCTCCCAGGACTAAGCCGTAGTGGTACTACTATTGCTACTGGTCTGTTGTGTGGCGTCAAAAAAGAAAGTGTGACCAAGTTCTCATTCTTGATGGTTCTAATTCCAATCTTAGGAGAGGCTAGTCTTGAATTATTAGATTTGATTACTGGCGAAGTAGTAGCAACTTCTATAGGATTAGTGCCATTGTTAGTAGGTTTTGTGGCTGCTTTCATTTCTGGATGTATAGCATGTCGCTTTATGATTAATATAGTTCGCCGTCAAAAATTAATATACTTTGCTATTTACTGCTTGTGTGCAGGTGCATTTGCTATTGTATATGGACTTTGTTGAGGGGGAGATATTAGCATTTGATAAACCATATCGATGGACTAGTTTCGATGTGGTGGGTAAGGCACGTTGGCTGCTTTGCAAAAAGTTGGGCGTTAAAAAATTAAAAGTAGGTCATTCTGGTACATTAGATCCTTTAGCAACAGGCGTGGTGGTTGTATGTACGGGCAAGAAAACCAAATTAATAGACCAGCTACAATCGCATCAAAAAGAGTATGTGGCCATGTTACAACTAGGTGCTACGACTCCTAGTTTTGATTTGGAAAAAGAAATCTACGCGACTTACCCAACTGAGCATATTACTCGTACACTTATAGAAGAAGTCATTCCGACTTTTGTGGGCGAACAGTGGCAAGTGCCTCCTATGTTTTCTGCCGTTAAAGTGGATGGTAAGAGAGCATACAAGTTGGCTCGTCAAGGCGAGGAGGTTGAACTTAAAGCCAAGTTGCTTGTAATAGATGAGATAGAGATACTGCACTTCGATGAGCAAAAAATGCAATTAGAATTGCGTATTGTTTGCTCAAAAGGAACTTATATTAGAGCTCTTGCTAGAGATATTGGACAACGATTACAAAGTGGTGCACATCTCATAGCATTACGTAGAACTAGAGTGGGGGATGTGCGTGTAGAGGATTGTATAACATTCGAACAATTTACAAACTTGATAGATAATGAGATTAAGTAATTTCAAATTCAAATTACCAGAGAACCAGATTGCTCAATTCCCTAGTCGTTTTCGCGATGAGGCACGTTTGTTGGTATTGCATGCCAAAACGGGTGAAATAGAACATAAAATGATAAATGATTTGGCCTCATATTTTGATGAGGGCGATATGTTTGTCGCGAACGACACAAAAGTGTTCCCTGCTCGACTATATGCTCAAAAGGAAAAAACACTTGCTAATATTGAGGTGTTCTTGTTGCGCGAATTGCAACATGAGAATCGCTATTGGGATGTCTTGGTAGATCCAGCTCGTAAGATACGTATCGGTAATAAACTCTTCTTTGATGAGGATGCAACCATTGTGGCTGAAGTGATAGATAATACAACTTCTCGCGGCCGTACCTTACGCTTCTTGACAGACTATGTTGGGGACGAATTTGTACAAAATTTGTATGCCATGGGCGTGACTCCATTGCCTAAATATATTCGTCGTCCTATGGATGAAGAGACTCTAGCGGAATACGAAGAGGTATTTAGCGACTTGCCTGTAGATGAGATGGATGAGGAACGTTATCAAACTATTTTTGCAGATAAAATTGGAGCAGTAGCTGCTCCTGCTGCTGGATTGCATTTCTCAAAGAATTTGCTCAAACGTCTAGAGATCAGAGGTGTAGAGACATATACATTGACCTCACATATGGGTCTTGGTAATTTCAAGGCAGTAGAGGTAGAAGATCTTTCTAAACACAAAGTAGAGAGCGAACAAATCTTTATTCCTCAAGAGCTAGTGCAAGCGGTGGATAAAGCGCATGAGGCTGAGAAACGAATTTGTGCTATTGGTACAGAGGTGATGCGTGCTTTAGAGCATGTGGTTGGTACTAATGGACAATTGAAAGCATATGATGGATGGACTAATAAGTTCATTTATCCTCCATATGATTTTACTGTAGCCAACGCTTTCTTTGTTAATTTCTATATGCCAATGTCTACTCAATTGATTATGGTAGCTGCTTTTGGTGGTCATGATCATGTGATGCGCGCATATAAAGAGGCGGTGAAAGAAGGCTATCGCTTTGGTGACTATGGTGATGCGATGTTAGTCCTCAACGATTAACATCTGAACTTCTGAACATCTAAACTCCTGAACATACATGAACGTACGTATTGATGAGAGTTGGCGACAAGTCTTGCAACCTGAGTTTGATAAACCTTATTTCGAGTTGCTAACGGACTTTGTTCGCCATGCTTATCGTACTACCCAATGTTTCCCTCCGGCAGGACAGATTTTTCGTGCTTTCGACCTTTGCCCGTTTGATAAAGTACGAGTAGTAATCATTGGTCAAGATCCCTATCATGATGTTAATCAAGCACACGGCTTATGCTTTTCTGTACATGATGGTGTGAAGATTCCACCATCTTTGGAAAATATATATAAGGAACTAAACCGCGACTTGGGCAAACCTATCCCTTCTTCAGGAAACTTAACACATTGGGCTGAGCAAGGTGTATTGCTGCTCAATGCAACATTGACAGTCGAGGCACACAAAGCCGGTAGTCATCAAGGTAAAGGCTGGGAGGAACTGACAGATGCTGCCATACAGGCACTTAATAGCGGCCGCGAAGGTATAGTGTTTATGTTGTGGGGTAGTTATGCTCAGCGCAAAGGCAAATATATTGATCGTCGTAAGCATTTAGTCCTAGAGGCTGTGCATCCTAGTCCTCTTAGTGCTTATCGTGGATTTATTGGTTGCGGACACTTCTCGCAAGCGAATAATTATCTTAGCCAACACGGATTAACTCCTATTGCTTGGTAATTCTTAATTCTTAATTATGAAGACTCTACTGCTCATAGATGCATATGCGATGATATATCGCGCATATTATGCTTTTATCCGTGCGCCACGAATGAACTCGCGCGGAGAGAATACTTCTGCTATTTTTGGCTTTGTTGTGACGCTTGAGGACCTAATCAAACGTGTTAAACCTACGCATATGGCTGTGGCGTTTGACCCTGCAGGTCCTACTTTTCGTCATGAGGCCTATGAGCAATACAAGGCGCAACGACAAGAAACACCAGAAGATATCCGTTGGGCTGTTCCTCGCATTAAGCAACTTCTAGAGGCAATGAATATTCCTGTGCTAGATGTACCTGGTTATGAGGCAGATGATGTGATAGGAACTTTGGCGCATAAAGCTGAGAAAGAGGACTTTGAAGTCTATATGGCCACCCCAGATAAAGATTATGGTCAGTTGGTGACAGACAAAGTCTGGATGTATCGTCCACGCCATACAGGAGGCTTTGAGAAGTTAGGTCCACAAGAAGTGTGTGAGAAATATGGCTTGACTCATCAGGCGCAAGTGATTGATTTACTTGGCTTGATGGGCGATAGTAGCGATAATATTCCAGGTTGTAAGGGAGTAGGCGAGAAGACCGCTGTGCAACTCTTGCAACAGTTTGGATCAATCGAGAATCTATTGGCTAATATGGATCAGTTGAAGGGTGCTTTGCAGCGCAAAGTCCAGGAGCAAGTAGAGGACATTCGTTTTTCCTATTTCCTGGCGACCATCAAGACCGATGTGCCGATAGATTTTGATGCACAATCGCTTGTGTGTCAAGAGAAAAATTGGGATAAACTAGCGCCTTTGTATCGAGAGTTGGAGTTCAATTCTTTATTAAAACAAGCACCTGTGGAGGTGGCCAAAGCGACTGTTACTACTCCTAATAAAAAAACTAAAAAGCCAGAGGCAACATTGGACTTGTTTGCTGCCTTTGAGACCGATACCACCTCCTTACCACTCCGAAAGGATACCGAAGGGATACCGAAGGAAGAGCAAACTCCACAAGAATCATTAGAAGGACGATTGGTGAGCTATTTGCTCAATCCTGAGGTGGCATATAATCCTGCTCAACCTATCCAATGGGATATGCTAAAAGCAGATTCGGCATTGTGGAGTTTATACAATGAGGTGGAATTACCATTGTCTGAAGTGCTGCGCGAAATAGAGAAAGCAGGTGTGCGCATTGATGTGCAAATGCTCCAAAGATCAGAAGAGCAACTTAGCAAGGAATTAGCTACCCTTGAGCAAGGGATATATACTGCTGCAGGGGTAACTTTTAATGTCAATTCACCAAAACAAGTGGGTGAGGTGTTGTTTGATCAACTCAAGTTGGATGCTAAAGCCAAGAAATCCAAAACAGGACAATATTCCACTTCAGAAGAAGTGCTCTTGGGCTTGAAGGGCAAGCACGAAGTAGTAGCAATGATATTGGAATATCGCGAGTTGAAGAAACTGATTTCTACTTATATAGCGGCATTGCCAACCTATATCAATCCTCAAACAGGAAAGATACATACTACATATAATCAAACGGTTACAGCTACTGGACGATTGTCTTCTTCTAATCCAAACTTGCAGAATCTTCCTATTCGTAGCGAGCGAGGACAGCTGATTCGTCAGGCTGTTATTCCTGATGAGGGATGTTTGTTCTTGTCTGCTGATTATTCGCAGATTGAACTCCGTCTTATGGCGCATTTTTCACAGGATCCACATATGGTAGAGGCTTTCCGTTCAGGTCAAGATGTTCACGCTGCCACTGCTGCTAAAATCTTCGGTGTGGCAATAGAGGACGTGACTAAAGAGCAACGCCGCCAGGCCAAAACGGCTAATTTTGGTATCATCTATGGTATCTCAGCTTTCGGTTTGGCACAACAATTAGATTGCTCTCGCTCGGAGGCAAAAGCCTTGATTGATGGCTATTTTGCTGCTTTCCCTGGTGTGATTGATTATATAGAAAGACAGAAAGAATTGGCTCGACAACAAGGTTATGCAATCACTTTGTTTGGACGTAAACGCTATTTGCCAGATATTAATTCGCATAATGCGACTGTTCGTTCCTTTGCTGAACGCAATGCGGTTAACTCTCCAATTCAGGGCACAGCTGCAGATATCATTAAGAAAGCGATGATAAGTATTTCTCGTCGTTTGAAACAAGAAGGATTAAAAACGCAAATGATCATGCAAGTGCACGATGAGTTGAACTTCAATGTACCTGTGAATGAGGTTGATAAAGTCCGCGAGATCGTTATCTCAGAGATGCAGAATGTAGTACAATTAAGTGTGCCATTGATAGCCGATTGTGGAGTAGGAGAGAACTGGTTGCAGGCACATTGATAATAGAAATAATAAATAAAGAAGAAGAGGAATTGAATTCCTCTTCTTTTGGTATAGAATGTATTTATTTGAAATGCGACTATTTCGTTCTTACGAAGATATACTCATCAAAGTCTCCGTCGTTGTAATCAAATATGAGTTTCATACTATCGGAATCTATATAGTTGATTTTTAGGATTTCTATATCTTCTGTATTGTAATAGTGTAAGGTGCTATCAGAGATGGTGTATTCAAATCTTTGGGATTGAGTGAGATTGGTGTTGATGAGTGTTTTATCATCCATGAAGTTTAAAGAAAAGATTCTATCTTTTGCGAGATTATTGGTTGAGCTTAGTACACCATCTTTGTATTTATTGACGATATTTGTCTCCCATTTGCCTATGATTTTTTCCTGAAGTGTAAGTAATGAATCTGGCTTTTTTTGTTGGGGCGTTTCTGTAGCTTCTTTGGTGTCACGGCATGAGAAAAACGACATGCCCAATATGGTGCATAATATTATGATAAAATACTTTTTCATGGTTTGGATTGTATTTAGAACTTGTAGTAGTGAGGGATTATTTGTTGTATAATGTGAGCGCAAAGGTACAAGTATTTTTTGAAATAGGCAAATTTTTTAAGGTCAGATGTAACAAAAAAAATAAAAGAGGACGCCAATCCTCTTTTACTTGTAACTAGTGTTAAATATTAATTTACCTCTTCAAATGTATAAACAGTATAACCATTACCTAGTTGTAATGTGGATGATGGGAATATTGAAAGTACTGTAAATGCATCTTGAACATCGCCATCTTCATCAAGCAGTATGACATTGTCGCCATCCCAAATGGTTTCATAGTATTCCTCATCCTCTTCCTCGTCGTATTCATAGTCGTCGTATCCGTAATAGTCTTCGTCGTCGTAGTAATCATTATTGTCTTTGTTTATTTTTGTTACGGTACATTTTCCTTCTGTGAACTCATAAAATATTTCTTCATCATCATTGTAAACGTGAGCGTCCATGATGACATCGTTATCTGCAAAGCGTTCCATTTTAACAAGTTTCCATCTTCCTTGTGTCGTATCTTGAGAGGAACAAGCTGCAAATCCTAAACTGAAAGCGATAAGTACAAATAAACTTAAAATTGTATTCTTCATATTGTATGAACTTAAAATCCTTCCTACTCACTTTTGGCTTTTCGGTTACTCCATTCATTTCGGGTGCAAAGTTACAAAATATATTTCAATAAAGCAAGAGTAGTGGTGTGATTTTTAGGCAAAATTTGCATAAGTCAAAAAAAATCATTACCTTTGCGGATTAATTTAATAAATTTAGAAATTATGAAGCTACAACAGTACATTTTACTAGGATTGTTAGTGAACTTAACAAGTTGTTGGACCTTGATCGCTACCGTTGTGCCTGATAAACCGGTAGTGCCAACTCAAACAGTGTATACCACTCATGTCACCACACCTACTCCTAAGTATGTGTCTACGACTACTACTTTGACTGTGACTTCGTATAGTACAGACTTGTCTTTTTATTTAGATCTCCAGGCTGTTGCCGCTGCGTTTGCGGAGGCGCGAAGTGTACAGGAGTTCGAAAATTTGCTTAATTCAAGTCGTTATATGATAAACAACCTAGACTTGAATGGCGATGGCTATATTGATTATTTGCGTGTGTTAGAAACTCGCCAGGGATATTATCATGCGCTTTTGATTCAAGCTTGTGTGGCTCCATCGCTGTTCCAAGATGTGGCTACCCTAGTGGCAGAGCGTCGATCTAATGCTTTGTATGTAGAAGTGATAGGAGATCCATATTTATATGGACCAAATTATATTGTTCGTCCTGTTTTTGTGAACCGTCCTCCATTGTGGGATGCATTTGGACGACCATCGTATAAACCATGGTGTTCTCCTTATCATCATGGACACTGGCCAAGTCACTATCAACGTACTAAACCTGTGTATTTGTCCCATTATCAGGCGTATGTGAATACATATATGAAGAATCACCATTATTGCCATGTATGTGATTATCCATCGCATATATTCTATAAGGATTATCATGTAATGGTAAAACCTCATTGTCGTAATGACTACCGTGATCAGCATCCTGATAAGTCTTTTGAGCGTCGTGTGAATCCTAATGCAACATCTCGCAATACATACAATGCGAGAGACTTGCGCAATAATACACAATCAAAGCAGACAACTTCGGAAACAAAAAATACTACTATAGAAACTACTCCAACTAGAACAGGTCAAACAACAACCACTCCGTCTAGAACTGGTCAAACGACAACCACTCCGTCTAGAACTGGTCAAACCACTACTCCGACTAGAACAAGCCAGACGACTACGTCTACTAAAACGAATTCAAATACGAGTCGTACCTCTTCTACAACGGTAAAAGAAGGAACACCTACACGTGTTTCTACTACCGTGAAGACGACTACTCCTTCCACCACAGTGGAAACAAAAGTAAATAAAAGTGGTACAACCCGTACTACGGTAAAAACCACAAATACTACAAAATCAACGAGTGTAACAACTCCTAATACCACTCGAAATACACGTACTACAACGACAGCAAGTCCCGCGAATCGTACGACTACTAATACTCAACCATCTCGCAATAGTAGAACGTCAGGCGCCGGTACTCGATAATAATAAATTAGGTATATGGGAAAATTGAATGCGGTTTTGGTGGGATTGATTACACCAAACCAAAATGAGGAAAGAACAAAAGAATACTTGGATGAGTTGGCTTTCTTGGCTGACACGAATAATATTGCGGATGTCAAGCGCTTTGTGCAACGTCTAGACTATCCGAATACCACTACCTACGTAGGTGAGGGAAAATTGCAAGAGATTAACGAGTATATCAAGAGTCTAGCAGATACCGATGACTTCATTGATATGGTGATCTTCGACGACGAGTTATCTCCTCGTCAGTTGCGCAATATTGAGAAGGCGTTGAACGCGCACAATCAGAATGCGATCAAGGATAACCACGTACAACCTGTACGCGTGATAGATAGAACCATCTTGATCTTGGAAATCTTCCTTAAGCGTGCGCAGACATCTTATGCCAAGACACAGGTGGAGATGGCGCACTTGCAGTATATGTTGCCTCGTTTGACCCGTATGTGGTCGCACTTGGATCGTCAACGCGGTGGTGGAACAACTAGCCGTGGTATGGGTGAGACGCAGATTGAGGCGGATAAACGAATCATCGGTCAACGTATTGCTCTTTTGCGTGAGGAGTTAAAGAAGATCGATCGTCAGATGGCTACACAAAGACAGAACCGCGGAAAGATGGTGCGTGTAGCCTTGGTGGGTTATACCAACGTGGGTAAATCCACGATGATGAACCTGTTGAGTAAGTCGGAGGTGTTTGCAGAGAATAAACTATTTGCTACTCTGGACACGACCGTGCGTAAGGTGACGATAGAGAATTTACCATTCTTACTCTCTGATACGGTTGGTTTTATCAGAAAATTGCCTCACCACTTAGTGGAGTCGTTTAAGTCTACTTTGGATGAGGTGAGAGAGGCTGACTTGTTGATCCACGTTGTGGATATCTCGCACCCTAATTTCGAGGAACAATATGAGGTGGTGGAGCAGACAATCAATGAGTTATTGACCAAAGAGACGGAGATGAAGGAATCCGATCCTTGGTCCAAGAAACAACATGGAAATAAGAGATCTGAGAAAACAGTCGCGCAGATACCTAGAATAGTGGTGTTTAACAAGGTAGATGCGTTTACTTATACTCCCAAAGAGGAGGACGATTTGACTCCGATGAAGCGAGAGAATATCTCGCTAGAGGAGTTGAAAAAGACTTGGATGGCGAAGTTGCATGATGATTGCATCTTTATTTCTGCACGAGAGAAGACAAATATTGATGAGTTGAAGGCCTTGTTCTATGATCGCATTAAGGCGATTCATATTCAACGATATCCATATAATGATTTCTTATTTCAACAATACGAGTAGTTATGGCAATTCGAATAGAGAATTTGAATAAACATATCGGCAAACAACATGTGCTAAAGAATGTGAACTTGACCATTGGTGATGGTGAGGTTGTAGGATTGTTGGGTCCAAATGGTGCGGGTAAATCCACTCTGATGAAGATATTAGTAGGGGTGTGGGCTGGTGATCAACGAGGCGGAGAAACTCTCATAGAGGTACCAGAAAATGTGGGGTATTTACCTGAGCAAAATCCGTTATACGAGGATATGTATGTGCGTGAATATCTACGATTCTTTGTTGGATTGAGGTGCAAGGAAGAAGGAAATAAGAGCAAAGACAAAATTGTAGAGGAATTGATTGAGCGTGTGGGGTTGACAGCAGAAGCAAATAAACGTGTCGGTCAATTGAGTAAGGGTTATAAACAACGTGTAGGATTGGCTCAGGCTATGATAGGTAATCCCGAATTGCTGATTTTGGATGAACCAACGACCGGCTTGGATCCTAATCAATTAGAAGATATTCGTGCCTTGATTCGCGAGATGGGCAAGGACCGAACAGTGATATTGTCTACTCATATATTGCAAGAAGTTAAGCAGATGTGTAGTCGAGTGGTAATCATCTCTAATGGCGCGGTCAAAGTAGATAAGACAATAGGCGAGATTGAAGACCTAGAAGAGACATTTAAGCAAGCGACCAAATAATTGAAGTGAGATAGAAATGAGTGATTTTGATATACGTAATCAGATGACGGAGAAGGAGCAAGATAATGCCCTTCGTCCGTTACGATTTGATGATTTTGCGGGTCAATCAAAGATAGTGAGTAATCTACGAATCTTCGTAGAAGCAGCTCGCATGCGTGGTGAAAGTTTGGACCATGTCTTGCTGTTTGGCCCTCCTGGATTAGGAAAGACAACCTTGAGTAATATCATTGCCAATGAATTGGGAGTAGGATTCAAGGTGACTTCTGGTCCTGTATTGGATAAGCCCGGTGATTTGGCAGGATTGCTGACCTCGCTAGAGGATAACGATGTGTTGTTTATCGATGAGATTCATCGTTTATCACCAATAGTGGAGGAGTACTTGTATTCCGCAATGGAGGATTATCGTATTGATATTATGATAGATAAGGGACCTTCTGCCCGAACCATACAGATAGATTTGAACCGCTTCACCTTGATTGGTGCAACGACTCGTAGTGGTTTGTTGACCAGTCCGCTACGTGCACGTTTTGGTATCAACTGCCACCTGGAATATTACGATTCTCATGTCCTTGCAGGTATCGTAGAGCGTAGTGCACGTCTCCTCGGTATTCATATCGACAGCAAAGCTGCAGCGGAGATCTCTCGTCGCAGTCGTGGTACTCCTCGTATCGCGAACGCATTGTTGCGCCGAGTACGCGATTTTGCGCAAGTCAAGGGCAATGGAGCAATTGATCTGGAGATTGCAAGATACGCCTTGGAGGCACTCAATATCGATACCTTCGGTTTGGATGAGATTGATAACAAGTTGCTTAGCACCATCATTGATAAGTTCAAAGGTGGTCCTGTAGGCTTAAATACCATTGCTACTGCCATGGGCGAAGATGCAGGTACGATAGAGGATGTCTACGAGCCATATCTCATCAAGGAGGGCTTTATCAAACGCACTCCTCGTGGCCGTGAGGCGACAGAGTTGGCGTACAAGCACCTTGGCAAAACGCCACTTATCAATGGTCAAATCACATTAGAGTTCTGATATGAAGCAGTACAAAGCAGTCTTCATTGACTGGGATGATACGATAGGTGATTTTATCGGAGCAGCCAAACTAGCGCTCCAAGAGATGTATGACAAATACCACCTCTGCGACTATTTTGCTTCGCTTGAGGAGTTTGTTTCCCTCTACAAACCGCATAATCTAGAACTTTGGGACAAATACGGCAAAGACCTTGTGACCAAAGAATACCTGAGTTTTGACCGCTTCTTCTTCCCTTTGATGCATGGCAGCAAATTTGCCTCTACAGCGCAGCGATCTACAGCGAGCAAGACGAGCGATCTACAACCGCAACGCGGTGATCTACAACTAATTACTGCTCTTGCAGAGCAGTTAAGCGAAGACTTCCTCAATCTGACCACAGCACATTTCTCATTGTTGCCTGGAGCAGAGGAATTGGTGCGTTATTTGGCAGCGAAATATCCGTTGACGGTGGTGACCAATGGCTTTGTGGAAGTGCAATACGAGAAGTTCGACAAGAGTGGACTGCGCGACTGTTTTGCGCATATCGTATTGAGTGAGGAGGTTGGTTGCCAGAAACCCAATCCTCGTATTTTCGAGGAGGCACTGCGTATGAATGGCTTGCAAGCCGAAGATGTAGTGATGATCGGCGACTCATGGAACTCCGATATTCAAGGTGCTATCAATGCTGGCATTGATCAAATCTGGGTTACTAATGCTGATAAGGCGAATGGTGACGCAACATATATAGTTAACTCATTGGAGGAGGTTAAAGATATACTATAGTCTGCCATTGTGGCAGTCTGACACGTTTAGGCATGGATATTGATAGGGTAGAGATGTAATGTTTAAAAAGATTATGAAGAAAAATAAAGATAAAAAGAATGCTGAGCAACTCGTTGATCAAGAGTTGGAGAATACCACTACGACAACTGCAGAGACAGCTGCCGTAGAAGAGAAAACTGAGGCAGAACTCTTGCAAGCTAAAGTAACCGAATTAGAGGCACGTGTGGCAGAGTTAGAAGATTTGAAACTGCGTCAAATGGCGGAGTTTGATAACTTCCGTCGTCGTACAAATAAAGAGAAATTAGATCTCTTGACGACTGCTGGTGAGCGTATCTTCAATGATATGTTGCCTCTAGTAGACGACTTTGAACGTGCAAAAGACGCTATGACTAAAACAGAAGATATTCTTGCACTACGTGAAGGTATTGACTTGATATATAATAAGTTTATTGGTTTCCTAGCTGCAAATAACGTGAAGGTTATTGATACGACCGATGCGGAATTTAATACAGATTTGCATGAGGCAATAACTACTTTCCCTGCTGGTGAAGACAAGAAAGGTAAAGTAATCGATTGTACTCAGAAGGGATATACTCTAGGCGAGAAAGTTATTCGCTTTGCGAAGGTAGTAGTTGGAGAATAATTAATTCATAATTCAAAATTCAAATTTCATAATTGGAATTATGGCTGAAAAGAGAGATTATTATGAGGTGCTAGGCGTGTCAAAAACCGCGTCAGCCGATGAGATAAAGAAAGCCTATCGCAAGAAGGCAGTACAATATCACCCTGACAAAAATCCGGGTGACAAAGAGGCAGAAGAGCGATTTAAAGAGGCTGCGGAGGCATACGATGTATTATCGGATACCCAAAAACGTCAACGTTATGACCAGTTTGGTCATGCTGGCATGGGTGGTGCTGGTGGATTTGGTGGTGCCGGTATGAGTATGGATGATATCTTCTCACAATTTGGTGATATTTTTGGAGGAGGTTTTTCTAGTTTCTTTGGAGGCGGCAGTCGTAATAGTGGCCCTCGTGTACGTCGTGGAAGCGATTTGCGTGTGCGTGTACGCGTAACCTTGGAAGAAATCGCAACTGGTGTTGACAAGAAGATTAAGGTAAAGAAGATGGTTAACTGTAACAGTTGCCATGGGACAGGAAGTGCGGACGGTAGTCATGGCGAAACTTGTCCTACTTGTCATGGAACTGGTCGTGTGGCACATGCTCAACGTACTATATTGGGTATGATGCAAGTGCAAGAGGAATGTCCTACTTGTCATGGTGAGGGTAAGGTTATTAAGAATAAATGTTCACATTGTCATGGCGAGGGTGTCGTGCGTGAAGAAGAGGTGATAGATATCCATATCCCTGCAGGTGTATACGGTGGTATGCAAATACCAGTACAAGGCAAGGGTAATGCTGCGCCACATGGTGGTATTTCTGGAGATTTGCTTGTTCTTATTGAGGAAGAAGAACACAAAGACTTTATGCGCGACGAAAGCGATTTGATTTATAATCTATTACTAGATATGCCAACGGCAATTTTGGGTGGACAAGTTCAAATTCCTACTCTGCAAGGTGAAGCGAAGATTACTATTGCACCAGGAACTCAACCTGGCAAGGTATTGCGTATGCGTGGCAAAGGTCTACCTATGATAGATCAATATGCTCGTCAATATGGAACGGGCGATATGTTGATTAATGTTGGAGTATATATCCCAGAACATTTGAACAAAGATGAGAAGAAGATGATCGAGCAATTGAAGAAAAGTGAAAACATACGTCCTGGTTCAGGTGAGAAGAAAAGCTTCTTTAAAAATTTGTTCGGATGAAAAAAAACGTTGTATTGATACTTCTGATATGCCTCAGTATGCTTATGCGTGCAGAGGCATTTTCGCATTTTGGAGTAGATAGTGTAAAGAGTGATTTCTTTAGAGATTGGTACTTAACTCGAGACCTAGTTCATTATTTGGATAATTATTCTGATTATGTGATATACGAGGCAGAAACGACTGGAGAATGGCATTTGGGAGATCAAATGGTGTTTTCTATTTCAGGAAACTCATTCCGACAGAATAAATACAAAATTAATGGCATGCGAATGGATAACCGATTCTTAGTCGGAAATACGTTATACCATATGGATTTGGGACGTATGAGTTATGCGTTAGATTATCATAAAGGAGTTATGGAGTTGACCGATGATAGTCTACAACAGCAAATGATTTCGTTGACAGGAAATGTGGGAAATTTAGGAGGAATTTCTCCTGGAACACGTGAACTGATTAATCTATTTCATTCTTCAGGTGTTGAACGTACGATGGATAGTCGTCCGCTAGATATGAGAAATCACATTATAGGTTCTGGTACTGCTGAGGCAAGTTTTGCTATACCTGCATATGGCAATCAATATTACCAACATGCATATGTGAATTATGGTTGGCGCACTCAGACAGCCTTCGATCATACAGGTATCAGCGGCATGTATACCACACCGTATTATACGGCGCAGTTAGATGGAGAGATACCTATGTCTAAGAATATCGTTCTAGACCACTTACGCTATTATATAGGGGCTAAAGGACGTGGTGATATGTACTCAGAGTTTATGTTCAACCGCAATGAGGTGGCCGATTACCGAGCATATAGTGCTGCTCTGTATGGCGAGAAAGTGTTCGCTAATGGTGGCAAACTTGTAGCAGGAGTCAGTTGGGGATTGAGTCAAGTACGTCATGATAGCTTAAATTTTTCACGAAATCTACTTGATCATGATGGTGAGGCTTTCGATCCTTGGTACGCAGATGGTAATACGCATGAAGCAAATCTGTCAATACAATATGATCAGTCACTGCTTCCTTGGCTACGTGTACATGCAGAAGGGTATAATTCATATATTCATTTTGCGCCAACCACGAATAAATGGAGTAATGATATCTATTTTCAAAGTATAGCTGATAAAACTCCTACAAGTTTGTATACTTATCATTGGACTTCGTCCGCATTTGGTGCTGGTATCTTGGAGAACGAGGCGTTATTGATTGCAGAAAAAAGTATAACTGATGGTCTACGTATGCAAGCACATTTAGGTGTGTCTTTAGATGGAATAATCCTGAATGGCAAATCCGTAGTTTCTCCCAATTGGCTTGCTAAGTTGGGATTTGAATGGAAACCAACGTCGTGGTTTGAAATGGGTTTGACATTATCACATAATAGAATGAACTATACACTAGATGAGGTTAAATATTTGAGCAATGATTATTTGAATGGAGATATTCGTTATGCAGATGGAACCTTGTTAGCAACTACCGGAGGAAAATACCATGCGATCGACAAACGTTTATGGATGCATCAACCTTCTTATGCAGTATTAGATTTACCTATTCGTTTTACGCTTGATAAGCGTTCTCGCCATCACTTCTCATTATTGTCAAGTATTCGTAAATATTATAATATGTGGTTTACGGAGTATACTGATGGACTAGATGCTAATATGTTTGAAAAAAATGGTTTATACCATTGGCGAGAAGGGGAGAAACAATATAAAGTTGGTATTCAGCCGATGGAACTAATGAGTGGAACAGTGGGTGGACGTACTCCGTACTATATGTCTAACGTAGCCAAATATTCGTATACAGGCAAGAAATGGTTGGTAAGTCTCTCTTGGCAAAGTTATTTGATGTCAGGATTATCGACGTTAGGTAATGGACCATTGCATAATAATATTGGTGTGTTAGCAGAGTCTAGTGCTAACCCAAACATATATATGGTTGCACGTGAAGGAGATGAACTCTATCAAGGTAACTGTCGATTGAATCAAGATAAGTCTTTTATCTTACGTTTACAAGTAACCTATAACCCTTGTAAATACTTTTCGATAAGTCTCAATGGAAAGTTCAAAGATGGACAACCATTTTCTAATTTTATTGCCGAACCTCATTTTGAGGGTTCCCATGGGCAAGTGGCCATTTGGAATGATGATGCTAAAGGAATAAATATGGCTAATAATTTCTTTGGCAAACGAGAGGATGCTTTCTTTAATTTTGACTTGCGTATGACAGGGCGTTGGTGGATTAATCGTATCCCATTCCAATTGGATGTTACTTGCTATAATATTTATGACTTTGGAACAGCTCTAACAGAATATGTGTTTGATAAGTACGATCATCCTACCTATCCATATTGGACAAATGATAGAGGCATGGAAAGTATGCATGAGAGTCGCACCTCAATGTCATTGTGTATCCCCCGTGGGTTGCTGATGACTTTGCGTATTGGATTGGATGCGGATTAATATCATTATTACACCCCATAGCGCAATACCATCAAAACGGCCAAACATACAATCAGTAAGCATATTTAGAGAATATAGTGTGAATAATAAAATCGCCGTTTTACGACCTTCCCCTTGAACAAAAACGACTAGACTTAGCCATGCTAGTATAAAGAAAACCATACCTGGAATGCCAATTTCAATCCATTCTTCCAGGTATTGATTGTGCGCGTTGAGTTGTGAGTAGTGTGTAATATTGTAGTCTGCGTATTTTTCTTGCAAATATCCAAAACTTTGACCTGCTCCGACTCCATACAAAGAGTATTCGTCTCGATTATGTAGGGCTATACGCCATATGTTTAGTCTTACATATTCGTCGTATTTGTCTACTTCTTTAGATATTGCCTCTTCGAAACTAAAGTCGCTCATGCGAGGGTGCTGAAGTAATGCAAACGTACCAATAAATCCTGCAAAAACAATAAGTGCGATTTTGTATTTAATTTTGCGAATAGGTAATTTATATAGCAGTGCTATTGTAATCAATGCTGCTCCTGAAAGAATAGAAGCTCTAGAACCTGTAGCTATAATAAGTGAAACCATTATCGCAATACCGATAACGATCATTATCCAACCTAAGAAAGTTCCTCTTTTTTGACAAATATCTTTGCGTATATATAGTAGTGCCATTATACCCATCATCATTATACTGCTTAAAAATAGGCGGTGTTTGATGAATGAGATTTTCTCAGCAAAAAAATCAAATGGGAATTCATTAGCTGGAAGAGCTCCTATTTCATTATAAAAAATATTGTTATTATATACCCAAAAGATAGTGAAGGCATATACTCCTGCCGCAGCGATACATGCAATAACTAGTACGCGACAAATTTGTTTCCAATCATAATGTGAACTCACTCCCCATATTCCAACGGGAACTAATAGCCCAAACATCGTATACCGCTCTAATAACCAGTTATAAGCAATATCGTCTTGAGCCCATAGTCCTGATATGGCTTTCCACAAAAACCAAGCTCCAAAGAATAGGAATGGAAGCATCTTTCTCCATTCGTTAAGTTTAGGTTTGGATAGGAAACGTCCTTCTAGTATCCAACATCCAATCCACAATATCCACGCATGTCGTGAAAATAGCTGAGGGAAAGGCAGCAACGCAACGACAACGAGAAAAAGCAAATAATTGACTTTCCCTATAAATGATTGATATTTGTATAAAAAGTTATTCATATAAGTTCGTTATTCCTTGTTTGACGTGTTTTTTCCAACGATGGGTAATAATGTAATCGCAAGCATATTGTGCATCTATTTGCATGACTTCTGAATATGCTGCTCCCATAATTGATAATGCTTCTTTGTCAATATTGAGTCGCTCGAAATTTTTTAGTCCAGTTTCAATGGATAATTGGTTGCAGAAACGAATACGATTGAGGTCTATAATTTGTATCTTAGTGCCATCTTGATTGAATAAAATGTTTCCTCCAGAGTAGTCTTGGTGCAGTACGCCTCGTTGATGAAGTGTTGCGGTGAAACGTCCTATTGCTTGTAAAATAGCTTCGCGGTTAGGAAAAGTAGGGTTGTTGATTAGATCGTTGAATGTATGCGTACATTCAGAACTTTGGCATACATACCAACTATCTCTTAAAATACCAGCATATCGTACCTCCTTATATGCAATTGGTGCGGGGGTTAAAGCCCCTAATTTCTTTGCGTATTCGTATGAACGGCGTGCCTTAGATGGAGTGAACCAACCATAGATGATTCCTCTTAAAATATTAGGTTTGGCAAATTGTTTACAAACATTATCTTTGTACTTGCGTAGTGTATTACGACGTGAAAAGATGATTTCACCTTCTTGCCAATCTTGAAAGTCACCTACGATGGTTTCTTTTCGGAAAAAGTTGAAGAACTTAGACCATGAACGTTGATAATGAAGAGGTCCTCCTAAGTATTTCTTTAAGTATGCGGGATGTCTACGGTTGATAGCGTCTACAATATATTTTTTTCGGTTTTTTGCTAGCGTTCTTCTTGAACCTTTAGTAATACGATAGAAGAATAGTACTTCATCAATCTTATGGAAGGTACCACCTAATTCCATCATACTTAACCAAAAGTCCCAATCTTCTCTATATATATCAGTCTCACAATATCCTCCACACTTTTCCCAATCTGATTTGCGATATAGTGCAGTTACTGGAATCATATTTTTGCGGGCTAAAAGTGCATGACTGAACTTTGGCAACTCCCATTCTTTGTCTGCATCTCCAAACATCCATGCCCTACATCCTACCATACGTACATTAGGTTGCATTTCGAGTATATCAACTGCCTGTTGGATGTATGTGCTACCAATTTTGTCATCAGCGTCTACGGGGAGTATATAGGTTCCTTGAGCTTTTCTAATAGCATTATTTCTCGCCACGGAAACTCCTTGGTTCTTCTGTGAATAAACCTTGCACGCTTGATTAGTAGAGCAATATTCCTGCGCTATGGCTAGACTACTATCTTTGCTCCCATCGTCTATCATAATTACTTCAATAGGACGATAGGTAGACTCCATAACACTATCTAGCGTCTCTTTAAGGAAAGGCGCAGCATTGTATATCGGGATTATGACACTAACAAGTGGTTTCATATGCGATCTTTCTTCTGGGTGAATTTGCGCCAATAATACAGCCAAGGATTGGTGTATTTGAGTAGTTTCCAAGGACGTGAGGCATGAGGATAGTGAATAACCGGATTGTCTAGCATCAGCATATTTTTCAACCCTAAGGATAATGACCAATGTGAAATGGTAACGTCAAACCAGTTCTTAGTGGGGGCTAGTTGGTCAAAGTCAGCCTTTTGTAATAACTCGTTGGAGAGCAGTGTGCAGCAGAATGAGAAACGTTTGTTGGTTGCAATGGTTTCTTTTTTCAAACGACGGTATCTCCACTTTAGGAGATAATGATATGGAAAATTGTATACCCCTTCCTCATTTGTGGTTACTGCAGCTACCATTCCAATTCCATTGGAAACCTGCTTGACCATACGATTAAGAGTGTCGTCTTGCACCATAACATCACTTTCTACAATGATAAGATGTTGCCCTTTGCTCAATGCTGTATTACGCGCATGTTGAAGCACCAATCTATAGTTGGGTGAGGGGTGATCAGTCAAGGACGAAAGATGAATCAGTTGAATATTATGTTGCTGTGCAATGCTATCTAATTTTTGTGCATTTTCGGGGGTGGAATTGTCATCATAAACACAAACGGTATGACCACTATTGACGATGGCAAGAATAGCCTTTTCTGCCATTTCAATGGAGTCTTTTATGGGCATGATGATATGTAAGTGCTTGTTTACCATTTTGTAATTATTCCTTGTTTTTTTATTGTAAACATGGCTCCAATTTGATTGCCAAATTGTGAACCAAAATCTGATGCTATAGAAATCCCGAAATCTAATCCCCAAGCTTTTTCTACATGTTTGTTGACTTCTAATAATGTAGCAACATTGCTTGAAAGAAGTTGTTTGGATGTATTATCGTTGCCAAAGTTTTGTACATATGAGCACAATATTCTATATTTGAAACCGTAGATATCACCTCTTATACCTAAATGATGTAGCCTTGCTCTGCTATTTAACGTGTATATTGTACCGTCTGTGTTGTATAGTGGGGATGAAATAAATGGAGTTCCCATTGAACGATAGAAGTAGTTCCATCCGTTTTGATATATTAGGTTGCGGTAATACATGTCATTTGCACCATAACACAAACCATCACGATCGTGCCAGGGTCCAGATTGATCGGTACTATTCATGTATTCATACGTAATACCTTGAATAAATGGCCATCGTGTTTGTTGGGCTGATATGCCAAAAATACCATCTGGAAGATTATGCCCAACACCGAGAAAAGCTAAATTGTCTTCTGAGAAGTTTTGCCAATAGGCCGTTACTTTCCAATCTTTACCTTTAGCTGTTAGTGCTAATTGTTGACTGACAACATGATTCCCTTGTGCGTTAAGTTGCTCGTTAGTGGTCTTTCCCCCACTTTTAGCAAGAAATGCGTTGATGAATGATTGCCATGTATTGCCACCGGTTAAATCTCCGTGTGTTGGTGATGTACCGCCCCATTGGGCTGCATGGTGGAACTCGTAACTAAGATTAATTGGGAGCTTGCCACCTAAACGAAGTCCAATGTGTTTGTGGTGGAGATTATAGTTTTGTATATAAACGTTATCAGTCATCCATGCATGGGTTATTCCTCCTTTTAATTCAAGGTATCCATACGTTCCCGGGAAAGGGGTGTATCTATCAATCCCAATACTAATTCTTGGTAGAGGTTGACTGTTCCCAGACAAAATCATACTTCCACTTGTTAAGGTAGAATCTATACTCTCGTAAACTTGTGGTTTGATTCCTGCGGTTATGTCAATGAAGTATAATCTTAGGTGTGCGTATAATAGGTTAAAATATCCCGTAAAATTCCTCTGGAATGGTTCAAAAGTAGTTGGTAGATTACTTTGTGCTCGTCCTGTTAATTGTATGGCAAAATCATAGTCATACCATCTGTGATCCTGTTGCGCAGGCTTATATAGACCTAAAGATATATTTCCGCTGTAAGGTGAGGCTGCAATATTTCCATTCCGATTACTCTGTAGCCAAAATGGAGCATGGTTACCTGAAGAAGCAACGCCCAGTATTTCTGTACTATAATACATAGTATCTCCTTTGATGGTCTCATGACTTAATCCTAGTGGCCACCAATTCCAATCTTGTGCTAACGTAGCGCTGCACATGAGCAACAAACTGATACTGAAGATTACTCTATTTTTCATGAATACAGTACAATCGATTGTTCATGTTGAAGTTTTCATCTTCACCTAATCCGACGTACACCCGATCTCCAATGCTAAAGGCAATATGGTTGAATAATCCTCCGTCTGGTAGATTACCTACATGTGTCCAGGTGTCGTTTTGTGGATTATATTGTTGGATATCCGATAGTATTTTTCCGTCGGTATTTACTCCTCCAAAATGTGTTCCACCTATGACATAGACGAATTCCTCTGTTGCAGCGCATGCTCCCAAGGTTCGTTTATGACCAGGTACATTTGTGCGTCTAATCCATTCACCAGTAGGATCAAATTCTCCCCACCAATTTAAACTATTTGCACGGAATCCAGTTCCTGCAAAATGCCTGCCTTGACAAGTTGTTCCCACCCCACCAAAACTTCGTGTGGGAAATGTAAATGCTTTTCTGTCAAGGTGAACATCGATGTATTCCCATTGGTCACTATCAATAGTGTATCGGTACATATCCCGCTCGTAGGTCCAATTGAATCCGTAACCTACATATAATTCTCCCTCTCCTACCATACTTATTGCACGTGCTGTGGTGTGAGCAGGGTAGTCCTGTAAACGTTCCCAATGATTCTTTAGAACATCATATTTCCACCAATCGGTTAAATAACTATCTACATTGTTATAGGTACCATTGAAACCAAGACCAACGTAGGCATATCCGTCGTGCACGCATGCGGTTGCATTAACACGCCCTTTGAGTGGGGTACTGCCAAGGTTGCTCCATGTGTCTGATTGGCTATCGTATTTCCACAGATCGTTACAATATGTTCCCACACTATCTCTTCCAGCAAAGATATAGGCTTCGTCTCCTATGACAAAGCATGTGGATGCTGCTCTGTACACGGGCATAGGAGAACATTTACTGATAGTTAATTGAACTTCAGGTTGCGATGGAGTACATGCGATTGCCAAGCAGGCAATCGTACAAAGTAGATGAAATTTCTTAGTATTTAGAATGGACAGCAGGCTCATTCTTCAGCTCTTGTCTTCTTTTTCAATTCAAAATCGCGACCCAAATAACTTTTTCTAACAACAGGATTCGCCGCTAGTTCTTCTGGTGTGCCATGGAACAATATCTTGCCTTCGAACAATAGGTACGCACGATCCGTAATCATCAAAGTCTCGTCAACGTTGTGATCCGTAATAAGAATGCCAATGTTTCGATCTTTTAATTTCCAAACTACATCTTGAATTTCTTGAACAGCAATAGGGTCTACACCTGCAAATGGTTCGTCCAACATTACGAATTTTGGTTCTATGGCCAAGCATCGAGCAATCTCAGTTCGACGACGTTCACCACCGGACAGTCTATCTCCTAGATTCTTGCGAACATGTCCCAAATGGAACTCTTGAATCAATTGCTCCAATTTCTCTTTTTGATACTCCCGAGAGAAATTAGTCATTTGCAAAACAGACCGAATATTGTCTTCTACGCTCATTTTACGGAATACACTGGCCTCTTGTGCAAGGTAACCTATGCCCAACTTTGCGCGGCGATACATCGGCATACCCGAGATATCTTTGTCATTGAGAAAAATCTTACCACTATTAGGCAATACTAATCCCGTTGTCATATAGAAGGTCGTGGTCTTACCAGCACCATTAGGTCCTAACAAGCCTACAATCTCACCTTGTTCAAGATGAATGCTTACATCATTTACTACGGTGCGTTTTCCGTATTTTTTGTACAGATGTTCTGTTCGTAGTATATCCATATTCAATATTTTTATCTTTTAACCTCTATGCTCACTGGGCAGTGATCGGAATGTACTACCTCTGCCAATATACTTGCGTTGATAATACGGTTTCGCATAACTTCGCTAACCCAATGATAGTCAATACGCCATCCTACATTTCTAGCGCGTGACCCAGCGCGAAAACTCCACCAACTATATTTCTCTCCGCTTTGATCAAACATTCGGAAAGTATCTACCATTCCACTCTCCTCCCAACGATCAAGCCACTCGCGCTCTTCGGGCAAAAATCCACTTACGCCCACTTGACGTTTAGGGTTATTGATGTCTATTGGCTTGTGCGCGATATTGTAGTCTCCACATACGATGATATTAGGACGCTCTTTGCGCAATTCATTTGTCCATACCAAGAAGTCCTCCAAGAACTCCATCTTGTATTCATATTTTGGACCCTCAGCTTCGCCTGAAGGAATATATACACAAACCACGGTCAAATCGCCAAAGTCAGCACGAATAACTCGACCTTGGCAATCGTATTTAGGGTTGTTCATACCCACTACTACACGATCTGGCTGGATACGAGTGAAGATTGCTACTCCTGAATAGCCTTTTTTCTCTGCAGAGTGAATATAACTTTGGTATCCTAACTCTTGCATTGTCATTACATCTATCTGTTCAGGCTGTGCCTTACTCTCTTGTATGCAAAACACATCGGGTTGCTCTACCGCAAGCCAATCAAATAGTCCCTTGCTGATGGCACTGCGAATGCCGTTGAGGTTGTATGATATGATTTTCATTTAACGCACAATTTTATGATTACCTGTAGGTGTAACCACGATATATGTTCCCGTGGTCAACTCTGTAATACTAGTAGTTGTCTGTTTTTGTCCAAGTATATTATATACAGCCATTATCTCTTGAGACAAAACGGTGTTGTCCACAGCTGTTTCTGGATCCTCTATACCACCTTTGTACTTAAACTTAATCACTCCATCTACTTCCTCAATGGATTCAATAGCATGGTCTTCAATTCCTACATACAGTCTTGCTCCTGCAGGGAAAAGGTCGGTCGCCTTACCTTGATTATCAGAGTTACTTTTGGCTTCAATCAAATCTACACCCATCTTGCTAGATGAGTTGTTTACGGTATTTTGATACCAACGAGAGTAACTGTATTGTATCTTTGTTAGCATCATACCATGACCTGGCAGGTGTTCGTCCCAACCTTCTTGTTGACGGTTTTCTATCATATAGAATGTCGTGGGATTAGGATCGTTACCAATCAAGTTATGTTGGTCTGTAGTAGATATGAGCAATGCCTCGTTACTTGTTTGTAACTCATTCAAAACTACATTCTCAGGATCAACGATCAATCTAGGTTGCAACCATCCCATAAAAAATCGCTCATATGCAGAGAAAGAGGGTGGAGTATTGCCGTCATTGTTATATGGTCCATAATCCATAATATCCCATTCATTCAAGGTTGGGTGAGTGGCCGTATTGGTCACGTATAAGTCAGGCAAACCTAGCACATGACTAAACTCGTGACAGAACGTACCAATACCTGTGTGTGTTTTTGAAAAGAAGTCCAACTCATTACCGCAGGCATACAAATCTACGGTCTTACCATCTACTTGACATTTTATTCCAGCTGCAGAATAGAGATTCCATGCATGTGGCCAAATAGTGTTCGAGGCGCCGCCATCTGCTTCGCCGTATCCTGCATATATTACAAATACAAAATCCACATATCCATCCCCATCATTATCGTATTGAGTAAAATCTATACCACATTCAGAATCTGCCAATTTACACGCTTCGTTAATCATATGTTCTGGATGACTGTCATTACCATAACTGTTGTTTTTACCATAGTAAGCCATGTTTTCACTTACTGTCACAGGACCTACTACATCAAATTGTGGATTGTATTGCCCATGTGATGAGTCATAAAAATACTGACGAGCAGAACCTTTAGAATTTACATTATATGTCCTGCCCCTGTAGGTGTAGGAGTAACTGCGATTGTAATCCTCTCCAACCAACATGCTATCCATTTCTGCTTTCTCTGTTTCAAATGCAACATCCGCAAAATTAACCAATATCACCAATCCTCTGGGTGCTACATTCAACGGATACGCCGCATGTTGAGCACGACGAATAGACTGCGCTCGCTTAGCTTCTATTTGCTCGTTGCTCAACGCCTCAACAACGTGAAAGAACCCATCGTGTTTCAATTCTATCCACTCGCCTTTCTCATTGGTTTGCCAATGGAAATTCTCATCACCATGTTGGTATACCATGATCTCACTACCATCTGCTTGAGTAACGATTATACCTGTTCTGCGCGCAGGGATAGCCAATGCTGTAATACCCATTACACACACCAATGTCAATATACTTAATCTCTTCATATACTATTTGTTGCTGTTTTTACAAACTTTGTTGGTTACTGGTCGTACTTTTTTAAGAGTAGCTACTATCTGACCATTTTTCTTTTTTTTGGCATAGCAGATATAGCCATTCTTGTTTTCTTTGACAAGTGTTTGCCCGTCATCCAAGGTCATCCAATGAAGTCTTTCATCACCGTGTAAACGCACATATATGGTGTCTCCATTAGGTTGGATGCGCTCTATAACTCCTTTGTAGGCAGGAACGCGAGCAGGCTTCTGACCTATGGCCAATACCCCGTAACCTATTGCCAATATCAATAGTAATTTTCTCATTTGTTAGCAGTTTTCACTTTCTTGAACAACTCGCTCGCAAAGACAAATTCGTTCAATGCCTCGTTCTCTGCATGGAAAATGTCGTGACGGCTACCCTGCCATTCTTTTATACCATTGCGTAAAAAGACGATATTGTCGCCAATCTCCATAATAGAGTTCATGTCGTGGCTGTTAACGATGGTACAAATACCATACTCCTGGGTAATATCCTGTATCAACTTATCAATCACCAAACTAGTTCTTGGATCTAGACCAGAGTTAGGTTCGTCACAGAACAAATATTTAGGATTCAACGCAATAGCTCTAGCAATCGCTACACGTTTTTGCATACCACCACTAATCTCACTTGGCATTAATCCAAATGCACGTTCTGGCATGTTAACACGTTCAAGACAAAAACGAGCACGCTCTACCATCTCTGTTTTACTCATGTCGGAAAACATCTCTAGAGGGTACATTACGTTTTCTTGTACAGTCATACTATCAAATAAGGCTGCACCTTGAAACAACATACCAACCTCACGGTGCAACATGCGTACTTCCTTCTCTGTCATACCTGCTAAATCCTGTTGCTTCCCTCCGCTCGTATCAAATACGATTTGACCAGAATCTATCATATGCAAACCAATCATAGACTTCATAAGTACGGTTTTACCAGAACCTGATTGGCCAATGATCATATTGACTTTACCATCTTCAAAGTCGGCAGAAACATGATTGAGAACCACGTTTCCATCAAAACTCTTCACTATATCTTTTACTTGTATCATAATCCTCTTTGTCTAATCTAGTTCAACATCAAGTTTGTTAACACCACATCCAACAACAATATAACAATACTGCTGTTTACCACGGCTTTGGTACTAGCTTTACCTACTTCCAATGCACCGCCTCGTGCATAGTAACCGTAGTATGAGGCCATACTAGCAATCACAAATGCGAAAACAATTGTCTTTATAAACGAGTACCATACGTAGAAAGGTATAAAAGCATATTGGATACCCAACAAATATTCTGATACGGGCAGAACATTTGTGATGGCACTAATACCATAACCTCCGACGAGACCCATAAACATGGAAAGGGTAACCAACAATGGCATCATTACCATGAAAGCAACCACTTTTGGCAAAATCAAATAGTTTGCAGAGTTGACACCCATGATTTCCATCGCATCTATTTGCTCGGTAATACGCATGGTTCCTATCTCTGACGCAATATTACTACCTACCTTACCTGCCAACAACAAACATAAGATTGTACTTGAAAACTCCAACAAAATACAGTCACGAGTTACCAAACCTGTAGAGTAGGCTGGCAATAGTGGGTTCTCGGTGTTCAACTTGGTTTGCAATGTCATAATTGCACCCATAAATACACTCACGATCAACGTGATTAAGATGGACTCTAAGCCCTGTTTCTCCATTTCTTTACCCAATTGACGCCAAAACATACGCCATCTGTCCGGCATACGACATACGCGGCCCATTAACAAGAAATACTCACCTAAATTCTTAATTCTTTTTATCATAATTTTAATGTTATATGTTCAACAATTTATTTCGTTTCTGGTCTCAATACATATAATGCTGGCAGATTTCTGCCTTTCTCATCAAAATCCAAACCGTAACCCAATACAAATTTGGTTGGAATCTCCAATCCTGCATACTTTGGAGTGGCATCTGCATACTTTAATGCTTCTGGCTTGAATAAAAACGAGGTCAATTCTACGGAATTAGCACCCATTTCTTTTAACTGATGCATAAATCCATGCATAGTTAAACCGGTATCTACTATATCCTCAATCACAATCACATCACGACCTGTGATATCGATAGTGAGTGGAGTTAATATT
Source organism: Paludibacteraceae bacterium (assembly GCA_017391525.1). GTDB lineage: Bacteria > Bacteroidota > Bacteroidia > Bacteroidales > Paludibacteraceae > Colicola. Next base: position 53,583 of record JAFOYE010000020.1, on the reverse strand, counting down.
TTAACGTCGCCCGTGGTGGCGGTTCCCTCGTAAGACTTGAGTCGAACAAAAGTAATCTCTGAAGGCAATGTGATATGCTTGAATAAGTCTGAAGCATACATAAATGCACCATTCAATACACAGATAAACAATGGTTCCTTACCCGCATAATCGTTATTGATGCGATCGGCTACATTGCTCACTATTTCCGCTATCTTTTCGGCGGATAAGTACTCGTCAAAAACAAGTTTATTTACTTCTACAGTTTGCATAGTGTTTTTTAAGGGTTACATTTGTTTACATAAAACCCTGCAAAGGTACAACTTTTTACTTAAATACGCAAGTATTTATAGTTTTTTTTTGAAAGTGTGATTTTTGTCCACGAGTGACATCCTGCAAAAATACTTGTTTCTACCCTGTAAATTACGGTAGATATACGGTAGATACACGGTAGATATACGATAGATAAACGGTACATTTCTATGCTTTAGCCGTTTTTTGCTAATTATTTAAACTATCTTTCCTGAGTTGTAATTCAAAATTCTTAATTCATAATTCAAAATTATTTGCATATTTGCAAAAAAAATATTACCTTTGCACCCGATAAACTATGCAAACTTTAAAAATACAAGCAATATGAAAAACGAAGAACTCGAAAAAGTATTAGCCATTGCCGAGCAATGGACTAAAGCGCCTTACGATGCCGAGACACAAGCTGCTGTCAAAGCCATGATTGAGGCGGAAGACAAGACCGAACTCATCGATAGTTTCTATCGCACCCTCGAATTTGGTACAGGTGGTCTCCGTGGCCTCATGGGTCCTGGTACCAACCGCATGAACCAATACATCGTGGCACAAGCCACCCAAGGCTATGCCAACTACCTCCTCAAGGTACAACGCGAAGGCGGTTTCACCACCCTCAAGGGCGACACCGTCAGCGTCGTAGTAGGTCACGACTGCCGCAACAATGGCCGCCTCTTTGCCGAGACCGTAGCTGCGGTATTTGCTGCCAACGGCATCAAGGTATATCTCTTCGAGAGCCTCCGCCCAACACCAGAGGTGAGCTTTGCTATCCGTCATCTCTCTGCACAAGGTGGTGTCAATGTGACCGCCAGCCACAACCCTAAAGAGTACAACGGCTACAAAGCGTATTGGGAAGACGGTAGCCAAGTGCTCCAACCACACGACCAAGGCATCATCGACGAGGTAAACAAAGTGACCCTCGCTGATGTGAAAATGACTGGCAATGAGCATCTTATCGAGATCATCGGCGGCGAGATGGACTACGACTACATGCAAGCGGTTAAGACCGTCATGATCGACCAAGAGACCATCCTCCGTCAAAAAGACCTCAACATCGTTTATACCCCTCTCCACGGTGCAGGACGCCAAATCATTCCTATGTGCCTTCGCTCTTGGGGATTCGAGAATATCCACGTTGTACCAGAGCAAATGGTCATTGATGGCAATTTCTCTACCGTGCAAAGTCCTAACCCAGAGAACGCTGAGGCAATGACCATGGGTATGAACCTTGGTACCCAACTCAACGCCGACCTCGTCATCGCTTCTGACCCAGATGCTGACCGTATCGCCATCGTTTGCCGCAACGACAAGGGCGAATGGACCATCATCAACGGCAACCAAACCTGCATGATGTACTGCTACTACATCATCAACAACATGAAGAAACTCGGCAAACTTCGCCCAGAGCACTACCTCGTTAAAACCATCGTTACCAGCGAGTTAATCCGTAAGATGGCAGACGCACAAGGTGTGACTTTGACCGACGAATATACAGGCTTCAAGTGGATTGCCAATCGTATCCGCGAGTGGGAAGGCACCCACAAATACATCGGCGGTGGCGAAGAGAGCTTCGGCTTCTTGGCTTTCGATGGTGTGCGCGACAAATGTTCTCCTTCTGCTATCTGCCTCATCTGCGAGATTGCAGCCTATGCGAAGGACAACGGTATGACCCTCTACGATTATCTCCTTAATATGTATATGGAGTACGGCTTCCAACGCGAGACGACTATCAATGTCGTTCGCCCAGGTAAGTCTGGCGCAGAGGAGATTCAATCCATGATGGTCAACTACCGCCAAAATCCTCCTGTAGAAATCGCTGGCGAGAAAGTAGTTAGGTCTAAGGACTTCAAGACCCTCGTTCAACGCGAACTCGTGAATGGCGAGTGGGTAGAGACACCTATTGTGATGGCACTCAATGCCACCAGCAATGTGCTCCAATACTTCACCGAAGGTGGTATGAAGATTTCTGTTCGCCCTAGTGGTACCGAACCAAAGATTAAGTTCTACTTCGAGATTCCTGCTCAGATGCCAACTCCTGCCGACTACGACAAAGCCGTAGCCGTAGCCGAAGCCAAAGTACCTGCTATCAAAGCAAGTTTGGGAATTTGATAGGTGATAATATTAACGACAATATAGACAATATTGCGCGGCAATCAACTTCCTGCCGCGCTTAAGGATAAGTTAAATAGAAAAATATTCTGCCTATGAAACATTAGTGTGTAGTTGATACGCACATCGTGAAATAAAGAAAAAGCGTTTTAGCATTATCCTCTAATCGAAAAGTTTGGCGACTGAAAGACAGAAGAGATAATAGTTAAAATGCTCGTGTGTAAGCACGGGCTTTTAGTTATTCTTCTGTCGGGTTGCGCCAAACACCTTCGATTGGAATTCTAAAAGTACCGTGCTTTTTTATGTGCGTACCCAAATAAGAATCATCTAAAAGGTACAATAACATTACCGACATTAATTAAAAGATTCAATAAGATGAAAAAAATAATTGTAAGTATCCTTTTTGTGTTTTTAGTTATATCTGCATATGGAGACCGTCATATAATTAGAAAACACGAAGGTATAGAGTGTTCAAGCATCACTCCACAAAATGATGGAGCATATATTGTATGTTTGTATAATACAAACAATAACACAGGTTATTACATCGGTTTCGCTTATCATTCCTTTACTTGGTACTTATCATATAAAGGACAACGTGTTAGTGACTATTACGATAGTGTTATACGTTGTCAAAGTGGGGAGGAAAAAAAAGTTTATGTATGGCCAGATGAAGTTCCAAAGGGACATGAGAAATATGTAGTTGTGCAATTTGGGAAAGAGGCTGCTCCCAAAGATCGTAGAGACTAAATTAAAAATATCTAAAAGTTGCGCACGAAACGGATATTAGTGTGATGAATTATGAAAAAAATCTGTATTCTTATGTTTGCTCTAATGAGCACTGTTGTTGGTTTCTCTCAGCTATCTGAAGTAAAAGGTGTTGAAACAAAATGGGATGTTTATGACGTAAAAATAAATGATTACAATAAAACGGAGTGGTTTGGTCATTCTTTTTATAACATGAATGGATTTCATGTTTCTGTTGAGGCTGAATTATATATGATTTATTACAGACAGTATGATTCTGGTCGTTATAGTGGTGATTTTTTATGCGTGATGGATGCGATACTAATTGATACTAAAACATTTAATCTAGCACCTGAGGAGACTTACATTTGGAAGCAAGAACATAATTCTGATTTTAAGAAAACTGATAAGAAATATCCGCATAGTGATTCTGAGTGGAGTAGAGGAGAGGCGATTAGTTATTATGTAAAATATAAAGCATACAAAATGGAGTAGTGTGGATAAATAACTTGTATATGCTTTTCATTTATAACAAAAAAATCGTTCTCTTTTATCAAGGGAACGATTTTTTTTGTTTATATACCAGTTGATATTTGTTGTTAACTCTTCTTTTTGTATTGCCCACCAATGCAGCATGCTGCATTCATTTGGGCAAAGACAAAAAGGTATTTCTCGAATTGACGTACAGACGAATGAGGCAGATCGCTCGAGCCGTATGGCGAGATAAGAATAATTGACATCTTAATTGACCCCAATTGTCGTTTAAACATAACCAGTCAAGTTGTGTATAGTTTCCTAAATAAAAAGAGGATGCGCAACTGCGCATCCTCTTTTATTTTAATCTAGTTAGTTGATTATTCTTCAAATTCAATTACATAACCATGTGCAACAACTTTGCGTTTGGTGTATATACCTACCCATGATTCTACTGATTGTGTAGTTGTAATGTTGATGATTTGTTGGTTTCCTGTAAGTTGCGCGTTCTTATACATTTCGCTGATAGCATTGGTTTCAAGTGCTTTTTTCTTGAGTCCACCGATGCCGAATACATATGTAGCACTCCATTCGCCCTCAACTTCTTTGACGATCTTGTAGTTTGACTCTTTGAGAATAACTTTAGTTTCAACTGGAGCGTTTTGATAAGGAGTGGTGTTAAGGCCAGCGCAACTACCCAAGAGCACGGCTACCATGCTGATCAATAAAAATTTGATTGCTTTCATAATTTTTTAATTTTTAGTGGGGTTAATATGATTTGTTACTTGGATTTATATGTTTTTATTAATTCGGCTGCAAAGGTATAAAAAATAATTGATACTTGCAAATTTATTTTACCCCCCCCCATTGAATGCTTGTAAGTAAAAGAAAATCAGTGTGTTATGTATTTTATATTTTTTTAAAAAAAACTTTGGTGCTCATAATAGTTGTTTATCTCACAAAAAAGCAGTATCTTTGCACTCAATATGAAAGCAGTTTATATACATGGTTTTGCAGGTTCAATCCATTCGGATACTATAACCAACCTGCGCAAATATTATCCTGACATTGAGTGGTGTCCGCTCGAAGTGAATCATATAGTGGATGAGTCAGTAGCTAAAATTAACGATTTCATCGCTAAAAATCCCGATGTGGAGTATTTGATAGGTAGTTCCTTAGGTGGGTATTATGTGCTTTGTGCCGATTTCAACGGAATAAAACTAGTGATTAATCCGGTGCTAAACCCTATGTCTTCTCTTAAAAAAGCTGTAAGTGTAAATAAATACCGCGGTCGTCGTGAAAATGGTGAAAAAGAGTTTAAATTGACGATGCAAGACCTCTTTCGTTTTAAGGCTTTTAAGCCGATGGATTCGCCTAAAACTATATGTCACTATACACAGCACGACCCTAACATGGGAGAAGATATCAAGCGTGAATATCAGAAGTTTTTTGCTCATGCAGAGATGACCCCTCATTTACGCAGCCATTTTACAGATGAACACTACATTAAACACAAGCTGGGAGAAGTCTTTCAAAAATAAAATTTTTGGACTTGCTTGCACAATTCAAAAAAAATGTGTACCTTTGCAAACTGTTAGTGTAAAAATTTAGAATCATGATAGAAATTCTTAAATATTGCATTCCGGCTTTGTGTGTACTATTAGCCACATGGCTAGTTATGCGTCAGTTCTATAAAGCGGAAGCGGATAAAAGATTGTGGGAGTTGAAACGTCTGTCGCAAAAGGAAATTTCTCCTCTTCGTATGCGCGCGTATGAGCGCCTCGCTCTCCTGCTCGAGCGCACTACGCCCGAGCATATGCTTCTCGAACTCAATTTGGGTGAGATGACTGTTTTGCAGGTGCAACAGCATTTGATTCGAACCATACGTATGGAGTACGAACATAATGTGAGCCAACAAGTATATGTTACTGCTGAAGTTTGGGCTATGATTCAAAATGCTAAAGAGCAGACTGTTGCTTTTGTCAATAGCATGGTTCAACAATTACCACCAGAAAGTACAGCGCTTGATTATGCTAAGGTAATGATTACAGCTTATTCTTCCAATGGCGATACACCTAATGAACTTGCTTTGCAAGCTTTAAAGAAAGAAGCACAAACATTATTGTAGCAAATGAGGCTCCGTTTTTCCATATCTGTTCTGCCTTGGCTCTTGGCTCTTGGTTCTTGGCTTCTCCTCTCGTGCGAACCAGACACTTCTTGTCATCAAGAATTACAAGCAACGGTTCAAATTGTGTTGTCTGCTGATTCGGTAACGACTTCGGGTGATGTCATTTCTTATACGCAATGGGATAGTATATCGGTGCTTGGAGTGGGATGTGATGTCGGACTCAAAGGAAAAAAACTGAAAACGATTGGGTTAGAGTTGCGTCCAGATACGACTCTTACGCAATACCTCACCTATTACCATGGGCAAGTGGATACTTTGTCTATTGAGCATACGCCTCGCTTGCAGTATATTAATGCAGCATGTGGTTGTGCTATTTATCACACTATTATACGAGCTTGGTCTTCCGACCAACGTGTAGATAGTGTGTCGATTATTAATACTATTGTAGAGTCTGTGGCACAAGATAATTTGTGTATTCATATGCATGAGTAGACGCTGGTTAGTCATATTGTTGATTTTGCCTTCTGCGCTTTTTCTATACGCGCGTGAGAGTGATGTGCGCGAGAGTGATTCTGTGAAGGTGTATCAAGGTGTGGCTCTTAAGTTGGATATAGCAATGCCGATCATAGAGGCTGCTCGTTCTGCGGGAAAGATACAAGATTACGAACTAGCGCTTAATGTCCGTTTGCTCAATCGCTTTTATCCCACATTGGAATTGGGTTATGCGCTAGCGGAGTGTGAAGCAGATGGAGCTCATCATAATGGGCATGGTGCTTTTGCTAGATTAGGAATGGATTTGGCGGTGGTTAAGAAAGGAGTAGCAGAGAGTAACCTTTTGGTGGGTTTGCGTTTCGGTAATGCTATACAAAACTATGATCTAACGAATGTGAAACTACAAACGAATTATTGGCCATCAGAGGATTTGAATTTTTATAATCAGTATAGATATGATTGCTGGGGCGAGATAGTGGCAGGATGTCAAGTTTTTGTTTGGAAGGGATTGCACTTGGGCTGGTATGGTAGAATCAAACTGCTGATGACACGCAATGCCAAAGAGGGAAAAGTGATGCCTTACTATGTACCAGGATTGGGGTATAGAAAGGATTTTAATTGGGGATTCAACTACTACATCGGCTATCGCTTCTAAACTTCTGAACTCCTGAACATCTGAACTTCTAAACTTCTGAACTCCTGAACAACTGAACAATAACAAAAACCAAACATACAATCATGAACTCAAAACAACTAATGACAAAAGCGGCAGATAACATTCGCATCCTTGCTGCCGCTATGGTAGAAAAAGCTAAGAGTGGTCACCCAGGTGGCTCTATGAGTGGCGCTGACTTCGTACAAGTGCTCTACTCTGAGTTTCTTATTCACGACCCAGAGAATCCTTGCTGGGAGGCGCGCGATCGCTTCTTCCTTGATCCAGGTCACATGTCTCCTATGCTCTATGCACAACTTTGCATGACAGGTCACTTCACCATGGACGAACTCAAGCAACTTCGCCAATGGGGTAGTGTGACTCCAGGTCACCCAGAGCGCAATGTAGAGCGTGGTATAGAGAATACCTCTGGCCCTCTTGGTCAAGGTCACACATTCGCTGTAGGTGCAGCTATCGCGGCTAAGTGGTTCAACGCTCGTTATGGCGAGATCCACAACCCAACAATATATGCATTCATCTCCGACGGTGGTATCCAAGAGGAAATCAGCCAAGGTGCTGGTCGTATGGCAGGTCACCTTAAGCTCGATAACCTCATCATGTACTACGATTCCAACGAGATTCAACTCTCTACTTCTTGCAACGAGGTATCTTCTGAGAACGTAGCTATGAAGTACGAGGCGTGGGGTTGGTATGTACAAGATATCGATGGTCACGATCCTGATGCTATTCGCCAAGCCATCATCAATGCGCAAAACGAGAAGACCCGTCCTTCGCTCATCATTGGTCATACCTCTATGGGTAAGGGTTGCGTGAATGCCGAAGGCGCAAGTTGGGAAGGTAAGACCTCTACCCACGGTCAACCACTCAGCAAGTCTGGTGCAAGCTTTGAGGCTACTGTGAAGAACCTTGGTGGCGACCCTGAGAACCCATTCCAAATCTTCCCTGACGTACAAGAACTCTTTGATAAACGTGCAGAGGAACTCCGCGAGATAACCAACCAACGCTATGCGGCTTACCACGAGTGGAAAGAGGCTAATCCATTGGCTGCCAACGAGTATGAGACCTTTATGAGCGGCGAGACTCCTTGTCTTGATTGGAGTCTACTCCAACAAAAAGACAACGTGGCAACCCGTACCGCTTCTGCGTCTGCTCTCTCCTTCCTTTCTGAGCATGTCGGCAACATGATTGTATCCTCCGCCGACCTCTGCAATTCAGACAAGACCGACGGCTTCCTCAAGCATACCCATGTCATCACAGCCGATGACTTCACAGGTCGTTTCCTCCAATCAGGTGTGAGCGAGCTTACCATGGCGTGTGTCTGCATCGGTATGGCACTCCACGGCGGTATCATTCCTGCCTGCGGAACCTTCTTCGTATTCTCTGACTATATGAAACCAGCTATCCGTATGGCAGCCCTCATGGAGATCCAAATGATGTTCGTTTGGAGCCACGATGCTTTCCGCGTAGGTGAGGATGGTCCTACCCACGAGCCAGTAGAGCAAGAGGCACAAATCCGCCTTATGGAGAAGCTCCACAACCACTCAGGTCGTCCAAGTGTGATGGTGCTCCGTCCTGCAGATGCAGAGGAAACTACCGCAGCATGGAAAATGGCAATGGAGAATATCTATACCCCAACTGCCCTTATCCTTTCTCGCCAAGATGTTACCTCTGTGCCTAACACATCAGAGGCTGGCGTGAAGAAAGGTGCGTATATCGTAAGCAAAGATGAGAACCCACAAGTGGTGATGATCGCTTCTGGTAGCGAGGTATCTACTCTCATGGCAGGTGCCGAACTCCTTCGTGCTGAGGGCATCCGCCTCCAAATCGTGAGTGTTCCTTCTGAGGCTATCTTCCGTCAACAAAGCAAAGAGTATCAAGCAGAGGTATTGCCACAAGGCGTTACACGCTTTGGTTTGACCGCAGGTCTGCCTTGCAACCTCGAGGGGCTCGTAGGCGAACATGGAACCGTTTGGGGACTCAACTCCTTCGGTTTTTCTGCTCCATACAAAGTGCTCGACGAGAAACTCGGCTTCACCGCACAAAACGTGTACGACCAAGTGAAGAAACTCCTAAACTTCTAAACTCCTGAACTCCTAAACAATAAAATAATGGACTATAATTTTTCCGATATTGAAAAGAAATGGCAGGCACAATGGGCTGAGAAAGGTGTCTATCGCGTGAGCAATAAGAGCGATAAACAACCATTCTATGTTCTCGATATGTTCCCATACCCATCAGGCGCAGGTTTGCACGTAGGTCACCCTCTTGGTTATATCGCTAGCGATATCTACAGCCGTTACAAACGCCTACAGGGCTTCAATGTTCTCCACCCAATGGGCTTTGATTCTTATGGTTTGCCTGCAGAGCAATACGCTATTCAAACAGGTCAACACCCAGAGAAAACCACCATGGAGAACATCGCTCACTATATCGAGCAACTCCAAAAGATTGGTTTCAACTACGATTGGGATCGCGAGGTAAAGACTTGCAACCCTGACTTCTATAAGTGGACACAATGGGCATTTATCCAAATGTTCAACTCCTACTTCGACACCTCTTTGCAGAAGGCTCAACCTATCAGCAAACTGATCGAGAAGTTCGAGGCTACTGACCCTACTTGGGCTACCCTCTCCGAGAAAGAGCAACAAGAGCGCCTCATGAACTATCGTATCGCCTATCTGGCTGACACCAAGGTGAACTGGTGCCCACAACTCGGTTGTGTGCTTGCCAACGACGAGGTGAGCGAAGGACTTTCTGTTCGTGGTGGCTACCCTGTAGAGCAACGTGTCATGCGCCAATGGAACCTCCGTGTGAGTGCATACGCGCCACGCCTCCTCCAAGGACTTGATACCGTGGATTGGACCGACTCTCTCAAAGAGACTCAACGCAACTGGATTGGTCGCAGCGAGGGTGCAGAGATGCGTTTTGCTATCAAGGGTCAAGACGAACCATTCACTATCTTCACTACCCGTGCAGATACTGTGTATGGCGTAACCTTCATGGTATTGGCTCCAGAGAGCGAGTATGTGGCTCGTGTGACTACCGAGGAGCAAAAAGCAGAGGTAGAGGCCTACCTCCAAATGGTGAAGAACCGTACTGAGCGTGAGCGTATTGCTGACCGCCGTGTTACAGGTGTCTTCACAGGTTCGTATGCCATCAACCCGCTTACCAAAGCAGAGATACCTATCTATATAAGTGATTATGTGTTGAGCGGTTATGGTACAGGCGCTATCATGGCGGTTCCTGCACACGATAGCCGTGACTATGCTTTCGCTAAGCATTTCAACTTGCCTATTATCCCACTCATTGAGGGCGCAGATGTAAGCGAGCAAAGTTTCGATGCCAAAGAGGGTGTGATGATCAACTCTGGCTTCCTCAACGGCATGCAAGTGAAAGACGCCATCCAAGCGATGAAGGAGCATATCACCAACACTGGCCTTGGCCGCGTGAAAGTGAACTACCGTCTCCGTGATGCGGTCTTCAGCCGCCAACGCTACTGGGGCGAACCATTCCCAGTTTATTACAAGGACGGTATGCCATACATGCTTCCAGAAGAGTTCTTACCACTCCTCTTGCCTGAGGTATCAGACTTCAAACCTACCACCACGGGCGAGCCACCTCTCGGCAATGCCGACCTCTGGGCGTGGGACGAGAAAAACAATCAAGTAGTAAGCAAGTCATTGATTGATAATGTCAATATCTTCCCACTCGAACTCTGCACCATGCCTGGTTTCGCAGGTTCATCGGCATACTACCTCCGCTATATGGACAACCACAATGACGCTGCGCTCGTAGGTAAACCTGCCAACGACTATTGGCGTCAAGTCAACCTCTATATCGGTGGTACTGAGCACGCTACGGGTCACTTGATTTATAGCCGTTTCTGGAATAAGTTCCTCTTCGACCTCGGCTATATCTGCGAGGACGAACCATTCCGCAAGCTCATCAACCAAGGTATGATCCAAGGTCGCTCTAATTTCGTTTATCGTTATATCGGCGAAGGCGCAACGGGCAACCTCTTTATCAGCTACAACCTCATCGACAATCCAGAGTACAAAGATAAAGTTCAACCTATCCACGTGAACGTGAATATCGTCAAGAACGATGTCCTCGACATTGACGCCTTCCGCAACTGGATGCCTGAATTCAAAAACGCTGAGTTCGTATATTCAGATGGCACTACAGATGTGGACAACCCTTACATGGGTACTCCTACCGACAAGCAATATATTTGCGGTTGGGCGGTTGAGAAGATGTCCAAGTCTATGTTCAATGTCGTGAACCCAGACGATGTAGTGGCTAAGTATGGTGCGGATACCTTGCGCTTGTACGAAATGTTCCTTGGCCCACTCGAGATGTCCAAACCTTGGGATACCAACGGTATTGATGGTGTACACCGCTTCTTGCGCAAGTGGTGGAACATGTTCGAGACCCTCTCCAACGACGAACCAACAGCAGAGGAGTTGCGCAGCTTGCATAAACTGATTAAGAAGATCACTTGGGATATTGAGAACTTCTCGTTCAACACTTCTATCCCTGCCTTCATGATTGCGCAAAACGAACTGCAAGCCCTCAAGTGCAACAAGGTCGCTATCCTCAAGACCTTCGCCATCTTGCTTGCTCCATATGCTCCACATATTGCAGAGGAAGCATATCAACTATGTCTCGCAGCCGAAGGCGGTCTAACTTCTAACAGCGCAAGCGATCTAACTTCTGTCAACGACGCTGAATGGCCAATATGCAACGAAGCATACTTAGTTGAATCAATACAAAAGTATCCTGTTCAGTTCAATGGTAAAGTGCGCTTTACTATTGAGGTGGCAAAGGACACTCCCCGCGAGGAGGTGGAGAAGATTGTCATGGCGCACGAACTGACTGCTAAACAATTGAACGGCGCCGCTCCAAAGAAAGTTATCGTCGTTCCAGGTCGCATCGTGAATATCGTGATGTAATCGTCCATCGCTCGGCGTACTTGCCGAGTATCAATACAAAAAATGCACTCCGGTTGGAGTGCATTTTTATTTGTATAGATACTTGCTTATTGCTTGATAATAATATTATGAATCTCCTTTTCTGGCAAATTGTCTGGGTACAATTTGGTAGGAGCCCAAATATTTTCTGGTAAGCTGTGGAAATTGGTGTGTTAAGATGAAACGGCAAACGCCAATACGAGTAATAAAAACAAGTATGATTTTTTCTTGTTCTTTTGGTCGCTTATATCCCATTGACCATCGGGGTAATGTGAGTATAGCTCTTATTTCTTATTGAGTTCTTTTAATTCTTTGAGGATTTGCTGATTGAGTTCGTTGTTCTTCTTGAGTAAGGTTGCCAGATTGGCAAATACCATCAATGGAGCAGGAATAAGTATACCAACTAATAGAGGAATCCAGCAAATTTCTTCTGCACCAGTACCAACGAGTACAAAACATGCAATAAAACCGCCAATGAAAACAATCCAACCTACTATTTTAAGTATCGTTTCCCATCCTCCGGATACATCTACATCGTTGTCCTCCTCCTCGATGTTGTTCTCGCCGTTTATATCAGTGACTGTCCCTTCTTTAGATACGCTTCCCTCTAAATTCATATTAGGGTCTTTCCCTTCAAAATACTCTCCTGTGTTGGAGTAAAAATATCTATAGCCAGTTTCTTCTGCTATTAAGCAAAATTTATAAGGTGCGTGGGCAAGGCTATTTCCAGGATTATACATAATTAAAATTAGTCCATTTTTTGCTACGAATTTATCTCCACTCTTAGCGTCCTTTAAAGATATTGCCATAAATTTAAGATTATGTTTGCCTACTCTTTGTTGGATTTTCGGCACACTCCGTATAATTTGTTATAATTCTATCTTCTTTGCTTCGATCTTCTTATCTAGGAACAATGAAGCAGAGTCCGAGAACTTATTGGCGGATTCTGTGGTTAAGAAAGTACAACTACCCGTTGAACTCAATATGGCTCGCTCGGCAATGTCCGAATGACGCTCTAAATAATCGGCCAAACTCTCTGCTACAATCTCTCCTTGAGCGATTACCGAAATGCTTTGTTGAGAGATGGTCTGTTTGGCTAGAAAGGCTTCTATCTTTTCTTGTAACAAAGGGTAGTGTGTGCAACCCAAGATGATCGTATCAATCTGTGGATCTCGTTCTAGGAGTTCGGTCAAATACTTTTCTACGAAATAATCTGCTCCTTCATGCAGATGCTCTCCAGACTCAATCAACGGCACCCACATTGGGCATGCTTGTTGAGTGATAACCAAATCAGCTTTTTGTTTCTGCAATTCGATGATGTAGCTCTCTGAAGCAACAGTTCCTGGGGTGGCAAGTACACCTATATGATTTGTGCGCGTACGCGTGGGCACAACCTCAACCGTGGGACGGATAACACCCAAAACGCGCACTTCGTCTGGATTGATATCGTTTTGTTGGATGGTGCGCAATGCCTTGGCGCTAGCAGTATTGCAGGCTAAAATAATCAGGCTACATCCTTGTTTGCGCAGATAGCTGACTGCTTGGAGAGTGTATTCGTAAATCACATCAAATGAGCGAGTTCCGTATGGTGCGCGAGCATTGTCACCCAAGTACAAATAGTCGTATTGGGGAAGGCGTTGACGAATATGATTGAAGATGGTCAATCCGCCATAACCGCTATCAAAGATGCCTATCATTTGAGTTGAAAGTGGAATGTCAAAAGTTGAAAGTCGGGTTGATTTTCGCTGCAAAGTTATAAAAAATAAATAAATTACGCAAATAATTTGCATAAATGGTATAAATTTTGTATCTTTGCAGCCGAATAGTAGCTTTAGGCGTACTATGTGTAATTTAGAATAAATTAAATCGCGAAGAATATGAAATTTAATGTATCAAGTACGAAATTGTTTGCTCAATTGCAAGTAGTGAGTCGTGTGATTGCTGCAAAGAATAGTTTGCAGATTTTGGAGTGTGTGTTGTTTGACTTGGAGGGCGATGTGCTTACCTTGACAGCGTCAGATAGTGAAACTACAATTCGCACTAGTATCACCGTGGAGAATGCACAAGGTGTTGGTAAGGTAGCAGTAGCTGGCAAGATGTTGTTGGAGACTCTCAAGGAGTTCCCTGAGCAACCTTTAACCTTCCAAATTGATGAGCAAAACTTTAGTTTGAATATCACTAGTTCCAATGGTACATATAGCTTTGTAGGTGCTAATGGATTAGAGTATCCTGAGATGCCAGTAGAGGATGGTGATAATACTTTCACTATGCCATCTAATGTGCTTTTAGAGGCTATTAATAAAACTATTTTCTGTACCGCAGATGATGAGTTGCGTCCCGTAATGAATGGTGTGTTCTTTGATTTGTCAGAGGAGAAGATTACTATGGTTGCGACAGATGCACATCGTCTTGTTCGTTATTCTAATGAGAGTGTGAAGGGTGCGCAAGCAGTTAGCTTTATATTGCCTAAGAAACCAGCACAACTTCTTCGTCAAGTGCTTCAAAAGGAGGCTGAGGATGTAGTAGTTACTTTTGGACAAAAGAATGCTAAGTTTGTGTTTGGTACTACTATGATTGTTTGCCGCCAAATAGAGGGTCGTTTCCCTAACTACAATGCGGTAATTCCACAAAACAATACAAACCGTGTAGTTGTTGATCGTCAGACTATCATCAATGCTTGTAAACGTGTGGCTGTGTTTGCTAATACAGGTACCAGTTTGCTTAAATTGGCTTTGACTGAGAATCTTATCAAGATTTCTGCACAAGATATTGACTTCTCTACTTCTGCAGAGGAGACTATCGTATGCGATTACGCAGGTATGCCTATGTCTATAGGTTTCAAGGCTCCATTCTTGATTGAGATCTTGGCTAATATCACTTCTCAAGATGTAGTATTGCAATTGGCAGATCCTGCTCGTGCAGGTTTGATTCTTCCTTCAGAGAACGAAGAAGGTCAAGACTTGCTCGTATTGCTTATGCCAATGTTGCTCAACGATTAATAGTTGATATACGAATGAAATTAAAACTTACTCGCCCGCTGGTTTTCTTTGACTTGGAGACTACGGGACTAAATATCGCATCCGATAGGATCGTCGAGTTGAGTTATTACAAGGTCTTTCCCGATGGTAGTTCGGAGGGAAAGACCTTCCGCATTAAACCAACCATGATGATGTTGGGGCAAGAGGTGCAGATGCATATCTCCGACGAAGCGAGTGCTGTGCATGGTATCTATGATGAGGATTTGGCTTCTTGTCCTACTTTCAAAGATATTGCGCCTCAGGTAGTTGCTGCTTTGGAAAATGCAGATTTGGCGGGATATAACTCTAATCATTTTGACCTTCCACTTCTCGCAGAGGAACTCATGCGTGCGGGAGTAGATGTAGATCTCAAAGCTAAGCGTATGGTCGATGTTTTCACGATCTTCCAACGTCAAGAACCTCGCTCTCTTGTGGCGGCTTACAAGTTCTATTGTGGCAAGGATCTTACCAATGCGCATGCTGCGGATGCTGACACGATGGCTACCTATGAGGTGCTAATGGCGCAATTGGAAAGATACGAATTGCCTGAAGATGTGGATGGTTTAGCTGATTATACGACTGGTAATGTACGCTTTGCCGACTTTGCGGGACGTATTGCGTATGATGCGGAAGGAGTGGAAATCTTCAATTTTGGCAAGTATAAAGGTCAACGCGTAGCGGATGTGTTCCGTCGCGATCCTGGCTATTATGGATGGATTCAAAACGGCGATTTTCCTCAATATACCAAAGGCGTCTTTACTCGTGTTTATATGTCTCTGCGTCGATAACTTCTGAACTTCTAAACTTCTGAACTTCTAAACTCCTGAACAATGAACAACCAACTCACCATACTAGGCTCTGGCAGTGCAATGCCTACGTTCCAAAACTCGCCCTCTGGGCAAGTTGTGGAGTTGTGTGACAAGTCCTTCTTGGTGGACTGTGGTGAGGGTGTGCAGATTACTATGCGTCAGTTGGGCGTTAAGACGGCACGCTTGTATACAGTATTGATCTCACATCTTCATGGTGATCATTGTTTTGGTTTGATAGGGTTGATCTCGACTCTGGGTATGATGAATCGCACGCAACCCTTGCATATCTATGCGCATGCGGATTTGGAGAAATTGCTGCGACCTATGCTTGATTATCATTGCCAGGATCTTCCGTATGAACTTGTTTTTCATGCTATTAACCCACGCAAGCGTGAGGTGATTTGGGAGGATCGAACGCTGACCATTGAGTCTATTCCGCTCAAGCATAAGGTGCCTACTTGCGGATTCCTCTTTACTGAGAAACATCGTGGCCAAGAACCGCGCAAGCGTTATGCTTATTGTTCAGATACCATGTATCGTGAGCAGATTGTAGAGCAGATAGCTGGGGTGGATGTCCTTTATCACGAGGCAACTTACACAGAGAAAGATTTGGATAAGTGTAAGAAGCATACTCATTCGACCGCCAAACAGGCTGCTACGATAGCGCAAAAAGCAGGAGTTGGCAAATTGGTAATAGGGCATTTTAGTGCTCGTGAAGATGATCATAATGTGTTCTTAGAGGAAGCTAAAGAGGTATTTGAGAATACGGTTCTAGCCGTAGAACGCACCACTATAGAACTTTAGAACAGCCCGCCAGGGCGATTAGAACCTTTAGAACTTTTAGAACTTTTAAAACCTTTAGAACAGCGATTTTGTCGCGTTTAGAACTTCCTAGAATATGGCCAAACCTAAAATTCAATATGTTTGTTCTTCTTGTGGTGCCAAGGCGCCTCAACTCATAGGTCGCTGTCCAGTCTGTGGAGAGTGGGGTACTTATGAAGAAGAAACTACGGTCGAAACGACCACCAAGCGTGGGGTAATCACGCGTGGAGCCCAACCTCAACGTATCCATGAGGTACAAGCGCAAGAGGAGATGCGTATAGATATGCAGTCTCTTGAACTCAATCGTGTTTTAGGAGGCGGACTTGTACCTGGTAGTATGGTGCTTTTGGGTGGCGAACCGGGTATTGGAAAGTCCACTTTGGCGCTCCAGGTGCTCATGAAAATGGGTGAAAAACGTACCCTTTATGCTAGTGGTGAGGAAAGTGCTAAACAACTTAAGTTGCGTGCAGAACGTCTATCGGGATCTCCTGATAATCTGTATATTATGGCCGAAACATCGCTTGAGCGGATTTTGGATTCGGTTACCGAACTTCAGCCTGAAGTGGTGGTGGTAGATAGTATCCAAACGATAGGTACTGAGGCCATAGATGCTAGCGTGGGTAGTCTGAGCCAGGTCAAGGAGTGTGCAGCTCGTATTTTGCAATATGCCAAGGAGAAAAATGTTCCGTTTATCATCGTTGGACATATCAACAAGGAGGGCTCCTTGGCGGGTCCAAAGGTGCTTGAGCATATCGTAGATACTGTACTTCAGTTTGAGGGAGATCAGCACTATGTTTATCGCATCTTACGAGCGCAAAAGAATCGCTTTGGTAGTACGAGCGAACTAGGTATCTTTGAGATGCAGCAAGATGGATTGCGCGAGGTGACTAATCCTAGTGAGTTGTTACTCTCTAATAATCGCGAAGGATTGTCTGGTATTGCCATTGCCGCTGCAGTGGAGGGAGTGAGACCTTTACTTATTGAAGTTCAGGCGCTTGTGGCGAGTGCTGCGTATGGTACACCGCAACGTAGTAGCACGGGTTTTGATGCTCGTCGACTCAATATGTTGCTAGCTGTACTAGAGAAAAGAGTAGGGTTTAAACTGCTGCAAAAAGATGTTTTTGTCAATATCGCAGGTGGACTTCGCGTCAATGATCCTGCTATTGATATGGCTGTTCTAGCGGCTGTCCTTTCGTCCAATATGGATATTGCTTTGGACGAGCAAACTTGTATCACGGGTGAGGTTGGTCTGGCAGGTGAGATTCGTCCTGTCAATCGCATAGATCAACGTATTCGTGAGGCAGAAAAGCTCGGTTTTAAGACTATTATCGTGCCTCGTGGGCAAAAATATAACACCCAAAATCTTAATATTCAGGTGATCGAAATTTCCCGCGTTGTGGATGCGTTTAAATTTTTATTTAAAAAATAATTTGCATATGTCAAAAAAAAGCAGTACCTTTGCGCGCTGATTATTGTAAATAACTATCTTAAGATACAAAAACATGAATAGATTTAAAATTTCGTTAGTAGTATTAGCTCTCGCTTTGCCTATGTTCGCGACTTTGGCAAAGGCGGATGTGCAATCCGACCGTTTTGAGTTTGGAGTTAATGCGGGTGTTGGTTTTTATGTAGGCCAAAAGGACCCATTAGGTACAGGTGTTGTGTCTCGTATTCAAGCGTATGATGTGTTGGGTTTTGGTCACAAGAGCGATCTTGGTTGGCCAGGTATTGAGACCTTTGGTTTTAGTTTTGGTTATCGTTTTGATACTTATTGGCATCTCAAAGCGCAAGCAACTCGTCAACGTGTATGCTATGCTGAGTACTTGAATAATGACTATCAAACTCGTAACATCTATTACAATGCTATGTGGCATATGGATGTGATGGCTGAGTACAACCTCCTCTCTTACGGTATGAAGGAGTCTGGTTCTGGTGCAATTCAAAAGGTGGTACCATATATAGGTTTTGGTCTTGGTGTGACTGTGTACAACAAAGAGTCTCATTTGCGTAAGGTATATGCAGTAGATGGCCCAATGAATAACTTTGGAAGCAAAGGCTGTATCTACACCTGCTATCCTCGCGTTGGTATGCAACAAGTTTATGACAAGAATCTCAATCTTTCTTGGAAGCCAGCAGAGACAGCTTGTGCACTATACGTTCCTCTAGCAGTTGGTGTGAAGTGGCGTATTAATCCTAATGTGCAGCTTAAGGGTACCTTCCAATACCAATTGTACTTCTCTGGTAACAAACCTGGTGGCTTGAATAGCAACCTTGAGGGTGGTGCTTACTCTCAAGATAAGATCGATGCTTTGGTTCATAATCTTGACATTCCAGCTCACAAGAATACTTTTGAAGGACGTCCTACCTTTGATCAGCTTAACAAGCAAATCGTTGGTGCAAACCACGACTGTATGTTCTCTGTTTCTGCTATCTTTAACTTAGGTCGTTGGTATGAAGATCGTTTGATCACCTACTAATTTGTGACTAAATCTATTTATTCTCATATAATTATCAGTTTAGGACTGATGTGGGTGCTTTTGGCACCTGCATCGGTTCTTGCTGAAAATAATACAATGTACCGATTTGAGCTCGGTGCACAGGTGGGTGCTGCTTACTATATGGGTGAGTTGGCACCACATCCTTTTATGTCAACATCTGAGACCTATGGTCTTCAGGCTCGTTGCAAGATTAATGACCGTTGGGCTGTGCAACTCAAAGCGCAGAGTCAACGTGTTATGAACCAATTTGAGGTTGGTAACCAGTGGAATGTACCAGCTAATGTCAAATATCAAACACCTATGTGGCATTTTGATATAACAGGTGAGTATAATTTCTTCCACTATGGTTTCAATGCTTACGATATCAAAGTGCGCAATTTTACACCATACATCTTTGCGGGATTTGGATTCACTTTCCTCAATGATAATGCTTCTTTTGATCAGGATTATCCTATCCTTGGAAGAAATAAGGTCTTGCACCCAAACGACTCTATTTCTTGGGAACGCACGGAAATGGACGTGGCTTTGTCTATCCCTGTCGGTGTTGGCTTCAAATGGCGCTTCGCTCCTCGTTGGCAACTTCAGGTAGCGTGGCAACATAACCTATACATCTACAATGGTGATGGTCTTGAGGGTGAGATCGTACCTCGAACCAGAGATAAGAAAGATGGTGACTACGACCTATTCAATAATGCGCATGGTATGAATGGCATTAATATTTTCAATAACGATGTCACCTCTACCATAACCGTAGGTGTTGTTTTTGAGTTTTTGAAAGACCCAGGCATTTGTGTGCTCTGTAGATGATAAACTTATGAGTTTTAAAGAACAAATCATACAAGATCGTATTCCTCGTCATATTGCTATCATTATGGATGGCAACGGACGTTGGGCCAAGCGCCAAGGTATGGCACGTATGTTTGGCCATCGTCAGGGGGTAGAAACGGTACATCGCATCACAGAGGCTGCGGCTGAACTAGGAGTGGAGTACCTCACTCTCTATGCGTTCTCTACTGAGAACTGGAACCGCCCTAAAGAGGAAGTTGATGCACTCATGGTGCTTCTTGTCGACACTATTGTCAAGGAGACACCAACACTAATGAAGAATAATGTTAGTCTGCAGACTATAGGTGACCTTAGTCGTTTGCCACAAGCTACTCGCAATAAGTTCCTTGAATGTATCGAGCAGACTAGTCAAAATACCGGCCTTACTCTTGTTATCGCACTTAGCTATAGTGCGAGATGGGAGATCATTGAGGCCACTAAACGTATCGCATCAGCAGTAAAAGATGGAGAGTTGCTCCTCGAAGATATCAACGAAGAGGTGCTATCCAACTATATGACCACAGCACAGATGCCTGATCCTGATTTGCTTATCCGCACGAGTGGCGAGTTGCGTATTAGTAATTTCTTGCTTTGGCAATTGGCTTACTCCGAATTGTATTTTACCAATTGTTTGTGGCCAGAATTTACCAACGAAGAGTTTTACCATGCGATAGTGGATTATCAACATCGTGAAAGAAGATTTGGAAAAACCAGTGAACAAATTTAAAACGACAATATTAGCCCTTCTACTTGCTTTGCCTATGCTCGCGCAAGTGGAGAATGATGTTGTGTCTCTTGTAGATACAACTTCTGGCGTTTCTATAGATACGGTTCAACCTGCAGAACCGTTGCCTGTTATTGAATATACGCTCCAACCTAAAACTTACGAGATAGCGGATATCAAAGTCACTGGAGCTGATAGCTACGAAGATTTTGTGCTCATTGGATTCTCTGGACTAGCTGTTGGAGATAAGATTGAGGTACCTGGCGATCAAATTACTAAGTCGCTCAAACGCTTCTGGAAACAAGGACTCTTCTCTGATATCAAGTTCAAAGCAACCAAGATAGAAGGTGATAAGATTTGGCTAGAGATTGCACTCAAACAACGTCCACGTGTTTCGGATATTGTTTATACCGGTCTACGCAAAACCGAACAAGAGGATCTTCAAATCAAAGTGGGTATACAAAAAGGTGGACAGATGACACCGGACTTGGCGGATCGTGCTAAGAAAATCATATCCAAGTATCTCAAGGAGAAAGGTTTCTACCATACTACCGTTTCTGTTAGACAATACGATGATGTGGACAAACCTGGTTATGTCAAGGTGGCCATTAATGTTACCAAGAACGAGAAAACTCGTGTAGGACAGATCTTTGTCTCTGGTAACGAAGCGTTGACGGACCTACAAATTAACCGTGCGATGAAGAAGACCAATGATAACAACATCATTAACCTCTTCCGCCCTAAGAAGTTCGTAGCTGATGAGTTTGAGAACGATAAGAAACTCATCATTGAGAAATATAACGAGATTGGTTATCGCGATGCAATCATTGTTTCTGATAGTGTTGTACAATCGCCTATTGACTCTACCCGCGTAGACGTTTATCTAACTATCGATGAGGGTGGTAAGTATGTGATTGGTGATATTACTTGGGTAGGTAATACGGTTTATCCATATGAGTACCTCGATGCTATTTTGGGTATCAAGAAAGGTGATACCTATAACCTCAAGGAACTCAACAAACGTCTCAACGAGGATGATGATGCGGTTTCTAAACTCTATACCGACCAAGGTTATCTCTTCTTTAGTGTACAACCAGTTGAGGTAAGTGTAGAAAACGATACCATCGATTTCGAGATGCGTATGTACGAGGGTAAGCCTGCTACCATCAACGAGGTTAATATAGTAGGTAACACGCGCGTGTACGAGCACGTAGTACGTCGTGAATTGTATACCAAGCCAGGACAGTTATATAGCCAGTCCGATATTATGCGTTCTCTCCGCGAGTTGGCTCAGATGGGTCACTTCGACCAAGAGAAACTCATTCCAGATATCCAACCTAACCCAGAGGATGGTACGGTGGATATCACCTATCAACTAGAGACTAAGTCTAGCGACCAGATTGAGTTCTCGCTAGGTTGGGGTGCTACGGGTCTTGTAGGTTCGTTGGGACTCAAGTTTACCAACTTTGCAATCCAGAACCTCTTCAATCCTAAGAGTTATCGTATCGTGCCACAAGGTGAGGGACAGACTTTTAGTATCAACGCGCGAACCAATGGTCGTTACTATACTTCTGCCTCTATCTCTTTCCTCGAGCCTTGGCTAGGTGGTAAACGTCCTAACTCATTCAGCGCAAGCATCTTCTATGCAGCACAGTCTGGTTATTCAGACCGCTATTATCAGGCATACGAGGACCTGTATAATAACTACTACTACAACTACAATTACTACGGCAATTCCGATTACTTGCAACAACTTCAAGAGTCTGAGTATGACCCTGAGAAATACCTCCGTACTTTCGGTGCAAGCATCGGATATGGTAAGCGTTTGAGTTGGCCTGATGACTATTTCTCATTCTACGGAGAACTTAGTTATCAGCTCTATATGATGAAGGACTGGCCATATATGATCATTACGGATGGTACGAGTCACAACTTCGCTCTCAACCTACAATTGTCTCGTTCTAGTATCGATAACCCAATTTATACACGTCGTGGTTCACAGTTCACATTGGGACTCAAGATCACTCCTCCATACTCGCTCATCAAGGGTACAACCGACGAGCAGTTTGCTCAGATGACTGTTTCTGAGAAGTATAACCTCTTGGAGTATCACAAGTGGAAGTTCTCTGGTAAGGTCTTCACACCGCTTACACCAGATGCTAAATTGGTCCTCATGACACGTGCTGAGTTTGGTTATCTAGGTCACTATAACCGCAATGCCAAATCACCATTTGAGAGTTTCTATATGGGTGGTGATGGTATGTCTAGCTACTCTAGCTATTCTACTGAGTATGTCTCTATGCGTGGTTATCAGTCTGGTTCGCTCACTCCTTATGATCCTGCTGTAGGACGTAACATGGGTTATGTGTACAATAAATTCACCATGGAGTTGCGCTATCCTATCTCACTTGAACAAAACGCTACTATTTGGGCACTTGCCTTCGTGGAAGCAGGTAACTGTTTCGCAGATATCAAGGATTATAACCCATTCAAACTCAAGCGTTCAGCTGGTGTCGGTGTACGTTTGTTCTTGCCTATGTTTGGTTTGATGGGTATCGACTGGGGATGGGGCTTCGATCCTATCAATGGATCTAAGCAGTATGGTGGTTCACAGTTCCACTTCGTCCTTGGACAAGAACTATAATCGCCATTGGCGATGTTAAAGAGTTTCACGCACCTTTGGTGCTGTTTCAGCCTTGAAACATTGAAACCCTGAAACTTTTAAAACTTTTAAAACTTTTAAAACACATGAAAAAATATTTGTTGATAGCAATATTGTCTTTGACCGCATTCCTGCCAATTAACGCTCAGAAGTTTTCTGTGGCCTACGTGGATATGCAGTATATCCTCAAGAATCTACCACAATATGAGACTGCCAACGAGCAACTCAACATGATTTCTAAGCGTTGGCAAAAGGATATCGATGCGGCTCAGAACGAGGTGAAGGTGTTGACAGCAAACTACCAAACGGAGCAGATCTTCCTTTCTGAGGATATGCAACAACGCCGCGAGGAGGAGATCCTAGCCAAAGAGCAAGAGGTGCTAGAACTCAAACGCAAATATTTTGGACAAGATGGAGAGTGGTATAAGAAACGCGAAGCACTACTCAAACCTATCCAAGATGAGATATACAATGCTATTCAAGATATAGCCAACGAGAAGGGATACGATGTGGTTAAGGACCGCTCGTCTGAGCCTAGTCTCATCTATATGTCTGGTAAACTGGATATCTCAGATCAGGTCCTCCAAAAACTCGGAGCTAAATAACCCCTAGTACCACTAGCCCTACTAGTCCTACTAGCCCCCCTAGAATTAATAACTAAAAAAAACAATAAAACGAAATGAAAAAAATTATTCTTATGCTTGCATTGGCTTTGCCTATGTTTGCTTTTGCACAAAAGAACGCTGCTCCTAGCGTAATTGGTCACATCAATTCTCAAGAGATCATGGCTAGTATGCCTGAAATCAAAGAAATCAGTCTTAAATTAGATACACTCCAAGGTACTTATGAGAATCATTTAGCTAACATGCAAGAAGAATTCAATAAGAAAGTGACTGAGTTCCAACAACAACAAGCTACCATGACCGATGGTATCAAACAATATCGTCAACAAGAGCTTGCTGAAATGGAGCAACGTATCCAACAATTCTACCAAACTGTTCAACAAGAATTGCAAGCTAAGCAAGCTGAACTCATGTTGCCTGTTCAACAACGTCTCTTGGATGCTATCAAGAAGGTCGCTACTGCTAAGAACTGTGCATATGTGATGGACAGCGCTGCTATGCTTTATGCTTCCCCTGATGCCCTTAACTTGACAGCTGCTGTTAAGGCTGAATTGGGTATTAAGTAATACATCTGCGATGTTAAAAGTGTTCTAATCACAGCATAGCTGTTGTTCTAATCGCGACTTGGTCGCTGTTCTAATTTGGAACCGTTAGAACTTTAGAACCTTTAGACCAGCACCTCCGGTGCGCTTAGAACTTTTAGAACAGCACCTCCGGTGCGCTTCAACCCTTAAAATCCAAGATTTTAAGCATGGCTGACGGATATTTAGAATCCCGTTATGATGAGTATGAGCGCCGTAAGGCAGCTTGGCTCAAGAAAAAGAAAAAAATACAAGCTCGTCCTCTGACTCCCAAACCAGAGGACGAAGCGCTGTAAACTAGCACTTTACTAGTTCTCCTAGTTCAACTAGTCCAACTAGTAGTGCCTTAAAACTTTTAAACCCCTTAAACCCCTTAAAACTCTTTATGGTACAAAAGCTTCAATCTACTCTCCGCGACTCTGCTTTTGCGCGTTGGACGGTCCTCGTGCTCGTGGCATCGATGATGTTCTTTGCGTATATGTTCGTCGATATACTATCACCTTTAGCTTCAATATTGGAATCAAATCCTCATTTAGGTTGGGACCAAGGTGTCTTTGGAACCTATGCCGCATCTGAATATATACTTTGTGTGTTCGGATTCCTCATTTTTGCAGGTGTCATCCTAGATAAGATGGGTGTTCGTTTCACAGGTATTCTTTCTGCCAGTCTGATGGTTATTGGTGCCGGTGTTAAGTATGTGGCTGTTTCTGATTGGTTCGATGCCAATAGTATTGAGTGGCTCAATTCTTGGTGGCCATCTATGCCAGGTTCTGCTAAAATGGCTGCTTTTGGTTTTATGATCTTTGGTTGCGGTTGTGAGATGGCAGGTACCACCGTTAGTAAGATTCTAGCTAAATGGTTCAAGGGCAAAGAGATGGCACTTGCTATGGGTCTTGAGATGGCTATTGCTCGCTTGGGTGTGTTTGCTGCTATGGCCTTCTCTCCTATGATCAGCCAGCATTTTGCTGCTAGTGGTCACACTATCGTAGCTCCATTGCTTTTTGCTGCACTCTTGCTGGTGATTGGTTTCCTCAATTTCCTCGTGTTCTCTGTGATGGATGCTCGTTTTGATAAACAACTTGTAGCTATTGGCGAGAGTACCGATATGAAAGATCCTGAGGATGAGTTCCACATATCTGATCTAGGTAAGATTTTCCGCAGCAAGATGTTCTGGATTATCGCACTCCTTTGTGTGCTTTACTATTCAGCTATCTTCCCATTCCAACGTTTTGCTACCAACTTCCTCGAGGAGACACTCAATATCTCTAATGGTGAGGCGTCTGGTTTGTTCAAGTGGTTCCCAATCTTGGCGATGGTTTTGACTCCATTCTTGGGTATGTTCATCGACTACAAGGGTAAGGGAGCGTCTATGATGATGATCGGTGCGCTGATCATGATTGTATGTCACTGTGTTTTTGCATTTGTTTTGCCTATTTACCCAAGTAAAACTCTTGCACTTTGCACCATTCTTGTGTTAGGTGTTAGTTTTGCACTCGTTCCAGCATCTATGTGGCCTTCTGTGCCTAAGATCATTGATGAGAAGGTTCTCGGATCAGCATACTGTCTTATTTTCTGGGTACAAAATATAGGTTTGTTCCTCGTACCATTGTTGATTGGTAAGTTACGTGTTGCTACCGATGGATACCTTGTACCTATGATTGTTTTTGCATCATTTGGTGTCTTGGCATTCTTCTTAAGTCTTGCACTTAAGGTCGAAGATAAGAAGAAAGACTACGGCCTCGAACTTCCAAACAAAAAGTAATCGCCAAAGGCGATGTTAAAAGTGTTCTAATCACAGCATAGCTGTTGTTCTAATCGCGACTTTGTCGCTGTTCTAATTTGGAACCGTTAGTAAAATTTGCTTGCAAATTAATCGTTCGAGCCTTTAGGCGAGATAAGAACTTTAGAACAGCTCGCTCTGCGAGCGCTTAGAACTTTAGAACTGTTGGAACTTTAGAACCGTTGGAACTTTAGAACCGTTAAAACCGTTAGAACAGCTCGCTCTGCGAGCGCTTAGAACTTTAGAACCGTTAGAACTGCACCTTTGGTGCCACCATATGAATTGGGAATTTCTGATACAAAATAAGGAGTCTCTACTCGTCAGTACAGACACACGCAACCTGCCAGCAGGTTGTGTGTTCTTTGCGTTGCATGGAGCCAATTTTGATGGCAACAAGTTTGCCCAGCAAGCCCTCGAACAAGGCGCTTCTCTCGTTGTTATCGACGACCCCGAAGTATTCAGCACTCTCAACCCTCAACTTTCGTACACGAGCTCTGCGAGTGATCGTTCGAGCAAAGGCGAGATAAGAACTTTCAACTCTCAACACTCGTACACGAGCTCTGCGAGTGATCGTTCGAGCAAAGGCGAGATAAGAACTCTCCCCTCTCAACTCCTCCTCGTCGAGGACACCCTCCTTGCTCTGCAAGACCTCGCACGTGCTTGGCGTCGTCATTTGGGTTTGCCTATTATAGGCGTTACGGGTACCAATGGCAAGACCACTACCAAGGAATTGTTGGCTACTGTACTCTCTACGAAATACAATCTCCACTATACTCAAGGTAATCTCAATAACCAGATTGGTGTGCCATTGACGCTTCTCTCGCTTACTACTGCGCATGAGTTGGCTATTGTTGAGATGGGTGCATCTCATCCAGGTGACATCAAGGAGTTGGTAGATATTGCTGAGCCTAATTATGGGTTGATTACCAATGTGGGTCGTGCACACCTAGAGGGCTTTGGCTCTTTCGAGGGCGTTCAACGCACCAAACAAGAGCTCTATGACTATCTCGTAGCGCACCAAGGCACTATCTTCCGCAATACGGATAACCCCTATCTCGCTGCAATGCATAGCAATGCAGCTCGGGAGTTTAGGAGTTTAGGAGTTCAGGAGTTTAGGAGTACATCTGAACCTCTGAACCGCGCAGCGTCTGAACTTTCTGAACCTCTGAACCGCGCAGCGTCTGAACTTTCTGAACCTCTGAACAGCAAAGCGTCTGAACCTTCTGAACCACTGAACAGCGACTTCGTCGCTTACACCACCGGTGTAATGCCAGACGGTACCCGTCTGGTCGGCGCCTATAACGCCGAAAATATCTCCGCTGCGCTTTGCGTAGGTGAGTATTTCGGTGTAGATCGTGAGCAGGGCCTCGCGGCTATACGCCAATATGTGCCTACTAACAATCGCTCACAGGCTATGACCACTGAGCGCAACCGCTTGATTGTGGACGCGTATAATGCCAATCCTACCTCTATGCAGGCGGCTATTAGTGTCTTCAAGGGTGATACGTTTATTTTGGGTGCGATGCGTGAATTGGGCGAGTATACTCATCTTGAACATCAGAACGTAGTCAACATGCTTGCCGAGCGAAAAGCTGATCTTGTCTTCCTTGTGGGCGAGGAATATCGCTTGACTACTTCGCCATATCCTATCTTTGATACAGTAGATCAACTCCATGCGTATCTAGAGGAACATCCTCTGACGGACAAGCATATTTTGCTCAAGGGGTCACGTTCTACACATATTGAACAACTTTTAGATATCTTGTAAAAACGATGGATGCTGATAAACGAAAAAAGATTTATATTTTCTCAGGTTTAGGTCTTTTAGTTGCCGCACTTGTGACACTTGTGGTGTTGTTGCTCACTTCTAAACAAGAGAACGAGGAGCTCCAACAAGCCAAACAAAAAGTCGAAGAAGAAAAAGCTTTGAGTGAGGCCGAATTGGAGAAGATGTTTATCGATAAGGAGATCCTAGAGGATGAGTATAGCGACCTTGTTGCGCAGTTCGATGGGTTCCAGAACATTGAGATTCACAACGACTCGTTAATCTCTGAGCTAGCTCGTGAGCGTCAGCGTGTGCAAGATCTCTTGGAGGAGTTGCGTATAACCAAAGCCACCGACTCTCGTCGTATAGAGGAGCTCCGCAAGGAATTGGCTACATTGCGCACCATTATGGTCAGCTATGTTAACCAAATCGACTCGCTTGATCGTACCAACAAACTTCTACAAGAGGAGAATATCCAGGTTAAGCAACAGTATGAGGAGAAGGCTCGTCAGGCAGAGAAACTTGAGCAAGAACGTGCTCAGTTGGTAGAGGTGGTAACTCGTGCGTCTATGTTGGAGTTGAGTGATTTCGAGGTGGTAAAACTTAATCATAGGGATCGCAAGACCACTTTCTTCTCACAGATCCAGAAGCTAGAGTTTAAATTCAATATCGCTCGTAATATCACCACGGAGCCGGGTACAAAGACGATGTATTTGCGTATTACTAGTCCTAATGGTGAGGTAATGCAGAAGACCGAGGAGGATGTTTTCCCATTTGAGAATCAAGATATAGCCTATTCTGTGGCTAAGGAGTTCGAATACGAGGGTGAGTCTGTTTCTATCGCTATGTATTGGTCTGTAGAGGAGATCTTGGAGAAGGGTTTATATAATGCTGATTTCTTCGTAGATGGCCAGTTGATTGGTTCTTTCCCATTCACCTTGAAATAACCTTGCCTCTCAACTTTCAACTCTCAACTCTTCTTAATAGGGCGTCCAATATTCACATAAGATTCAGCGCACGAGTCCTAATCGGGGCCCCCACGAGCTTCGTGAGCGAGTGGGGAGAGGAGAAACGGCGGCAACCTCAACGAGCAGAGCGAGTTCTTTTGTTGCAAGCCCGTTTCGACGAAGGAGCGGTGGCAATTTATCACGGAGTGCTTTGAAGAGCATAGCGACTAATAAGATTTATAAGATTTCTCGAGCGCAGCGAGTAGGAGCTACTTTCTCATCGCCTCTTCGCCAATAGCCAATTCATTCGTTCATTCGTCACCCCCCCCCCCTGATTTTGCAATCTCTAAGTAGCAATTTTCATTTTTCTAGTTATAATCTTGTCTGTATAGAAATTATTTTATAATTTTGCAAAGTCATTCAATGAATAACAGGGAAGAGCCTATGACTGACTCGAGGACACTCTTTGAATGCTGGGTGGAAAAAATGAGAATGTAAAGCATTTAAGGAGGCACAAGTTTAGACTTGCGCTTCTTTTTGTTTTTTAGTTGATTTTGAATGACAGAGGTATTTTGATTGTGTCGTTCAGTTTGATATGTGTTCTTTAGAGGTTCTTCTAAACTTCTAAACTCCTAAACTCCTGAACTGCCAAATAGCCCAAGGGCTTTTGACCGTATTACCATGAATGACTAGTGTTTTGCACTGAGTCATTTTCTTGGTTTTATTGGTTTTGTTAGAGCTAGCGTTATTGTTCCTTCGCCTTTAACCTCTAACCTCTAGCCTTTAACCTAAAAGATATTTATTGCCTATAGTATGCCTCTTACTTGCCCCTTATCTCGATAGGGACTTCATAAGGACTTCATAGGGACTTCGCCGAAGGAAGAGCGAAGGATCACCGAAGGATATATAACCTTGTAGAACAGCCCGACAGGGCGCTTAGAACCCTTAGAACGGTTAGAACTATTAAGGATAAAGCAACCAACGTCGCTTAGCGACAAACAACACACGAAATAACAACTAATCCGACAGCGAAGCGGTCTTATAGAATAGAATATTAACCATGACTATAGCCAATTGCCTATAGCCAATTGCCAAAATAAAAAGATTATGAACCAATCTACTACTTTCGCCCAAGTGGCAACCAATCTACTACTTTCGCCCAAGTGGCAACCAATCTTCTTAATGTATTGCAAGGGTATACGCTTCCTGCTTGTCATCTTCCTAACCCTTACCGTCAGTGCAAATGTGTGTGGGGCGGATTATAGTAAAAATGAAGTGTGGAATTTTAGCACAACAGGTAACAGCAATTGGAGTGGTCACAACAGTGGTTATTGTGGAGCATGTGGTAGTAAGAGCTCTGCTTTCAATGTTTATAAAACAGATATTACTAATTTTAGCAATATTGACTTTTCGAAATACGAGAATGTTTCCTTAACAATCTATGTCAAGGCTGGTACAAATAGTGGAACAAACTCATATACCGTCAAGTTAATAGATGCGAATGGCAATCAAGTTAGCACATATACATCAACGAAATCCAGCGGTATGGGAACGGGATCCAATAGTAGTTCGGCAAAAGAATCCTCTGTTACATTTAGTCCTACCGTCGCTTTCAATGGATATAAAATTGAATTTCCTGCAAAAGCATATATCACACAAACACGATATGTACTAACATACGACGACAAGGCAGCCTCTTGCACTTCTATAAATCCATCGTTAAGTTATACCCCATCTTCTTTAAGTGTAGGAGGAACTGCTAACCCAACACTTAGTGGAAACACAGGTAATGGTACAGTTACATATACGAGTAGCAATACATCCGTTGCTACTGTTAATGCTACTGGCGTTATTACAGCCAAAGCAACAGGTACAGTAACTATTACAGCAACTATTGCAGCAAATAACGGTTATTGCGAAGGTTCTGCTACTGCAACTATCACGGTTAATAAACAACAAACTAGCATCACACTTTCCGAAGCAGGAAGTACTAGAAATCCTTCTGGTACATTCTATGTGGGTGATTCTTATACACTCCCTTCTACAACAACTGCCACCTGTGGTGACAAAACTTTCGTTGGTTGGAGTACAGTTACAATTGATAATTCTGCCGGACAACCAGCATCTGACTTCTACGAATGTGGTGCTTCTGTCACTCTTGGAGCAACCAATACATTTTATGCAGTATTTGCAGAAACAGGTGGTACACCTACTACAACATGGCCTAAAACAGATATTGCCAACATCAAGTCAACTGATGAAGTGGTGATTACAATGTCAAATGGTGTCACAACTTGGGCTCTGCGAAATGATTATGGAACATCAGCTGCACCATATGCAGAAAGCATAACGATAACTAATGAGCAAATTTCTAGTAAAGTAGGTGATGTACAAATATGGAATATCTCCAATAGCAATGGAAATCTAACAATTTATCCTAAAGGAAAAACTACTACTTGGTTATATTGTACAGATACCAATAATGGTGTTCGTGTTGGTACAAATACTAATAAAACGTTTACAATATTAGGAAATTACCTCCAACATACTGCTACTGATCGCTATATAGGAGTGTATACGGCTAATCCAGATTGGCGTTGTTATGATAATACTACGGGCAATATCAAGGGGCAAACTCTTGCTTTCTACAAAAAAACAACAACAAGTGGCTATCAAAATTATACCACTGAGTGCTCTACTCCTACCGAATTTACTGTGTCTTTCGATGCTAATGATCACGGTACTGCGCCTGATGAACAAATAGTAGCAAGCGGACAGAAGGCGACAGAACCAACACCTGCTCCTACTGCTACTGGATATACATTTGGAGGGTGGTATAAAGACCAAACATGCTCTAATGATAAGAAATTTGATTTCGACACTCCAATTACAGAAGACATAACCCTCTATGCAAAATGGACTGCAATTCAAACGACCATTACCCTTAATGCCAATGGAGGTTCTGGAAACACTACTAGTGTCGCTGCTACTTATGATTCTTCTACGCTAAATCCATCTTCTATTACTAATCCAACCAAAACAGGTCATACTTTTGGTGGATGGTATAGCGGTGAAGGTGGTACTGGTAGTTTAGTTATTAATACAAGTGGAAAATTACAAGCCAATGTTTCTGGTTATACAGGAGCCAATGGAGTTTGGAAGGCGACTACAGATAAGACACTCTATGCGAAGTGGACTCCGTCGGTCTATACTATTACTTACAAAGACCAAGGTAATACTACTTTCTCAGGAACTCATGAGAGTGGTAAGCCTACTCAACATACCTATGGTACAGAAACTACTCTAAAGGGTGCAAGCAAAACAGGTTATACTTTTGGCGGCTGGTATAAAGAGGCTGCATGTACAAATAAAGTAACTTCTTTGGGCGCAACTGAATACACTGCTAATATTACCCTCTACGCACAATGGACCGCAAATACCTATACCGTTGAATTCAATGCTAATGGTGGTACAGGTACGATGGACAATCAATCATTTACCTATGACCAATCAAAAGCCTTGAGTGCGAATGCTTTCACTCGTACTAATTATGCTTTTAAAAACTGGAATACAAAATTCGATGGTACAGGTACAAACTATACCAATCAACAATCCGTAAGCAATCTAACCGCCGAGAATGGTGCGACTGTTACCCTCTATGCTCAATGGACTCCTACCTACACCATCACTTGGTTAGCAAACGGACAAGAGTTCCATAAGCAAGAAAATGCAGTAGAGGGTACTGCGTTGGATGTTCCGGATTCTGAGCCAGATGCATCAGAATATGCTTGTGATGACAAAGTGTTTGTTGGTTGGACTGCTTCACAAATTGATGGAAGTACCGACACTGAACCAGCAGATCTCTTTACAACAAAAAACATAAATGTAGAAGAAGCTGCAACTACTTACTACGCAGTATTTGCAACAGCTGATGCAGGTGGTTCTACAACTGATACCTATGATTGGGAATCTGATCAAACAGAAAATTGGACTGTAGATGCTGCGATTACTCGAACTCAGAGTCAAGGTGTCGACGAAAGTTATGCTGGAAAAATTAATACAAATAATACCTATGTAACTTACAATAATAAGGTCGCTGTCACAAACTTCTCTTTTGATTTCAAGCGCACAAGTAATAATACTAATTATAAAGTATATATAGAAACTTCTACAGATAATTCAACATGGATTTCAGCTGCCTCTTATGAGATGAGTAGTTTTGGTAATGGTTCTTATACAAGCAAATCCCATACATTTGATGGGACACAGGACTTGTATGTTCGATTCCACTGCTACAATACCACAGCAATCCGTTATGTAGATAATGTATCAATTACCTATGGTGGTGGCACATCTTACTCAGAGTATGTGACTACTTGTGTCCAAGTAATAAAATACAATGTAACCTACAATATCGGTGATGGTGCTACAGGTACTGCGCCAACCGAAACTTCAAAAGCGGAAGGAACAATATTTACTTTAGCTTCCGCTGATGGTATTTCTAAAGAAGGTTATTCATTTGCAGGTTGGTTATGTGATAACGACAGTAAGAAATATGGTGCTAGTGAAGAATATACTATGCCAGCGGCAGATGTTACCTTTACTGCTCAATGGAATGAGTTACCAAAATATACCGTCACATTCAACAATAAAGGTAAAAAGCATTCCGAAGTTGCGCAAACTATTGCAAATGCCCCAATTGAATGTCCTACTGGTTTGGTGGCATGCGATGGATATACTTTTGCAGGTTGGTCAACAGAAGAATTAGATGGTGTATCCACCTTCTCTAAGATTGAAGGTGAGTACACACCAACGGAAGATATCACTCTTTATGCTGTTTATGCAGAAGGCAATGTAACAACCAACGGTTGGGTAAAAGTGACTGACTTAAGTACCATAACCGAAGGTACATATGCATTGCTTTCAAACAACTATTATGCTTTCAATGGAACAATTAATAACAATAGTGATGGCGAGCATACCACAAACTCATTTGTTTTCAATGGTGAAGGAGTGGCGACTGAAGCTCCGTCTGGAACATGTGAGATAGAGTTGATTGCAAGTGGAGATGGATTTAAGATGTATAGTGAAGGAAAAGGTTATCTATATGCTAAAGCACCAAAGTCAGGAAATCTAGCTTGGAGCCAAACTGAAAATAGTTCGTGGAGTTGGAATTCAACGAAGAGCAATTGGGTATATGCTGAGAACACTGCATTCTTGCGTTCATATAATAATACCTTTAGAACATATGGAACCAACAATGGTAATGCTATCTTCTTCGCTAAAAAGAATATCACTTCATTTACAACCTCTCCTGCGTGTGATCCAATGATTACAATTGGTTCAGAAGCACCAGTTATGGTAACATCTGCCAAAGATATTCGTGTTGATGCGGTACAGAATATCACTATTTCCGCAACTAACCTTGATCAAAATGCAGATAAGGCACAAGTTTCTATCAAAATTGTATCAGACAACTCTGCATTCAAGTTTAAAGAGGTTGACGCAAATGGTGATGGTCAAGCAACTCTTACATGGACTGGTATAGCTAATGCGACATTTGACAAGACATTGTGCGTAACCTATACTCCAACTGAGGCTGGTCAAGAAGAAACAGCTACCCTCACAGTCACAGCATATCGTCACAATGGCTCTACCGAATATGCAACTGCTACTATGCAAGTGCGTGGTCGCTCATTGCCTGAACAATTCGTTCTTGTGGCTAATACTGGTGATGGTTGGGTAGCATTGCCAAATACTCTTGGTACAGGTTCTACAGCCTCTATTCCTTACCCTATTGCAGTGGAGGTGGATAACGATCCTGATCCAACTTCTATTCCTTTAGCACCATCAACGACGATTTATAAAGCGGCAGCGCGTTCTACTGTAAACGCTATTCCTACTGGTCTACGCTTTACTACAGAAACTGGTGGTTATATGCAAGCATCAACAACCGAAACAAATATTTGGTTGGCTTCTAACAATTCTGAAAACATGCAGTCATGGACACTAAATTCTACAGACTTTGTAGATTATAGCATCCGTGTGAATAATGCAGCAGAAGGACACTATCTAAACTATAGTAATACTCAAAAGAAGATTGGTAACTACAAATCTGATAACAAATTGCGTATTCTTCCTATAGAAGATATCTGTGAACAACATGCTGCTCCAGAAAATATTGATGTGGTATCAGTTAGTGCGAATGCAGCAACAATCCAATGGGATGCTGTAGCAACTGCTACTCTAGGTTATGAATATCGCATAGGCGCAACAGGTGAGTGGACCAAAGTTGGCAATGTAACAGAATTAGAGTTAACTAAATTATCATCTCTTACCAACTATATTGTATATGTGCGCGCAAGTGTTGAAGGTACAAATACCAACTGCTCATACGAAGCAGAGGCTGAATTTACTACCCTCAATTGCGACGATGTGCCATATGATATTCACTATGCTTCAGGAGCAAATAGCGTAACTGTTTATTGGACATGTGAGGCTGCTACATCTACCATTAGTCTATATCATGATAAAGAAGGAATGAGTCTCGTGGAGACTAAAACGAGTGTAACTAGTCCATGCCAATTTACAGGTCTAGACAAGTTTACAACCTATTATGTTCAGATACAAGCGGGTGGCTCTTGTCCTTCAGGTATGATTCAGGTTAGTACAGAGCAACTTGATTTGGATGTTGTAGAATGGATGAGTGATGGTGTAGTAGTAGATGTCAACACCGATGAGACTATAACCGTTACTCTTGAAAACGAGGTGCAATATGGTTCAGGCGTGGGACAAAAAGCAGATGATTTATTCTTCTCTAAGTACTTTGAGGGTAGTGGAAATCTTAAACTTTTGGCCATCTATAATGGTACTGGCAAAGATGTAGATCTCTCTACATATAGAATAGATAGAGGTAGCAATGGTAATGCTACTAAGATAGGCAAGATATATAATTTGTCTCAATTAGGTACCATTAAGAATGGTCAAGAGATTATTTTCTACACCAAGCCAAGTTCTGGAGAGTATCCATATACTTGCTCACAATCGTTCTTGGCAAGTAAAGTGAACGAATCAGGAGTGGATGCTAATCCAAGATGGATTTTGTGTGATGCTACGGAACATAATGGGGTGAATTTTGAAACGATGGACTTTAATGGTGATGACCCGTTGCTATTATATAAAGGTAATACATTGATAGATGTTTTCGGAGTATCTACAGCTGCTGAACAACCAAGTAAGAAAACTCAATGTTCTGGTCGTACTGAAAACTCTTGGTCTGCTGCTAAAGTTACTAATATGGACTATGGAAAAACAGAAGCTGACTTTGAGGATGGAAAAGTTCCTGAAGGAGTTGATTTACTTAACCCAACAATAACAGCGTACACCGCTCGTGTGATTATGTTCCGCAAAAATACCGTTCTTAGTGGTAGTAATGCGGTAGCCGAAAACATAACAGACTTTGTGACATTAGCTAGCGAATGGGAGGTAAGATCGGTTTGTAAAGATGGTGATGACGGTAACTTAACTTGCGGTGCATATCAAGAACTAGGTAAATTCGACTACGCTGATTATTATACTAAATACGAAACCATCGCAGGTGAGCAAGGCTTTGACGAGAACGCTCGTCTCGAGGATGGTACTATCAAAATACGCATCCCTAACTTGTCTACATATTCATGTAAGAATATCAAGTTCAATGTCAAGGTTGGAGGTGTAACTATTAATGAGGTAACTAAGGTGCCTATCTTGATTGCTAATGAGCAAAGCACCAATGGTGGCGAGGTGTTTACCAACCTCAAAACCACTTTGGGAACAATGATTGTTAATGGTAGCGAAGTTACTATCCAACCACTTGACGATGAGCAACTCCTTGAGAAATGTGAAGCTTGCGATGTGGTCGTTCTAGCTAGCGGAAAATTGACACACGAGGCAGATGGTATATCTCATTTCGATGACTTGACTATTTATCCTAATGGTGTGTTCTTGAATACTTCGGACTTCACTGTTAATAGCCTATTAGTTCATGCTAAACTTGATACCGTAGGTTTTGCTGTGATTGAGAACGAAGGTGTTACCCTTGCTACTAATACAATTGCGCACACCAAGCGTATTGATGCACAATATTGGTACCCATTCTCATTGCCATACAATTGTAATATTGCGGATATTACACAAGCTAATGGTGAATCTATGGGTGAGTATGGTGTACATTGGGGTATCCAATATTACAATGGAGAGAAACGTCAACAATCAGGCACAAGTGCAGGTGCGGGTCAAAGCTCTAAGTTTTGGACACCTATGGAAGCTAATGCCCAACTTAAGGCTTGTCAAGGTTATGTGATTGCTTTGTTTGATGCTGCGGTTGAGAAAGAGACTGACATGCGTACCATCTATTTCCCACCAGCTACTGCACAAATGTATACAGAGTCTGGCACTGATAGCAAAGAGTCTACTATTACTAGTTGGAATGTAAACCTCGCAGCCGAGAAACGCCATCATGGTTGGAACTTTACTGGTTCACCATATATCAGTGTATTTAACCCACAAGCAAGTGGTTTGACCGAGGACTATGGATTGGCAGCAGAGGTGTTGATGATTAGTGGTCATTATGATCCTTCAACTAATGAGTATCTATATGATGATAACAATGTATATGTCTCTATTCCAACTCCTAATGGAGCTAAGTATTACGACCAATATATAGCTTCTGCTACATCGCTCAAACCATTTACGGCTTACTTTGTTCAAGCTATAGATCCAACATCAGGTAACGATGAGACACAGACACTCGCATATGCTAAAATGGGTCGTGAATTGCCATCTTCTGCTCCTCGTCGTGCGGCTAGCAGTATCCAACCTGTATTGGTGGAATTGAATGTAACTGCTCCTGATGGACAAACAGACAATACGGGTATTTGGGTAGATGAGCGCTATACTACTGATTACGAAATTGCTGCAGACCTAAGCAAGATGTATGTGGCAGGAACTAAACCGCAACTTTATACAATAGGTGGTGATAATGAGATGCTTGCTTACAATGCTTTGCCGGATGCAGGTTCTGAATATATCCAACTAGGCTTGTATGCTCCTATGACAGGTAACTATACATTGGCACTCAACAATCGTGTTAGTCGCTTAAATGCTGCGGAAACAGTTGAATTGCTCTATAATAACAAGGTGGTGGCAAATCTCTTCTATGAGGATTATGTGATTACTGCTAACAAGGGTACTGTAAGTAGCTATGCGCTGCGTATCAAGCGTCGTGCTAATGTGACTACAGCTACAGACAATGTGACAGGTCAAAATATTCAGGTTGTAGTATCTGAGGGTACAATGACGATTGAAGGCTTAACTACAGGAAGTTTGGTTAGAGTATATGATATGCTAGGACGACAAGTGTATACTGAGACGGCTAATGAGGACAATACACTTATGACTCCTGCTGTACCACAAGGAGTATATAATATTTCTGTACTTGGTAATGGAGGAAATACAACATTTAAGGTAGTTGTAAAATAATTTGATAAATAGTTTGTTTGATATATTAAGGTTATGATAAAGATAGTTAAAAATATTTTACTAGTTTTGTTCTTAGCAAACTTTGCAGCGGTGCAGGCTTCGGATTATCAGATGTGCACAACTACACAGACTACGTTTCGAAGTACTTCCTCTAATATGGGGACGAATTACTCAAATTCTGCATATGCAAATCGAAATGTAATAGCTTTTGCAAATGCACCGGCTACTCGTTTTAAGTCAACCTCAACGATTTATGATTCTGGTTCTTCCTTGCCTTGTGCTGCGGAAACTGGAGTTTATACAACTGTTGGCGATGA
Source organism: Paludibacteraceae bacterium (assembly GCA_017391525.1). GTDB lineage: Bacteria > Bacteroidota > Bacteroidia > Bacteroidales > Paludibacteraceae > Colicola. Next base: position 14,819 of record JAFOYE010000020.1, on the reverse strand, counting down.
AGCACTAAGGTCAGGTTCTGGACCTCGTCGAGTAGGAGGTTGGGACGATAATAATGCCGGTGACCCAGGTGCTGTCCCCCTCGGCGACGCCGTTCTTCCACTTCTGCTCCTTGCTGCTGCCTACGGCATTTATCTGAGAAGGAAAAATAGTGTCCAGACTCCCGCCTCTGGACACCAACAATAATCGGAGTCCCGCCTCGCGACTCCCGACGCAATCACAATCGGTGGCCCGGCTCCGGACACCCGACACAAAATAACAACAAGAAATATGTCATCAAGATTTTTTTGCAGTAGCTACTACAACCTTGACGCTTGGGTATTGGCCCATAGTATAGCCATCTTCACGAGGCGTTTCTGCGAGCGGTTCTTAACCTCGCAGAATGACCCCAAGGGAAGACATTACGACCAGATGTACATGGCGGCTCGATCGGTGTATGCCAATATAGCTGAGGGTAGTGCACGCCATAATACCTCTACCGAAACCGAGATGCGTCTTACCGATGTGGCGAGAGGCAGTGCCATTGAGCTTTCGGAGGATCTCATGCAACTCATCATTGAGCAAGACGGAGAGGTATGGCGAGCTAACCACCCAACTTTGCAAGCCCTGCAGCAAGTGCCCTTCATTCACTCTGACTACGAGGAAAACAACTGGTCGCACGATGCTGCGGAGCGCATTAAGACACAGGTAGCATTATACGAACCATTAGTGATGACTGATGATATGTTGGACTGTGCTAATGCCCTGTTCGTATTGTGCAGGAAGCTAGTGCAGATGCTATCACGCTTGATAGACAAACAGTTTGAGGAGTTTACACAGAAGGGTGGTTTCACCGAGAGTCTCACTCAAGCCCGTCTAGAGCATCGCCAACAAGAGGCACTATCAGCCAATGCACCACTCTGCCCGAAATGTGGCAAACCGATGCTCCAACGCATGATCAAGAAAGGCACAAAACAAGGACAAACATTCTGGGGCTGCAGCGATTACCCCCGCTGCGACGGCACCCGTGATTAATATAATCGGAGTCCCGCCTCCGGATACTGGAAACCAACAATAATCAGAGTCCCGCCTCGCGACACCCGACACAAATAATAATCGGAGTCCCGAATCGCGAATCCGGATGCAAAACACAACATAATCATGAAAAAACTAATCACATCCCTTGTCGCACTACTGATTGCGACAACCACCTACGCCGTACCTGCGCGTCCGGGATGGCAGACCAAGATACAACCAGACGGCACTACCATACAAGTACAACTCCTAGGTGATGAGTTTCATCACTACTGGGTCAATCGCAATGGACAGACCGTGCAAACTGACCAAAATGGCTATTGGCAGGTGGTGGGCGATGAGCTATTGGCAGAGGGCGAGAAGGCGAAGAAGGCTATAAGGCGAAGAGGCGAGCAGGTGAAAGCACCTGCAGCGTTGGGTTCGCCCAAGGGGCTAGTCATATTGGTGAACTTCCAGGACGAGAGCTTTCAAGCGGTTAATACCCAATCTGCCATGAACGATATGATGAATGGCGATAACTACAACTACGATGGCGCTACTGGTTCGCTACGCAAGTACTTCTCTGACCAATCAGATGGACTATACACCCCATCCTTTGATGTGGTAGGCCCCGTGACTCTGCCACACGATATGGCGCACTACGGAGGCAATGATAGCGAAGATAATGACCTACTGGCTGGCGATATGATTGTGGAAGCATGTAGCATAGCCAACGAGCTATACAATGTGGATTTCACCCAATACGACAACAACCAAGACGACTACGTGGACTTTGTATATGTCCTCTATGCGGGTCTGGGCGAAGCAGATGGTGGTGCTGCCAACACCATTTGGCCACATAAGTGGAAGCTAGAGAGCGCGGAGGCTTTGAACAACTGTAGTTACAGCATCGAACAACGTACTTTTGACGGTATGACCGTAGACGATTATGCATGTTCAGGCGAGCTGACAAAGCTAACCGATGTGCCAGAGGGTAAAGGACGAACAGGTATTGGCACCATCGCTCACGAGTTTAGTCATATGTTAGGTTTGCATGACCTCTATGATACCAAATACGGACAAAACGACAGCGACAAGATGACTCCTGGCAACTGGCATATCATGGATGGCGGATCGTACAACAACGGCGGCAAAACACCACCTAACTACACTATCTATGACAAATACTACTTGGGTTGGCTGACACCCGTTAACCCAGGCAACGAGGCACAAGTGCTGACCTTGGCTGCCGGTCAGGGCTATCAGTTAGCCAACTGCGACACGCTAGTTAGCGCTACCAGCAACCATACCGTGTATTACATAGAGAACCGCCAACAAGAGGGTTGGGACGCACATGTGCCTGGACACGGACTGCTGATCTGGAAGGTGATGTACAACCAATTTGTGTGGGACAACAATGGCATCAACACCACCGACGCTTATCTTCGCTATGCGCTGCTATCCGCTTCGGGGCAAACCACAGGTATTAGTACAGATGCCGATCCTTTTCCTGGCACCCAAAACCAGACCACTTGGACGGGCCTCAAAGGTAGAGCGCTGACCGACATTAGCGAGAGCAATGGCGTGATCACACTGAACTATGTGGCCGATACGGGCGATGGACCTGTGGGACCAGAAGAACTCCACCTAGAAGATTTGCACCATGCAAAAGCCGTCTACTACACCAGCGAGGGCGTTGGATACTACTATTTCGACCTATTCAATGGCGAGGATACCACCACAGGCGAGATACTCTATCCCAATGCTAGCTTCACCGTAGTAGCCCACAGCAAGACTGCCATCAATGGCACATACGCTATCCTAAGCGGAGACTTCTGGCGCAGCATGGTAGATGTGGTGGCTATAGATGAATCACAGCCAGCTAGCGTGACCATCCAGCATGTGAACGACCAGGGAGACTACTTGATGAAGGGCTCTTTTGTTTGCGACGATGGCGTGAAGTATATTGTTAATGCAGTAGTGCGTGTTGCAGCTAGAGACAGCGACAACGATTTTGTGGACATCACGCTACAAGAAACGGGCGAACCCAGCGGCGTGGAGAACCTCGAGGATGGCCTGCGATGCGATGTGACCAAGCTGCTGCGCAACGGACAATTACTCATCATCCACAACGGAAACACCTATAGGCTAGATGGCCAACAAATACAATAAACATCCTATGAAAAAACTTTCTCTTCTTTTGCTTGCTCTGGCAAGTGTGATGGCTATCCATGCCGAAGTATATCTTAAAGTGACCGACGTGACATCTCTCCAAGATGGCGACCAAGTCGTGCTAGCATACGAAGCAGGCACTACCGTGAGCAACGGATTTGCCTCTACCAAGAAGTATATAGCTAGCACCTCTGCTAGTTTCACCGCGGACCAGGTGACCGTGGATGATCCTACACCTCTTACCATCAAAAAGACTGGTAACTACTGGAACCTCTATGTAGGCAGCAAGCCTGTGGGACATAAGTCTGGCACCAGCGATCTAGATGTCAACCAAGGCACCACAACCAACTTCGCCATCTCCATTGAGAATGGCAATGCTAAAATCGTTAGCCAAACACCAGGTAAGAATAACAACGAAGTGTTCTTTGCCTACAACCCATCTTCACCACGTTTTGCGCTCTACCACGCTGGTAGCAATATGAAGGAGATTACGCTCTATCGCTTTGATGCAGCCAATCAGCCAGACAAAGAAGTGACCTCTATCTCCCTCTCCGAGACCGCTCTCACCCTCCGTGAGGGCGAGCAAGCTACCCTCACCGCCACCCTGTTGCCTGCGGATGCTGCCGACAAGACCGTAGAGTGGGGTACCACCGATGCCGCAGTAGTTACTGTAAACAACGGCGTGGTGACTGCCCTAGCCAAAGGTAAAGCACAAGTGTGGGTAAAGGCCACAGCAGTTGGATTAGCCGACACCTGCAATGTGACCGTCTTAGGCGCTCTGGAGCAGACTACCGTGACCTATAATGCCGTCAAAGATCTATCCTACCTCACCGATGGTGCAAAAGTGTTCTTTGGTACCAGCAAAGAGGGCGAGGATTATATCATGGGTATCTATAACGAAGCCACCAGCAAGAACAATATCAAAGGTGTCTCTGCTACCTACGGCGAGAAACGCCACACCGTGACCGCCGAGCAAGCATACGCTTACACCGTTAAGCGCGATGGCGACTACATCATCTTCATTGACGCCGACGGCAACTACCTACGCCCTATCAGCGACAGCAAATTGCGTAGCAGTACTACCCTCGACAACCAATCTAAATGGACCATCAGCTCCATCAACCAGGACGATGCCACCGTAGAGGTCAAGAACGCTGGATTCACCTCACGTTATATCTACAACAACTGCCAAGGTACCAACGAGATATTCAATATCTACAGCGGGTATGACGCTAGTTATCTAGCCAAAACCATCCTCTATGCTTCTACTGCTCCTGAATGGCAAGACCGCGTGCTAGACTCATGGATGACCGTCAGCGACACCCTCCTTGATTGGGGACAAATGGAACCTGACACCACTTACGCCTCAGATCCTACATGGAAAGACTGGGGCGATGTGCGCCGCTTTACCCTCAGCTTCAACGATCTCACCGATGATATCACTGTCACCCTCACGGGCGATACCGCATTCTATTGTGGCACAGAGGTGATCCGAACCACCGCTAAACAACCAGTAGAACTCTCCGTCTATTGGGAGACCGACGAGGTGGGTGTTTACACCGGCGAATTGCGCCTCTCTACCGCTACCGAAGGGGTAGAGGATATCGTTATCCAACTACGTGCGGAGGCTGTGCCTTTGGGTACTTTCCCTGATCCAAACAAGCCAATTTTCTCGGTTTCAACGCATACTATGAACTTTGAACTCTCACAGGACAACAACTTCAGCGACTTGCAGATGTTCACTTTCAGCGCCTCTAACCTACAAAAGACGCTCTACTGCAAGTGGGAACATACAAGTAGCGTACTCTTCCAATATGAGTACCAAAATGCGTGTATGGAGATCCTAGCCGGCGATTATGAGTTGGAACTCAACGGCTCAGCACATTTCCCTGTAGGTTATGACTATATAGATGAGGAAGTGCTAGTGGCAGTGGATGACCTATATGCGGCAGGAAACTATACTACTAAGTTGCATTTCTATAGCTATGAGAAGGATAGCAAAGAACAATTATCTATTGATGAGTACGTTACTATTCGAGTGAATGTCTCTTTGCCTACTGATGTGGAGAACGTAGAGGATGATATACGATGCGACGTAACCAAATTGCTCCGCAATGGCCAGTTGGTAATTCGTCGAAATGACGTGGAGTATAACACCCTCGGAGGCGTTGTGCGATAAAAGGCACGACTATTCATACACAGAAAGAGGGAAAAATGCAAAAAACGCACCAATTATTTGGTCAATCCAAAAAAAAGCAGTACTTTTGCACCGCTTTCTATGAAAGCCAATAAATGTGACATCGTTTCGATGGAAAATCATGCGAGGTCATAATCGTTTAACTAATTAATTTTTAATACAATTATGTATTTAACATCTGAGAAAAAAGCAGAGATCTTTGCTAAACACGGCAATGATGCAAAGAACACCGGTGGTGCTGAGAGCCAAATCGCACTCTTCACTTTCCGAATCCAACACCTCACAGAGCACCTCAAGAAGAACCACAAAGACTTCGCTACAGAGCGTGCATTGACTATGTTGGTAGGTAAACGTCGTCGCCTCCTCGACTACTTGAAGGCGAAAGACATTGAGCGTTACCGTGCAATCATCAAAGAGTTGGGTATCCGTAAGTAATCCCACTGCTCACAAAAACAAGGTGTGCCCTAGGGTACACCTTTTTTGTAAACTTTTGAGACACAAAGATTAACTCGCACTTTTAAAACACAACCGAAATACCATGCGCAGACTACTCCTCTCAATCATACTGCTGACTACACTCACACTCTCTGCTCAGCAATATCATCATTTTCCTATCAAAGACGCATCCAAAGAGCATGTACGCATACTCTTTGCAGGAGATGCTATGCAGCACTCTATACAATTTAAATGGGCATGGGATCCTACTACACGTTCCTATAATTATGAACCTAATTTTCGTTATCTACAACCCTATTTAGAACAAGCTGAAGTCAATATAGTGAATGTAGAAACGACTTTCCCTGGATCTAAATACAGCGGATATCCACAATTTCGCTCGCCAGACGACTTCTTCCATGCTATGCTAGAAGCGGGATTCAACGTCTTTGCACTAGCTAATAATCACATCAATGATTCAGGACAAAAAGGATTGATGAGAACACTCAAACTCATCAAACCACACCCTACCATGGGAGCATACCTCAATGCTTCTGAACGTGAACAACAGTATCCAATAATACTCCATGTGGATGGTCTGAAAATAGCCCTCTTCAATACTACATACGGCACCAATCAAATACCACCTGTGGCTCCTAATATCATCAACTATATCGAAACAGAACAAATAGAAATGGATATAGCCAAGAGTCTTAAAGATTCCACCATAGATTTACGCATCATGTACATACATTGGGGTAGCGAATACGAACTCAAACATAATTCATATCAAAAAGGACTAGCACAATGGCTTGTTGACCTGGGATTTGATGTCATTATCGGTAGCCACCCACATGTGGTGCAAGATCAAGACACTATTACGGCTGCCGATGGACGACAGGTGCCTGTCGTATACTCCCTAGGCAATCTAGTAAGCAACCAACGCTGGGAAAACTCCAACGGAGGAGTGATGCTTCTATTGGATATTAATCGTGAAACCAAACAATTGGATTTGCAGTTTGTCCCATACTATGTCCATAAAGGACGTCTGGCAGGTGAAGGAGATCCTAGACATCAAAATACGGCCAACTACTATTGCATACCGACCTTTGACTATATAAATGGAAGACTGCCTTTCGTACTAGACGAAACAGCAGTCTCTGAGCTCGAAACCTTTCACCAGAATACTGTAGAAAGACTCAACCTAGAATAAGGAACCTCGGTTATACGATGGCTCTGGCGATAGTTTTAGCTATCTTTTCTTGCCCGGCTTTATTGGGATGAATACCATCTACACACAGATACTTCTGGGTGTCATGAAAAGCGTTAGACACATCTATCATCTGCACATCAGCTGCGGATGCTACACGCTTAACGGCATCATTATACAATTCGTGACCAGCATAAATGGCATCCGAACCACCCTTGAGCCAGCGAGAGATATTACGCTTCTCCTCGTCTGAAAATACACCTGTGAGGAACTGATAGTATTTATCAGCGTCCATGGGAGGTAAGGACATTACTAATGGTATGAGACCGGCTTGACGCACTTTGTCTATGATGCGTCTATATGTTTTCTCAAACAATGTAATAGGGGTCTTAGGATAGTGCTCACATCTAGGACTCAATGCGATAGAACGCCAATTATAGTCGCTGTCATTGCCACCATAGCATAGTAGCGCATACTTGGCGTCATGGATGTTGGATAAATGACGATCAAGGATGTTTTCTCCTGACTCAATGGTGCAACCCATTTTGCCCAAATTGACTACCTCCAGGTGTAACCCAGCTGCTACTTGGTCTACTATATTATGATCGGATAATGCGTAATGCATTTTGCCACTTTCTTCTATGTTTAGGATTACACCTTTGATAATAGAATCACCTAGTGCTATGATCTTGTTTCTCTCCATAATATTTGCTATTATTCGGTTGATGTTTCAAATTTTCGCTGCAAAATTACTGCCATTTTTTTAGCTCTTCAAACTTTTGTGATTATACGGCATGATTTTTGTGGAAAACTTAAATATAGGGATAAAATCACCATATTTGTGACAAAATACCCCTGTTAAGAAATTTGTCACATCGTAAAATAGGACTAAAAATGAATAAATTTCCAGCTATTATGACCGCTTTACGCGGCAATCTGAGTTTTCTGGTTACTTTGCCTTTGTTTTGGCTGAGTTTTGTGTTAATCTACCAACCACCCATGTGGGCCACTCTCCTCGAAATGAAGACCACATCACTCAGTTTCAACGCTACCATCATCATGTGTATCCTCTTTGGTGTGGTGCTTATCTCACGTGCTATCTTGTTGGCTGTACATCGCTCCCTGAGCATGAGTTGGTCCAAGATAATACAATGGGAGTTGTGCGAGGTGGCAATAATGAGTATGTTTGTCGCTCTATACATCACGCTTATGTATCGCGGAGAGTATGCCTACTTTCACATGGTCGGCAACTGTTTATATGGTCTTTTACTCACACTTATATACCCATACGTTGTGCTTAACTTAGCTTTTGCTTATGTGGGAGAGAAAGAAAAAGAGGTCTATGACGATTCTCTCATGCGTTTTGTAGATAATACCCAAAAACTCAAACTCATGATTGCTTCATCTGCGGTCCTCTATGTCGAAGCGGACGAGAACTATGTACATGTACGCTATATGGAGGGAGAACGCGTGAAGGATTATCCTTTGCGAGCGTCCATGAAATCGCTCGAAGAACTGATGCAGAAACATGGTTTATTGCGCTGTCAAAGAAGTTATTATATCAATCCTCAGCACATCAAAGTACTGCGTCGCGATAAAGAAGGAATGATCTCTGCTGAATTAGATGTACCAAACCAAAAGTCCATCCCTGTATCCCCTAAATACTACGAAGCGGTAGCCAAAGGGTTGTAGCGGTTGAGAATTATGCGGATTTCGTCCTTGCATTGAACGAAACAGTAGTACCTGGGTTGTTGTAACTTCGAGTGCACCTCCCACAATAAATTGCGGGTCCCCCCTCGAAGCTATAGTCGCAAAATGCAGACCATACTCCAGAGCGTTCGAAAAAAATATAAAAATCGTCTTCGCCTTATTGTATTTGCTTTCATCATACTATTATGAGCAAGCTCACATAGTACGATAAAATCAATACAAATAGATTAAAATCTATTATTTTTTCAATTTTTTTTCTCACTTTTCTTGCGTATGTGCATTTTTTGTTGTACCTTTGCACGCTTTTTCGCGTTTTGGGCTCCCAAGTAGCGCTGCTAAGGGGACGGATGATGCAGGAAAGTTTAGGAGTTTAGAAGTTTAGGGGTTCAGGAGTTCTACTGAACAAGCGTTTACGCGACTGAACTTTTGAACAGCCCGATGGGCGTCTGAACGATCTCTGCATGCCAACGTCGACGACTTAGTATCTCGCCCGGCCGATGTAATCATTTAAAACATTTTAAACAATGTACGCAATTGTAGAAATGCAAGGTTTCCAATACCGTGTGGAAGCTGGCAAAAAACTCTTTGTTCACCGCATGGACGCTGAGAAAGGCGCTGAGGTAACATTTGAGAAAGTGCTCCTCGTTGACAACAACGGTGAGGTAAAAGTAGGTGCTCCAGTTGTAGAGGGCGCTAAAGTAGTTTGCGAAGTACTCGACAACGAGTGCCGTGGTGAGAAAGTTCTCGTTTTCCACAAAAAACGTCGCAAAGGCTATCGTAAGTTGAACGGCCATCGTCAAGATTTGACCAATCTCGTAGTTAAAGAGATCGTGTTGGCTTAATGTGTAACCCTTAAAAAACCAAGTTTTAAAGAAGTATGGCACACAAGAAAGGTGTCGGTAGTTCCAAGAACGGCCGCGAATCAGAAAGCAAACGCTTAGGTATCAAAATCTTTGGTGGACAATTCGCTAAAGCAGGTAACATCGTAGTACGCCAACGTGGTACTGTACACAACCCAGGTGAGAACATGGGTATGGGTAGCGACCACACTCTCTTTGCGTTGACCGATGGTATCGTTACTTTCCAAAAGAAACGTAACAACAAGTCTTACGTATCTATCCAACCTATCGCAGAGGCATAATTAGGGATAACACCCATAGTCTCGGCAAGAGGAATGGCAAATAAGTTTCTCCTACCGATTGCCTCGGCAGTTGGCAGGAGAAATTTGTTTTTTATTACAACTCTGAACAATCCTGAACAGCGGCTTAGCCGCGCTGAACAGCCCGGTTACGGGCGCTGAACAATACTTTTGTATGTTAACACTCAAGCAAATATACGACAACAAGGCAGCCATCATTGCTGGCTTGGAGAAAAAACACTTCGCTAATGCAGCGGAGACCATTGAGCAAGTCATTGCACTCGATACCGAGCGCAAAGCGGCTCAACAAAAGAAAGACAACGCTTCTGCAGAGATGAACCGCATCTCTAAGTCTATCGGCGCACTCATGGCGCAAGGCAAGAAAGAAGAAGCAGAAGCTGCTAAAGCACAAACAGGTGCACTCAAACAATCGATTCCGGTGCTCGATGCGGAGATGGCTAAGGCCGAAGAGGCACTCACTGCTCTTCTACTTACTATCCCTAACGTACCTTATGACCTCGTACCAGAGGGCGGTAGCGCAGAGGATAACCTCGTCGTGAAAATAGGCAACTGGCCTAACCAACCAATGATCGACAAGCTTGCGGCTGACGGCACCATCGCTATCCGCGATTGGGATAACGCTACCGACGAACAACTAGCAAACAACGACAAACTCCCACACTGGGAATTGGCGAAGAAATATAACCTCATCGATTTCGACCTCGGCGTGAAGATCTCAGGCGCAGGTTTCCCTGTATATGTAGGATTAGGCGCACGCCTACAACGCGCGTTGATTAATTTCTTCCTTGCAGAAGCTAATGCTGCAGGTTACACTGAGATCATGCCTCCTACCGTAGTAAACGAGGCTAGCGGTTATGGCACCGGACAATTGCCAGACAAAGAGGGACAGATGTATCACTGCCAACTCGACAACCTCTATCTCATCCCAACCGCTGAGGTACCTGTGACCAATATCTACCGCGATGTGATCCTTGATGAGGCGCAATTGCCTATCAAGAACTGTGCATATACCCAATGTTTCCGTCGTGAAGCAGGATCTTATGGCAAGGATGTACGTGGTCTCAACCGTCTACACGAGTTTAGCAAGGTAGAGATCGTACGTATTGACACCCCTGAGCACTCTGATGCCAGCCACAAGGAGATGCTAGAGCACGTAGAGGGATTGCTCCAAAAACTCGAACTCCCATATCGTATTCTCCGCCTCAGCGGTGGCGATATGTCATTCACAGCCGCTCTGTGCTACGACTTTGAGGTATACTCTGAGGCACAACACCGCTGGTTGGAGGTATCTTCTACTTCTAACTTCGATACCTACCAAGCCAACCGTCTCCACTGCCGCTATCGCCGCGCAGAGGATAAGAAAGTGACCTTAGCGCACACCCTTAATGGCTCCGCTTTGGCTCTCCCACGTATCGTGGCAGCCCTCTTGGAGAATAACCAAACACCTGAAGGCATTCTCATCCCTAAGGCACTTCAACCATATATGGGTTGTGAGGTGATTAAGTAGGACGCTCGCAGAGCGAGCTATAGGACGCCCTTCGGGCTATAGATTATAACTAATAACAAGTCGCTTTGTGCATTGCACCTAGCGACTTGTTTTCTTTTTTTTAATACTTTGTAATAACCAAATATTTTAATCAACAACAGCAACAACTTGTTTCTTATCTCAGCTTACGCTTCGAACGATTTTTTCAACAACATTGCGCAATATAGAGTGTTTGATTTTATATAATGAATTATTGGCGAAAATCGCCAACAAAAAGTTGATTTTATACTTATCTTTGCAGCGTAAATCAAAAAAATGCAAAAAATAGGCGCACTTTTTTTCGATTTTCGGTATAATAGGGGTGAGAGCGATTGCTATGTGCTTAACAAAGTCTTACACAGCAACCAACAAAGTCATTCACATACTATTTGGAAATTCACTTTTTTTTGTATAATTATAGTGTAGGGCTTAACATTTTTAGATTTTTCGGTATAATAGGGGTGAGATTTAACTCTAGGGTACCTATTGAGAGGTACTGTTTAGAGGACGCTTCGCTATAGGACGCTCGCAAGCGAGCTATAGGCTATAGGCGAGATATTAACTAATTATTTATTAACTATTAACTAAATTTTAACCATGAAACAAATCCTTTCTTCCGAGGGTGCAGACACCCTCATCACCACCCATTTGCGTCAAGGTCAACTCCCTTGGCAAGTCGAGAAAGCTATTAGCATTGCCCCTGAGGGCGAGATGCGCGACATGCTATTGCTTTCGTTATTAACCAATTACGCCTACGCGCTACCCGCCATGCGTATGTATCACGGCTTTCCTCACCACGTCTATGGACCCGAACTCATGACCATGGTGCTCGCCCCTGCCGCCTCGGGCAAAGGCATCATGAACTACGCCAAACAATTGCTGAAAGGTATTGAGAATGAGCATGGTGAGTTTATCTTCCTGCCCGCCAATACCTCCTCTGCTGCCCTGATGAGCTATCTAAAAATGCTCAAGGGACGAGGTATCATGATGGCCACGGAGATTGACACCCAGAGCAAAGCCCTTGGCAGCACGACAGGCGGTTTCTCCAATGTACTTCGTTGTATGTTTGAGCATGAGACCATCAGCAAGCTTCGCAAGAATCAAGAAGAGCTCATCGAGATTCCTGACCCACACTTTGCTGTCTTAATCTCAGGTACGTACAATCAGCTTAAGCCATTGATTAGGAGCCGAGAAAACGGTTTGATGAGCCGCTTTGCTTGTTATGTAGTCAAGCAGACGCAAGACTTTGATGATCGTGTTTGGCTTGATGAAGCAGATGATGCTGTGCCTCAAGAGATTGCCTTGTACGAGCAGTTAGGTCGCGAACTGAGTAAGCGTTATGGTTGGATGAGAGAAGCAAAGCATAGTTGCTACTTCTATTTGACGGACGCACAGCGTAAGACTATTACGCGTATGTTCCGAGCGATGTATGAGACGCAACGTCATGCTTTTGGCAATGAGTTTGATTCTATCCTCAAGCGCATGCCAGTGATTATGAAGCGCATAGGTATGATTCTCACAGGACTAAGATTGGACATGAGTCAACCGCTGCCAGAGCGCATGGTATGTTCGGAGGAGGACTTTGAGACGATGCTTTTGATCGGTCACAAGTTGCTGATGCATTCTGCGATGATGTTCCAGATGTTGCCCGAGAGCAAGGACGCCGCTCCTGGCGAAATCGGTCATACTTTGATCCAAAAACAATTCTTTGAGATGCTTCCTGCGGACTTCACCAAGCAAGACGCCGTGAAGCAGGCGGAAGTCCTTGGAATTGGATTAAAGTCCTTAGACAGGTGGTTGTCTAAGTTCGTACAATCAAGTGATTTACAACATGTTTTACACGGAATTTATCGTAAATCACCACAGCAAATTGCATAGTGAGAAAATCGAGGTTATTGAGGTTTTCAAGGTTTTGTCAAAACCTCAATATTCTCGAAAACCTCAATAACCTCGCCCTTAAATTCACCTCTAAAAACCCTAAAACTATGATTGCAGAATTAAATTATCCTATTGAAAGCCTTCGTGGAAATTTAACCAAAGAGCACTATGCTCGTGTACAGTATGGTAAGGTGGTGGTTCAACGCCGTCCAAAGCGTGAAAAGCCGCCTACTGAAGCACAAAAACGAGCCCGTGAGGCGTTCGCCAAGAAGTACGCAGGGAAGCATTGATTGCTTCCCTTGTCTTTCTCGTTACCACTCCGATACCACTAGCCGAGGAAAAGCCGAGGCTACTTCATCTCCAAACACATGAAAGGCGGGTAATAATCCCCGCCTTTTGTTTGTTTATTATCTAAAATATCATTCGAGTTCTTCTTTCGCCTTATCACCTATAGCGGCTCCGCCTATAACCTACAGCCTCAAAGAGGCGTCCTATAGCGCAGCGTTCAGCAACCAATCAATAGCAGAACAATGATGAATAGTTAAATCACCGATCTGTATCTCTTGGTTCTCGTCGGTAGTTATCAAAGTGAGATTAGTACAATTTAATTTTTTAGCGGCATTTAACAGAGCATCTGTTTCGCGTTTAAAGGTTTTGCTATCTGCTATGGTGTATGCCACTTGAATGAGTTCGATCACTACTCCCTGACGACAAACTACAAAATCCACTTCTTTTTGACGAGCAGATGGCTTGTAATAATAAATGTCATCAGCAGCAGAATGATACCTACGCAAAAGTTCTATCATTACAATATTTTCTAAACGCCAACCAACATTCTCTCCTAATAATGCATTCTCTCGGTTAGCAATAAAGCCCGTATCTATCACGTAGGCTTTTTCATTGGTGATTCGTTGTCTGCTTTTGAAAGAGAATTGCTGCAACTTGTGTATCAAAAAGGCTTGCGACAAATACGATACATATTTTTGAGCAGTCTTACCTGCACTCAAACTGGCTATCTCTAAGAGCGAATCGTTATTGATTATTTGACATGAGTTGTTAATCAAATGATGAGCAATACGCCTAAGTCCTTCTGTGTTGTGTATTTTAAAGCGTCCAACTATATCTTTTGCAACGATCGTTTCTATTAGTCCGTCTATGTAGGTACGACGATTTTGTGGGCGTTTGATATAGTGCAACTCGGGCATACCACCATCATTAAGGTATCGGGTTAAAGCACTTTTACGTGCTGCATCTGCCTGCGTAGTTATACTATCTAATGATACGTTCTCAGCTAGGCAAAATTCCATATAGCTAAATGGGAACAACCGTATCTCATTGTATCGTCCAGTAAGGTGTGTAGCTAGTTCGCTACTTAATAGTTTGGCATTGCTACCTGTTAGAAACACATGTATCCCTTGGCGCAAAAGGCGATTGACAAACAGATGCCATCCTTCTACATCTTGTACTTCATCCAAGAATATATAGTCTATATCCGTACCATATAGTTGATATACGCAATTTAGCACGGTATTTAAATCGGAT
>JAFOYE010000019.1 GCA_017391525.1 Paludibacteraceae bacterium | reverse complement strand
CAGCTACACGAACCAACTCATCAGAATGTGGAAGGAGAGCTAACATCTCATCCGGACGTTCTAAGAGTCGAACTGCCATATATCGCTTAGAAAACTTGTCACGAACATCAGACAATGTAATAATCACATCTATTATGCGATCAATGGCTGACTCTACATCCTTGCCATAGGTGACATGAATATGGCGAAAATCAACCTTGCTCAGTAATATCTCTGCTTTGTGTTCAGCAAGACCTATTGGAACACCAAACAACTTGCTAAGCAACTGATAATCTAACGTATGATTGGTTTGTAGCAAATCATCATAATGTGTCAGCAGCACAACAAAAGGCTGGTGACGGTCAATTAGTTCTGCCGTGCGAACTAAATCCGTCTCCAATTGGCGTGCATCAACCTCTTGCACCTGTACACCATCCAATATGTATTCTTTTTCGTGCATTATTAACGATAATTATTCACGCTGCAAAATTACAGCTTTTTTCACAATCGCACAATACCTATTTGTAGGTATTTCACAAAAAAAATGCGATTTTTCTTGCAAATGTGCATAAATTGTTGTACCTTTGTGCCCGATTTTGAGCCGCGATGGTGGAATCGGTAGACACGAAGGACTTAAAATCCTTTGGCCAGTGATGGCTGTGCGGGTTCAAGTCCCGCTCGCGGTACTGAGTGGGATATGGTGCAATCCATGTCCCGCTTTTGTTTTGTTAAGTCATTGTTATACTGCAAGATAAGACTCGCAACTTCATTCAACTTTATGGTTCGATAATTATTTCCATCAAATTCGATTTTATCTGAAAAAATTGAACCAATTACACTCCTCTTGACTGTTACGGAGGCATGACGAACATATGCTGACATATTGTTAATCAATGAATAGGAGTAGGACAATTTAGGTTCTATCTGTTTCATTTTCGGGTCAGTTAGTGTCTGTAGTTCTTCTTCTTTTTCTCGTAACTCTTTGCTATATCTTTCATATATACGATTATACTGCTCATAAGATATCGCATTCATCAAAAACTTGTCTTCAACATCATTTAATTTATGTTTAATATCTTCTAACTTTATTTTTAACTCTTTGATGGTATTATTTCGCTTAATTGTGCCTTGTTCTGTTAGGTCTTGTACTATCAAATCATAAAGTTTTTCTGCTTGTTCGGTCGGATAAAAACCGTCTAAAAAATCAACAAATGCCTCATTTGCTTTATCTGCCCGAGATTTTACCTGATGGCAGTAACCACAGTTATAGTAAGCATATTTTCCGCCATTACCCTTTGAAAAACCACCAGTAATAGAATGACCGCAATATGGGCATACTAGATATTTCCTCAAAAACAACTCAGGTTTATCTGTTTTTCCTACCTTTGATTTGTTCCTATTTTTTCCATCTAGAATATCTTGCACCCGAAAAAAAGTCTGTCTATCAATAATCGGTTCATGCAGTGCTTGGATATATTGCTTTGGTTCATCCAGATATGCTGGCACACAAACTTCGCCAATATATACACGATTTCGTAGCATGCGATAGAATGCACTTCTAGATATAGGTTTATTGGACAAAGACCTCGTTTCTTCCATCTTACTCGTTCTATATCCGCCATTATTTCTCTTTAATAAATGTTGATATTTTTTTCTAATGGATTCTGTAACTTCTATTCCATGGGCAATTTCTCGAAAAACCTCTTCCACTATAGGAGCAGTTTTTTCATCTTTCATAAGATAAGTTTCATTTTGAGATACTCTATGGTTGATATATCCAATAGGTGCTTTTTGAGGGTATTTACCTTCTTTCAATGACTTTCTAATACCGTCTTTTGTTCGCCGAGAAATCTTTTCATCTTCTGTATGAGCAACTCCACAATACAATGAAAGTAGAGTTGCCCACTCTGTTCCTGTAAAATCAATATGAGATTCCAGGGAGTTTATTTCAACCCCTAATGCTTCAAACTTTTCTTTATAATCAAAGGCAAATCCTACATGTCTAGCAAATCTATCCCAACGAAGAAACAGCAATAAATCTACTTCTCCCTTATGTTTTCGACAATATTCATATGCTTCTTTTAACTTAGGTCTATTTAAATATCTACTCTTTGCAGAGAAATCATCTTTGTAAATATTCACAACATTGTATCCCATCTTTCTGCAATATTCAGATAGTGTTTCTTCTTGATGTGATAAACTCGTATTCAGTTTCTGTTCGTCGCTGCTGACACGACAATAAAGAATAACATTTCTTTTTTTTGTATTCATATTATTTGTATTTTATTAATTATCTATATTATTTACTTGTAAAGTTGCTAACATATACAAAAAATCTCTTATTTGTGCTATTTGTTCATCTGTTAGCGTGCTACCTTTGTAAATCTCTTTGATTTTTTTTAATGAAATCATTTGTTAAAGAGATTTTTGTCTTTCGACTCCAACCGAAGTTGGTTATTCGTTTTTTCTGCCTATTTCGTAACCTATACATTAGTATGGTCATTGAAATTCTTTTACTGCCGCAGCGGGTAACTATGAAACCTTATGCTATTATATGTATATTATTTTTTCATCAATACAAATATTGTATTTTTTTCTTACTTCTTCCGATTTATTTAATTACCCCTCGCACCCATTAGCAAATAGGGTTGGGAATACATATATTACAAGGGTAAATACTTACAATATAACTGATTAACTAATTAATTTTTAATAAATAATTTAAAACACATTGATTATGACTCAATCTAATAATCCTATTAATGGTATTAACAAATATCTGCTCCAGCAAGTCTCCAAAAGGATAATGATACAATTCTTCAATATCTACAGAACACATCTTTAGTGCCTTGTGAATCTGTTTAAAATTACTAAATCTAACCTCTAATCTATATATCTTCTTATTCATTTGTAGGTTCTCCTTAATATACTCTTTTCTACTCTTGTCTATTTCTTCCTTCTTATTGTATGCAACTACTTCTATTTCATTGCCTTTTAAAATGAAAGACTTAATCCTGCGAATATTTTTCAACGAACCTATAGAGTAATGTATAAGTTTGTTAATAATAGCATATCTATCCTTAATAACCTTATTGTTAATAACTAGTGTTTGACTCTCATCTTTTAGAAGTTGATAGAATCTGTTAATGATATTAACATTAGTGTCTAAACATATATCCAACTTACTTATGCGATAGTAGGATAAATGTAGCGCTTGCTCTATGTATGACAGTCCTGCCACGCACGTGTATAAAATTTCATTCTCTACAGAGAAATATATATGCGGGCGATTGGGATTTGGTGTATCGAAAAACAGTTGCCCGACATACATATTGCTGCAATATATAGCAAAGTTGTGAAGGTAAGTAGTGCATGTTGTACGCAACACCCGTACATCATTGTCTTCTCCACAGATATGTTCATCTATAATATTTGCGAATAGTTCTCGAATCTCTCCAGAGCAAGTGTAAGTAATCTCTAATTTATCAATATTAAATTTATATTTTGTATTCATATCGTTTAAGTGATTTTATATTTTATTTGTTAAACGATACAAATATAATATTTTTTTTAAAATTGTGCTTTTATTTATTTTTAAAAAATATAAAACATATCTTTCCAGCATTGTTTTTTTATAAAAATATTTAAATTTACAAAAAATAAAGTTCACATCATCCGGATATTTTTTATTTTAATTAAATTTAAAAAAAAATAAAAAAGCGTAATTTTGTGAGATTTTTGCGGATTTTTATTGATTATTCCTCAAAAATATGTAAATACACAAGAAGTCCGAACCTACAAATATAGTATTTTTTTTCTTAATAGTGGTATTTATTTTTTTAATGAAACCCGCCCGAAAACTATCGCAGAGAGTAGTATAATAGGCATATCCACCTATCGGACACAAAAATTTTCCTAGAAAAATAGACGATTTTCAACTATCAAACTATTTATAATAAATAAACTACTTAAACCATGAAAAGACAATATAGAGAACTATCAGACAATACAAAACAGAAGATTTCTACTTCAATGAGGCAATATCATACAAATAAGACCGCAGCACAAACCCAAAGTACATCTGAAAAACAATCACAATCCATGAAAAACTATTGGGCAAATATCCCATCAAAAGAAAAAAGTACACCTTATTTTATATAATATACAACATGAGGAAATTAATTCTTGCTCCTACAGCACACATCAATCATTGCTATTGGTTTTTCAACAAGAATATGAGATGACTATAGTGTATATCTGCACAAGCAAACGATATGATATTATTTTTTTAATTATTATGAAAAAAGCCGGTAGCATAACTACTGGCTTTTTCCGTAAATAAAATCCTTATATTAGTTGTCTTACTGCTCTACAGCAACGATAGTGCGTTCGCCTGCATATTTATATTCCCAGTCGGAGTATTCAGGAAGTTGATAAATCTCTCCCCATTTGGTTTCTTTATACGCCTCTATGCTGCCAGCAGGAACATGGAGAATAAAATCTCCAACAAACTTACGATAATCCAAATCATCATAATCATTACCAACAGAAAGTGGTGGATTGACAGCATAGCAGTAAACATCTTTTAGATTATCACATCTTTCAAACAACTTACCTTTATTCGTTTTAATTAATGACTCTCCCAACACGACTGTTTCCATAGAACGACAATCCACAAATGCATCTCCAGAGGACCACCATATTTCATCTTCATCCTCTTCCACATCAATACCTAAATATTTAATACTTGGCAATTCAATCTTTTTAAGACTTGTGCAACTATTGAATGCGTTTTTTCCTAAGACTTCCAAGTTGTCTAGTTTTACCTCCTCCAATGATGTACATTTATGAAAAGTACCACTTATTATACCCTTTCTTAGTTCTACAAACTCTATCTTTCTGAGGTTGGCACAATCAACGAAGGCATATTCGTCTAAAAACTCTAATTCATTTGCAACAACACTTATCAATGATGTACAACTATCGAATGCTTCTCGCCCTAAGAATTCCAAGTTATCCAATGTAACAGTTTCTAATGAAGTACACTTATAGAAGGCACTGGCATTGATAGTGTCTACATTATTCATATTCAATTTTTTCAACGCAGTACACTCCATGAAAGCATTATCTCCAATAGTTTTGACATTTTCCAGATTGATATTTTCCAGTGATGTACATCCGAGAAATGCCTGGTCTCCTATTTCCGTCACTGTTTCTGGTAGATTAATGCTTTTCAGTGAAGTACAGCAAATGAAGGGACCATCAATAAAACCATCTAAAACTGCTAAGTTCTCTGGTAGAATAACCTCTTCCAATGACGAACAACATAAAAACGCTCTTTCTGGTAATTCTGTGACTGGACTTCCTTTTTCAAATTTAACTGATTGCAGGGCGGTGCAACCAGCAAAACAACCACTTGTTATTTTTTTTATGGTATTGGGAATAACTACGGACTGCAAAGTTGTATTTGGATGTGTGACATAATATTCACTCCTGTGATAGTTTTCATTTACATCTGAACCACTGAGAGCAGAAGATTTAGAACTAAGGAAAACCTCTGCCATATCATACAATTCAGTGACTAGGTATTCCTTTCCTTCCAATGTAATTTTTTCTGGGATAACCAAATGACCTTTGTATTCGTAAGGGGCATATGTCTCATATTCATCCTCACATCCATCATAGAAATAACTCCAACATCCCATTCTAACCTCTTTGTCATTTTTAATGCCGAAATACATTCGGTTGCCATCTTTCATAATGACTTCGTAGACTGTTCCATAATAATTTATTTTTTTATTGACGGAAGCAATATCTGTGCTTTCAACAGTAGCATCACCTCCTTCACTTGTTGGTTCGTTTTGCCCTTCGCAACCAACCATTAACCATGCTGCCAAAAGCAACATCATCAAAGAAATTTTTGTTTTCATACGTTTGAAATTTTAAGATTGTTAATATAAATGCACAAAAAAAGTGTGAACTTTTGTTAATATTAGTTCTTTCGGGCATCCACTCCCATACTCTCCAATATATACAAAAAGTCCACACCAAAGTGTGAACATTCGCGATATTATAGGAAGAGTACTTTACAATGTTGTGGATGATTGAAAGAATCCCTAAATAAAGCAAATGCTTTATATGTTATGTGCTTGTTGTTATCTTATCATAGGCAATTAATGTTTGATTTGTGCTGCAAAGATACAACAAAAATCTGATATGAGCAAATAAAAAACAAAGAAAGAGAGCATTTACTCTCTCTTTCTCAATAGAATAGCAATGTATCATACAATCTCAAACTCCTTTTTCAATCGTTGCACCGTACTGATTCCAACATTAGACAATTTGGCAACATTGCGAACGCTGATTCCTTTCCGCAGTAACCGCAGCACTTCCGAATACTCCTCTTTTTTTTGCTCTGTAGTCTTACAAGTACCTTCTTTTCTGCCTAACTTACCGCCCTTCTCTATATATTGTTTTCTACCTGATTGCAAGCGAAAACTAATATTCTCCCTTTCTAATTCTGCACAAGTTGATAAAGTAGCGAGCATAACGGCAGCAAATGGAGAAGGTTTGCCGTTATCTTGTAGCAATGTAAATTTCTCCTTCTGTAAATATAGATTGATATTATTGTCTATTAAAAATTTGATAGTTTCAAGCACATTGAAGGTGTTGCGACCAATTCTTGAAAGTTCATTGGATAAAACATAATCAACATTCTCTTGTCTGCAATACTCAAGTGCCTGTTGTAGTATTTGTCTGTCCTTATTCTCTTTAGCACCACTTATCTTTTCCTCAAATATCTTAACTACCTGCATTTGATTGGCTGCGGCATAAGTCATTAGGTCTGCTACTTGTCTGTCTGTAGTTTGTCTGTCTGTTGTCGAACTAACTCTTGCATAAATTATTGCTTTCATATAAATCAAAGATTAAAAGAAATACAAATTGTTGGTTGTTTTCTTGTTGGTTACTGATTTTTTTGAACACATTCTATATTTGAACACATGCGTGCTGCGGTAGCATTGTTTGTTGCCATGTTGTTTACACCTTTTTGACTGATAGTTACGATAGTTTTCATATTCTAATTTCCTGTCCCCTAGTTGTTTAAGTAGTTTTAAACACAAGGCTAAGGTACAACTTTTTTTTGACATATGCAAGTTTTTGAGCAACTTTTTTTTATAAAAAACACATTTTTCTTCATTAATCACATACCTAGAAAAGAAAGGATATAACCACTTTTAAAAGCAGTTACATCCTTCTTAAAATTTGGTTAGAAGCAACAAAAATTACATTTTAATGTAGTTTTCGTATTTAAGATTTGTCAGTACCATTTTTTTGTAGTACCTTTGCAGTCACATTTGAAGCATGTTATAGACCTTCATTCGGGTTCGGAATAAGGAATCGTAACTCCCACAGTATATCCAAATCGTGCAAAAATGAGTTCGAAAATAGTTCCGCTCGCGGTACAGAAAAAGAAAGAGTGCTTAACATGAAGATGTTAGGCATTTTTTGTTAATAACACATTCTCATTTTAGTTATTATTTATGAAAGACATTCAAAAGAAAACAAAGTATCCATTCCTATTACTCTTTGCTAGTATATGGCTATGCTTCATTCCTGTTTTTAGATCAAAAGACACAAAAGAAACCCAAGATACTAAAAAAACATTCGCAGTAGAAGAATCAAAAAATGATACTACACACCTTAATGAAATACGGAATGTTGATGTTAATGGCGTAAATATCGTATATAAAGTTCAAGGAGAGAATCAAAATAAACCCGTTATACTCCTACACGGTAATAGCGGTGAACATGATCACCTATCCGTTATGATTAACCAATTAGATTCTGCAGGTTATCTAGTTTATGCCCTTGACTCAAGAGGACAAGGCGCTAATGCCCCATTACCTGAATACCACTATATTGATATGGCTAATGATCTGCACGAATTCATCGAGAAACTACATCTGAATAAACCAGCTATTTTCGGATGGAGTGATGGTGGTAATACTGCACTACAAATGGAGGTTTTGCACCCTAACACAGCCGGAGCCATCATCACGGCTGGTGCCAACTTATTCCCAGAAGGAGTAGTAGCAAGTTTTTGGGAAGAATTTAAAAAGGAGATGCTAAAAGACTCGATTCCACCGCTAACTAAGATGATGTTATTCGAGCCACAGATGAGTGCAACAGACATGCAGAGTATTCAATGTCCAGCCTTAATTGTTGCAGGAGAACATGACTTGATAGACCTAGCACACACACAACTCATTGCCGAAAACATACCTCAAGGAGAAATGTATATAGTTCCTAACGAGGACCATGGATCATTCGTCTACAAGAGCCCTATCATCAGTGAGATCGTATTAAATTACCTCAAAAAGATTTATTATTAAGGAATCAACCAATCATTGAGTTTACGACGCAAATCTGCTAGACTATGCTCATCCTTAGGATGTACACGATTAGTCAATAAAACAACCACCCTACCCGATTGAGGCATAATAGTCACACTCGTACCAGTATAGCCAGTGTGGCGGCAACGTTGTTGCTCACCCATTGAAGTAGATACGGTATCCGTCCACAATCCTGCCTGACAACCATTCTCACGAACTTCAGGTGGTAACTGCATAAACCATATTGCCCATTTTGCCACCTCTTGAGCTGTGGCAAAGACACCGGCATTACCAGATATACCACGCATCATTACGCGGGCCAAAGGATCATGTACCTCACTATGTAGACAGTTGTCTTGCTGACATTCCGTTGGAGCAATGCAATCCAGCAACGTAGAATCTGGCAACCAACCCATATTTACACCTAAATCAGCATACAAAGTTGAACGTAAATAACTATTTATATCCATTCCAACGATAGATTCCACCACCCGCTGTAGACTAATAAAATTAAGACAAGAATAACGATACTTTTCTCCCACTGCAGATGGACGCTTGCATCGCGCAATGGTATCAATCATACGATTTGGATATTGATCTGGAGATATATTACGACTTGCAAAGATACTATCTAATCGAGTAGCGTTCATGTATGCAGGCAATCCTGAATAGTGCGTCATTAAATGGTGTATCTTCACATCACTGTGGTAATGAGGAATATATTGAGCAACAAAATCATTGACATTCGCTTTGCCCTCTGCACATAACAACAGCATTGCCGTACCTACACCTATCGGTTTACTCACGGATGCCAAATCAAAAATCGTATTGGTCGTCATAAGCTCTTGCTCAGGACAAACACGGCGATTTCCGTAAGCCTGAAGATATACTATTTCATGATTATCCACTACACAAAATACAGCACCGGGAATTATGGTATCTGCTATAGCCTCTTGAATGATACTATCTGCATAAACAAAATTTAAAGAAGCCTTACTAGGCGTAAGAACAGCAAAAAATAAGGGTATTAGCAATAACAATCGAAATGGTCTCATATATGTAATCGTACTATTTTGGCGCAAAAGTACTACTTTATTTTGAGATATGCAAAAAAAGTAGTACCTTTGTACACAAATTCAATCATATATCAACACAATTCTATGAATAAATTTTATTCTACCCTTTTTGCACTAATAGTTAGTGTATCTTGTAGTTATATTTTCGCGCAGAACGATACTATCCGAATTCTATGTATTGGTAATAGTTTTTCCTGGGATGCAGTAGAACAAGAATTGGCACCTCTCTGTGAAGAAGGTAAACAACCTATTATCATTGGCAATTTGTACTATGGTGGCTGTTCACTTGAGCAACACTATACTTTCTTGCATAAAGATACTGCTGCATATAGCTTCCGATATATTGAACACGGAGTTAGAACCCCTAACGAAGGCTACTCTCTTCGCCAAGCACTGCGTCTAATGCAATGGGATTATATCTCCTTCCAACAAGCAAGCCATGATAGTGGTATTCAAGGTAGTTATGAGCCATATTTATCTGATTTGATTGATACTGTACGTGCTTACCAACCCTATGCACGACTTTGTTGGATGCAAACATGGTCCTATTCACAAGATGCAAAACATCCTCAATTCCCACGTTACCAAAAAAGTCAACAAATCATGGATGATAGTATACACAATGCTACTTTAGCCCTTTTGAAACTCCATCCTGAATTAACACTCATCCCTTGTGGTAAAGCTATCACATTAGCTCGACAAACTAAACTAGGTGATTCCCTCTGTCGCGATGGATACCACTTAAACTACGAATATGGTCGTTATACCGCAGCATGCGTTTGGTACGAACTCCTCACTGGCAAAAAATGCTGCACAAACAAATATAAGAATGACAAAATGACGGAGGAGCAAAGAAAACTTACTCAAAAAGCTGCTCATCAAGCAATGAAGTGGAAAAGAAAAGTACAATAAGATTAAGGCACATTTTTTGTACTAGGCAAGACAATAACTAACCCAAACGTTAACTATTTAAAGTGTGAAACAATGAGAACGAAAGACCTCATAGCTAAACGTATGCGCAGAGAAAAAGCGCATCAACGGAAAGAGCGAAATAATAAGATAGAAACACCTAAACAACAACTCCAGAAAGGGGAGTTAGATTATACTATCCCCGAAGGATTCTCCGAAGCAGTACTTAAAGAAGTCAAAAAACTGCCTCAAACAACTATTTCTCAAACAGAAATCATGCGTCGTCGCGACATGCGCGAAGTACTAACCTTCACCATTGATCCCGATGAAGCGAAAGATTTTGATGACGCATTATCCTTCCAAAGACTAGATAATGGATGTTATCAAATCGGTATTCACATAGCCGATGTAACACATTATGTGGAGGAGCAGACCGCATTGGACGAAGAAGCATATTATCGCGGCACAAGTATCTATTTGGTGGACAAAGTAATTCCTATGTTACCTGAACGCCTGAGCAATGAGTTATGCAGTTTGCGTCCCAATGAAGACAAATTATGTATGTCAGTGATTGTAGAAATGGATGGAGAAGCAAAGGTGGTCAAACATAAGATATGTCGCACGGTCATTCGTTCTAACTATCGACTTACTTATCGTCAAGCCCAAGATATATTGGAGCAAAAAGAATGCATGATGATAGGAACAGACCTACCCGCTGTATCACAAGCTATCCAAGATCTAGACAAATTAGCCAAGATTTTACGTACAAATCGTTTTCGCCATGGAGCTATTAACTTTGAGTCACAAGAAGTTCATTTTACATTAGACGAACAAGGTGAACCAGTTGACATATCCTTCCATAAGTCATACGACAGCAACCACTTGATTGAAGAATTCATGCTACTTGCAAATCGTATTGTAGCTACTGAGATTGGAAAAAAAGGCAAAAACAACGATGGAGAAGAGAATAATAAATACCCATTTGTATATCGAGTTCATGCCAATCCAGATCCAGAAAAACTTAGTAAGTTAGCAACCTTCATTAAGCGATTTGGTTTTAACCTAAAGACATCTTCTAATGGTGGAGCAACACACAAACAAATTAATGCCTTGTTAGATAACTGCCAAGGACATCCTTCGCAAACATTGGTAGAAACGTTGACAATTCGTGCTATGGCAAAAGCCGTATATTCCACAAGCAATATTGGACACTATGGCTTGGCATTTCCATACTATACACACTTCACTTCACCTATACGACGCTATCCTGATATGATGGTACATCGACTGGTAGCTAAATATATTCTTCAATCTAAGGCGCTATGCCGCAGTGATAGCGAAGAATTAGAACAAGCTTGCGTCCATAGCACAGACTGCGAAATGGCTGCCCAAATGGCAGAACGAGAATCCATCAAACAAATGCATGCTCGTTGGATTAGTCGCCACTTAGGAGAAGAATTTGATGCGGTTGTTAGCGGAGTGACAGAATTTGGATTGTTCGTACAACTAAATGATACCTTGACGGAAGGGCTTATTCCTATTCGTACTATAGAGCCACACGATTATATGCAATTTGATGAAGATAATTATTGTCTTGTGGCTATGCGGAGTGGAAAAACTTATACCCTATCAGATTCTGTTAGAGTACGTGTAACCAAAGTAGATATTGAACGCAAACTGATAGATTTTGCTTTAGTTGACACAATATAATTTGTTGTTATATCAATATAAGATAAATTAAACCCAATATTTTTGCATATCTCTATAAAAATTAGTACCTTTGCAGTCTAATTTTATCTACAAAATAGATACCATACATTGAACCGCATTAGATACATATTACTTATAGTTATCTTGTTATATTCTGTCACCTCTATGGCAGAGATCGTTGTGCTGAACTCTGGACAAAAAATACAAGGTGACATTATATTACAAAACGAAGAGGTTCTTATCATCAAGAAGAAAGATGGTACGCGTTATCAATACCCTCGAAGTGAAGTAAAAGCAATACTAGAAGAATCCTCGGTAACCACAGCTACTTCCCAAGCAACCCCAACGGAGCATACTGGAAATAAATCAGTAGCATTGCGCTTGCAAGTTAATGGTGGAGCCACCTATCTACCACAAAAAGGATGGGGCGGACAGATAGGTGCTGACCTATTAATTGGAACAAAAGAGATAGCGGGTACTCCTATTTTAGTGGGAGGAAGTTTTGGATATAGGGCTAAGTTATTTAATCAAAGCCATTATTCCTTTATTCCCTTACAAGCGGTCGTTTCAATGCCTTTAACCAAAAGTAAACATGCACCATTGCTAGGCTTGAGTATGGGATATGGGTTCTCAACCAATAAAGCTACAAAAGGTGGAATATGTTTGAGTGCGACAGCAGGATGGTCATATCGCATTAAAAACAATACCAGTTTTGTTCTATCAGCCTTTGCAGAATGGCAACAAGCACAAACGGAGATTTCTGAGATTATTAACGATCAACACTATACCAATAATATAGGTTGTAATTTTATAACTATCGGTTCAATGATAGCTATACAATTCTGATAAGCGTGAAAGTAAGCAAGAAATATAAATCAAAGCCAGAACCTCGAAAGCATAGGGTTTCTATCATGCTCAATGCAAGTGAAATGCGTGCATTGGAACGTTATTGCAATCAATATACTGTGAGTAATCGCTCCAAATTGATACGAGAAACATTGATGAGGAATATACTAAAGCGTTTTGACACAGACTCCCCTACTTTATTTGATTTTGACAACGATTAAAATGCTCAACATGTTAAAAAACATACAAAATTGCATTTTTATCCTAAAAAATTTGGTTATTTCAAATAAAAGCAGTACCTTTGCACTCGATTTCAGTTGAGACCTATCAATTGGGATATATATCGCGGAGTAGAGCAGTGGTAGCTCGTCAGGCTCATAACCTGAAGGTCGTTGGTTCGATTCCTTCCTCCGCAACTAAGTAAAGCCGCTAGTTAGCGGCTTTTTTTTGTTTCTATACTATTACTAGTTTAACTAGCAATACTAGTATATCTAGTACAAAAAAACTGCCTAACAATCGTTAGACAGTTTTTTTATATTTGAGTATAAAATTACTCTGCGCTCTCTGCTACTGGAGCCTCAACTGCAGCCTCTTCGGCCTTTGGAGCAACTTTCTTACCAGCACGACGTGTGGTCTTCTTAGCAGCAGCCTTAGGAGTCTTAAGCATATTCTCGTTGTAGTCTACGAGCTCGATGATAGCCATCTCAGCTGCGTCACCAAGACGGAAACCAGTGCGGAGGATACGTGTATAACCACCTGGACGGTTAGCGATCTTCTCTGCTACATTTTGGAAGAGCTCAGTAACAACAGTTTTTTGTTTGAGTTTAGCGAACACGAGACGACGGTTAGCTGTAGAGTCCTCTTTCGCGTGGGTAAGGAGTGGCTCAACGTACATACGAAGAGCTTTAGCCTTAGCCAAAGTGGTCGAAATGCGCTTGTGCATGATGAGTGAGCAAGCCATGTTGGAAAGCATTGCACTACGGTGCGCAGCTTTACGACCAAGATGATTGATTTTTTTATTATGTCTCATTTGTTTGTTTTAGTTAGGAAAATTAATCATTAAGTTTGTATCTGCTAATATCCATACCGAAAGCTAAACCGTTTTTCTCGAGCAATTCGTCGAGCTCAGTAAGAGATTTCTTACCAAAGTTACGGAATTTAAGCAAATCAGAACGGTGATATTTAACCAATTGTCCAAGGGTATCAACCTCTGCAGCCTTCAAGCAGTTGAGGGCACGTACAGAAAGATCCATATCCACGAGACGTTGGTTGAGCAATTGACGCATACGCAAATGTTCTTCATCGAATGCATTCACTGCAGGTTTAGCTTGATCCTCAATAATAATACGCTCATCAGAGAAGAGCATAAAGTGGTAGATCAAAAGCTTAGCAGCCTCAGTAAGTGCGTCCTTAGGTGCGATAGAGCCGTCTGTAGAAATCTCAAGAGTGAGTTTCTCATAGTCAGTACGTTGCTCTACACGGCAAGGATCAATGCTATACTTAACATTTACAATAGGAGTATAAATGCTATCGATAGCAAGAACTCCAATTGCATCATTTGCTTGACGATTTTCATCAGCAGACACGTAACCACGTCCTTTGTTGATATTGATTTCAATCTCAAAGTCAGCTGTCTCATCCATTTCTGCAAGCAACAATTCTGGATTGAGTACATCGAAAGCTTGGAGGTAGCTATTGAGTTCGCCAGCAAGAAGGGTATTGTTGCCCTTAACATGCATGCGGATAGTCTCTTCGGTTACTTCCATTCCCTCTTTGCGCGCAAAACGAACTTGCTTGAGGTTAAGGATGAGGTTGGTCACGTCGGTAATAACACCAGGGATAGTAGCAAATTCATGATCAATACCATTGATCTTAATAGAACAGATAGCATAACCTTCGAGCGAACCGATGAGCACGCGACGAATAGCGTTACCAACTGTGATACCATAACCCGGCTCGAGCGGACGGAACTCAAAAACTCCGTGTTTGTTGCTCGAATCCAACATGATCACCTTGTCAGGTTTAATAAAATCTAATATTGCCATGAATTTAATTATTATTTAGAGTACAACTCGACGATTAATTGCTCCTTGATGTTCTCAGGGATATCCTCACGTTGTGGAATGTTGAGGTATTTACCAGCTTTCTCAGCCTCGTTCCACTCCAACCAGCTATATTTGCTGTGGTTGAAACCATCAAGAGAGGTAGCGATAACTTCTAGAGATTTAGATTTCTCACGAACAGCTACAACTTGACCTGGCTTAACATCATAAGAAGGAATGTTAACTACCTTACCATCTACAGTGATGTGGCAGTGGCTTACCAATTGACGTGCAGCAGCACGAGTTGGGGCAATACCAAGGCGGTAAACGATGTTATCAAGACGAGATTCGAGCAATTGGAGAAGAATCTCACCGGTAATACCTTTGATACGAGATGCTTTAGCGAAGAGGAGACGGAATTGACGCTCGAGAACACCGTAGGTGTATTTAGCTTTTTGCTTCTCAGCGAGCTGGATACCGTACTCAGAGCTTTTTTTACGGCGGTTAACACCGTGTTGACCTGGAGCGTAGTTACGTTTGTCGAGCACTTTGTCTGGGCCGAAGATAGCCTCTCCGAAACGACGTGCAATACGTGATTTTGGTCCAATATATCTAGCCATTTTCTTTAAATTTTAGTAGTTAAAAAATTATACACGACGACGTTTAGGAGGACGGCAACCATTGTGAGGCATTGGAGTAACGTCAACGATTTCAGTTACTGCGATACCTGCATTAGCGCAAGCGCGGATTGCGCTCTCACGACCTTGTCCAGGACCTTTAACATACGCTTTAACTTTGCGCAAACCAAGGTCATAAGCAACCTTTGCGCAATCCTCAGCAGCAGTTTGAGCTGCGTAAGGAGTATTCTTTTTAGAGCCACGGAAGCCCATTTTACCTGCTGAAGACCAAGAGATCACTTGTCCCTCACCGTTAGCAAGTGTAACAATCACATTGTTGAAAGAAGACATTACGTGAAGTTGACCAACACCGTCAATCTTTACAACGCGCTTCTTAGCTGCAACATTTTTCTTTGCCATATTTGTTGATAGATATTAATGAGGATAGGATTGGTGTCATTATAAGTTTTAAGCACAAATCTTCACCTCGGGTTGGTTGATTACTTCGTTGCTTTCTTCTTATTAGCAACAGTTTTCTTTTTACCTTTGCGGGTACGTGCGTTGTTTTTGGTAGATTGACCACGTACTGGAAGTCCAATACGGTGACGAACACCACGGTAGCAACCGATATCCATCAAACGTTTGATGTTGAGTTGTGTTTCGGAACGGAGGTCACCTTCTACTTTGTACTTAGCACCGATGATCTCACGAATTTTAGCTGCTTGGTCATCCGTCCAATCTTGCACCTTGATGCTTGGGTCTACGCCTGCCTCTGCCAAGATTTTCTTTGCGCTTGAACGACCTATTCCGTAGATGTAAGTCAATCCGACTTCACCACACTTATTTTGTGGTAGATCTACACCGACAATTCTTATAGCCATAATTAATTACTTAAGGATAATTGTTTGTTAATGTTTACCTGGATGAAATGCTTATCCTTGACGCATTTTCATTTTTGGTTCTTTTTTGTTAATTACATACAAGCGACCTTTACGGCGTACGATTTTGCAATCCGCGTTGCGCTTTTTTACAGATGCTCTAACTTTCATTTTAATAGAGTTTTAGAGTTTATTTATAACGGAACGAAATACGTCCTTTAGTGAGGTCATATGGACTCATCTCCACTTTTACGCGATCTCCAGGGAGAATGCGGATATAGTGCATACGCATTTTACCAGAGATATGAGCAGTGATGACATGACCACTTTCGAGTTGCACACGAAACATTGCGTTAGACAATGCCTCAGTAATAGTGCCATCTACTTCGATTGAATCTTGTTTTGCCATAGTAATATTTTAAATAAAACGATCACCTAAAACTTGTTGAATATAGTCAAATGTGGATAGGATATCAGCCTTACCATTTCGAACACAAACGCTATGCTCATAGTGTGCAGCAGGTTTGCGATCAGCAGTACGCGCTGTCCATCCATCATTCTCAATGAGTACATTACGTCTTCCGAGGCATATCATTGGTTCGATGGCCAAGACCATACCAGATTTGAGTACAAGTCCATTGCCACGTCTGCCGTAATTACATACCTCAGGCTCTTCGTGCATGTCACGTCCTATACCATGTCCCACAAACTCACGCACTACAGAGTAACCAGCTTTCTCGCAATGATTCTGAACTGCAAACCCGATATCTCCGAGTCGTTTACCAGTGATTGCTTGTTCTATAGCTAAGTAAAGTGCCTCCTTGGTTGTACGCATAAGTTGGAGTGTATCCTCTGCGACTTCACCTACAGGAAAAGTGTATGCAGAGTCTGCGCAAAATCCGTTCAATTTAACGACAGTATCAACCGATACAATATCGCCATCTTTTAGGACAACTTTGTCAGAAGGAATACCATGTACGACTTGCTCATTGACAGAGGTACAAAGGGTTGCTGGATAACCTTGGTATCCAAGGCAGCATGGGATGCCCCCGTGGTCACGAATAAATTCGTATGCCACTTTATCCAGTTGCGCTGTTGTAACACCTGGTCGGATGACTTTGGCCACTTCGGCCAAAGTCTTTCCGAGCAGGTCATTACTTAGACGCATGAGCTCAACTTCTTCGTCAGTCTTTAGGTATATCATTTATATTAATATGCCATAGCACCGGAGCGACCTTTTACGCGCATGCCAGACTCATAGAATCCGTCATAGTGACGCTCAAGAAGCTTGCTCTCGATTTGTTGTAGTGTATCCAAGATCACACCGACCATAATGATCAATGATGTACCGCCAAAGAATTGTGCGAATGCAGAAGCATTTACCAATCCTACATTGCTAGCGATAGCAGGCAATACAGCGATGAACGCCAAGAAGAATGCTCCAGGCAAAGTCAAACGTGTCATTACAGTGTCGATATACTCAGCTGTTTTCTTTCCAGGTTTAACACCTGGAATGAAACCATTGTTGAGTTTCAAGTGTTCAGCCATTTGTACTGGATTGATAACAATCGCGGTGTAGAAATAGGTGAAAATGATGATCAAGAACGCAAATACAAGGTTATACCAAAATCCATTATTATCCATGAATGCACGTGCAAAAGCTCCGCTCTCTTCTCCAGAGAAACCTGCAAGTGCGATAGGAATGAACATGATAGCTTGTGCAAAGATGATAGGCATCACATTGGCAGAGTTAACCTTCAATGGGATGTATTGGCGCACGCCACCATATTGTTTGTTACCCACCATACGTTTAGCGTATTGTACTGGGATACGGCGTGTACCTTGTACGAGGAGGATAGCAAATGCAAAGACAAACAAAAGGATAATGATCTCAAGCATGAAGAGCATCAAACCACCTGCACCATCTAAGCGCAAAGAGAACTCTTGTACAATTGCACCTGGGAAACGAGCGATGATACCAATAAGAATGATAAAGGAAATACCATTACCAATACCGCGATCGGTGATACGCTCACCCAACCACATTACGAACATAGAGCCCGCGCAGAGGAGGATAGTAGATGAAATGGTGAACCAGTTGAATCCTACGCTTACCACTTGACCAGTAGGGTCAACTTGGTGTGCAAGGTTTATCAAGTAGCTAGGACCTTGGAAAAGGAGAATAGCAACTGTGAGGTAACGTGTGATTTGGTTCATTTTTTGGCGGCCAGACTCACCCTCTTTCTGCATTCTTTGGAAGTAAGGCACTGCTATAGTAAGCAATTGAATTACGATAGATGCAGAGATGTAAGGCATGATACCCAAAGCAAAGATAGATGCATTTGAGAAGGCGCCACCTGAGAACATATCCAAAAGTGCCATCAATCCACCCTCAGTTTGGCCTTCTAGAGCTTTGAGGGCTGTTGGATCGATACCAGGAAGTACTACGAAAGAGCCAAAACGATAGATGAGCACAAAAAGGAGTGTGGTCAACAATCGAGTACGGAGGTCGTCGATCTTCCAGATATTTTGGATTGTCTGAATAAATTTACGCATATTAATTAGATTTTGTTGATAGTACCACCAGCAGCTGTAATAGCTTCTTCTGCGGTTTTGCTGAATGCGTTAGCCTCAACAGTGAGTTTAGCAGTCAGTGTACCGTTACCAAGGATCTTAACGAGTTGAGTCTTGCTGATGAAACCAGCCTCGTGGAGTTCAACGAGTCCGATTTTCTCCAAGTTCTTAGCCTCTGCAAGAGCTTGTAGTGTACTGAGGTTAATAGCTTTATACTCTACGCGGTTAATGTTTTTGAAACCGAATTTAGGCAAACGGCGTTGCATAGGCATTTGACCACCCTCGAAACCAATTTTCTTGGAATAACCAGAGCGTGATTTAGCACCTTTGTGACCGCGAGTAGAAGTACCACCAAGACCAGAACCTGGACCACGTCCGATTCGCTTAGCGGTTTTCACTGAACCTGCAGCTGGCGTTAAATTATTTAATTCCATAATGCTACTTTTTTAAAATTAATCAATTACTTTAACCAAGTGTTTCACTTTGTTTACCATACCGAGGATAGCAGGAGTTGCCTCGTGCTCAACAACGGCATTCATCTTGCGAAGACCAAGGGCCAACATAGTATCCTTTTGCACTTGTGGGCAGCCGATAACGCTGCGTACTTTTTGAACTTTAATTGTTGCCATGATACTTTACAATTATCCGTTAAACACTGTTGAAAGGCTCACGCCACGGTTTTGAGCTACAGTACGAGCGTCACGCATTTCGCCGAGGGCTGCGATAGTAGCTTTAACGAGGTTGTGAGGGTTAGAAGAACCTTTTGATTTTGCCAAGATGTCAGTTACACCTGCAGACTCCAATACGGCACGCATCGCACCACCGGCTTTTACTCCGGTACCGTGAGAAGCTGGTTGGAGGTATACACGTGCACCGCCAAATTTAGCGTATTGCTCGTGAGGTACTGTACCTTTGAGTACAGGTACTTGGATAAGATTCTTCTTTGCAGATTCAGTAGCCTTAGAAATAGCTGCGGTAACTTCGCCTGCTTTACCGAGGCCCCATCCTACGATGCCGTTCTCATTTCCTACAACAACGATGGCTGCAAATGTGAAAGTACGTCCACCTTTGGTAACCTTAGTTACACGGTTGACAGCAACTAGACGCTCCTTGAGCTCTAAGTCTTGTGTTGATTTTACTCGATTCATAACAGTCTCTTTGTTTTAGAATTTGAGACCTGCCTCGCGGGCAGCATCTGCCAATGATTTAACTCGACCATGATAGAGATAGCCATTACGGTCAAATACTACAGCCTCTACGCCAGCAGCTTTAGCAGCTTCAGCGATGAGTTTGCCTACTTGAGCAGCTTTCTCAGTTTTGGTCATTTTATCTTTAATAGCGAGCGAAGATGCAGAAGCAAGAGTTTTGCCTTGCAAATCGTCGATAACTTGAGCGTAAATTTGGCTGTTGCTACGGAATACAGTCAGACGAGGACGCTCAGCGGTACCCGAAACACGTGTACGGATAGATGCTTTAATTTTAAGTCTTCTTGCAATTTTTTGATTCATAACTTATTCCTTTCTATTATTTACCAGCCGATTTACCAGCTTTACGACGAACAACTTCACCTTGGAACTTAACACCTTTACCCTTATATGGCTCTGGTTTGCGGAAAGAGCGGATCTTAGCGCATACTTGGCCGATAAGTTGCTTGTCAGCAGATTCCAAGATCACGAGTGGGTTTTGGTTACGCTCAGACTTTGTCTCTACCTTAACCTCAGCAGGGAGTTGGAGGTAGATAGGGTGTGTATAACCGAGTGCAAAGTTGAGAGTATTTTGCATGTTAGCGGCCATCTCAACACGGTAACCTACACCGACGAGTTCGAGTACTTTCTTGTAACCCTCGCTTACACCTACAACCATATTGTTGATGAGTGCGCGATAAAGACCGTGCATAGAGCGGTTTTGTTTCTCATCGTTAGGACGAGTAACAGTGATAACACCTTCCTCTACAGTTACGGTAATATTTGGGTTAACTTGTTGTTTCAATTCACCTTTAGGACCTTTAACAGTCACGAGGTTCTCAGGGCTAACTGTTACAGTTACACCTGCAGGGATAGCGATAGGCAATTTACCAATTCTTGACATAGTCTTTCCTCCTGATTAATAGATGTAACAAATAACCTCACCACCGAGCTTGAGGCCGAGAGCCTCTTTGTTGGTCATCACACCCTTAGATGTAGAAAGGATAGCGATACCGAGACCATTCAACACGCGTGGCATCTCGCGATAGCCAACGTATTGACGAAGACCTGGTGTTGATACACGTTTCAAACTCTTGATGGCGTTAACTTTGTTAACTGGATCATACTTCAAGGCAATCTTGATAGTGCCTTGAGGGCCATCCTCCACGAACTTGTATGAAAGGATGTAACCTTTCTCAAACAAGATACGTGTGATCTCTTTCTTCAGATTCGAAGCAGGCACCTCAACAACGCGGTGTCCAGCTTTGATTGCATTTCTGAGTCGGGTCAGATAATCTGCGATTGGATCTGTCATAAATGTTTTTGTTAAATTAATCCCCCCTTTGGGGACAATATTTAATTAATAATTTTATTTATTCCCCAGAGGCACTTATGTCCTCTGGGCGAATTTCGTTGTTATTCGCTTTCACTCCCTTTGCATTCCTTCGGTCAACCTTCGGAGTGCTAACGGAGTGATAACGGTTTTTACCAGCTTGCTTTCTTCACTCCTGGGATAAGACCTGCAGAGGCCATCTCACGGAATTGAATACGACTCAAGCCGAATGCGCGCATGTAGCCTTTTGGACGGCCTGTGATTTTGCAGCGGTTGTGCAAACGAACAGGGCTAGCGTTCTTTGGCAATGCTTGGAGACCTTCATAGTCACCATCCTTGAGGAGTTGAGCGCGTTTAGCAGCGTATTTAGCTACGAGCTTAGCGCGTTTCACCTCGCGAGCTTTCATTGATTCTTTTGCCATAGTCTAATTACTTTTTGAATGGTAAACCAAACTCGCGGAGGAGTGCGAAACCTTCCTCATCGGTCTTAGCAGTTGTCACGAAAGTGATGTTCATACCAAGAAGTTTGGTGATGTTATCAATGTTGATTTCAGGGAAGATGATTTGCTCTTGGATACCAAGTGTATAGTTTCCGTGGCCATCCATTTTGTTATGGATACCTTTGAAGTCGCGGATACGAGGCAAAGCCACGCGCACGAGACGCTCAAGGAACTCATACATACGCTCACCGCGGAGAGTTACGCGAACGCCGATAGGCATTTTCTTACGTACCTTGAATCCAGCGATGTCCTTTTTAGAAACGGTAGCAACAGCTTTTTGACCAGTGATGAGTGTCATCTCTTGAGCAGCTACATCGATGATCTTCTTGTCAGCTACAGCCTCGCCAAGACCTTGGTTGAGAACGATCTTCTCGAGTTTAGGACACTGCATTACAGTAGTGTAGTTAAACTCTTTCATGAGTGCAGGAACGATACGCTCCAAGTACTCCTGTTTCAAACTTGCTGTATTCATTATTAGATCTCCTTACCAGTTTTTTTACTTACGCGGACGAGCTTGCCATCCTTCTCTACGCGACCTACACGTACTGGTTTGCCGTTCTCAACTGGGTTGAGGTTAGAGATGTGGATAGGAGCTTCCTGTTTAACAATACCTCCTTGAGGATTTTTTGCATTAGGTTTGGTACTCTTAGATACCATATTAACACCTTCTACGATAGCACGTTGTTTCTCAACGAGCACCTCTAGCACGCGGCCAGTTTTGCCCTTAGAAGCACCTGCATTCACGTATACGGTATCACCTTTCTTAATATGTAATTTTGCCATACTTGTAGAATTTAGATGAATTAGAGCACTTCAGGTGCTAGAGAAATAATTTTCATGTTCGTTTGACGGAGCTCGCGAGCTACAGGGCCGAAGATACGTGAACCACGGATCTCACCTGCGTTGTTTACGAGCACACATGCGTTATCATCGAAACGGATGTAGCTACCATCTGGACGACGTACCTCTTTCTTAACGCGAACTACGATAGCACGCGTTACAGTACCGTCTTTGATGTCAGATTGAGGAATTACACCTTTTACTGCTACTACGATGGTGTCACCCAAACTAGCGTAACGCTTCTTGGTTCCGCCAAGAACGCGGATGCACAATGCCTCTTTAGCACCAGAGTTATCCGCAACGATTAGTCTTGATTCTTGTTGTACCATATTATTTAGCCCTTTCTACAATTTGAGTTAAACGCCAACGAACAGTTTTGCTCAATGGACGAGTTTCCATGATACGTACTGTATCTCCGATACCGCACTCATTGTTCTCGTCGTGAGCATGGAACTTGCGAGTTTTATTGACAAACTTGCCATAAATAGGGTGTTTCTCTTTCCAGTGAACAGCAACTGTGATAGTCTTGTCCATTTTGTTGGAAACGACAATACCCTGACGCTCTTTTCTTAGATTTCTTGTTTCCATGTCAATTCGTTTTTTACTTAGTTAATTCTCTTTGACGGAGTTCGGTTGCAAGGCGAGCAATAGTCTTACGAGCCACCTTAATCTGCAACGGATTGTCAAGCGGAGAAATGCTGTGATTCATTTTCATGCGAACGAGTGCCTCTTTCTCAGCAGCTAGACGCTCTTGGATCTCAGCAGTTGTTAATTCTTTAATTTCAGCTGTTTTCATAATCCTGATTATACATTTTGGGTTGGGTCGTAATCACGTCTTACGACAAATTTGGTTGTAATAGGAAGTTTTTGAGCTGCCAAGCGGAGTGCCTCTTTAGCAATATCGTATGATACGCCATCAATCTCAAAGATGATACGTCCTGGAGCCAATGGAACTACGAATCCCTCTGGAGCACCTTTACCTTTACCCATACGAACATCCAATGGTTTCTTGGTAATTGGTTTATCAGGGAAAACACGGATCCATACGTGTCCTTGACGTTGCATATAACGTGTTACTGCGATACGGGCTGCCTCGATTTGACGACCTGTCAACCAGATGGTACCAAGTGATTTGATACCGAATGTGCCAAATGCCAGCTCTGTACCACGCTGTGCATTGCCTTTGATACGGCCTTTTTGACAGCGGCGGAATTTAGTTTTCTTTGGTTGTAACATAACTGTTGTAATCTACAAATCGGTTAAACATTATTGTTTTTTGTTTCTACGGAAACCACCACGGCGGTCATCACGGCGACCGTTGCGCTCACCACGGTTGTTCTCTTGCTTTTGTGTGAAGTTAGGAGCAAGATCTTTCTTGCCATAAACCTCACCGCGGCAGATCCACACCTTTACGCCGATTACACCTACTTTGGTGATAGCACCTACGTGGCAATAATCGATGTCAGCGCGAAGAGTGTGCAATGGGGTACGACCCTCTTTGTACATCTCGCTACGTGCCATTTCAGCACCATTGAGACGTCCGCTCAATTGGATCTTGATACCCTCAGCGCCCATACGCATAGTAGATGCGATAGCCATCTTAACGGCACGGCGGTATGCAACCTTACCCTCGAGTTGGCGAGCGATCTTGGTAGCTACAATGGTAGCATCAAGCTCTGGACGCTTAACCTCGAAGATGTTGATTTGCACATCTTTCTTGGTGATTTTCTTCAACTCCTCTTTCAATTTGTCAACCTCTTGTCCACCCTTACCGATAATAAAACCAGGGCGAGCAGTGCAGACAGTTACAGTTACAAGTTTAAGAGTACGCTCGATAACGATACGAGAAATACTAGCCTCAGCCAAACGGGCATTCAAGTACTCGCGGATTTTGCTGTCCTCGAGGATAGTATCTCCGTAGTTTTTACCGCCAAACCAGTTGGAATCCCAACCACGTACAATACCGAGGCGGTTTGCTATTGGATTAATCTTTTGTCCCATTTCGTTTAATTACTTTGCTTCGTTAGTATTTTTAGTATCTACAAAAATTGTCACATGGTTAGAACGTTTACGTACGCGATAGCCACGACCTTGAGGAGCGGTCAAGAGGCGTTTGAGCATCATACCTCCGTCTACCATGATTTGAGTTACATACAGAGTCTCTGAATCAGCTTTCTTGCCAGTCTTGTTCTCCCAGTTAGCAATAGCAGATTTCAAGAGTTTCTCGAGGGCACGTGAAGCCTCTTTAGTAGAGAAATGCAACGCACCCAGTGCACGGTTCACTTCCATACCACGAATCATATCGGCAACAAGGCGCATTTTGCGTGGAGATGTAGGAACGTTATTGAGCTTAGCAAAATATTGACCCTTGCGAGCCTCTTTCATTGCCTCAGCTGTATTATGTTTTCTAGCACCCATTTTGAATTCTAAAATTTAATTTGTTGTGAATGACTCATGGATTAACGATTACCCGAGTGACCACGGAATGAGCGGGTTGGAGCAAACTCACCGAGTTTGTGACCTACCATGT
>JAFOYE010000018.1 GCA_017391525.1 Paludibacteraceae bacterium | reverse complement strand
CCCATTGCAAGACTGGTTTGCTATTGATGGTGATATTCGTTTGGCTGACCAACACGCTGAGCGTATCAACTTGCCTTCTAACCCAGAGCATTTCTGGAACTACCGCATGCACCTCACCCTCGAGGACTTGCTCAAGAAGGATGCCTTCAACGCTCACGTTCGCTCCCTCACCCAAGTGCGTTAATCCTTGCTAATAAGAATCAATAATCTTCCACAAGCGCAGTCCCCAAGCTGCGCTTGTTCTTTTTTCTTTGTCCATTATCCCGAATACTATTCGGTTACCCTCGCCTTTACACCTTACACTTTACACTCTACACATTACACTCTACACATTGTTTGTTTCTTTGTTTGTTATCCCGAATACTATTCGGGTAATCCTCGCCTCTAAACTCAGCGGGGTCCCCGATAACGCTCGTGGCGTTATGGGGTGCTCTTAAACTGTAGCGCCTTCGGCGCGTCCTCTAAACTGCGCTGTAAGCGCCCGCCTTTACACCTTACACTTTACACCCTACACTAGTACAATTCTTAAGATTCCGTTCCCTTGTACCTTACCAAATTCTTCCGTGTTAATAACCAAGGATGAACCAAGGACGAACCAAGGAACGACCTAAGAACTCCCAAAATGAAAAAGTGCTGTTTGTTAAGATTTCCACTTCTTTTACCTCTCTTATACCTTGCCTCATTTTACCGAGAGAACTCCGAGAGACAACCGAGAGATGACCGACAGAACTCCCCGTGACCAAAAAGTGCTATTTATTAATATTTGCTTTCCTGACAGAGTAACCTACTTTCCTAAAAAGGTTGACTCATTTTCTAAAAAAGTTGTCCCCTTTCCTGAAAAGCTTGACTAACAATTGTGCATCTCATATGCTTTTTTGCATGCCTCCTATGTTTATTGTCCCGAATAGCATTCGGGTACCCTTGTGTTCCCGCCACTAGTTTAGCTCTCGGCATACATGCCGAGTAAAGTTCCCGCCACCAGTTCAGTGCTCGGCGGTAGTTTGCCGAGCCAATTTCTCGCATTTGGTTCAGTTCTCGCGGCTACCCCCGCGAGTAATTCCGCACCTCTAATTAGACACTTCGTGCTCTCTAATTTGCGCAATCTTAAAGTACAACTTTAAATTTGCGCACTTTTTCTAACATCATTTTGTAAAAAATAAGCACCTTAATTGCACAAAATACCCCTAAAAATAAATAAATCCATTATTTTCTTGCACAAATAAAAAAAAAGCAGTAATTTTGCGCAATCTTAAAGTTGAACTTTAAATTTGCGAACATTATGGAGTATATTTATCGTGCTATTTCAGACAGTATTTTAGAGGCTATTCAGTATTATTCTGTTATTACGATTACTGGTCCTCGTCAGGTAGGAAAGACTACTTTATGTAAGAATTTATTTCCTGATTACGAATATATCAATTTGGAGCGCCCTGCACAACGAGCTGTAATAGAGCAAGATATAGAAGCCTTTTTCAAAACGAATACGGCTAACCTTATTATAGATGAAGTGCATCATCTCCCACAAATGTTATCTTATATACAAGTACTGGTAGATGAAAATCCTGACCGTAAGTTCATCCTTACAGGCAGTAGTAATTTTGCACTCCTACATCAAATAACTCAGACCTTGGCGGGTAGAACATCGCTGTTTACTTTACTACCTTTTGCAATGAATGAACTCCCTGCGACAAAGGAGTTATCAACCAACCAATTGATGTATCAAGGTTTATACCCAGCTATTTATACCAAGAAAACGCCTGCACGCCTACTGTATCGGGATTATTATAATACATATGTAGAGCGAGATATACATCAATTGTTGAAAGTGAAGAACCTACAAGCTTTCCAGACTTTCATACGCTTATGTGCAGGCCGTGTGGGTAGCGAATGTAACTTCTCTTCGTTGTCTAACGAGGTCGGAGTATCTACACCCACCATAACTG
Organism: Paludibacteraceae bacterium; assembly: GCA_017391525.1. Taxonomy (GTDB): domain Bacteria; phylum Bacteroidota; class Bacteroidia; order Bacteroidales; family Paludibacteraceae; genus Colicola. The sequence goes on along the minus strand of JAFOYE010000018.1, from coordinate 66,541 downwards.
AATGGGTTAATATTCTCCAAGCATCCTATATTCTATGGAAATTACCTCCATATTTTGCCAATATTAACAAACGGCTTGTGAAGACGCCTAAGTTATATTTCTACGACACTGGACTATTGTGTTATCTACTTGGTATAGAGAATGATAAGCAACTTGCCACACACCCACTGAGAGGTAGTATATTTGAAAATATGGTTCTTAATGAAGTCTTAAAGAATCGCCTCAATCAAGGAAAAGACAATAACCTCTGTTTTTATCGTGAGAACAAAGGCTTTGAGGTGGATTTGGTTTGTCCTCAAGCAATGGGTTTGAATATTATGGAAATTAAATCAGCTCAAACATTTACGAAGGACTTTATGCGTGGTATCAAGCATTTGGAGGAAGTATTAAAAGAGCCTATCCTTAGTTCTTGCGTAGTGTATGATGGAGACTTCGAATCCCCATCTCCTACAAGAGGAATAATCAACTTTAGAAATCTTGCAAAAGCTTCACATCCTGACAACTTTTAGCAGTTTGATATAGTAATTTTGCACCCGAAATAGGTTTTCAAAATACTAAAATCCTAACTTTCAACCAAATTATTTGCATAAATGCAAAAAAAGTAGTATCTTTGCGGGTTGAATAGTTTTTTTGTGTAAAATATAGTAGAAAATATATGTTCAAAATACAATGGGATAAAGAAACAGGAGGAGTGAAATTATCCTCAAGAATAGAGGAAGGTACACTCGGTACTTCGCCGCGTCCTGTGTTTTGGGAAGAATTAGATTTGCTCAAGCTTAACGAGATGGGATGGAAATATCCTCATAGCTCGGAACCGTTGCTTTGGGCTATTAATAAGCAGTATTGGTATCACGGAGAGTTAGTCTTCGAAGCAAAAGGTGCAAATGTGTATGATTCTGCAACTATAGTTATACAACCGGGGTGTGAGAAGATGACTTTAAAGCCTGTTAACATCAAAAAAATGTTAGACAGGACAAGAGATAGTATGTTTCTCCTTGAAAGCGAAGCGATAGAGTTCATACGCGAAGTGTATGTGCAATATGCTAGTGCAAGAAGGAGTGTAGAGCGCGTAAAGGCAAATCAGATTGATTTTGAAGCAATAGCCAAGAGGTTAGAAATGCAGAACAAGCAGAAAATGGCTATTGTTCGTGAGGATTGTGATAGTTTTGATATCATGCCGTTAGATAAAGCAGAGGAACAAGGAAAGAAAATATACCAAGCTACTAAAATCGATACGTTTCTTGCTTCTTTCTCTGGCGGTAAAGATAGTCAGGTCGTATTAGATCTCTGTACCAGAGCTATTCCAAGCACTGAGTTTGAGGTTATTTATAGCGATACAGGGTATGAATTGCCTCCATCGTTAGAATTGTACAAAGATATCCAAAAGCACTATAAGGAGTTGTTCCCTGATTTGAAATTTTCATTGGCGCGTAATCATGCATCAGTGTTGGAGTATTGGGATAAGATAGGAACACCAAGCGATACGCATCGCTGGTGTTGCTCTGTAATGAAGACTGCGCCGCTGTATAAATTGTTAAAAACAGATAGTAATAAGCAGGCTAGAGTACTTACATTTGATGGAGTAAGGGCGGAAGAAAGTACTAAACGCTCTAATTATAGTCGTATAGGTAAAGGTGTTAAACATGATACGGTGATCAATGCTAGTCCTATTTTACACTGGTCTTCTGTAGAGATTTTCTTATATCTTTGGCGTCACAACCTTTCAATAAATCAAGCGTATCGCAATGGCATGACGCGTGTAGGTTGTCTAATATGCCCATTCTCTTCAGAGTGGAATGATATGGTTTCTCGACAACGTTACTCAGATAATTTACAACCTTTTATTAGCCGAATTGAAAATATTACAAAGAAATCCGGTGTTAAAGACGTAGAGGAGTATATTAAGGCTGGAAACTGGAAACGAAGAGCAGGAGGACGTGGTATGACTTTTCCAGCAATGTTACGCATTGAGGCGGTTGCACCCCATTTAAAGATGATTTCAAAGAATCCTCAAGAGAATTTATTAACTTGGCTTCGCGCGATAGGTAAATATACGATTAAAGTTAGCGAAAATGGTTCTACGTTGGGCGAGTTGATGTATCGTAAAAAAATCTATCAATTTTCAATAAATCCTAAAGAGGATGGACTGTATGAGATAACATTTTATAATACGGCAACAGATCCTACTTTACAGGGATTACTTAAAAGAGTCTTTTACAAATCAACATATTGTGTTCATTGTGAAGTATGTGAAGTAGAATGTTCTACAGGAGCGCTTCATATTGAGCCTAATAGGGCATATATTAATCCTAATACGTGTGTTAGCTGTGGGAAATGTTTGACATTTCATGATTATGGATGTATTTCGGCAGCATCATTAGCAATAACAGGAAATCAAAAAAATCGAAAAATGAAATTAATAAGTTACAACAACTTCGGAATGAACGGAGGCTGGGTTGATATTTTCTTTACCGATCCAGAATCATTTTTTGCAGAAAATTTGGCTGGTCTTAATGAAAAAGAACAGATGCCAAGTTTTGCAAAGTGGCTACATCAAGCTGAGATAATAACGGATACCAAGACTAAAAAGTTGACAGAACTTGGTAAGACATTATCAGATATATATTTTTATAATCCAGATTTAGTGTGGCAGATAATATGGATAAACCTATCATATAATTCTCCTATTGCATCGTGGTATAAAGGTGGAATAGAATGGGGGCGTTTCTTTACCCAAAATGATATGGAAGAACTCGTTCAGAACGATTATGATGATAGTAAAACGACAATTCATAATGTAGTTTATGCTTTTGCAAGAACGATGAAAGAAAGTCCGCTCGGAGAATTTGGACTATATAAGATAGTAAATAAAACGCAGATTCAAAAAAAGGGATTTGAGACAATAGAACGTGAGGCGTTAGCATATTCATTGTTTAAATATGCTGAAGCAAAAGGCGTGCATGCCCTACGTATAGCAGATTTGTATGCATCTGATAACGACAAAGGCGTATTTCAAGAGTTTGGAATAGTACGTTCTACATTGGAACAATTATTACGCTCCCTTAATAGTGATGAAAAACGTGTTCTTATTGCTGAACTAAATATGGGATTGGATAGTATTACCTTAAAAGAAGATATGTCACCTTTAGCTTGCCTACAACAACTAACAGTTTAATGAGCCTTGTATCGATATATTACAAAAATTTACTAATGAGGATGCAGCGAGGAAATCATAATGGGATTTTCTCGAATGCAAAGCCAATATTCATGCTTGCGATAATAAACAGTATAGCGAAGCAGAATTTGAAAGAAAACCATATTATTCTTGATGAATTGTTGGTGTTGGAATATAAAACTCTATCTAAATATTATGAGCCTGATAAAGTAATTACGCCAATAGCAAAACCATATTTTCATTTAAGTGCAGAACCTTTTTATGAGATTAAATATAAAGAAGGAATAACTACTCCGAAACATTCAGTGACTCTGTCGTTAAAGAAGTTAAGAAACATCGTAGATGACGTAAAATTGGATGATGGTCTTTGGGAACTCTTACAAAAAGAAAATATTCGTCAAGAATATAGTGAAACTATAATAACTCATTTTCTGAATAAATAATATCAATCAATATGCCATACAACTCAATTGTAACCTTAAGGCAGATGAGACCTGCCTACAATATCAAAGAAGAAAGTAGCGGTGAATGGAAATCATTTATTGCCAATGACCAGTTTAACGACCTGTTAAAGAAAGTAGTGAGTGCAGTTCGTCAAAATGATGCCGACAACCACAAATCTATATGGATTGCAGGAACTTATGGTTCTGGTAAAAGCCATGCTGGTGCTGTTATTCAACACTTGTTATGCGATCCAATTGAGGATATTCGTGAGTATGTAGAGGAAGAATATCGTAAGGAGAAATACGATATTCTACGTCAATCTATCTTTTCTTTGCGTGAACAGAAGCGACTCTTTCCTGTTAATCTCTATGCTATGCAGTATATATCCCGTGAGGAAGATTTATCACTGCAAATTCAGAGAGAAATAAAACGTGCTTTAAAAGCGGCACAGATTGATATCATTGTACAAACTGATTTTGACATTTATGTACAACATATCGATTCTCAACCACAATTCTGGGAGAATCTAATCGCTCAAAATAACTATTTAGCAAGCAAAACGCCAGATACAGCCAAGCTGAAACAACGTTTAGAGGCTGCTGATGTAGATGTCTTAGACTGTGTGCGTCAAGCATTGGTTGAAGGCCAATTTGATATTCGATTGAAGAATAATAATCTCAAACAATGGATCTTCGAAGTGCAAAGCGCGTTGCGCGAGAAAACAGACTATAATGGTTTGTTAATTATTTGGGATGAGTTTACCGAAATAATGACCAGTAGTATGGCAACGCGTCTTTTGGTGCAATTACAAGAGATAGCAGAAGCTATGATGAATATGGAGAACGATTCTTATTTCTTATTCATTTCTCACCCATCTGCATTGCTTTCTTTGCGTGAAGATGAACGTGAAAAGACTAAAGGACGCTACCACTATTTCACCTATAATATGGAATCAGTCAGTGCGTTCAAAATCATGTCAAAGAAATTTAAGATTATCAACTACACGTTGTACTTGATGCGTCAGGAACGCTTTTTTGAGTTGCATCCTGAATTATTAGACATGTTTTCAACAGCGAGCGCTAATACCAATGAGACGAAAGAGAATATCAAAAACTTATTCCCTCTGCATCCTGGTACAGCAAATCTTGCTACCTACTTTGCGCGCGAAGCAGGCTCTAGTAGTCGAAGCGTATTTGATTTTCTTGCTAGTGACCCTGTAAGAGCCTTTTTGGAAGATGAAGATAATTATCAGAATGAAAAGACAATCACAGCAGATTACTTATGGGACTATGTACACAGTTATTTTGAAGAAAATGCGACAAAATTCGGTGCTGTAACAGAGCGTTATAATAGTCATCATCTAGCTGTTGAAAGTCAAGGAGATGCATACTCTAGAGTATTTAAAGGCATCTTGCTATTGAACGCACTAAATAACATAGCAAACAGTGATTTAGTAACTCCTAGTTTTGAAAATATATGTAACTTGTTTATAGGTACGCCCGAAGAGGAACAGCTTCAAGAAATTCTCGATTTCTTCAATGATAAAAGTATTATCCAACGCCAACCTAACGGAAACTTTTCAATTCTGTTTACAGCTTTACCTGGAGATGAGATTCAAAAGATTAAGGAGCAATTGAAAACATCGTCGTATTTATATACAGATCAGATAATCAATTTTTCAGATACAGCTACAAAAATCTTTGTGCATAATTTTTCACAGGTAGCAAGACCTATGATTTTCAAATTCTTTAGCCTTCAAGGAAATGAATATACGTTAATGAATCGTATAGAGACCGCAAAAAAAGATGCTCATTCATACGAAACATTCCTTGCTATTTTGGTAGGACGAAATGCTCAAGAGATAATCAATCTTAAAGAAATAGCAGAACGTAATAGTAAGGATGAACGCTATAAAACAATTGCATTTGTTGTAATGGAAGCTCCTTTTGGCGATAAAGAATATGAACGCTTTATTGAGTACCAAGCAAATGCTCAGTGCGCTCAGAGCCATGGTCTCCCGCAACAACATCAAACCTATACAGACCAAGCAAAAGAAATGATTAAGGTGTGGGTATCAAAGATGCGAGGTACGAATGCAACAACATATCTAAAAGGCGATAGTGCAACTATCGTTGGAGTAAAGTTACCGTTGATTATTAATACAGCAATTGCTCCAAATATATTTACTTCAGGTCCAGAAGCTTTAGATATAATTCGTTCTAAAAGTAGTGTAACGTACTGGAAAAGGGCATCTGTTCGTTCAACTGTTGATGGCATATTAAGTTATAATACAAAACAAGACATTTTGGAGCATTGTGCAACCGGACAAGCCAAACATGTGGATTATTTGTTGCAAGATAGTGTTGATGATAATCTCAATTGGAAAGAGGGCATAAATCCAAACCATCCATTGAAGCAAGTTTGCAATTACGTAGAAGAGTGGTTAGGTGGAAAGCATACGAGCAGAAATCAAAGTTTTAATTTAGGAGAAAAATTGATAGGATTAACAGAACCTCCATTTGGTTTGTTCCAAAGTTATGCTCCAATGGCAATGGTAGCGTTTGCCATGCGTAAATATATCAATGTGATTTTTGATACAAATGGTAAACAACGTACGGCTCAACATTTAGTTGACGATGTGGTGGAACTGTTTAAAGCGTGGGAAAGTGGCAAGACGAGCAACAAACTAAATTTTATGTTTGAGAGTAAAGAAGCTGGACGCGTATGTAAAAGTCTTATCAAGATGTTTGGTCTGAATAAACTCAAAGGTTATTCAGATATCAGCAGTCTAAAAGATGCTCGTTGGGCTGTGCAAAATGACTATTGTAAAGAGAAAGGTTATCCTTTATGGTCGCTTAAATATGTTGACGATTGTAATGATTCCATGAGAGGACTCATTGATAATATAGTTCGAGTAGTGACTGATCCAGAAAGTATGAAGAATCCGAACTTATTGGAAGCAACTATGAACGGATATGAGTTACTTAAGACAGATTTCGGTAATCTACTTTTACCGCAAGAAGATAATTTTCGTAAGGGTTTTATAGCGTACATGAAGCGCATAGAACTCGTAAATATCCAAGACTCAGAGATCGATGATGCAATAGTGTATCTGCACGGACATCTACAGAGTGAAGTCGGTTCTTGGACTGAAGATGAAGTCAAAGATAAATTGAAGGATTGGCGCATGTCTTTGCAAAGTAAGAATCACGAAGGAGGACAGGGCGGTTATCAAGGTGGACAAGGAGGAAACGCTAGTGGATACACAGGTGGCTACTCTGGTGGACAAGGTAGTTCTTCTAGGGATGGAGGTCGTCAAGGTAGTACATGGAGACCTGTTTCACATGATGAATTAAAGAAAAAACGTGATACTGCATTGGCAAAGATTGCTGATAATCAAGATTTGCAAAAAGCTTTAGAGAATTTGGTTAATACCGAGGATGGATATATAATTGACATCATCTTGAAATATGTATAAATCATTTACTGACATAGAATCCCTCAAGCAATGGGTTGTAGAGGATAAACAAGCAAAAGGAGTTGGCGCATCAACGCTAGACCGTTATCCGATACGATTTGTGCTATTTGACAATTTCAGCGAATGCTACGAATTTGTCGAATTCCTTCAGTCAGACTGTGGAGCACATGTTGAAAGTGTTGATAGATGGATAGATACTAATTATCCAGACATTATGCTTACTTATGTGGAGTTAGGCGAACGCATTTGTAATCATATACGGAAGAAAAGTCCGAATGATTGCGTTATTGCTCCTTTCTCAGAATTAGCTCGCTTTTATGACAATAAAAAGAGTAAAAAATTTGATTCTTTGTTGCAATCAATTAAGGCCAAAGAAGCAGATCCTAGAGCTGTAGAGCAACATCAACGAGTGTATATTCCGATAGTTGGTTTAGAAGGAAAAATGGAGATGTTTGCGAATGATAGCCAAACTATTATTTGGAGGCTTCAATCTGAGAATAATGATTTAACCTATAGACTTATATTAACCGCAAATAATGATTATGGAGTAAAGGGACTAGAGAAAAACTATACTATCATAAATACAATACGCGAATGGTTGAATATTTGGAAAGATACAAAGAGCCAAATTAGACCTCAGATTATTTGCAAATCAAATTCAATATATGCAAATGCTGAATTTGCTCAACCTGATAATGCTTTCAGTTATGAAATATGTCATAATGCATACGAATTTCTTTCACATGGATTAGGATTGTCTTTTGGTGGAATACAACCACAAATTAGTGATGGTAATAACTGGGAAATATTGGCTGGGCGTATTGATTTGAGTGAACATTTTAGTTTTCCAAAGTTCGTGCGTTCTCAATTAAGTATTGATGAAATCAGAACATACAAAGATTTTATTCGCCTTTGGTTTAGTCATCCTACTATATTTGAGCGATGGCTACTGGCTCGGTATTATGCGAGTATAGAAAATTGTAATCAGTATATCTGTCAGATACTACAAGAAACAACAAATTATGGTACGACAGAATTTATAGAGAATATGGCTCGGACTCTACCAGAAGATGAGGTAGATATAAAAGTACGATATGATTGTCTCCAGTATGCTGCAACAAATCATACTCAGTTATCTGAAGCAACTGAAAGTATGCTTGCCAAAACACTTCAAAGTTTACCTACTCAGATAGGTTACGAAGGTGCAATGCGATATTTTACTGGAGTTTCTGTAAAAGAAAAAGAAATCGCTATCAGCTGGTTGGGGCAACAGCATATAGATTTAAGTCAGGTAGAACCATTTTATCCAGACTTATATAGATATATGCTAGATGGAGTAGGAATCTCAATTGGTGTTCCTGGATGGATTGAAGACTATTTTCGAAGTTACAAAGAAGCCAAACTCGCAAATAAATATACGCAAGACATTAGTGAAAAAATCAATATCATCAATTCAGATGAAGCACATTTCGAAAATTGGTATAATGGTTTTAAATCAACTTATACGATACTAAAGAGCAGAAAAGATATTGAAGTTTTTTATTGGATAGATGGTCTCGGTATTGATTGGATACCATTAGTAAAGGAAGTGATTGCTGAAAAGAAAGAGCAAATGATATTCCTAAATGAGATTTTGGTTGCTCGTTCATTATTACCGAGTAAGACCGAAATAAACAAGAAGGATTTACAGCGTCTTCTACCTAAAGGTAAAACACTTGAAAAATGTGGTGATTTAGATGGCTTAGCACATAAAAACGACAATATTAGTCCGTTTACAATTAATAAAGAAATTGAATTGGTTCGTAAAAGTATAGAGGAAATCCTTAATAGATATATTGGCAAAAAAATTGCTATAATTTCTGATCACGGATTAACATACCTTTCGCAATTAGTTCAAGGTAAAAATTTAGCAGGTGTTGAGAGCGACCATCATGGACGAATTGCTATTCGAAAATCTGTGTCTGAAACTTCAGACAACAGTTATTATCGTTTAGAAGATGAGAAAACTCTATGTGCTATGAAACACGAATCTTTATGTGCGAAATTACCTGCTGGTCAAGGTGCTCATGGTGGCTGCACTCCAGAAGAAGTATTGGTGCCAATTTTTATCATTTCCAGTTGTCCTGCTGCGACTAATTGGTCCGCCGATCTTTTAACGCCAGAAATAAATGCAACAGAACCTCGCGTTAAATTCGTAATAAAGAATATTCCATCAACGAATGTACCTTATGTTATATATAACGGTAAAAAATACAAGATGCATAATGTCTCATGCGATATATACGAATCGGAAGATATGATTCTTGATGCAAAAGTGAGTGATTTGGAATTGGCAATAGGCGATGTAACAAAAATAGTAAAAATAAAAATATCTACTGGTGTTGTAGAAGATGATTTGTTTGCAATGTAAAAGATATGAAAGAAGAAATTTGTAATAAAATCAGGCAGAACTTCTCTGCAATGTCTATTTATAAAGATCCTGCATCAACAGCAAGTTTGTTTGCAGGAAGGAATTTACCTTCTTTCGTGAAGGACTTCTTGCTTAAGCGTTACTTAAACATTCAAACTGGAGAGATAGATCGTCCTGCTTTGACGCAATTTTTAGATCGTGTTATACCTGCACAACAAGGAAGTGTCAAAGATAGATTACAGAGTGGGGAGGAAGTAATGTTATTAGCACGTTTTGTTGTGTTTATTGATATTGTAAAAAATGAGAGACAGTTTGCAATTCCCGACTATGGTATCAAGCAGCGCGAAGGGCTTATACCAGAATATGTTTATTCTCAACACCAGGGTGATTTTGTAGAAGGAGAAAGATGGGGAATTATTAAGTTATGCTTACTTCCTGATGATGATGGTAAGAAGAACCATATTCAAATGGTAGATTACAAACCATTCAAACCATATAGTTCGGTTGATGTTTCTTATTTAGCTAGTGCTCGTCAAAACTTTTCTACTCTAGAATGGATAGATATGTTGCTTTCTGCAATGGAATATGACCCAGATGGATTTGTTTCGTTGACGCAAAAATTAGAATTCTTAACCCGTTTATTAATTTTTATAGAACCACGTTTGAATGTTATAGAGTTAGCTCCCAAAGGAACAGGTAAAAGTTATGTGTTTGGAAACTTATCTAAATACGGATGGCTTGTGAGTGGAGGTAAAGTAACACGTGCCAAGTTGTTCTTCGATAAAGCCAAACAGCAGAATGGTATCATAAAAAACCATGACTTTACTGTATTTGATGAGATTCAAACTATCGTGTTCCAAGAACCAGCAGAAATACAAGCAGCATTGAAATCTTATTTGGAAAGTGGAAAAACAACTATTGATAATAATGAGTTTTCGTCCGAATGTGGTCTTATGCTCATGGGTAACATTCCTTTAACATCGCAGAATATGCCGGTATCGAATATGTATTTCGATAATCTCCCTGAAAATTTCCGTGAATCTGCTTTACTTGATCGTTTCCACTGTTTTATAGAAGGTTGGTTATTACCACGTGTTAATAAAAGCATGATTTTTAAAGGCTGGACTATCAACGTTGAATATTTCTCTGAGATACTTCATTCTATGCGTACTCAAAATGTATATGGTCTAATATTTGACCAACTGGTAAAATTTGAGGAAAAGGCAGATGTGCGTGATAGCAATGCAATTAAACGTATAGCTGTCGGGTATATGAAATTATTATTCCCACATTGGCGTTCTGTTGATGATGTGGATACAAATGAGTTTGACATATATTGCCTACAACCAGCGATTCATCGTAGGGGTGTAGTAAAAGAACAATGTCATAATATTGATCCAGAATTTAAAACACATATGCCAGATATATGGCTAAAAGAATATTATACATAACGACATGGCAGTCTATGGTTAGATGTCATAAAAAACTCGTACAACCGCTGATAGCGATGATATAACACTCTTCAATCGATATTATAGGAAAAAATATGATGATATAATTCCTCCATTCGACACATAATTACATATGGTAAAATGAATATCTTGTTCAAAATATTTCTAGCAGTTGTAAGCACTATCTTTTGCGTTGCGCTGGTTTACACCATATGTAGAGTATGGAAAAGGCGAATTTCATATTATGGGTCACGCAATATTGCTTGTCAAGACGAACCACACAATAAAAAACTCAGAAAAGTACAGGACGAAATGTTTGAAGAACTTTATAACGATAACAGAGCATAAACTAACATAATTCCCCCTACCACCCCATAAAAACCAATTTATTTGCATTTTTCTTTAGCCACTGACAACATTTAGCTCGCGTTCGGCAATTGAAGCGCACAGACTGATGCTCGGCATCATTAAAGCGCTCAATGCCTCCGCTCTCCCCACAAATTACAAATTTGAGGGGACCCCGAAAAGAACTACCTTTGCCGCGGAAAGATCGTTCAACCGAAGTGAGATAAGAAAATTGAAAATATATAATCGCTAAACAAAACGAAAAATGAGTAGCAAACGATCCATACGATTCTATAACGACCACAAGGTTCGTGCAGTCTGGAGCGAAGAAGAAAATAAATGGTATTTCTCCGTTTTAGATATTATTGGTGCTATTAACGAACAAGATGATTATCAAAAAAATCGAAACTATTGGAAATACCTAAAAACAAAGTTACAGCACCAGCAAAATGAAGTGGTTAGTGCCACTAACCAGTTGAAGTTTCTGGCTCCTGATGGTAAAAATCGATTAGCGGATGTACTTGATGCTGATGGAGTTAAGATGTTGGCTATGAGTGTTCCAAACAACAAAGCTACCGCTTTTCTCGACTGGTTTACATTTTCCGATAACTCTATCGACGGGCAAAGTCGCAAGAAAGCATACACCCTATTTGAAAGTGGCATTTTGGATGAAATGCAACCTGGTACCATCAAATCTTTGCAACAGATTCATGCTTATCTCTTTGGTGGACTATATGACTTCGCTGGGCAGATACGCACAAAGACGATTTGGAAAGATGGCACACTCTTTTGTCGTGCCGAGTACTTGCGCTATAACCTGGATCAAATAGAACAGATGCCACAAACGACTTTCGACGAAATAGTAGATAAATACATAGAGATGAATATTGCGCATCCTTTTATGGAAGGTAATGGCAGAAGCACACGCTTGTGGTTAGACTTGATTTTCAAGTCATCCATTAAACAATGCGTGGACTGGAGTCAGATAGATAAGAAAGCATATTTACAAGCCATGCGCCACAGTACAACTGATAGCGCAATGATTCGCGAGTTGCTCCGTAGCGCAATGACAGACCAAATCAACGACCGCGAGATGTTCATGAAGGGTATTGACTACTCCTACTACTACGAACAAGAAGAATAATTATTTCCGCTCTTCTCCACATCCTGACAAGAAATAGATCGCGTTCACTAAGCAAATTACATAGAATCTGTTCATGGTAAAAATAACGAAAAAATGTAACATATTTATGGGGTCATGTTAAAAAAATGCGAAAAATTTAACACGTTCTACCTGTCATGTTATAAAATGTAAGATTTTAATGCACATACTCTTCAATGAAGCATTATGCAAAGTCCAGAAGACAAATACGGGACATTTATAGAAATTCCATTTCTCCTATTACCCTCTAAAAAACAACTCCATACATCCTTCCCATCCCATAAGAACCAATTTATTTGCACTGTTCTAATGTATGAGTTGGTGACAATTTGTCACCAACTGAATCAATAAAATCGGAATTACCGATTTTTCTATCCTTCCTATGCTTTTCCATTCTTTCCCATTCTCTTCTCTCCCCAACATCCATCTCACCTCTACCCTTGCTCCTTTCCCCTCTTGACTCACCTCTAGCTTGCTCCTTTTTTCTTACAGAAAATCAGCAAACTTAACAAAAAAGGAGCAAGTCAAAAAGTGGTTGTTCGGAATTTCCGAACAACTGCATCAGATGGCAAAAAGAGATGTAGAGCGTAGGGTATAGAAGCAGGTCAACCGGTGACAATTTGTCACCAGTTCAAATTGCGTGCTGCAGTAGTTTAAATATGAATTAGAAGAGGGGGCAACTATTAGGGATTTCCGAATAGTTCAAGCTGAAGCTACTCTCTCCCCAACATCCATCTCATATATAGCTTGCTCCTTTTTTTAAAAAATAATGAAGTATCTGCGACAAAAAAAGGAGCAAGCTTATTGTGTGTTTCAATAATTTTGTGTACCTTTGCAGCAAATATCTCACAGGTTATGGCAAAAGTTCGCATCACCGCTATTCGCCAAACGGTATATACCGATCTAATGGCGAAGTATGAAAATCCCATTGAACACGCATGCAGCGTGCAAGAAGGACAACAATGGATATCCATAGATGGCAAATGCCCAGAAGGGTTATGTTTAGCTGCATGGGAGACTATGCGGCAGTTTGTGGAGCAACTATCTCAAGGAAAGGGCAATTTCTATGACGGATGGATGCAAAACCCTATGAGCGCCATGATTAGCTGCAACGATGGATTCAGACCATTCAGTTTCTATATTGAAGCAATAGAAGAATCAACTCCAATGGTCGAACAACTACCACAACCAACCCCTCCAACTCAGTCTACAGACAAAGCTGAAGGACGCATGCAAAAACTAATACTGGCTATTGGCGATCAAACCATGCCACGACGACAGATTATTGCATATTTGGGGCTGAAACAAAGAAGTCGCCGTAACTTCATGGATAACTATCTTCGTCCTGCTATTGCCCAAGGTTATGTTGTTTTGGCTTATCCAGACTCTCCAAACAAACCCGAACAAGCATACCGCCTTTCTGCCAACGGTCTAGAACGCTGGGCTCGGTTAACTACTACTAACATGCAATAACCACCTGCATTTTGCATCCGTTCTCATATCTACCATCCTCTTCTGTTTTACACTCCAATCCTCACCAATAGCTCACATATAGCTTGCTCCTTTTTCAATTCAAAAACCAACGAATTTAAACAAGAAAAGGAGCAAGCTAAAGATAATCTAAGAAGATAATTTGGTAGTTTCCCTTATTTTTTGTATCTTTGCACTCAATAATCATAACATTAGGGATTTATATACCAGTTGCACTATTAGACGTTTTCCGCCACATTCCATAAGATTCAGCGGTTGCGTTTTGGGATGTACCCCAAAATGCAGAGCGGTGGTAATAGATTACTGAGTACTTAGGAAAAAAGCGAGGTGCAAGCGTGGCAAGCAAGATTTATAAGATTTCTGCCGAAGGCAAGGAGATATTTAGTGTCAACACATACATATAATCATAAAATTAACCATTAACACCCAATTTATTATGACTAAGAAAATCGTTGTTTTTACTGGAGCAGGCGTATCCGCAGAGAGTGGATTAGGTACTTTTCGTGGTTCTGACGGCATGTGGGACCGCTATCGCATCGAGGATGTATGCACCCACGATGCATGGCTCAACAATCCTCAACTTTGCGTCGAGTTCTACAACATGCGCCGCCGCGAAGCTCTCGCAGCCCAACCCAATGCTGCCCACTACGCTATTGCTCGCCTGCAAGAAGTCTTCCCTGACACCCAAGTCATCACCCAAAACATCGACAACCTCCACGAGCGTGCTGGTAGTCACGATGTCATCCACTTACACGGCGAAATCACCAAGCTTCGCTCTGAAACCAACCAACTAGCTACCATTGACTTAGAAGGTTGGGAGCAACACTATGGCGACCGCCATCCAGATGGCTCACTCCTTCGCCCTTATGTGGTCTTCTTTGGCGAAGATGTGCCGTATTTCCCTTTGGCTTGCGATGTGGCCAGCCAAGCGGACATCCTCATTGTGGTAGGTACCTCGCTCAATGTTTATCCTGCAGCATTTTTATTGCAATATGCACCACAATCGGCAGAGATTTATGTGATTGACCCTAACACGCCCGAACTCGGCATCTACCGTCACCGCGCCCATCACATCCAAAAAAACGCCACCATCGGCGTTCCCGAACTCGTGGATAAACTCATCCAATCTCATCCATAATACATCGGTAATATATCCATAATATACCAATTTTTATCATTTTTTCTGCCAAGCGAATAGTTTGGCACGCTATTTGACATAGTAGCATATGCAAACATGGCAAGTAGCCTAACGAGAGGATGTTGCCATTAACCTAAACCTAACTATAAAATTTATCTATTATGTTACCTACTATCAAAAGGCAAAACAACTGGTTGCCAACCATTTTCAACGATTTCTTCAACGACGATTGGTTCCCTATGCGCAGCATGGCGGCTAATACGCCAGCCATCAATGTCAAGGAAAACGACAAAGCATTTCTTGTGGAAATAGCCGCTCCGGGCATGACCAAAGACGACTTCAAAGTACATGTCAACGACCAAGATCAATTGGTGATTTCCGTGGAGAAAAAACACGAAAACAAAGAAGAAGACAAGAATTCCAAGTATCTTCGTCGCGAGTTCAACTACATGCGCTTTGAGCAAGCTCTCCAGCTACCCGAACATGTGGACAAAGCGGCCATCACAGCCAAAGCATGCAGCGGAGTGCTACACATCGAACTGCCTAAACTGACCACCATGCCTGAGAAGAAACCTACTCGCATCATAGAGATTCAATAACCCATAGACTCTCCCGAAGGGGAGATCTACACAAAGAGTTTTTCATCATGGATAAGGTACACGAAAGTGTATCTTATCTTTTTTGTAGTACAAAATAGATTAAAAATCTATTATTTTCTTGTAAAATCTCACCTTTCGCTTGCGTATGTGCATAAATTGTAGTACCTTTGTGCCGAAAATGCGCCTATGCGTACTAAAACTAATTTATCATGAAAAAATCAATCTCTATCATTCTCATCTCCATCGCATTCTGCCTATCTATCTTTGCAGAACAACCTAAGCATGAATTTCGCGCTACTTGGCTAGCTACCGTTTCGGGTATCGATTGGCCTAAAACCAAAGCTACATCTGATAGCAAGCGCGAACAACAAAAGCAAGAACTCATTGATATCTTAGACAAGATGAAAGCCGGCAATATGAATGCCGTTTGCATGCAAGTTCGCTCACTATGCGATGCGATGTATGTGTCTTCCTACGAACCATGGTCCGTAGCATTGACTGGCACTCGTGGTAAAGATCCTGGTTATGATCCTCTTCAATTTGCAATAGACGAAGCACACAAACGTGGCATGGAACTACACGTATGGGTAAACCCATTCCGTGCGTCTACTAGCACGCTTGCCAGCTCAGATGTGCTATGGAGCAATGCAGGAGATTGGTTGATCAAGTATAACAACAGTTCGTTTTCTGGCTACATCATCGACCCTGGCTACCCAGAGTCACGTGCCTATGTGGTCAAAGTGCTGATGGAGATTGTTAATAAATATGACATAGATGGTATGGTGATGGACGACTACTTCTACGCATACGGCGGAACCACCAGCGAAGATGCCAAAGCACAAGCAAAACATTATAATCCTTCAGATGTGATTGATGTGAATGGTAATGGAAACACGCTGGACGACTGGCGCCGCAGCAATGTGGACAAAGTGATCAAAGCTACATATGATAGTATTCAAGCCGTCAAACCATGGGTACGCTTCGGTATGGGTCCTGGTGGTATATGGACTATTGACAATGGTGCAGCTCGTGCATACGGCATCAAACTACCTGCAGGAATCACTGGAGGCGACATCTACAACAACCTATATTGCAACACCGTAGAATGGGTAAAAGGTGGTTATGT
Organism: Paludibacteraceae bacterium; assembly: GCA_017391525.1. Lineage (GTDB taxonomy): Bacteria > Bacteroidota > Bacteroidia > Bacteroidales > Paludibacteraceae > Colicola. The sequence goes on along the minus strand of JAFOYE010000018.1, from coordinate 49,722 downwards.
GGACTATGTCAATCCACAGATCTACTGGTCAACCCAAGTAGCAGCGCAAGACTTTGATGTGCTCTGCGAGTGGTGGGCTAAAAGTGTATGTGAGCATTTCTCAGACCAATTACCTGATGGCAAACGAGTACATTTTTTCCCATCTACCGCTTTATACAAGGTGTATAATGGCTCCAATGGATTTGAAGATGGAGTAAAAGAAATTGAGCGCCAGATGGACGCTACCCGCACACACCTATCATCTGGCTATGCAGGTGCGGTACACTACAATACCACTTCGTATCTAAAGATGTACGAAGATTTAGCTCAATCGCACTATATTTATGAGGCACTCACACCACCTATGGATTGGAAAGTGCAAGATAGCCTAGCTGCACCTAGCAACCTCAAACTGTCTGGTACAACCCTCACATGGTCACACCCTACCGAGACACGTTTCACCGTATACGCCTACCCTAAAGGTACTGGCGTGAAAACAGCCACACGCAATCCGCTCTATCTGCAAGGCATAGTATATGGCAACTCATTTAATACGAGCGCTCTTGGTTCACTCACCAATACGACTATCGCCGTCTATACCTACGACCGCTATGGCGTAGAGCATGGTGTGGCACTCTACAATGCCGACCCTAATGCTACCGAAGAACCTGAACCAGAGAATCCTGATCCTGGCACAGACCCTAATCCAGAACCAAACCCTGAACCAACCATAGATATAACATGGGTGCTCAATGGCGGACAACTACCTACTGTAGAAGTACCTACCAACCAACAATTGTGGGATCAATTCAAAGCAGACTTTGACGAGTTCTACTCAGCTATCTATCCTAATTATCAAATCCAAGATTACCCTATCCATGCCGTACTAGAGCTCACATGGCCAAAATGGTCAGACAACTGCTTTGTGACCGAGTTCATCACCCAGCACCCAGATTGGATTTGGCTAGGCGAATATATCCAATCCGTATACGGCAAGATCACCGATGTTAAGATATGGCGATACAACCTCTATGCGTTCTTCAACGCAACCGATGAGGTACGCTACGAAAGTGGACAAGTGATCAACGTCAGCTGTGGCGATTTCATCGAAGCCGGTCTACCATCTGCATGGGGACCAGCTTACCAGGCGGCTAAAGGTATGATTACTCTACCTACACAAGTAACTGCCGAATATACCCTTCCTACTAACCTCACTCACCCAGAGGGATATCCATTCCTCGGATGGTGGGATAATGCTACTTTTACAGGCGAGCAATTATACTCAATCCCTGCTTATTGGAAAGGTACATTATACGCCAACTGGGAAGGTTGGAATCCTCCAACCTCTATCGAGAATATCGATTGGAACCAACCAGTAGAGATATACGACATCATGGGTCGTAGAATGGAAGGCAATATCCATACTGTACCAGGTCATATGCTGATCGTAAAACAAGGGGACAAACTATTCAAAGTTGTAAAATAAGATGAAAAAAAGCGCTATCATACTATTTTGCCTATTGGTAAGTACCACTAGTTTGTTGGCTAATCTTAAGCACGAGTTTCGTGCTACATGGTTTACCACCCACTATGGCATTGATTGGCCTAAAACCAAGGCAACCAGCGATAGTAAACGCGAACAACAAAAGCAAGAAATGACCGCCATCTTTGACAAGATGAAAGCCGGTAATATGAATGTAGTGTGCATGCAAGTTCGCGCGCTATGCGACGCTACCTATAAGTCATCTTACGAAAACTGGTCATCGGTCCTAACCGGTACCCGCGGCAAAGACCCTGGATACGACCCTTTGGCTTTCGCTATTGAGGAAGCTCACAAGCGTGGCCTCGAACTCCATGTCTGGGTCAACCCTTTCCGTGTAACCAGTTCCGGCACCATCTCCACTAGCGACAAGGTATGGCAAAACGCAGGACAATGGATCATCAAATACGACAACGGCTCCTTCTCTGGACAAATCATCGACCCAGGTTATCCTGAAGCACGAGAATATGTCTTGAAAGTGATGATGGAGATTGTCAACAACTACGATGTCGATGGTATCCTTATGGATGACTATTTCTATCCATACGGTGGAACTACCACAGAGGACGCAGCTTCCAAAGCGCTTCACAAACCAGCCAACGTGGTGGATGTCAATCAAGATGGTGACACCGATGACGACTGGCGTCGTGCCAATGTGGATAGCTGTATGAAAATGCTATACGACAGTATTCAAATTGTCAAACCATGGGTACGTTTCGGTATGGGAACCTTTGGTATTTGGAGTACCCAAAAGAAAGCAGCTCAGGCATATGGCATCACACTGCCAAGCGGCATCAGCGGACTAGACGACTACGACGTGCAAGCATGTAACCCAGTGGAATGGGTGAAAAATGGCTATGTGGATTATATCAACCCACAACTATATTGGCCTACCACCTCATCGGGTCAAGACTACGATGTGCTATGCAAATGGTGGGCGAAAGATGTATGCGAGCATTTTACTGAGCTATTGCCTGATGGCAAACAAGTGCACTTCTTCTCTTCACAAGCCACCTACCGAGTAGATGATGGTGCATTCGGCGTGGACGAGATCAAAAAGCAGATCGATGCCAATCGTGCTAATCTGTCATCTGGATACACCGGCTCGGTATTCTACAATACCAAATCCTATGTCAATATGTATACATCCTTGGCAGCCACACACTTTGTCCACAAGACGCTCACGCCGCCTATGACATGGAAAGTAAAAGAAACTTTGGATGCTCCAACAAACTTGAAGATGGATGGTACCAAACTAAGCTGGGAACACCCTGATGCGGAGCGCTTTACCGTGTATGTCTATCCAAAGGGATACGATGCTACTATGGGTATGCAAGCACAATACCTCAAGCAAATAGTCTATGACAAAGAGATCACCCTAGAGGCTAGCGACCTGGCCAACAGCATAGCCGTATGCAGTTACGACCGTTACGGAGTCGAGCATGGTGTGGCAGTATGGAACGAAGAAGCTTTCCCTGATCCTGATCCTAACGCAACAGAAATCACATGGGTGTTGAATGGAGGCGAATTCAAAGGATGGGATATCCCTTCCAACGAAGAGCTATGGGAAATATGGAAAAAGGATTATGTGACATTCTATAGTAATAAATACGGCAGTAAGTTTGTGGCATCGGAAGACCGCGCAATGAACGATGTGCTAGGCTTCACATGGATTAATTCGTTGGGCGACGGTTATGCGATGGAGTTTATGACCGAAGATACAACTTGGGCATGGCTCAGAGACTATATGCTAGCCATAGCTCAGGCAGATGGCTACACACTAGATAGCGACAAAGAGTGGCGCTATCACCTATATGCCTTCTTCAATTGCGACAATGCCTCTTACCGTGTAGATGGATATTGTCCTGGTCCTACAGCCGATTTCACCCAAGCAGGTCAACCTCATGTATGGGGACCCTATTCACCATACATGAAAGAGGTGGATGTGCAGTTGCCTAGTCAAGTGACAGAAACCTATATTCTTCCAACACCTACACACCCTGAAGGTTATGAGTTTTTGGGATGGTCCACTACGGCTGAATATACCGGACAAACGATCCTTGTTATTCCTGCGGGATGGGTAGGAACCTTATATGCATTGTGGGACGGATATACTCCACCGATCGTATCGGTAGAGGACGTGGAGAATACCAAAGAGATGCGTGTGTTTGATCTCATGGGACGATATTTGGGAGACGATATACATGCTGTGCAAAGTGCTGTAGTGATTATCAAACAAGGAAAAAACACATATAAACTTATAAAATAATTTATCAAACATGAAAAAGATTTTTCTTTTCCTTTTCGCATTGGCAATGGGTGTTAGCACCTTGTATGCCAATCCAAAGCACGAGTTTCGTGCATCTTGGATGACAACTGGTTTTAGTATCGACTGGCCAAAGCAAAAAACACCTGAAGCACAAAAAGTGGAATTGCAACAAAAATTCGATGCATTGGTGGCCGGTAACCACAATGCAGTCTGCTTGCAAGTACGCTCTTTTAGCGATGCTATCTACAAATCTTCTTACGAGCCATGGGCAGAGTGCTTGACTGGTACTCGCGGCCAAGACCCAGGTTATGACCCATTGGAATTTGCCATCCAAGAGGCTCACAAACGTGGTCTCGAGTTGCACGTATGGATAAACCCATTCCGCGTGACTAGTTCAGGGACATTGAGCACAGATGATCCTGTATGGAAAAACGCAGGACAATGGATCATCAAGTACAACAACTCATCTTTCTCTGGTCAAATCATCGACCCAGGTTATCCTGAGGCTCGTGACTATGTGCATAAAGTGATGATGGAGATCGTGAACAACTACGATATCGATGGAATCTTGATGGATGACTATTTCTACGCTTACGGTGGTACCAACTCAGAGGATGCTGACTCTCGTTCTAAACACCTCTACAAGGTGACTGACGCCGATAAAGACAATAGCTATGTTGATGACTGGCGCCGCGCTAATGTAGACTCTGTGATACATAGACTCTATCGTGATTTGCAAAAAACCAAACCATGGGTACGCTTTGGTATGGGTACCCCAGGTAGCTGGAGCAACAGAGCTCCTGCAGGCGTATACTACGGCATCAGTTTGCCAGCTGGTATCAGCGCAATGGAATCATATGACTATCTCTATTGCAACCCTGTAGAATGGGCCAAAAAAGGTTGGGTAGACTACCTCAACCCACAGATCTATTGGTCTACCAAAATTGCAAAGACAGACTACGACGTCCTCTGCAACTGGTGGGCTAAGAAAGTGTGTGAGAATTTTTCAAACAAATTACCTAATGGTCAGAAGGTACACTTCTTTGCATCACAAGGTGCTTGCTATGCAGTAGATCCATCTGAGATGCCAGGATATGATGATGGTGTTAAAGAGATTCAAGCACAGATTGATGCTAACCGCGCTAACTTATCTTCTGGTTATACCGGTTCTGTGTTCTTTAGTACATCTGACGCTATCATTTTGCGTAACGCTATTCGCGAGTCACACTTCCAGTACAAAGCGCTGCCACCAGCTATGGATTGGAAATCTAAAACCAAATTGGCAGCTCCTACTAACGTAACCGTTAAGGATACCGTACTCAGTTGGGATCACCCTACTGCTGAGCGTTTTACCATATATGTATACCCACGTGGTAGCAAAGGTATGGCAGCAAAGAACAATGCCGCAGCAGCTACTGTTCCTACTCAAGAGGAGTTGTGGGCAAGCTTTAAGACCGCAGCTGGTTTGAGTGGTTTGGGTACCTTGAGCGAGATCAATGCAGTAACCGGTACTACTCCATGTCAAAAGATTTGTGGTACATTGGGTTCTGCTCACTTGACTACCGTCTTTGGCAAAGCAGATTGGAAATGGTTGAAGGACTATATCGTAAAGGTACAAAACGCTCAAAAGGGTACTGCTATTGGTAGTGGTAGTGTACCAGAATTGACCGACGACTTGACACAAGCATCATGGCGTTACGCTGTGGCAGCCTTCTTCCTCCAAACACAATATGCAGGTTGGCCATACACAGCCGACTTCTCTACAGCTGGTCAACCATCTGCATGGGGACCTGCCTACCTAGGCGAAGATACTGGTTCTGGCGATAATGGTGGCAATACAGGTGGCGATAACGGAGGCAATAGTGGTAATACCAATACCTCTAATACTCCTGCTCCACAATATCTCAAAGCTGTAGTATACGGCAAGAGCTGCCGTATGGACGGTTGGGGTGACCTCAGCAAACTGACTGTTGCTATCTACAGCTACGACCGCTTTGGTGTAGAGCATGCTGCTGCATACTACGAGGGCAACGAGGTATACGAGCCTAAGGTATCTATCTATTGGGAATTGGATGGTGGTACAGTGGATGTAGATCTTCCTACCTACGTAACTGAGCGTTATGTATTGCCTATCCCTCATAAACAAGGTTATGACTTTGACTGCTGGCGTAGTGTAAAAACTACTCGTGGACAAAAGATCACCGAGATTCCTGCAGGATGGGAAGGTACATTGTACGCATTCTGGAAGAAGAACTCATCTGCTGTGGAAGATATCCAACTCAATGAAACCATCGAAGTGTACGATATTATGGGTCGCTTTGTAGGTAATGAATTGCCAACCAATCAACATGGTGTATTCATCATTATACAAGGTAAAAACCAAGCTAAGATTATTCTCTAATCCTATTTGGAATACATACATAAAGAATGAGGCTACCAGACGGTAGTCTCATTCTTTATTATCCAATTGAATATGTAAGACTATGGGCAAGTGGTCAGAATAACCATCATTATACCTATATCCAATATACGTACGACGCGGTTTATAGTCCAAATATTTCGTATCTTCCTCCAATAACCATTGGGGAGAAAAGATACTAGCAACAGACCTAGACGCAATAGAAGGCGAAACATAAAACTGGTCTAGACAAGTCCATATACCTTGGTATTTATGCGTCCCTTGACCTGATTTTTGAATTGGAAGCATCATATTGTACATCTTGCTCAAGTCATCCTTAGGGAGGGTATTCATGTCTCCCATTACAACTATTTTTGCATCAGGCTGATGCATCAGAATACTGTCTATTTGGTTTTGTATGACTTGTTTGGTGCGTTGGCGTTTCCATGCTGTTTCCACAGTGCCACCTAGTTGCGAGGGCAGATGGCATACCAAGGTATGAATAGTATCTTGCTGCTGGTACAGAGCCGACACATATAATATATCACGCGTAGCATCTCCTTCTAAAGATACGTGCAATGGTTTACTATCTAGTATCTGAATGCGGGTAGAATCATATAATAACGCTACATCCACCCCTCGTTCATCTGCGCTATCATAATGCACAAACTGGTAGTTGTAGCACCGCAAAAAATAACACAATTTACCGAGGCATTTCGCATTTTCCACTTCGCATAACCCCACTAGGGGAACACTCTCCCACCCTCCTATATTTACCAGCACTTGTGCTATCCGATTAACCTTCGTCTTATATCGATAATAGGACCAATGATGCATTCCATCTGGCATATAAGAAAAATCATTTTTGAGCGTATCATGCTGCGTATCAAAGAGATTCTCCACATTGTAGGACACAATACGCAAAGAGGACTTCTCTGCCAAGAGATGCAAAGAAGGAAGTAGGAGTAGAAGAATAATACGGATGATCTTATTCATTAGCCGGAGCTTGTTGCTGAGCCTGAGCTTGCGCCTTACGGGCTAATGCCTCCTGTTGGCGTTGGAACTGAGCTTGCTTTTCTGCAAGTTTGAGGGTTTCTACTTGCTTCTTGCTTAGAGGTTTGGTTTCCTTCAAAACAAGATAAATAAGTAAGGTCGCCCAAGCATCGGTAGAGGCATAACGAGCTTGTTCTGGAGTGAGATGCGAGTTTTCCCAATTGGTCAGCTGTTGCGCCTTGCTGATTTTCTTACCAAAGACAATGGCAAATATCTTCTGCAGGCCCAAATCCATAATTCCATACCTACATACTAGAGACTGCAAATCAATGCAATTGGTTGGTTTAAAATCGCGTCTGCGGCGAAGACCATTGATATCATCCTTGAAGGCCAGACCCACCTTGCAGATAGCGGGATTGGCAAAGATTTGCGCGATTTCAACGGGCAAACCGACGTGTGTAAGGCGGAAGAGATAGCAGCGCTCCTCGGTGGCTATTTGCACCAAAGCAGTTGGATAATGCACCCCTCTTTTGAAGGATGGTCTAGCCTCTGTATCTACGCCCAAGATGGTAAACTGATTGAGGTATGCCGCAGCTTCAGCCACCTGCTCAGGGTGATCCACCACAATAACCTCCCCCTCAAAATAGGTGAGAGGCAGCTCTTGGATGGCTGTCTTATCAATATGAGCAGGAAAAGTATTTGGCTTCAGATTAGTCATCGTTACTCAATGTTATAGCGTGTAATGGACGAAGGACATTGAGTAGTTTCTGTCCCCAATGTTGTTCAAAAGCCTCTAGACAAGCCACTAGCGCATCATTCATGACGCTTTCGTTTTGGGTTTGGTAGTTGCATGCTAGGTCCTTCATCTCTTGGTAGATATCCGCGATATTCTCCGAGATGAAGGCTGTGATTGGTTCATCAGAATAACGCATATCTTCCATATAAACTTCAAGGTAGGTGTCGTCAGAGCCTAGTTGGGTGGCAATCGCTTGACGCACTTCCTCGTATTCTTGCTCGGTGACAAATCGTTCGGTATAGCCGTCCAACTCCAAGTCGGATTTAGGCACCAAACGCGCTTTGAGATAGAGCAATGGCAAGATACTCAACATCTTATCTAGAAACTCTTCTCTCTCGTATTCGGATACTTTCTCCAGATATATGCATAGTTGCACCGCCACGGTCACAAACTCAATGGCAGGTTGCTGATAGACTAAGTGTGTGTTAGAGTTTTCCATACAAACCTAATTTTGCTGCAAAGATACTACAAAAAAAGCATATCTGCAAGCAAAATAGAATGAATATTTGTGAGTATCAAAAAAAAATAGTACTTTTGCATGATTTTAATAAACTAATATCATATGATAGTTATCAATTTATCTGAGCAGCCATCTTTGCTCAATCAGTACCTCAAAGAAATGCGTTCAGTGGATATTCAAAAGGATAGCATGCGCTTCCGTCGCAATATCGAACGTATAGGAGAGATCATGGCCATTGAGATTAGTAAGAAACTGACTTACGCCGTAGAGCAAGTACAGACACCATTGGCAGTGGCAGAAGTAGAAGTACCTCAAGACAAAGTGGTATTAGGAACGATCTTGCGTGCAGGATTGCCTTTGCATCAAGGTTTTTTGAATATGTTTGACCATGCAGAAAACGCTTTTGTCAGTGCATATCGCAAGGAGGAAGCCGACGAGAATGGTGAAGTGAAACTGGAGATCGTATCTGAATACTTGGCCGCTCCTTCGTTGGAAAATAAGACGCTGATATTAGTTGACCCCATGTTGGCAACAGGTATGTCTATGGAGATTGCATACAAAGCTCTACTGAGCCATGGCAAGCCATCTAGCACACATCTAGTGTGCGCTTTTGCTACTCCACAAGCCATTGAGCATTTACAAGCTACGATGCCAGCAGATTGCACACTATGGTGCGCTGTGATTGACCCGATACTCAATCCTCACAAGTATATTGTTCCGGGCTTAGGCGACGCAGGTGATTTGTGCTTTGGTGGCAAACTTTAAGCACTATTTATGCTATTGATTGGGGGATATTGGAAAAGTATAGTCGTTGGCATAGGGATACTCTATGTCAGTTTGGTGCGTGATCCAGGTATCAGTCTGCCTAGTATCGCTGGAGTCGATAAATGGGTACATTGTTTGATGTATGCTATTTTGGGTATAGCCATATGTTGGGATAGCATAGGGCTGAAGATGCGTGGGGGACTATTATGGTTGATTGCGCTGGTTGTTCCTATGGTGTATGGCGGTATTATTGAGATAGTACAAGAGCTATGGTTTGCTCCTCGTAGTGGCGAATGGATGGACTGGCTGGCGGATTGTATAGGAGTGATCGTAGGTGTTGGATTGATGATGATTATCAATCAATTATGCAAAAACAGACATGCATGAAGAATGGCTAAATAGAATTGCCTTGACTTGGGCTAACAAGACTCGTCCAAGGCAAGTGCGTACTTTGTTGGATCGCTATGGTAGTGCCACAGAGGTTGTGTCTCGTTTTGGGGAGATGGTCAGTCAGGAAGCCATGGAGCATGCACGCAAGGAGTTGGATTTTATAGAGAAGCACCAGATAGGTACTTACTTTTACAAGGACGAGAACTATCCCTATCGTTTAGCACAATGTGTAGATGCTCCTCTTATGTTGTATTCCAAAGGCAATGTGGATATGAACGCCAAGCATATGGTGAGTGTCGTTGGCACCCGTATGCCTTCAGAACGCGGCAAAGATTGGTGCAGACATCTGGTCTTGGATTTGGCCAATCAGGTAGCGGACTTGACGATTGTGAGTGGATTGGCCTATGGAATCGACGTAGTGGCTCATAGAGCTGCTATTGAGGCAGGTATACCGACGATCATCGTCCCTGCTCATGGATTGGACAGGATTTATCCTGCGGTTCACCGCAATGTAGCCGTTCAAGCCTTGGATAAAGGTGGTATCGTGACTGAATATACCTGTGGGACGGAACCTGAGCGTTTCAATTTTGTGGCTCGCAATAGGATAGTAGCGGGATTATCAGATGCAGTAGTGGTCGTTGAATCCAAAAAGAAAGGTGGTTCGCTGATTACAGCAGATATGGCAGTGGATTATGGACGCGATGTTTTTGCTATGCCTGGACGAATAAATGATGAATGTAGCGCAGGCTGCAACGATCTCATCAAACGCAACAAAGCTCAAATGATTGAAAATGCGGAGGATTTGATTAAGGGTATGCAATGGGAATATGAGGAGAAACGATCCACGCAGACCACAATGGTGCAATTGCTATGTGATTTGAGCGAATCACAACAACGTTTGTACGATCTATTGCAGGAAGCAGAGGAAGGGTTGCACGTCAACCAATTGGTATTAGAAACGCAGATGGGGTATAATATTGTTGTGGCAGAATTGGTTATGATGGAACTGCAAGACATCGTCAAATCTATGCCCGGAGGCATGTGGAGAGTGAAAAAATAACTATTTGCTTGCATATGTAAAAAAAAAGTGCTACCTTTGCAGCGAATTACTTGTAAAGTAAAAATTAAGAAACAAAAATATGAAGACATTTCTAAAGAATTTAGGAGCAATCATCGTATTGCTCGGCGTAGGATGCCTAGCTTGTTACCAATTCATAGCACAAAGCAATGTATTGCTCTTTGTAAGTTTAATATTGGAAGTTGTAGGTATTATTACATACATTCTCCTCAACAAATATCTCAAAGATTAATCCACAGTACTCTGTGCTAATTCTTTAGTAGCCGTCAAAAGCTATGGCCGAAACGAAGGACTCTGTAAAACAACATTTGACGGGCATGTACCAAGACTGGTTCTTGGACTATGCTTCGTATGTGATATTAGAGCGTGCCGTCCCCGCAATCGAGGATGGTCTTAAGCCTGTGCAACGTCGTATACTCCATGCGATGAAGATGGTGGATGACGGTAAACTGAACAAAGTAGCCAATCTCGTTGGACAAACCATGCAGTATCACCCTCATGGTGACGCTAGTATTGGCGATGCGCTCGTGCAATTGGGACAAAAGAATCTCCTCATCGATTGCCAAGGTAACTGGGGTAATGTTCTCACAGGTGATGGTGCCGCAGCACCTCGTTACATAGAGGCTCGACTCAGCAAGTTTGCACTTGAAACCGTCTTCAACCCTAAGACTACCCATTGGATGATGTCCTATGACGGACGCAAGAAAGAGCCTATCAACCTACCCGTTAAGTTCCCACTCCTATTGGCACAAGGTGTAGAAGGTATTGCGGTAGGTCTTAACTCTAAGATCCTCCCCCATAACTTCTGCGAGATCTGCGACGCAGCACTCGCCCATTTGCGTGGCGAGGAGTTCCAACTCTATCCTGATTTCCCAACGGGCGGCGAGATAGATGTCAGCAAATACAACGATGGCGAAAGAGGTGGCGCCATCCGTATTCGTGCTAAAATCCAAAAGTCCGATGATAATAAGACGCTTATCATCACGGAGATTCCTTACGGCACAACCACCTCCAAGATCATCGAGACCATCACTCGTGCTGTACAAAAAGGCAAGATCAAGATCCGCAAAGTGGACGATTTTACTGCCGAGGAAGCGCGTATCGAAGTACAACTGGCACCCGGTAGTTCGTCTGACAAAACGATAGACGCACTCTACGCCTTTACCGATTGCGAAATCAACATCTCGCCTAACTGCTGTGTGGTGCAAGATAAGAAACCTGTCTTTACCAGCGTAAGCGAGTTGTTGCGTATGTCAGTAGAGCATACCAAATCCTTGCTCAAATGGGAGTTGGAGATTCTCAAAGGTGAGTTAGAGGAGCAATACTTCTTCACTTCGCTAGAGAAGATCTTCATTGAGAACCGTATATACAAGGAAGAGGGATACGAGAATGCTCCTGACAAGGAGAAGCTCATCGCGTTTGTGGACAAAGCCCTTGATCCTTGGAAAGAAAAACTCGTGCGCGAAGTGCGCCGAGAGGATATAGAGCGATTGTTTGAGATTCGAATGATTCGTATCACTCGCTTTGACGCCAAGAAAGCGGATGAGCTGATGAAAGATCTGGAGAAAAAGATCAAAGCGACGATTAAGAATCTCAAGAATCTGACCGATTATACTATTGCGTGGTTTGACTCGCTCAAAGAGAAATATGGAGCGAAGTACCCACGCCGTACAGAGGTGCGTAACTTTGCTAATATCAATATCAAGACTGTTGTAGAGGCCAACGAGAAGTTGTATATCAACCGCGAAGATGGCTTTATCGGTACATCCTTGAAGAAGGATGAGTTCTTATTCAACTGCTCCAATATTGACGATATCATTATCTTCCATAAGGATGGTAAATACAAGATTGTTAAAGTAGCGGACAAGATCTATGTCGGCAAGGATATCCTCCATATCGACATCTTCCGCAAGAACGACCATCGCACCATCTACAATGCTATTTATCGCGATGGAAAGGGAGGAATCTACTACATGAAGCGCTTTGCCGTTACCGGTATCGCACGCGACAAGGAGTACGATCTCACCCAAGGCAAAGCAGGTTCTCGCGTAACATATTTCACAGCCAACCCTAATGGCGAAGCGGAGGTGATACGCGTAGCGCTCAAACCTGCCCTACACCTCAAGAAACTCGAAGTCATCAAAGACCTGAGCGAACTAGCCATCAAGAGCCGTACCGCACGCGGTAATGTGTTGACTAAATACGATGTCAAGTCTATCACCCTCAAGCAGAAGGGCCACTCCACCCTAGGCGGACGCAAAGTATGGTTTGATCCAGATGTCTTGCGCCTCAACTACGATGGACAAGGTATGTACTTAGGAGAGTTTGTAGAGGACGATCGCATCTTGGTTATCACCACCACAGGTGACTACTATACTACTACCTTTGATTTGACGGCGCACTTTGACCAAAACATCTGGCGCATTGAGAAGTTCGACCGCGACAAAGTATGGTCTCTCGCCATGTGGAATGCAGATTTGGGGTATTATTATGGTAAGCGCTTCCAACTGGATGCACAAGCTAAATCGCAAAACATGTTGGGCGAGAGCGCAGATAGCAAGATGACTATCCTGACCGATAGAGAAGAAGCTACCTTCCAACTCACCTTTGTAGACGAAACGAAAGCGACGATGGAAGTACTGATGTCCGAGTTCATCGAAGTTAAATCTGCGAAAGCCAAAGGTAAGCGTTTTGCGACCTGGGATGTGGCTAAGATAGAGGACATCACTCCAGAGCCTGAACCAGAGGAAGAAACTCCTAAGGATGAGAATGGAGATGAGAACGAAGGTGGGGATAACACACCTGAAACGGCTCCTAGCAATGAAGATATTCAAGAGACCGAGACACCAGTGGTAGATGTGCCATTCACCATCAGTAATGAGGTTCCTGAGGATAGCAAACCCGTAGCCGATCAATTGAGTTTATTCTAAGCACATAAAAAAGACTGCTGAGGCAGTTTTTTTTGTGGTTGAAGGGTTTTATGGGTTCAAATATAAAAGGTTGTTTTTGGCATAATATTTGTATAAGATATTGCGGTTATGCACAAGTATACCTTATTATATATATTAATGTGGTTGGGAGTCGCAAACGTGTATGCTAAACCCAAAAACATGATTCCCGATTCGCTACAAGTGCTGCATTTTGAAGTGAATGGTGTGCTCTTTGATATGCAAAGAGTAGAGGGCGGTGTGTTTATGATGGGCGGTACCCGTGAACAACATAGAGAAAGCATCTCTACAGACTTACCTGTCCACACGATTGCCCTGGATGCATATTATATGGGACGGACAGAAGTAACGCAAGCCTTGTGGAAAGCAGTCATGCCAGAATGGGTTTTTGTAGAAGATATGAACCTTCCCAATTTCCCCATGTGTTATGTCAGTTGGTATGATTGTCAAGAGTTTGTGAGGCGATTAGATAGCATAACTGGTTTGCCCTTTCGCTTGCCAACCGAAGCGGAATGGGAGTTTGCTGCACGGGGAGGAAACAAGAGTCTAGGTTATCGTTTTGCGGGTAGTAATAGTCCGGAGTTAGTGAGCTGGGGATTGAGTAATGCAGGGTTTAGACGGCATGAGGTTGGGCGGAAGTTGCCTAACGAATTAGGGTTATATGATATGACGGGTAATGTGAGCGAATGGTGTGCCGATTGGTATGGTCCATATTACATCGGTACCGAGCCTAATCCTCAAGGTGCTCAAGATGGCAAAAATAAAGTGTATCGAGGTAGTAGTTTTGATAACTGCAAGGAGAATAGTTATATCTCCCATCGGTATTCTACGGATCCTTTGGAAAGCAATAGCTACTGTGGATTGCGTTTGGCACTCACTCTTCCTGATGAACCTACTCTCCAGGTCAAAGATAAACCGGAGTTGGTGAAGAAACTAAAAATAAAGAACTTGCGCGTAAAACTGATCTATGTTGCTGCAGAGGAACCATATTATATATCCGAAGAACCTGTAAGTTGGCGTGTATGGAACAAGGTGATGAACTTGCCCAATGATTTATCATGGTCGCAAGCAGTGGTTGATAAGACGAATAATGAGTGGAATGAGTTCTTGGATAAATGCAGACGTCAGAGCCACGAGCCATTGGTTCTTGCTTCAGAAGAAGAAGTGCAATGGGCTATAGAAGCTGGTATCACGCAAGAACCAATGATTAAGAAAGGGGAACAACGTCGTTGGGAGAAAGATACCCGCAGCATACAACGCCGCCGCAGAGGCGCAAAAAAAGCCCAAAAATGGGCAGACTTAATAGGTGTTCAAATCAAAACTACCGATGATCCTATCCTACGACTCTATTCCCCAGAGCGGCACGCCGATAAACCACGATGGTTGGTGATAAAGAAGTAATACAAAAAAGACTGCCGAAGCAGTCTTTTTTATGTATATCATCGATCTTAACCGACTTTCACCGATATTAACCGAATAACCGATACTTAGCGTTTATAATTCTCCCACTTGGTGTTACGCATGTCGCCAGACTTGAGGAACTCCTCGTGCATAGCCAACGCACAGCTGAGTGTGTGAGGGGTGTGAGCGGTCTTAGACATCTCCAAGTACTCATTCAACAATGGGCGGTATTGTGGATCCACACAGTTGTTGATGATCTCGTGAGCGCGTTGGATTGGGCTCTTACCACGCAAGTCAGCAATACCGTGCTCGGTGATGATGATCTTCACAGAGTGCTCGCTATGGTCGTGGTGGCTAACCATTGGCGCAAATGCCGAGATAGCACCACCCTTAGCGGTAGAAGGAGTAGTATAGATGCTGATATATGCGTTGCGAGTAAAGTCGCCTGAACCACCAATACCGTTCATCATCTTGGTACCGCAAACGTGGGTAGAGTTGATGTTACCGAAGATATCTGCCTCGAGAGCTGTGTTGATGGTAATCAAACCAAGACGACGAGCCACCTCAGGGTTGTTAGAGATCTCTTGTGGACGGAGAACGAGTTTATCACGGAAGAAATCGAGGTTGTCAAGGATTTCTTGGAGCTTATCAGAACCAATAGTCAATGAGCAACCAGAAGCGAACTTCACGCGACCTGCGTTCATGAGTTCCACTACAGAATCTTGGATCACCTCGGTGTACATCTCAAAAGCTGGGATATTCTTGTTGTCACCCAAAGCGTAAAGCACCGCGTTAGCGATGTTACCTACACCCGATTGGATTGGCAAGAAAGATGCAGGAATACGACCCTCTTTCATCTCGTTCTCGAGGAAAGCAGCTACGTTCGCACCAATCTTAGCAGTAGTCTCATCCAATGGAGTGAAACCACCTACCTCGTTAGGACGGTTGGTCTTCACCACAGCTACTAATTTCTCTGCAGGGATAGTCACGCAGTCTGCACCAATGCGGTCAGAAACACTATATACAGGGATCTCGCGGCGTACAGGTGGGTCAGCAGGCTCGTAGATATCGTGCATACCACGCATAGCGGCAGGCATTGCCTCGTTGAGCTCTACGATCACCTTGTCAGCCAAGCGGCAGAAAGTAGGTACGTTACCTACACCTGCGGTGAGAACGATCTCTACTTGGTCACCTTTCTCTACTACCTCGCAAGCCTCTACGATAGCGAAGTTTGGCTTTGGCATAAAGCCGTAGCGGAGGTCTTGCGCCAACTCAGAGAGGTGCATATCGTAGTAGTGCGCACCTTGAGCGTTAAGCTCGGTGCGGAGGTCTTTGTTACCTTGGTATGGGGTACGGAACTCAATAGCGTGAGCGCGAGCGAGTGCACCGTCGCAGCTGTCGCCAGTAGAGGCGCCAGTGTACATACCGATCTTATAAGGTTTACCCTCAGCGTGGAGCGCCTCAGCCATCGCAGCGATAGCAGAAGGAACGTCCTTTGGAGCGCCAGCAGGGGTGAAACCACCCATGCCGCATATTGCTCCATGAGGTACCAATTGCGCAGCCTCAGCGGCTGTCATAAATGGTAGTGCCATGATTACTCAGCTTTACCGTTTGAACCCAACACGTTGATAATTTTGTGCTTGTAGAGCTCAGTCATGAGGTCACGAGCTGGACCGCAGTACTTACGTGGGTCGAACTCACCTGGGTTGGTAGCAAACACTTTGCGAACAGCAGCGGTGAAAGCCAAACGGCTATCAGAGTCAATGTTGATCTTGCAAACTGCGCTCTCAGATGCCTTGCGAAGTTGCTCCTCTGGAATACCTACTGCGTCTGGCAATTTACCACCGTATTGGTTGATGATATCAACATACTCTTGTGGAACTGAAGAAGAACCGTGGAGTACGATTGGGAAACCTGGGAGTTGCTCCATGATAGCGTCAAGGATATCGAATGCCAATGGAGGAGGAACGAGCTTACCAGTTTGTGGGTCAACAGTACATTGCTCGCGGGTGAACTTGTAAGCACCGTGGCTGGTACCGATAGAGATAGCGAGTGAGTCGCAACCTGTGCGAGTAGCGAAATCTACTACCTCTTCTGGTTTGGTATAGTGGCTCTCAGCAGCAGATACCTCATCCTCAACACCTGCCAACACGCCGAGCTCAGCCTCAACGGTTACATCGTGTGCGTGAGCGTACTCAACAACTTTCTTAGTGAGGGCGATATTCTCCTCGTATGGGAGGTGGCTACCGTCGATCATAACGCTTGAGAAACCGAAGTCAACGCAGCTCTTACAAGTCTCGAAGCTATCTCCGTGATCGAGGTGCAAGCAAATTTGTGGCTTCTCCCAACCCAACTCTTTAGCATACTCTACAGCACCTTGTGCCATGTATTGGAGAAGAGTTTGGTTTGCGTAGTTACGCGCACCTTTAGATACTTGGAGGATAACTGGGCTCTTGGTCTCAGCAGCAGCTTTGATGATAGCTTGGAGTTGCTCCATGTTGTTGAAGTTGAAGGCTGGGATAGCGTATCCGCCTTTGATTGCTTTAGCAAACATCTCTTTGGTGTTCACCAAGCCAAGTTCTTTGTAACTTACCATAGTTGTAAATAATGATTTATTGTTTAAAAAGTTTTAATTGTTTTAACAGTTTTAAGGGTTGCAAGCGATAGCCCTTTGAGCTTCGTCGCCATTTGGCGACAAAGGTACTACTTTTTTCGCATATCCGCAAGTTTAGCGCCGATATTTTTGAAAAATGATATATGGATATATCAATTGTGGTCAAAAATCGCTCGCTATATTCAAGGAATATATTCATTGATTTTGAGGGAGAAAAGCAATTGAAATGGATTTCTGCGGACTTTTTGAGGAGGTATGAGAAAGTGTTCGCAGGAAGTCCGTAGGATGAAGTAATAAGGTTATTAGGCTGTAAGGTAAATCCGCATAATCGAATGAAATAAAATCGGTTATGCAGATTTGTTATTTGAATTGGGAAGAAAAAACAAAGAGATAGTATTTAGGGTTTTTAGAGTATATAGGGTAAATTGAATTGCCCAAAATACCCACACTATATTTTCGGAGAAATCGGTGAACATCATTCCCATTATCAAAGAGATAAGCAATGGGTGGGAATCACATAGTAATCACATACCGATCTCATAGTAATCTCATAGTAAATATATAGTGAAGGTATAGTATGAACCCGTCAAGCAATAATCGTTCGAGTAAAACGAGATAAGAACCCGTAATTGGTAGTTTAGGGTTTAGAGTTGTGGGCTTGCAGCGGGGTTTAAAGTTGAAAGTTTAAAGGCAGGGAAAGAAAACAGCCGCAGGTTTCCCTACGGCTGTTGAACGAAGAGTATGCAACTTCTAAAACATCGCTTTAGCGTGTAACATTAAACTCTTATATGGCGCAAAGCGCTTATTTGGTTTTCTTGCTGGCGCAAATGAAGTATACGATAAGTGCAACGTATGCAAGTATACCCACTAGAGCAGCATTACTGCTTGCTGCCCAATCGGTCAAATAACACTCAACTCCACAGAATTTCACAACTGCACTGACCACACCCATCAAAGCACCACCTGCGATGAAACCGGATGCAATGAGTGTACCTTTCTCGCTGCGTGCTTGAGCAAGTTGCTCTGCTTTTTGTCCATCTTTAGCACGTTGACGACTAACTAACCATGCAATAAATCCGCCGATCAATAATGGCGTGTTAAGCTCCATAGGTATAAACATACCTAATGCAAATGCCAACACAGGTACACCCATGAAGTTGAGAATCAATGCCAAAGCCGCACCTGCGAAATAGAGCATCCATGGTGCACCTTGACCACTCATCAGTGGCTCAATAACCGCAGCCATCGCGTTGGCTTGAGGAGCTACAAGTGCATTTTCGCCTACGAAGCCGTATGTCTTGTTAAGAATAATCATCACACCACCTACGGTAGCCGCACTCACAAGAGTTCCGAGGAACTTCCAAGTCTCTTGCTTACGAGGAGTAGTACCAATCCAATAACCGATCTTGAGGTCGGTAATAAAACCACCTGCCATAGATAAGGCAGTACAAACCACACCACCAATAACCATGGCACCTACCATACCACTAGAACCTTTCATACCTACAGCCACGAAGATTACGGAAGCGATAATGAGGGTCATCAAGGTCATACCGCTCACAGGGTTGCTACCAACGATAGCGATCGCATTAGCTGCAACCGTGGTAAAGAGGAAGGAGATGACGGCAACAACTAGGAAAGCAACAAAAGCTTGCCAAAAACTGCCTAAAACACCTATCCAGAAGAAAACTAGGGTTACAACCAAGGCCATTGCAAGAGCAATAACCACGAATTTCATCGTGAGATCTCTCTCTGTGCGCAGAGATGCAGTGATAACAGCTTTACCTTTACCTCCGAGCTCTTTTCCAGCCAATCCAACGGCAGATTTGATTACGCCCCAGCTTTTGACAATACCAATAAGACCTGCCATAGCAATGGCACCGATACCTATATTACGGCCATAATCCTTGAACATCAGATCAGGATCCATCGCTTCCATAGCAGGGATGGTACCGAGCATTGGGAGCAATACCCACCATACGAAAAATGAACCCGCACAAATAACCGCAGCATACTTTAATCCGATGATAAAACCTAAACCAAGTACCGCAGCCGAGGTATTGACAGAGAATACGAGTTTGAACTTAGCTGCAAGCGCTTCGCCCCAACCTGTCATACGGGTAGTGAGATGCTCTGTCCAAAGTCCGAAAGTGGAAACCGCAAAATCGTACAATCCTCCGATTCCAGCAGCCCAGATGAGCGGTTTCGCTTGGTTGCCACCGCCTTCGCCAGACACAAGCACTTGAGTAGTAGCAGTGGCTTCAGGGAAAGGATATTCACCGTGTTTCTCCTGTACGAAATACTTGCGGAACGGAATGAGGAACAATATACCCAAGCAACCACCAAGCAAGGATGACAAGAAAACTTGCATGAAGTTCACGGTGATATCGGGATATTTAGCCTGCAAGATATAAAGTGCAGGCAGTGTGAAGATAGCACCTGCTACGATCACACCCGAAGAAGCACCAATAGACTGGATAATCACATTCTCACCGAGAGCGTTCTTGCGTTTCATAGCTGACGATAAACCTACTGCAATAATGGCAATAGGGATAGCGGCCTCAAAAACTTGACCTACCTTAAGGCCGAGATAAGCAGCTGCGGCTGAAAAGATAATGGCCATTACCACACCCATGATAACACTATATGGGGTTATCTCAGGGTAATTGTTTTGTGGTTTGAGAATTGGCTCATAGTGCTCTCCGGGTTTGAGAGGACGTGAGGCATTCTCTGGAAGTTGAATTTTTTCTTTGTTTTCCACACCTTAAAATTATTAAAATAACGCACAAAGGTAGTACAAATATTGTACATATGCAAGAAAAACGCAGAAAGTTTTTATCAAATCTTGCGTATATTCAAAAAAATGCGTACCTTTGCAGCGATTTTAAAATTAAGAATTTTATGTTGAAGGATATTTTATCAATTACAGGCAAACCAGGACTCTACAAATTGGTGAATCGTGGTAACAATATGTTGATTGTTGAATCATTGTTGGACGGCAAGCGTATGCCTACTTATGCTCGCGACAAAATCGTTTCTCTTGGTGAGATCTCTATGTACACCATGGGCGATGATATCGCGCTTAGCGAGGTATTGACTAAATTGGGCGAGAAGGAAGGTCTCAAACAAGCTTCTATCGACCCTAAGAAAGCCGATAACGATCAATTGCGTGAGTTCTTTGGAGAAGTATTGCCTGATTTTGACCGCGATCGCGTATATCCTAGTGATATTCGTAAACTGATTCAATGGTACAATATCCTTATTGGTGCAGGAATTACCGATTTCACCGTAGAAGAAGGTGAGGAGGTTGCTGTAGAAGAAGTAAAGCAAGAGGTTAAGAAACCTGCTCCAAAGCAACAAGTTAAAACACAAAAAGCTGCCGCTTCGTCAGCACGTACAGGCGTTGGCTCTAAAAAAGGTTGATCCTTCAGGATATCATCAATATCATAGAATCTGTAGCTCCCTTGAGTTACCAAGAAGATTGGGATAATTCGGGACTGCAGGTGGGTGATCGCAATGCAGAAGTGAATGCGGCATTGTTGACGGTAGATGTAACAGAATCTGTCGTCGATGAGGCTATTGCTTTGGGTTGCGATTTGATTGTATCTCATCACCCTCTATTATTCCGCGGACTCAAACAAATAACCGGATCAACTCCACAGGAGCGTTGTGTATTGAAGGCTATTCAACATCATATAGCTATCTATTCTGCGCATACTTCGATGGATAGTTGGTTACACGGAGTGAGTGGCAGAATGGCGGAGAAATTGGGTGTAAAGGAGTACAGAATCTTGTCTGAGAGTCAAGATAATGTCGGCTTGGGTGTTATCGGTATGTTGCCAGAGCCAATGTGTACGCAAGCGTTAGTGGCACATATAGCGAAAGTGTTTGGTATAGAGGGAGCTGGTTTACGTTATGTAGAAGGCAAACATAATCAAGTGCAGAAGATAGCTATCTGCGGTGGTGCCGGAGCAGATCTCGTGAACGAGGCTATCGCTCAAGGTGCGGATGTGTATGTATCAGCAGACTTTAAGTACCACGAGATGCAAGCTGCTTTTGGTCAAATAGCTGTGGTAGATATGGACCATTGGGTGAGTGAACATTTCACACGCGAAATTTTTGAGCAGTTGCTCTCTCCTTATGTACATACGCAGGTAGCGAAGAAAGACAAGAGTCCTATACAATATTGGAGATAGGCTATAGGGCGATGAGGCAACTAGGCGATGAGGCGAAAGGTTAAAGGTTAGAGGCTAGAGGCATTGGAACAAGCGGCAAAGCCGCCTGAAACTTTGAAACCCTTAAAACTTTTAGAACTTTAGAACTTTTAAAACAAAACAATATATCATTATGGCAAAGAAAGAAGAACAAATCATGAGCGTAGAAGAGAAATTGCGCGCATTGTATGAATTGCAAACCGTTGATACTAAAATTGACGAGTTACGCATCCTTGCTGGTGAGTTACCACAAGAGGTAAAAGACATGAGTGATGAGGTAGAAGGTCTCAAAACTCGCCTTACAAACATTGAAAATAGCATCAAAGAGTGTGAGACTGGTATCTCAGAGCACCGTGTACGTATTGAGAATGCTAATGCAGCTATCTCTCGTTACAAAGAGCAACAAAACAATGTTCGTAACAACCGCGAGTACGATAACCTCACCAAAGAGATTGAGTACCAAGAGTTGGATATCGAATCATCACAACGTAAGATTGCTAAATTGACTTCCGAGTTGGAAAACCACCAAGCAGATAAAGCTAAGACTATTACTGACATTGAGGATCGTACTGTAGATTTGAACCAAAAACGCAATGAGTTGGAGGCTATCTTGTCAGAGACCAAGGAGCAAACAGAGAAACTCATGCTCCGTGCTGCTGATTTGGAGAAGCATATTGAGGATCGCCTTGTGACAGCATTCCATCGTATTCGTAAGAATGCACACAATGGTTTGGCTGTTGTTAAGGTAGAGCGCGATAGCTGCGGTGGTTGCCACAGCAAGATTCCTGCACAACGTCAATTGGACATCCGTCTTCGCAAAAAAATCATCGTTTGCGAGTTGTGCGGTCGCATTTTGGTTGACGCTGAAATCGACGCAAAGAAGAAGTAATTAGGCGAACAATCTATAAAATAAAAAAGCAGCACCTTGAGATGCTGCTTTTTTTATGAATGATACTATCAATTTAGTCCCTTTTGTATTTGCTCACGAACATAAGCCATGGCCTCATTCATATCGTTGAACTGGGATAAATCTATTGGTTGTCCAATATGAATCTCAACGTGTGATCCGGGATTAACATAAAATTGTTTGCTAGGCATAGCTTTGAAAAAGCCTTTCAAAGAAATAGGTACAACGGGCAAATTAAGATCCATTGCAATTTTGAAAGCACCTTGCTTAAAACGTCCGATTTCACCGGTTTTAGTACGTGTACCTTCTGGGAAGATAGCAGTAGAAATACCATCATGCAATTGTACTTTGACATCCTCTAGGCTCTTCATAGCTGCTTTTGGGTTAGCACGATCCACAAAGATATGACCAGCAACTGCACAAGCCGTTCCTACAAATGGAACCTTACGTATCTCTTTCTTCATCAACCATTTGAAGTTGTTAGGCAACCATCCGTAGATAGCAAATACATCCAAGAATGATTGGTGATTAGCCACAAAGACATAAGACTGTTTGGTATCAACATTTTCTCTACCTGTCACCTTGATAGGTACTAACAAGAACCACAAAACACTTCTTGACCATAAAACCTGAACTGTGCGTGGAGCTTTGCCATTTTTCCAAGGAAAACATAAAATAGTAAATATAGCTGCAAATAGTGTGGCTACTATTACCAATGGATAACCAATAAGTAATTGGTATACGATGTAAAGAACTTTCATATATTTGAATTTTTAATTAAAATTTTAATTTGTGCATGAATCCCCTATAGAGAGCACAAATACGTCTAATCTCATCCCATGTCTCGTCTGGAAGTTTGGTTCCAACTATTTCCACGATACGTCCAGCAGCTACAGTACCTATCTCACCGCATCGACGTAGGTCAAATCCATCGGATAAGGCGTGTAAAAATCCTCCTGCGTATAGATCACCGGCACCAGTAGAATCCAAACACGATGATGTTATCGCTCCAATATGGTGCAATTGAGATCCTTGTCGTATATATGAACCACGTTTTCCTACTTTGACAATAGCGATATCACATTGTTGAGCAATATTTTCAACTGCCTCTTCTGGATTAAGATGGGTATAAGCGAATGATTCATCCTCGTTAGCAAATACGATGTCTACATATTTATATATAAGGTCTTTGAGAAACTGGTGGTTTTCATTAACCACGTTATAACTTGCCAGATCAAGAGAAACAGTACATCCTTGGTCCTTAGCAGTACGCAATGCGGTTTCTATGAGCGCATGGTCTTGAACGAGATAACCTTCTACGTGGCAAATATCATAACCAATAAAAACCTCTTTTGAAATATCCTCGGCTTTCATATCTGCAGCAGCTCCTAAGTACGTGCAGAAAGTACGCTCGCCATCAGGTGTGATGAGTACTATACAACATCCAGACATCAAAGAGGATGTTAATAGTTGAGGTTGCACATTATTCTTGAGCAAATCTTCATGATAGAACCGTCCTACTTCATCGTTACCAATTTTCCCAATAAAAGCCGCTTTTCCTCCTAGTTGCGCCACCGTAGCCACCGTATTAGAAGCACTACCACCAGCTACTAGTTTTTTGCGCACGGAAGCAAATTTTGTTTGAAGGTACTCAAATTGTTGTGCATCGATAAGATTCATACTTCCCTTGGGAAATCCAATCTCTCGGAGATCCCCTTCTGAGATTTGAAGTAGGATATCTGTTAAAGCATTACCCAATCCTAAAATTTTCTTCATTTTGTATGTTTTTTAGTGTAAAATATGCATTTTTGAGGTGTAAAATCAAAAAAGTTTGCAAAGATAGTAATTTTTTTTCAAAAAAACTTGCTCATATCAAAAAAAAGCAGTACTTTTGCACCCGCAATCGAAAATCAATGAGGTTTGGTTGTAAAAAATAATGCTTCCTTAGCTCAGTCGGTTAGAGCATCTGACTGTTAATCAGGGGGTCCAAGGTTCAAGTCCTTGAGGGAGCGCGAGTGTGATAGTAAAATTGCTATCACACTTTTTTTTGTAAAAAAAACAACAGGTATTGGAAATATCAAAAAAAAGTTGTACCTTTGCGCGATTTTTAAATAGATTAGTATAACTTTGTAATATTTAGACTTAGAATGGGACTTTTTTCGTTCACACAAGAGATTGCTATTGACTTGGGAACAGCCAATACTATCATCATGTACAACGACCAAGTTGTAGTTGATGAGCCATCTGTAGTGGCCATTAATAGTGCAGACAGAAAGATGGTAGCGGTTGGACGCAAAGCACAACAAATGATTGGTAAGGGTGGTACCTTGATCCACACAGTACGTCCATTGCGCGACGGTGTGATTGCCGATTTCTATGCTTGCGAGATGATGATTCGTGGTATGATTAAGATGATTCCTAAAAGAAATCGATTGTTCAGCCCTAATATCCGTATGGTCGTTTGTATTCCATCAGGAAGTACAGAAGTGGAAATTCGTGCAGTACGCGATAGTTCAGAGCATGCAGGCGGTAGAGATGTGTATATGATTTACGAACCTATGGCAGCTGCGATAGGTATGGGTATTGATGTGGAGAGTCCAGAAGGTTGTATGGTTGTTGATATAGGTGGTGGCACAACTGAGATTGCAGTTATTTCTCTTGGTGGTATTGTTGCTAATAAATCCATCAAAGTAGCTGGAGATGATTTGAATGCTGATATTGTGGAATATATGGGTCGTATGCACAACTTGCGTATTGACGAACCTACTGCAGAACGAATAAAGATGAAAGTTGGTTCTGCACTTCCAGAGTTAGAGGATGCTCCAGAAGATTATATGGTAATTGGTCCTAACAAGGTGACCGCATTGCCAATGCAAGTACCAGTAAGTTATCAAGAGATTGCTCATTGCTTAGAAAAGAGTATTTCAAAAATAGAAAACGCTATTCTACAAGCTCTCGAGGCTACTCCACCTGAGTTGTATGCAGATATTGTAAGACGCGGTATTTACTTAACCGGTGGTGGTGCACAGTTACATGGTTTAAGTAAACGTTTAACAGATAAGATAACTATTCCATTCCACGTAGCTGAAGATCCATTGCACGCAGTTGCTCGCGGAACAGGAGTCGCACTTAAAAATGTACATAACTTTGGTTTCTTGATACGATAAATGAGAAATCTGTTAGATTTTCTACTACGTTATAACAACTTCCTAATATTCACAATATTGGAAGTTGTTGCATTTATACTGATAGCTAATACGCACGAGTATCAGCTGAGCACTGTGTTGTCTAGTACAAATAGTGTTGCAGCTAGTTATCTTGAGGCTAAAACATCCGTTGAAGAATATTTTCATTTGCATGAAGAAAATATCATATTGGCAGAAGAAAATGCAAGACTAAAGTCTCAATTGATGAACGTTCAAAACACTAACGAATATCTCATTGAACGTGACAGCCAATACATCTATAGTCACCTTGATTGGGAATATATACCTGCCAAAGTGATTGATATCAGTATTCACAAGCAACATAACTATCTAACTCTCAACAAAGGAACTAGAGACGGAGTTGAAAAGGATATGGGAGTGATTGGTGCCGACGGAATTGTTGGTATCGTAAGTACCGTTTCAGAGAAGTATGCACTGGTTGTGCCCCTTATCCATACAGACATTAATTTCAGTGTGCGCGTTGCTACCAATGAACTTGGAGGAACAAAATGGAATGGGAAAAATTTTAAATATGTTAACTTAACACAAATTGCTAGACACGTTCCTATCAACCGTGGAGATTTGATTGTAACCAGTGGTTTAACGCCTTCTTTTCCAGAAGGAATATCTATAGGACGAATACATGAGGTATTAGAAGGAACTAGTGATGATTATCACACAGCTACAATTGCATTGAGTACCGATTATAGTACCATTAAATACGTTCAGATACTCCAAAACAACAATAGACAAGACTTTGATAGTATACAGAATGAAGTGGATTAAGATAATACTAAAAACTATTATAGTCATTCTCCTGCAAGTGACACTTTTTGACCGCCTCCATATACAGGGATGGGGTTATCCGATGGTGTACATATTACTTTTGTTTAGTATGCCCTTGCTATATCCACAGTGGCTAGAAATGATTATTGGAGCGTTCATTGGATTGATAATGGACATATTTTGTAATTCCCTAGGTGTGCATATAGCAGCATGTGTTGCATTGACGTATCTTAGACCTATCATTCTAAAGAAATTAGTCCAGGACATTGAGAGAATAAAAACCGATATCAATAGTAAAAGCATTGGAATAGGTGCATACGTGAAGTATATTACCTTGTTGACGTTTTGTCACCACTTTATGATTTTTGGTTTAGAAGCATGGAATTTTCAAAACTGGGATCTAATATTGATACAGACTGCTTGTAGCAGCGTATTAACAATCTTGTTGCTACTAATATATAATTTGGTAAGGAAATAGATGGAAAATGATCTTTTTCATAGTCGTAAGTATATTGTTTCCGGAATAGCTATTATAATCATTCTGGTGTATATTTTACGCCTCTTTTCTTTGCAAATTTTAGACCAATCTAGTCAAGCACTAGCAGATAGTAATGCTCAATTACATCAGACAATATATCCATCACGCGGTTTGATATATGATCGAAATGGAGAATTACTAGTTGTCAACCAACCTGCTTATGAAATAACAATGATTGTCAAAGAGATGGAAGAAACCAACTTTGACACACTTGGGTTTTGCAAGGCAATACAAATAGATGTGGAAGATTTTGTAACTCGCATGCAAAACATGAAAGATATCAATAAAAACAGGGGATATTCCAAACATACTCCACAGATATTTATCCAACATTTACAACAAGAAGATATAGCACAACTTCAACAAGAAAAATACAGATATCCAGGTGTGGATATCCGTGTGCGTACTCTGCGAAATTATATATACCCTATAGCATCCCATGTTTTAGGTAGTGTGGGGCAAGTTAACTATTCAGATATGGAAAAAGATGAGTATTACGCTATGGGGGATTATTCTGGAAGAGACGGTATAGAGCGAACATATGAGAAACAACTTCGTGGAGAAAAAGGAGTAGAAGTACTCATGAGAGATGCACGAGGACGAATTCAAGGCAAATATCAAGATGGAGCTTTGGATATACCCGCTCAAGCTGGCGTAGATGTTCGTATAAGCATTGATAGAGCAACACAAGAAGTAGCAGAACAACTATTGAAAGACAAGATTGGAAGTATTGTAGCTATTGAACCTAAAACAGGTGAAATACTTGTGATGGCCAGTGCTCCATATTGGGATCCTAAAGAACTCGTAGGAAAAGAGCGATCTACTAACTATCAAAAGTTGGCTGATAATAAACATAAACCTTTGATGAATAGAGCGACACAAGCGCAATATGCGCCAGGTTCTACATTTAAAATTATCCAGGCTCTAATAGGTTTACAAGAAGGTATTATAACTCCCAATACGCAGTATACATGTCAAGGACGTGGATCGTCTCCTATTAAGTGTACCCATAGCCATGGTAACCTAGTAGATGTTTGTGAAGGAATAGAGCAGAGTTGCAACCCATTCTTTTGGGAATTATTTAGAGACTTGCTACAACAAGATGGATACAAAGATAAACATACTTTGTTCAAAAAACACTATGAGAATTGGAGAAATATCGTCACCAGTTTTGGATTAGGTAGTCAATTTGAAAATACGGATGTACGTGATCAAGCCAAAGGTTACATACCAACCGAAGAATTCTATAACAAGACCTACGGAAGTAGAGGATGGAAAGCCATTACCATTCGTTCTTTATCTATCGGCCAAGGTGAGATATTAGCCACCCCATTACAACTAGCCAACCAAGTAGCAGCAATTGCTAACAAAGGATACTACATCACACCTCATTTCAATAGACATGATTCTATGAAGTTAGATGTACACAATACATTGGTTGATAAAAAGCATTTTGACGTCGTACATCAAGGAATGGCACGTGTTATGACTAAAGGTACTGGACGGGCATATAACCTTCCTAAATTACAAATATGCGGTAAAACTGGTACTGTCCAAAATCCTCATGGAGAAGACCATGCTCTATTTATTGCTTTTGCTCCAAAAGACGATCCTCAAATAGCTATTGCTGTAGCAATTGAAAATGCCGGATTTGGCTCTAAATCAGCTTGTCCTATAGCTACACTTGTAATGGAACAATATTTAACCGGAAAAATAGAACGAACAGAACTATTTGAGCAAATGGTTAATACTAATTTGATTGAGCAAGAAGATGAGTAAAAATAGAAATCTCATATCTGGTATAGATTGGTGGACAATTTTATTGTTCCTCATGATTGCACTATTTGGTTGGATCAATATATATGGATCTAGCTATACTACGGATCAAACCGAGATTTGGGATTTTTCACATCGTGCAGGTAAACAATTAATGTGGATTATAACAGCCGTCTTCTTAGGTACAATCATTCTGGTTATAGAAGAAAAAGCCTATGATGTACTGGGCTATATCTTCTACGGGGCTATGTTATTATTGCTCATTATAACTCCTATTTTAGCACGAGATATCAAGGGTTCATTATCGTGGATTAATATTGGTCCTGTTAGTCTACAACCCGCTGAATTTGCTAAGTGTTTTACTGCAATTGCTGTAGCCAAATTTATGAGCCGACATGGCTATAGCGTAAAAAGTATTCGAGATTTATTCATACCACTAGTTTTGATTGGTATACCTGCCGTTATCATTATGATAGCGCAAAAAGAAACAGGATCTGCGTTGGTTTTCTTATCATTTCTACTTGTCTTTTATCGTCAGGGTATGTCTGGGTACATACTATTATGGGGATTAATAAGCATTGTCCTATTCGTACTTGTAATTCGCTTTGGCGAAATGAGCATTCCTTTTGGAGTTGGTAATCATGGATTTTTCCTAAGTACAATCATAATTGAAGGAGTAGTTCTCGCATTGTTGATTATTAAAGAAAAAGATATAAAAACAACCCTTATCACTGCAGCATGTCTTGTTGCTACATTTGGTACAGGATTGTTTCTCCAGAATAAAACATTCGTAAATTTTAATTTTATATGCATACTAAGTTTGATTATTTGCGTATGCATATTACTCTTTCAATGGATTAAACAGAGAAAAAATAGTTGGGGCTGGTTAGTGATATTTATTGCCGTGGAAAGCCTATTCTGCCAAGGTTGTGATTTTGCCTTTCATAAAGTTCTCCAGCCACACCAACGTACACGTATTGAAGTTCTACTCGGTATGAAAGATGACCCCAATGGTGCCGGCTATAATGTCAACCAATCTCTTATCGCAATTGGTTCTGGTGGAATAACTGGTAAAGGATGGACACAAGGTACACAAACAACATTAAAATTTGTACCAGAACAAGATACCGATTTTATCTTTTGTACAGTAGGTGAAGAATGGGGATTTGTAGGTTCTGCAGGCGTATTGATACTTTACCTCTTACTAATCTTAAGGATTATACAAATAGCAGAGAGACAACGGGATAGATTTAGTATGATATACGCGTATTGCGTAGCAAGTATATTGTTATTTCACGTGACTATCAATATAGGAATGGTTCTAGGATTATTACCTGTAATAGGTATTCCGTTACCTTTCTTTAGTTATGGAGGATCGTCTTTGTGGGGATTTACTTTATTACTCTTCATAATGCTGAGAATGGATGCTGCACGTGTAAAAAAACAGATTGTTTAAAAGATGGCTGAACACAATGTAGTAGGAAATATTGGAGAGGATATCGCGTGCCAGATTATGCGTAAAAAGGGGTTCCGCATTGTAGACACCAATTGGCGTTTTGGACACTTGGAAATGGATGTGATTGCTATCAACAAAAAGGAAATAGTATTTCTAGAAGTAAAAACTAGAACCTCTACTTTTTCCGATAAGCGTCCTGAAGAATACGTTGATGAATTAAAGAAAAGACGTATGGTAGCTGCAGCTAATGCATACATCAAAATGAACAATATAGAACAAGCTCCACGTTTTGATATCATTGGATTGATAATGAATCCCTTAACACACGAAATAATAGAAAGTACACATTTAGAAGATGCATTTTCTCCATCTATACGAACCATAGGAAAAAGTAGTTATAGCGGACAAGACAGATGGCATCATAGACGCAAAACAATAGGAAGAAAAAGATAAAGCATTGATTGTATGGAATTTAAATACGACATTATTGTAGTAGGAGCAGGACATGCTGGTTGCGAAGCAGCTAGCGCAGCTGCCCGCATGGGTAGCAAAACATTGCTCATCACCATGGATATGAATAAGATTGGTCAGATGAGTTGTAATCCTGCTGTTGGAGGCATAGCTAAAGGTCAGATAGTCAGAGAGATAGACGCTATGGGTGGACAAATGGGTATTGTGACAGATAGAAGTGCTATTCAGTTCCGTATGCTGAATCGCAGCAAAGGTCCTGCCATGTGGAGTCCACGTAGTCAAAGCGACAGAAAGTGCTTTATTGAAGAATGGGTAAAGATATTAACCACAACGCCCAACCTAGATATCTGGCAAGATACAGTAATGGAGCTAGTGATCAAAGATGGTCAAGTGTGCGGAATAAAAACTCTGTTAGGGGTAGAAATGGAGGCAAAGGCGGTTATTTTGACCAATGGTACATTCTTGAATGGTTTGCTACACTTTGGTAAAACGCAAATAGAAGGCGGAAGAATCGCTGAACCAAGTAGTTTTGGTATTACAGAGCAATTGCGTCAATTGGGCTTTGCTACCGATAGAATGAAGACCGGTACTCCAGCTCGTGTAGATAAGAGAAGCATTGATTTCTCCCAAATGACCGAGCAATTAGGCGATGAAGATAATCACCAATTCTCGTATTTAGATACGGTTCAACGTCAACTTAAACAGATGAGTTGTTGGATTACTTATACCAACCAACAGACACATGACGTGCTACGTAGTGGATTGGCGGACTCTCCTCTCTACAATGGACAGATTCAAAGTATAGGTCCAAGATACTGTCCAAGTATAGAAACGAAGATAGTGACTTTTGCAGATAAGGATATGCATCAGTTGTTTTTAGAGCCAGAAGGTGTTGACTCCAACGAGTATTATATCAATGGTTTTTCCTCTTCCCTACCTTGGCAAATTCAATGGCAAGCATTGCGTACTGTAAAGGGTTTAGAGAACATAGTTCTCTACCGTCCAGGATACGCCATTGAATACGACTTTTTTGACCCTACTCAGTTGCTGCATACATTGGAGACAAAGAAGATTAAAAACCTATTCTTTGCGGGTCAGATCAATGGTACAACAGGCTATGAAGAAGCAGCAGGACAAGGGCTTGTAGCTGGTATTAACGCCCATCAAAATATTACAGGAGGTGCGCCATTTACTTTGGCGAGAGACGAGAGTTATATCGGCGTATTGATTGATGACTTGGTAAATAAAGGTGTGGATGAACCTTATCGTATGTTTACATCAAGAGCAGAATATCGTATTCTACTTCGCCAAGATAATGCCGATGCTCGTTTAACAGAGAGAAGCTATAAACTAGGACTAGCGGATGAATATCGATTGGGATTACTAAAGAACAAACAAGA
Organism: Paludibacteraceae bacterium; assembly: GCA_017391525.1. Taxonomy (GTDB): domain Bacteria; phylum Bacteroidota; class Bacteroidia; order Bacteroidales; family Paludibacteraceae; genus Colicola. The sequence continues at coordinate 17,337 of JAFOYE010000018.1, read as the reverse complement.
AGGCGAAGCAGCTTTGACAGAAATGCTGCGTACGACATCAGTAAAAGCCAAAGACATCAATGCCTATCTCAACCAACTGGGTTATGGTGATTTACAACATACCTGCAGACTGATAGATTTGGTACTACGTCCTAATATAACTATCTCAAGTTTGGCAGAGGTGCTACCAGAGCTGAAAGAAAGAATAGAGGTATTAGGAGATAGAAAAGAAGAAATAGTAGAGAGTACAGAGATTAACATCAAGTATAAGGGTTATATTGAACGAGAAAAAATGGCCGCAGACAAACTACATAGATTGGACAATATTCGTTTACCAAAGGACTTTGACTACAACGGCGTTCAATCGTTAAGTACAGAAGCTAGACAAAAACTGTGCAGAATCCAACCAGCAACCATAGGCGAAGCTAGCAGAATACCAGGGGTTAGTCCTAATGATGTAAGCGTACTATTGGTATTAATGGGAAGATAAACATACTACACACAACAATGTTTCACGTGGAACATTCGCAAAAAAATAAATAACATAAAAAATGAAACACGAAGAAGTGCTCGCGGCTATTCGCGATGTAAAGGATTTTCCTGTACCAGGAATTATTTTTAAAGACATTACTACAGTATTGAGTAATCCAGAGTATTTAAAATGGATGAAAGATGAGATTGTTAATTTGTATCGTGCATACGGTATTACTAAAGTAGTTGGTATTGAATCTAGAGGATTTATACTTGGTCCTGCTGTAGCAATGGATCTGGGAGCTGGTTTTGTACCTGTTCGTAAACCAGGCAAATTGCCAGCAGAGACTATTGAAGTAAGTTATTCAAAAGAATATGGAGTGGATACCATTCAGATTCATGCAGATGCATTGAACGAAAACGACGTTGTATTGCTTCATGATGATTTGCTAGCAACAGGTGGATCAATGGCCGCAGCATTGGAATTAGTAAGGAAATTTGGTGTAAAGAAGGTATATATCAACTTTATTATTGAGCTTGACTTCTTGAATGGAAGAAAAGCTATTGGAGACGATGTAGAGATCAGCAGTCTATTGAATTGCTAATTTTATTCGTATCCATCGGATTTTAATCAATCGTGTCCAAAAATCCGCATATACAGGATATTCTTCAGCGACTACCTGATGAACCCGGAGTGTACCAATATCTCAATGAGATAGGGGAAGTAATATACGTGGGTAAAGCTAAGAGTTTGAAGAAGCGAGTTAGCAGTTATTTCCATAAAGAGCAGGATAGATATAAGACTAAACTGCTAGTGAAAAGCATTGCAGATATTAAATATGTGGTTGTGCAGAGCGAGCAAGATGCGTTTTTATTAGAAAATAACCTGATAAAACAGTATCAACCACACTATAATATCTTACTAAAAGACGGGAAGAGTTATCCTAGCATCTGTATAACGAGAGAAGATTATCCACGAATCTTTAAGACTCGGAAGATAATTAAAGGCCTAGGAGATTACTATGGTCCTTATACTTTTGGATATACATTGGACTTGGTTTTGGAACTAATACATAAGCTCTACCCTATTCGCACATGCGCGATGCAAATGAATAAAAGCAGCGTTGAAATGGGGAAATATCGCGTGTGCTTGAAGTATCATCTGGGTAATTGCTGTGGTATATGTGAGGGTAAAGTAAGCCGAGAGAAGTATTTGGAATATATAGAATCGGCTCGCAAGATCATCAAGGGTGATGCGCAAGAGATCAGTAAGCAAATAGAGGCAGAGATGATGGAAGCCGCCATGTCTATGCGATATGAAGAGGCTGGACGATTGAAAGAAAAGCTCGAATTGATCGAGAATTTCAAGAGTAAAACGGTCATTACCAATTCTCATGCAGGTGATGTAGACGTGTTTGGATATGATGAAATGGGACAAAATGTGTATATCAGTATGCTGCATGTGCATAACGGAAGTATTGTACAGGGGCAGACGATTGAGTATAAGAAGCAGCTAGACGAGACTAGAGAAGAGATTTTGGCGATGGGTATTTACGAATTGCGAGAGCAATTGGGAAGTACGACAAAAGAGGTAATTGTTCCGTTTATTCCAGAGATAATTAATGAAAATTTGCATGTGAATATCGCTTTGGGAGGAGATAAAAAGAAACTCCTGGATTTGGCCATGCAGAATGTGAAGCAGTACAAGAAAGACCGAATTCATCAGGAAGATAAGTTGAATCCAGACCAGCGGGCTGCGCGTATCTTGGGTGGATTACAAAGTTTGTTGGGTCTGCCTACCCTACCGATGTGGATTGATAGTTTTGATAACTCGAATACGCAAGGTAGTAATGCGGTAGCGGGTTGCGTAGTGTTTAAGAAAGCACGCGCATGCAAGAGCGAGTATAAGAAGTATGAGATAAAGACGGTAGTTGGTCCCGATGACTACGCAAGTATGCGCGAGGTAGTAAGGAGGAGATATAGTCGTCTAGTGGAAGAAGGAAGTGCCCTACCCGACTTGATTATTGCCGATGGCGGATTAGGACAGATGAGTGCCATTAAGGAGGTAGTGTATGAAGAGTTGGGATTGCAAATTCCAATAGCGGGATTGAAGAAAGATAATAAACATAGAACAAATACCCTACTCTATGGTGACCCAGTTCAGGAGTTTGGAATGAAAGTAACGGATGAAGTGTTTCGGTTGTTGGTAGAAATACAAGATGAGGTACACAGATTTGCTATCAGCTACCATAAAAAGAAACGTAGCAAGGCTCAAACAAAGAGCGAACTAGATGATATTCAGGGAGTTGGCTCAGTTACAAAGCAAAAGATACTGCAACGCTTTGGCTCCGTGGCGCGTGCTAGAAGCGCGAAATTGGAAGAATGGATTGATTTGCTCGGAACTCGCTCAGGGACAAAGATTTACGAGCATTTTAATGGCAAAATAACGCCCTGAGAATTGGATATTTTTCACGAATACGTGGAACGACACAGGCAAAATGATGTGTTTTTGAAGGAATTTATTACCTCCTGCTCGCTATGCTCACGAAATCTTATATAAATCTTATTATCAAAGCACTCCGTGATAAATTGCCACCGCTCCTCGTCAGAACGAACTTGCAACAAAGAACTCACTCTGTTCGTTGAGGTTGCCGTCGTTCTTCCTCTCCCCACTCGCTCACAATGCACCCCAAAAAGCTATTTGCTTTTTCGGGGACCCCGTTGAAGCTCGTGGGGGCCCCGATTAAAGGAACATCCCAAAACGCAACCGCTGAATCTTAAGTAAATGTAGCGGTAAACGACAAAGTAAAAAAAATAACAGTCGTTTGTAATATTTTCTTTTTCTCATTTGTCTAATGGGTGTAGTCGCAGAGAAGCGACGGAGAACGATTTGTTAAACTTACTAAATTTTATTTTATGGAAGAATTTATGCTTGGGTTAGTTCCTATTGTTGGAGTGTTGTTACTTTTTGGTGGAATACCAGCAATTATCTTGACGGGTGTAAATATGTATCTCAAAAACCGCCGTCACAAAGTGGAGGAGCATAGTAAACTTATCTCTCAGATGATTGAGAAGAGTGAAGGTGCAAACATTGACTTCAAGGCAATGGCTGAGATGTTGAATGAGTCTGATAGCAAGAAGAAGACCACCAAAATGGCAGTGTTGAAACATTTGGAGTATGGTACTTTATCATCACTGGTAGGATTGTTTGTGTTGCTCTATGGAGTGTTTGCTACAGTGAATCAGGCGGTTGTTATAGGTGGTTTGCTCCTGACTATTGGTGTGGCATTCTTGGTGATGTTCTTTGTGTCAAAGAATTATCTCAAGAAGGAGATTGAGAAAGAGGAAAAAGAACTTGCAGAAAAAGAGTAAACTGCGTTTGTCTGACTTTCTATTAAAGACAATTATTGTCAATTTTAATGTCAATTATCGTCAATTCAGGATATCTTTTGTTTAGGTTAGAGGAATGCGCTAAGCGCATTGGTAACCCAAACAAAATGAAGAATTTTCGAGATTAGATCACTTGTTTTTCATCATTTATGGATAAGCAGCAGTTTATTTCCGCCATTGGCGGCTTGCAGGAATCCCTTAGGCGGTTCCTGCTTGTGCTGACTCATGGTGATGAAGAACTGGCAAACGATCTGGCACAGGAAGCGATAGTGAAGGCTTATTTGCATTGTGCTACTTTTGAAGAGAAATCGGCTTTGCAGACATGGGTGTTTCGCATTGCATACAACGAATACCTAAACGAACAGAATAAGTACTGGAATACCCATCGTGTGGCAGTAGAGAACTATGAAAATGTAGATACAGAAGTAGCAAGTGAACAGACAGATGCGGCATTTCGCTATGAGCCACTATATCAGGCTATTAACCAGCTACCAAAGCAAGAGAAAGCCGTGGTGATACTGTATTATCTTGAGGAAAAGAGTATTCGAGAGATTAGCAAGATTACTGAAATATCAGAGGGTAGTGTTGCGGTGATTCTGTTTCGAGCCAGGAAGAAGCTGAAGGCCATGTTGAGTAAAGAATAAGGAACAAGGAACCAAGAACAAAGACTAAAATGATACTAACTACAAAAACCAAGATAAGTAAGCGCTTGCGTGCAAGTGCTCCGCAAGTAAAAGATAATGAAGCGTTTATGGCGGATATGATTCGTCAGATTGACCTTATGCCATCGCCTAGTAGTGAGTTACAAGAGAGTTTGCGAAGATATACGATGATGGAGCGGTTGGCCATGCGAATGGATGGTGCACGTTGGTTGCTGGTTGGTGGTGCTGGTAGTGTGGCTGTTGGATATGCAGTTTTTAGCCATTTAGAGGCGATCTTGGGTGTTATTTCGGCGTTGATGGTGGTATAAGTTACTGCCATAAAAGGTGATTTGATGATAAAAAAATGCACTCGAATTGAGTGCATTTTTATTTTACTAAACCTATTTAAAATTAGAAGCAATAGCGAACGCTAGCTGCAAGGTGCCAATCGAATTGATTAAGGAGTAGCTCCATTGGTACATTGATCGACATGGCATAACCAGGACGGAAATCTAGTCCAAAAGCAAGAGGTAGATTGTCCATCTTGTACCCTACTCCAGCGAAGGCATTAATGCCAAACTTACCCAAGGTAGCAGGATTGACTGTATGAAGGGTTTGCATCAAACCAGCACTTACACCACCACCGAACTCGGCATAAATTCCATATTTCAAATCTTTATGATATAAGAAGTTTGGATTAAGAATGAAATCAAAGATATCAGCTTGAAGTGGGATATAATCACCATCTCCCATAATACCGAGTTGAGTACTTTGGAAACCAACTGCTAAATCAGTTTGAATAGCAAAGTTTTCACTCATGTGTTTCTTGTAGCTCAAACCATTGAGTCCACCTACAACGAGACCTATCTCATGGTTTTGTGCCATACTTGCTGTCGCAAAAATTAGTGCAAGAAGGCTAAAAATAATTTTTTTCATGATTTGTAATTCTATTGTGCCTACTCTTCTTCGGATTTTCGGCTTACTCCGTTTTTATGATAGAATTGATCATTCTCTTATACATTTGCAAAGGTACTGCTTTTTTATTACATGTGCAAATTTTTTTGAAAGAAATTTACCCCCCCCCAGATTATTTGTAATCATCTGGTTTACAGATAGTTGCATTTTGTGTTTTTTTAATATTAAAAAGGGGATAATCATTACTAATTTGGTATTTCTTTGGTAAATATATACATATCTAACGTATATCTATCGTGTATCTACCGTATATGTACCGTATATCAACCGTTATTGATAGCGAGAGAGAGTAGGGGAGAATAGGTCGGGAAGAAATAGGAAAGAGAATTGATGGTATTTGCAAATATCAGGAAAAAGTAGTAATTTTGTGCGGGGAATGGGGATTGAGCTCCTTGCGCCTAGCGCAGAAATCTTATAAATCTTATTTTCCACGCATACACCTCGTTTTTTTCCAGGCACTCCGTAATAAATTACCACCATTCCTTCCGCCGTTCCGTGCTCAGTCATTGAATCTAAGGGAATGTGGCGAGAAAATTTGATAGTGTTAACAGATGTATAAATTCCAAAAAATATGATTAGGATCAGAAGAGCAACAATAGAAGATGTGGAGTATATTGCAGAAGGGATATACTACGCGTTTTTGTTGGAAGATGAAGCGCTTTATAATCAATGGATTAAGATACTAAAGGATGTGTGTGGACAAGAGGATACGCATTATAGTTACAGGAACACTTGGATAGCCGAAGTGGATGGCGTAAGAGCGGGGATGATGATAGCAGTAGAGGGAGTACATTATCGCGAGCAGAGGGATAAGATGTATCCGCAGCTGAAGGGGCTGTTTGATGTGGCTTTTGGTAAAGGTTGGGATGAGATGGAAGATGAAGCAAAAGCCGGCGAGTTCTATATTGACAGCTTGGCGGTGTCCCTACCCTACAGAAATCAAGGCGTGGGAACGGCGTTGATAGAAAAAGCGAAGGAGATGGCAAAGGAAAAGGGGATTGGCGTGGTGACATTGGCTGTGGAGCCGGAAAACAAGGCGAAAAAGTTGTACCAGAGACTAGGATTTGGGTATCAGAGAGGGATAACTATCTTCAATGAGGAATATCACTTGTATGCAACAGAAATAGTTGTGTAATTGAAAAAAAAATAGTAACTTTGCGGCGGAATTATTTTGTTAAAGACAATTAATGTCAATTTTGATGTCAATTATTGTCAATTCAAGGTGGATTTTTGTTTTGGTTGGATGAGCGACGCGTCGCTTGCAATCAAAAACAAAAATAAAAGGAATAATTTTTACACTACCAAAATTATAGAATATTATACAAAATTAACCAAAATTATTATTGATGGCAAACAATTTGAAATACACGATAAAAAAAGATGCTGAGAAAGGTATCTACTTGCTGAATGCACAAGGAGAGGAAGTGGCTGCAACGGATATTTTAGCAAAATGTAAGGACAGACGGGTGTTTGCCTTCAACGGAAATATGGGTGCGGGCAAGACTACCTTTATCAAGTGCCTGTGCGAATCAATGGGCACGGAAGATGTGGTGAATAGTCCTACTTTTGCGATTGTGAATGTGTATGAAATCAACGCTAATCGCCACCCTGATGAGTTGAAAGTTGAAGGTTTAAAGTTTAAAGGCGAGGTTTATCACTTTGATTGTTACCGTATTAAAGACTTGAGAGAGGCGATGGATATGGGTACGGAGGAGTATTTGTATTCGGGAAACTACTGCTTTATTGAGTGGGCAGAGATGATAGAGCCATTGCTGCCTGATGACTTGGTGACAGTAGAGATTGAGGTATTGGAGAATGGTGATAGAGAGTTGAGAGTTAAGAGTTAAGAGTTGAGAGATAAGAGTAAAAAATAATTACAGATGATACGGGTTAAAGACATACATAAATCTTTTGGCAGTTTGGAAGTGCTGAAAGGGGTAAATCTGGAAATACAAAAGGGGGAGATTGTGAGTATTATCGGCAAAAGTGGTGCCGGTAAGACTACCCTACTCCAAATCATAGGTACATTGGATAAAGCCAATAGCGGCAAGGTGGAGATTAACGGCATGGATGTTAGTGGATTGAGTGAGAAGGAGTTAGCGGAGTTTAGAAATAAACATATTGGGTTCATCTTTCAGTTTCACCAGTTATTGCCTGAGTTTAATGCATTGGAAAATGTGATGATGCCTGCCATGATAGGTCGTATGGATTGGAAGGAGGCAGAAAAAAGAGCTACAGAATTGCTAACAGAATTAGGACTAGGCGAACGCTTGACCCATAAACCCAACGAGTTATCCGGTGGAGAGAAACAAAGAGTGGCAGCTGCTCGTGCATTGATGATGGCTCCGGATGTGATATTAGCAGATGAACCAAGTGGTAGTTTGGATGAGGAAAACAAGAAAGAATTGCATAGACTATTGAAACATATGCAAGAGCAATATGGACAAACTATCATCATCGTAACACATGATAAAGAGTTAGCTGAAATTAGTGATCGTGTTATAGAAATCAAAGATGGTATTATTAAGGAAAATGTTCATTTGTAATAGGATATGAAAAAATATATATTAATTACAATAGGTGCCTTACTCTTGGTAGGAGTAGGGGTTGGAATTTTTCTCTATATACAAAATAAAGAAAGAGAGTATTTTCCTGAGGATTTGGAAGAGATTCCAGTAAAAGTTGTTCGATTTGATCGTGCTCTGCTTAATATTAATCCTAATGATGCAGAAACAGACATTAAAAAGTTGTATGCTGATTATGAGGAGTTTATGAATATTTATGTGGAACAGGTATTAGGTTTCGACACTAGGGATACTACATTATTGAGTGAATCATATGCTAATTTCCTTACAGATACTATATTCGGTTTTAAACAAACAAATCAAGAGGTGAAGAAGCAATTTTCTGATATCAGTCAAATTCAAAAAGAACTGAACCAAGGATTCTCAAGAATGCATTACCTCTATCCAAAATTGGAAATTCCGACTATTTATTTCTTCGTATCAGGTTTTGCTGGTTCCATATTTTCATATGGTAACACCATAGGTGTAGGTGTGGATATGTATTTGGGAAGCGATTACAAATACTATAGTCAAATAGCACATGATTATCAAAAACCTTGTATGGATAAAAAGTTTATCGCTGGTGATGTGCTAAACTACTATATATCACAACATATTCCATATACAAGCAAAGAAAATCGTCTGTTGGAACATATGTTATATCGTGGTAAACAAATATTTTTATTATCACTATTATTACCAGAAGTTCCAAAGTGGGAAATTATGGGTTACACCAAAGAGCAATGGGATTGGTGTATACAATATGAGCAACAAATATGGAATAAAATCATGGACAAACGTGACTTATTTAAGACTGAGTCAATGGTTAAAACATCGTATTTGAATGATGGTCCTTTTACTGCCGAAATTTCACAAGAGTCTCCAGGTCGATTGGGTATCTGGGTAGGATGGAGAATCATAGATAGTTATATGCGTCATAATGAAGAAGTTACGCTACAAGAACTGATGAAAGATGGTGACGCACAAAAGATATTAGAGAAGAGTTTTTACAAGCCATGAGAAGAGAGGATTTTCCTATATTGACTGAGAAAGTACACGGGCGTGAACTTGTGTATTTGGACAATGCTGCTACGACCCAGAAGCCACAGGTGGTATTGGATGCAATCGTGGAGGGGTATAGCAAGTGGAATGCCAATGTGCATCGTGGTGTACACCATTTGAGTCAAGTGGCAACAGAGAAGCATGAGCAGGCCCGCAAGAAAGTGGCTGAATGGCTGAATGCAGCTGCCGAAGAGGTGATTTTTACCAAAGGTACAACTGATAGTATCAATATGCTGGCAAGGAGTTTTGGAGATGCGATGGTGAATGAGGGGGATGAGATTATTGTTAGCCAACTGGAGCATCACTCGAATATTGTGCCATGGCAAATGCTATGTGAGAGAAAGAAAGCGGTACTGAAGGTGATTCCTTTGCGAGAGGACTTATCTATTGATATTGAGGCATTTAAGGAGATGTTGAATGTGCGTACGAGATTGGTTTCTGTGGCACAAGTTAGTAATGTACTAGGCATCGTTAACCCTGTAGAAGAGATCATACGCTATGCGCATGCTAAGCATATACCTGTCTGCGTGGATGGTGCGCAAAGTGTTCCTCATTTGGCTGTTGATGTGAAGAAGTTGGACTGCGACTTCTTGGTATTTAGTGCTCATAAGATGTATGGTCCAACAGGTTTGGGCGTGTTATATGGCAAGAAAGAGTGGCTCGATCAACTGCCACCAGCAGAGGGTGGGGGAGAGATGATTGATCATGTGCGTTGGGATAAAACAACGTATAACGTATTGCCTTATAAGTTTGAAGCTGGTACACCTAATTATATTGGAAGTTATGCTTTCTCAAAAGCAATAGAGTATGTGCAAGATCTTGGAATAGAGGATATTGCGCAACACGAAGAGGAACTCGTAGAATATATAGAGGAGCGTTTGTCTGCTTTGGCCAATGTAAAGATATACGCTAGAGGACAGAGGAAAGCAGGGGCTGTATCATTCAATATCTATCGATCAGATGGAGGATTGATTCATCCGTTTGATGTGGGTGTGCTATTGGATCGTCAAGGGGTAGCAGTACGTACGGGACACCATTGTGCGGAGCCATTGATAGAGCATTTGGGTGTGCCTGGCACATTGCGTGCGTCAGTAGGATTATATAATACGAAAGAAGATATAGATAAATTGATTGCTGCGCTGGAGCGAGCAATAATGATGTTAGAATAATATGACAACTGTTCATCTTAAACCCCATAAAGAAGAGTCGCTGTTGCGTTTTCACCCATGGGTGTTCTCTGGAGCTATTCGCAGTATAGAGCTAGATGTTGATTATCCACACGCTCAGCCACAAGAGGGCGAGATAGTGAAAGTGGTGGATTGTAAAGGAAATACATTGGGTGTAGGCCATTATCAGATAGGTTCGATAGCTGTACGTATATTGGAGTTTGGAGTAGGGGAACTGTCTAAGGACTTCTGGAAAACACGCATAGCCGCAGCCTATGGCGTGAGAGAGAGTTTGGGATTGGTGACAGAGGAGAATAATACCTACCGTTTGATACATGGTGAGGGAGATTTTCTGCCAGGACTGATTGTGGATGTGTATGCGGATACGGCTGTAATACAGGCGCACTCGGTAGGTATGCACTATCATCGTGAAGAAATAGCTGAGGCTATTGTAGAGGCAGTGGCACAAGTGGATAAGGTGTATTATAAATCGGATGATACTTTGCCACATAAGGCTGTTATTCAAGGAGATAGAGTAGGGTACTTGATCGGAGGTGATAGAGTAGAAGATAAGGAGTTTTGGGCGAAGGAGAATGGTTTGAGTTTCCGAATTGATTGGCTGAGAGGACAGAAGACTGGCTTCTTTATTGACCAACGAGATAATCGTGCCTTACTAGAGCAATACGCGAAAGATAAAGATGTATTGAATATGTTTTGCTATACGGGAGGATTCTCTGTATATGCTTTGCGAGGTGGCGCTAAAAAAGTACACTCTGTGGATGTAAGTCAAAAAGCGGTAGATTTGGTTAGAAGTAATGTGGCATATAATTTTGGTGAAGAGGCTCCACACGAAGCATTTGCAGAGGAGGCCTTTGAGTTTATGACCAAGAATACCAATACATATGATTTGATTATTCTTGATCCACCGGCTTTTGCTAAACACCGTGACGCAGTAAAAAATGCTTTGCGTGGTTATCAACGATTGAATGCAAAAGGCATACAAAGTATTCGTCCTGGTGGCATATTGTTTACTTTCTCTTGCTCACAAGCAATTGATAAGGATATGTTTCGTTTGGCTGTGTTCTCCGCAGCGGCTCAAGTAGGCAGAAAAGTGAGAATATTGCATCAATTACACCAACCAGCCGATCACCCTATCAATATCTATCATCCAGAGGGCGAGTATTTGAAGGGATTGGTATTGCAAATCGAATAAAATATCCTAACATATAGACTATGAATTATTTAGATGAACTGAATCCTGCCCAACGCGCGGCAGTAGAATACAACGAAGGTCCGCATTTGGTGATAGCCGGTGCCGGATCGGGCAAGACGCGTGTATTGACCTACAAGATAGCCTATTTGCTGCAACAGGGTGTGAATGCCGGTAACATCTTGGCATTGACATTTACCAATAAAGCAGCAAGAGAAATGAAAACTCGTATTGCAGCATTGGTAGGAGAACATGTGGCTCGTTACTTGTGGATGGGAACCTTCCACTCTATTTGTTCGCGTATATTGCGCCAAGAAGCAGAGCATATAGGTTATACGCATGATTTTACTATTTATGACACAACTGATTCTAAATCTGTGATTAAGCATATCGTTAAGGATATGCAATTGGATGAGAAAGTGTATAAAACTAGTGTTGTACTAGGGCGTATATCGATGGCTAAAAATCAGTTGCTTTCGCCTACATCGTATAGCGCCAATAGGGAGTATATCATGCAGGATCGCTTTGCGCGTATCCCAGAAGTGGCTCGTATTTATGCCGAATATAATCGTCGATTGAAAGCATGCAATGCGATGGATTTTGACGATTTGTTGTTTATGACTAATGTGCTCTTTAAGAACAATGTGGAGGTATTGCGCAAATATCAGGAGTATTTTCACTATCTGTTGGTAGATGAGTATCAAGATACCAATTATTCGCAATATTTGATTGTGAAGCGATTGGCAGAGCCACAGAATCATGTATGCGTAGTGGGTGATGATGCACAATCCATCTATTCGTTTAGAGGGGCGAATATTGAAAATATCTTGACCTTCCAGAAGGGGTATGAAACGGCTAAGTTGTTCAAGTTGGAGCGCAATTATCGTTCAACGCAAATCATTGTGAACGCAGCTAATTCGCTGATTCGTCATAATAGAGGACAAATTCCAAAGGCGGTGTATTCCGAGTTGGCTATGGGTGACAGATTGCAACTGAGCACCTATATGTCGGACCGTGATGAGGGTAAGGCTGTAGCTACACAGATCAAGCAACTCTATCGTCAGGGATATGATTATGAGCAAATGGCGGTACTGTATCGCACGAATGCACAGTCACGTGTGATAGAGGATGAGTTGCGACATTTGGGTATTCCTTACCGTATTTATGGCGGTATGAGTTTCTACCAACGCAAGGAGATTAAAGATGCCATTGCTTATTTCCGTTTGGCAGTTAACCCTGCAGATAATGAAGCATTTATTCGTGTAATCAATTATCCATTGCGAGGTATAGGTGATACAACTGTGATGAAAGTGCGTGAAGCAGCACGCATGGCGGGTTGCTCGATGATGGAGGTTATCCTTAATCCACAGGCAGCGCAATTGAGTATCAATAATGCTACGCAAAATAAGCTGAATATGTTTGCCGCAATGATTGAAGGCTTTGGTGAGAAAGTAGCAACGATGGATGCGTATGAGTTTGCGTCGATGGTATTGCGTGACTCGGGAGTGATGCGTGAGGCAAAGGCAGATACTACTCAAGAGGGTATAGCTCGCTATGAGAACTTGGAGGAGATGTTGTCGGGTATTCACGAGTTTGTGGAGCAAAAACTGCGTGATGGACAAGCTTTTACGCCTATGACAGATTTCTTGTCGGAGGTGAGCTTGTTGACCGATCAAGATGAGAATAAGGATGATAATCAAGCGAGAGTGACACTGCTGACGGTGCATGCAGCCAAGGGATTGGAGTTTAAAGTGACATTTATCGTTGGACTAGAGGAGAATCTGTTCCCTTCGCAATTCTGCCAAGCACCTAAGGAGATAGAGGAGGAGCGAAGATTGTTGTATGTTGCTATTACGCGTTCGATGGAGCGTTGCTATTTGACCAATGCGCGTCAACGATTCCGTAATGGGCAAACGGTATTCTCTTCGCCATCACGATTTATCAAGGATATTGATTCATGCTATATTCAACAATCACAAGGTTTTGGTATTACGCCACAACGAGTTGTGATACCAGAAATGCCTAAAATATCTACTACTTCTACACAGGGTAAACTCAAAAAACTCAGTCCTGCTACTAGTGGAGGTACGGGCAAATCGCACAAAGAAGTGCGCTCAGAATGGAAAAAAGGAGATAGGGTAGAGCACAAGGTATTTGGTGCAGGTACGGTACTAGACGTTTATCGAGAGAATGATAATGATAAGATAGATATCAAGTTTGATAATAATGGACAAAAAACATTATTGCTTACCTATGCAAAATTAACTAAAATTTAATTATATGAAAAAGATTTTGCTCACATTGATTTTAATTACAATTGCATTATTTACTTCAATACCTATGAATGCAAAAGATAAAACTGATAATGTTGTCATTAATACCATCCTTGCTCGTCGTAGCATTCGTCAATATCACGCTACACCTGTAGGTCGTGATACATTGATGCAAATAATGGAATGTGGTATCAATGCTGCTAATGGACAAAATAAGCAATCTTGGGAAGTGCGTATTGTAGATAACCCTGCAACCATGACACAGATTCAAGATTTGATGGTAGCAGGTAATACCGAACTCAATCCTGATATGGTCAAAGGCTGTATGCGTGGTGCTCCTGTGATGGTGTTTATTGCTCGTGATTTGAATTATGACTTTTCAGCATACGATTGTGGACTATTAGCAGGAAATATTTTGCTATCTGCGCAATCTCTTGGCGTAGGAAGCATTGTTTTGGGTAGTCCGGTAAGATTTATCAATGACGCAGAGAACAGCGCTGAAATCTTACGTATTTTAGGTTATAGCGAAAACTACGAGTTGTGTCTATGCGTTGGTCTTGGTTATGCTGCAGAAGCGCCAGATGCTAAACCAAGAGATATCAACAAAGTACAATTTGTAGATTGATCTATTGATATGCCTACTGCCATTGTTCTTACTACGAATAAATACTCGGACACAGGCAGTATTGTGCACCTTTATACACCCGATCAAGGGCGGGTACAGTGTATGGTATATGGCAATAAGCTCAAAGGTGTATTACGGCCGTTATCTATTATAGAATATAGTAGTTCAAGACGCAATAATGCTCCTTTCCAGATGCAGACATTATCGTCAGCTAGTTTGGTATATACACCTACAACATTATCATACGATGTTTTACGACAATGTGTGGCGATGTTTATAGCAGAACTATTGACCTATACATTGCGTCATCCTATGAGTGATCAACCGCTGTTTGACTGGTTGTGTAATTGTATTTATAAACTGGATAAAGAGGAAGATATCAGTAACGTACATATTGAATTTTTATTGGATTATGCGGTATATATGGGAATAGGAATAGATGAGGAAGAGCATCCAGAATGGTATTCCAAACCCACATCACGCATAGAGCGTCAAGAGCGTTTGCGCGAACTGATAGCATATTTCCAAGAGCATATAGATGATTTGCCTACAATCAAATCCTTGGACGTACTAATTGAAGTATTTAACTAATTATCTTATACATTATGAAAAGAACAAAAATTATTCTATTGGGACTTTGCTGCTTATTGCTATTGCCAGTATCCATGCAAGCAGGTGAAAAATGGCTGCAAGGATATAAGAAAGTGCTAGTGATAGGTGCTCATCCTGATGATCCTGAATCCATGTGCGCTGGTACAATGCTTAAACTTAAAGAAATGGGAGCGGAAGTAGTGGCTGTGTATCTGACTTCTGGCGAAGCTGGAATAGTAGGAAAAACCCACGAGCAGGCACGCACTATTCGTCAAGCAGAAGCTCGCAAAGCATGTGAAGTATTAGGAGTAAGAGCTGTGTTTTTGACTCAAACAGATGGTAATGCTGAAGTTAACAAAGAGCGTTATGCCGAGATGAAAGCACTTATTGAGGCGGAACAACCTGATATGGTTATTACCCATTGGCCAATAGACTCACACCGTGATCATCGTGTATGTTCTATTCTAGTGTATGATGCATGGCGAATGACTGGTCGTGGTTTTGATTTGTATTATTCAGAAGTTATGACGGGTATGCAGACACAAAACTTTACCCCTACCTTATGGGTAGATATCACAGACTATCGTGACAAGAAAATAGAAGCTTACCTCTGCCATGAGAGTCAAGAGTTGGAAGGGGCAGTTAAAGAGTATCACGACACTATGGAACGGATGCGAGGCATGGAATGTCAAGCAAAATATGCCGAAGCATTTGTGCAACAATTGTGGAAATAATAAATTTTCTATTTAAAGGATATAATAAAAGCACCGCTTGGTGCTTTTATTTTTTTATTGTTACTTCATCTACTAATTTTCCTGTCTTTAATTCATACGTTTTTATAGATATTTTATCTTTAGTAACACTCAAATATTCGTAAACAGGAATTTGAGATAATGAACAGTCAAATTCTTTATCTTTTACTGGATAATTCTTGTTAGAAGCATTCGTTGTTACAAATACTGTGGAATTTTTCTTATTCCAAAAGCTATTTTCATATTTTTCTTCCCAACGAGCATAATTGTGATCATGACCCGAAAATACTACATCTGCCTCACTTAACGTTCCATTGAAAGTTAACCACATCATTGGATTCATTCTTCCTTCCGCTGTGCTAGATATAGGATGATGCATTAGAACTATTGTGAATTTAGATTTTGTTTCACGTATAGATTTCTTCAACCAAAAATTAACCTGAGTATAATCTGAAAATAATTGAAGACCATCAGTATCAATCGCAAAAAGACGGAAAGATGGAAAATCTACCATATAGGTTGTTCCTAAAAAACGCCTTGGTCCATTATGTGGATTGGGAAATATATGCTTCCAATTATCATATAGCTGTTTTATAATACCTTTTTCATACTCATGATTTCCAGGTATTGCTACTATAGGTAGTGTTTCAAATAAAGTACCTGATACAGAATGATACATCAACTGTTCATGATAAAAAGACGGACGCTCCATCCAATCTCCTAACTGCGCCCAAAATTGTATGTTAGGGTGTCTTTTAGCCAATGTATTAAAATCATCTGATGTCATTGAACTATGAATATCACCCAATATCAAAAAATCTAAATTTTCTTTCTGCAAACTAGATAATATACTATCATTTGCAAAGGTATTAAAAGACACATTGATAGTGTCTCCTTCCCATATTGGTGCTGGTGGAGTAACAAACCAAGCCTTCCAGCGGATAGCGCATACTATTGCACCACCAACTAGAAGGCTTACTAATATAATTAATTTAATCTTGCGTTGCATTAGAATGGCAAATCTGTACCATCGTCTACGCCAGCAGCAGGATCAAATGCTTGCATATTGGCTTGTGGAGCAGCCATTGGCTCAGCTGCAGGAACAGCAGCTGGAGCTGCTGCGGTCTCTACTACGCCTTGTTGAATCTTCCATGCGCGGATAGAGGTGTACCAACGACCATTGAACTCGCGGCTTTCGATGTCGAAACTAACGGTCACAATATCGTCCAATTGACATGGGTTAGCTTTGATACGATCTTCGCCAAATATCTCAAAGTGCACCTTACGAGGATATTGCTCTTGTGTCTCAAGCACATAGGCTTGGAGTTTCCACTCTTTGCCAGAGGTTTTGCTTACGCCACCTTGCTCTGGCAATACTTGTATAATCTTACCTGAAATTTCCATAAAAAAATTCTTTTTTTAGACCGTACCTGCGGTACTGTTAGACCGGCGCAAAGCGCCTGAGAGACCACTGCGTTGTTGGACCGCCCTATGGGCTGTTAGATATTAGATTTATGGAGTCTAACAGCGACTAAGTCGCAATCTAACAGTGAGCGATAGTGAACGGTCCGACTTCTAACAGAGAACGAAGTGAACGGTCGTTATTTTATTAGCCTTTGATTGCTGCTACACCTGGGA
>JAFOYE010000017.1 GCA_017391525.1 Paludibacteraceae bacterium | reverse complement strand
GCCTCGCTAACTTCTTTCATCTCACCCTCAACCATCATGATGTTGTCGAGAGTAGCAGCTACAACGAGCTCGATGTCTGCTTTCTCGCATTGCTCGAAGGTTGGGTTGATTACGAACTCACCATTCACGCGTGCTACGCGAACCTCAGAGATAGGACCCTCGAATGGGATATCTGAGCAAGCAAGCGCTGCAGAAGCAGCCAAACCTGCGATAGACTCTGGCATATCGATGCCGTCAGCAGAATAGAGAGTTACGTTTACGAAAGTGTCAGCGTGATAATCGCTTGGGAAGAGAGGACGCAACGCACGGTCGATGAGACGAGCGATAAGGATCTCGTAATCAGATGCTTTACCCTCGCGGCGAGTAAAACCGCCTGGGAAACGACCAGCTGCAGAAAATTTCTCTTTGTACTCAACGGTAAGCGGCATGAAGTCCGTACCTGGAACCGCAGTCTTTGCGGAGCAAACTGTAGCAAGAACCATGGTATTGCCGAGGGTCGCCATTACAGCGCCGTCTGCTTGCTTAGCCAGCTTGCCAGTCTCGAGCGTGATCACACGCCCATCAGGAAGAATAATCTCCTTTTTTACAATATTCATCTTTTTAATGTGTTTTAGCGGATACGGTTTGTATCCAATTAGTTATAGACCATAAAATGTCGCTGCAAAGGTACAAAAAATTTGGGAGATACACAAGAAAAGTAGATATTTTCTTCAAAAAAATCGTTTTATAGCCTAGTTGCCTTAACGCCTTACTCCCACGGATCACTCACACGCTTGAAGACAATACACTCTCACTTTTCTCTATTATGCCTTCAAATTTTGCTGAACGCAAATGCGTTTTGCAAAATTTATAAATTACTGGACTAAACGCACGGAAAGCCCGTAGCAGCGATTGCCGGTGTACATGCGGACTTCACCCAAACCGAAGTAGAGGTGCCTCGCGAGGTCTGAACCGAAAGAAGTGGACGACCTATAGAAGCCACGCGTACCTACGGCGTTCACATCGCCATCGCAATCGCGGTAGCCCGCAGCAGGCAACGTGATAGAATTACCATTGGGGCCTACTACTTTATAGCCGTAGTCCTCCATCCATATCCAAGTACATTCATCTTTCAACTCAACTAAATGATGCCTTTCTGGCAACTTATTTCCAAAACGATTAATAGCCTCTTCATAAGTATAAAAACCAGACTCATTCTGTCGTTTCCATAGTGTACCACTAGGTAGACCTAAATCAACATAATCTTGCGCCATTGCTGATACTGCCAAAAGGCAAATCAAACATAAAGAGAATAGTTTTTTCATTGTTGAGATTATTTATACAGTTTATAATATGCCTGCAAAGGTACAGAAAAATTTGCAATCGTGCAAATTTTTCAGTTGAAAGTTTAGAGTGTAAAGGCGAGTGCGCAAGCGCACAGGACGCCCGAAGGGCTATGGGACGGCACTTGTGCCTACAGGACGCCGCAAGCGGCTATGGGATATAGGCAAGGGAGTACCCGATAAATATCGGGCGATGTGCCCTAATTCTCTCGGAGATCTTTCGGTAATAATACGGCGAAGTCCCTATGAAGTTCCTATGAAGTTCCTATGAAGTCCCTATGAAGACAGGTGGCAAGTAAGGGGTAAGAAAGGGGTAAGAAAGGGGGATACAATGGGGAATTTAGTGAACGTTGTGCTACTGAGTAGGGTTTAGGTATGACGATAATCTTAATCAACAGCACTTTTTAGCGAATTGCCTCTCGGATATCCTCTGTAATTTGTTTTTTTAGTTCGTCAAGAGAGGCGAACTTCTTTTCTTCACGGAGGAAATGTAGGAAAGAGATTGAAAGCGATTGGCCATACAAGTCACCTTGAAAATCCAGCAAATGCACCTCTAAAGATAGATGGTCATTGCCTACGGTTGGGTTGGTACCGATATTCGCGACACCCTTGTAGGGAGTAGATCGGCGTGGAACGCCTTGAAGATCGCTACGCTCGAAGATCGCATTGCTCGAAGATTGCTGCGCTTGAAGATGTACTTCAACTGCATAGACACCGCTAGCAGGGAGTTGCTTGGCAGAATTGAGGCGGATATTCGCTGTCGGAAAACCGAGCTTAGCGCCTATGGCATTGCCATGTTCCACCACACCTGAAACACCATAGGTATAGCCTAAAAGACGATTGACTTGGTCAATCTGTGCTGCAGCCATGAGTTTGCGGATACGAGAAGAACTTACAGGAATACCATCCACTAGGCACTCATATGCGCGCTCCACATGCATACCTATCTTACGGGCAATTTTTTCATACTCCGCAAAGCCTTTCAAACGATCTGAACCGAAGTGATGGTCATAACCGATGAGTAAAGCGGCGACATCTTGCTCATCGTGCAAGTGGCGCATAAACTGCTCTGCAGTAAGGTGTTGCACCGAAGAAAAATCCAAGAAATGTACTTCGCCGTAGTTCTGAAGCAAGGATTTTCGTTCGTCGTGCGTGGTCAGCATAGCAGGGGCTTGACCCGCCAGCAGTTCCTTGGGATGGCGGTCAAAAGTATAGATTGCAGGGGTAAGCTGATGGTGCTTGGCATGCTCGTGCAATTGAGCGAACAGGAAACGGTGTCCGCGATGGACACCGTCGAAAAATCCTATAGTTGCAATTTTAGACATAACTAACTCCTACTCGCTACGCTCGAGAAGTCTCAATTATCATATTTCCCACTGATAACACTGATTATCACTGATTATTACGCTACAAAAATTATTTGTTACTTGAAATTTATAGCTTAATATAAATCTTCTTGCGGTAGAGAACCAGACCAATAGCCCACATCAATAGCACTAGACTAAGTGCACATGCCAAAGAGCCACCATTATCGCCAAATAATGGTTGCATACACTCTTGATACCAAAACTCCCAAGGATTATTATAATGTTCCCCTTGGTATTCAAATTTAATTTTACTAAGAGTAATTACAAACCAAGAACTCAAACAAAAGATAAATAATGGGTTAACACCAAAACATTCGAAGAACTTATACCAGTTGTTTGCCACTTTCTTGGTAGCTATCTCGCACTTGGTAGTAGCCTCTTTCTCGTTGCGCTCTGGCAAACGGATATCCAACACCCATGTCAGGATAGCGAGCAGAGAGCTAGCCAAACCGCAGGTGACGAGGACATAACTTGCAGACCACATGCTTTTGTTGATAGGGTACGCATAATTGAGCAAGAAACCAACAAGCATCATCACCGCTCCCGCAAGGAGAAGGCGGGTAACTTTGCCCCAATTATCTTTCACATTCATGATGAGATGTCCTATCCATGCGCCTATCAACACATGTGCGATACAAGGAACAGTAGATAAGAGTCCTTCTGGATCAAATAATACTTTTTCATTTGCTGCATTTTTTAGACCATTGTATATATGCTCACGACCAAATAATTTGATATCAACTGCAGCTACCATATTTTCAGAACTCAATTCAAAACTATTGGTTACTGTTTGTAAAATGCAGTATATCAACATCAAAGTAGCAGATACCCATAATATCCGCTTAGGTTTGAATATCAGCAGCAATAATCCGCCACATATACTAATTAAACCCAGACGAGGGAAAACACCTAAATATCGTAATGTGGCTGAAGGATATGTCCAAATCGCAGTTATAAAATCTTGACCATCAATTAGTTGTCCGAGAGTTTTTCCATACCAACTAAGCGCCCAGCCTATCAAAATAATCAATAAACCACGCACAGTGATCTTACGTGCTGTTGCCCAATTCAATTCGAAGTTTGACTTTCTATGGCTGATATACATCGCCATTCCCATACAGAAAACGAAGAAAGGGAAAACGAGGTCAGTAGGTGTGCAACCATTCCACGCCGCATGGCGGAGAGGTGCATAGATATGTGACCAATTACCAGGATTATTAACAAGGATCATGCCTGCGATGGTGATACCACGCAAAACGTCCAAAGAGAGGAGGCGTTTTTTAGCAGGAGCAGGGGTGATAGTTTCTTGTGACATAGTATTATATTTTTAGATTCGGGAGTCGGGAATCGGGAGTCCGTTAATCTGGATCAATTATATAGAAAACAGCCCCCCGTTTGCGCGGAGGGCTGTTTGATCAGTTTTATTACTCTTGGTTGAGGGTTACGCGCTTGAAGTCGATTACGTTAACGTTGTTCTTCTTCAAAACGTCCTTCACGAGCTCTTTGCTCTCGCTCATGATGTATTGTTGCTCTACCAATGTGCTCTCTTTCAAGAACTTGCCAAGACGACCTTGTGCAATCATCTCCACTTTCTTCATGTTGATGTTAGCCTCTGCCTCAGCAGGAACAGTAGCACGGATTTGGCGTGCTGTCTCAGCTTGCTCTGGGGTCAACCAACCCTTAGCAGTGTTAGACTCGATGTGATCATCGCTATCTACGTGAGCTGGGTTGATACCTGCTTTGCGAACAGCTTGCTCAACTGCTTTGTTGATCTCATCTTGTTTGGTTTTCTCGATAGCTACAGAAAGCTCACGATCTTTCACCTCTTGTGCAACGTGGTCAGCATCCAAAGCGATTGGAGACATAGAAGCCACTTGCATAGAGATACCGTGTAGGATCTCAGCGTTAGCATCCTCAGCGTCAGCAGCTACGAGTGCGCTTAGCTTGTTGCCAAGGTGGTTGTAAGCATCTACCTTAGGAGCTACGAGGAAAGCGTAGTCACTGAGTTCCATTTTCTCACCAGTAACACCAGAGCGCTCGGTTACAGCGTCTGCAACAGTAAAGTCGCCAAGTTTGCAAGCCTTAAGCGCCTCAAGGTCAGCTGGTTTCTCGGTCATAGCCACCTCAAGGATAGCCTTAACCATATTAACGTAATCTTCGTTCTTAGCTACGAAGTCGGTCTCGCACTTCACGCCTACGATTGCACCAAAGCCATTCTCAGCTTTAGCCAAAACGCAACCTTCAGAAGCCTCGCGCTCGCTACGCTTTGCAGCGATAGCTTGACCACGCTTACGGAGCAAGTCCTTAGCTACCTCGAAGTCGCCGTTAGCCTCCTCGAGAGCTTTCTTTACGTCCATCATACCTGCGCCAGTGATGTCGCGCAATTTTTTGATATCTGCTAATGTAACAGCCATTGTTGTAATTAATAATTAACAATTAATAATTAATATTTATTCAGCTGCTGGTGCCTCAACAGTTGCTACTTTCTCAGCCTCTGCTTTAGGAGCAGCTTTGCGAACGCGTTGACGACGCTCTTTTGGAGCTGGAGCCTCAGTTGCAGTTTGTGCTGCAGCTGCCTCTTCGTCAGCTTTCTCTACCTTGCGCTCCTCGAGACCCTCTTGGATAGCTGCGCATACAGCAGAAAGGATAACCTCGATAGACTTGGTAGCGTCATCGTTAGCTGGGATTACGAAATCGATGTTGTTAGGGTTAGAGTTAGTATCAACGATACCGAACACTGGAATACCCAAACGGTTAGCCTCAGCTACAGCGATGTGCTCTTTCATTACGTCAACTACGAATACTGCGCTAGGAAGACGGGTGAGGTCAGCGATAGAACCGAGGTTCTTCTCGAGTTTCTCACGTTGACGAGTGATTTGGAGTTTCTCGCGTTTAGAGATGTTGTTGAAAGTACCATCAGCCATCATTTTGTCGATAGTTGACATTTTCTTAACTGCCTTACGGATAGTAGGGAAGTTAGTCAACATACCACCAGCCCAACGCTCGGTGATGTAAGGCATGTTGATCTCTTGAGCCTTAGTAGCAACAACCTCTTGACCTTGTTTCTTGGTAGAAACGAAGAGGATCTTGCGACCAGATTTAGCGATAGCTTTCAATGCCTCAGCAGCCTCGTCGATTTTAACTACGGTTTTGTTGAGGTCGATGATGTGGATACCGTTACGCTCCATGTAGATGTAAGGAGCCATAGCTGGGTTCCATTTACGTTTGAGGTGGCCAAAGTGGCAGCCAGCCTCGAGAAGTTGATCAAAATTTGTTCTCATTTTGTTTGATTAGTTTGAATTATTTAATGATAATTTATCCATCTGCCACCCTTACGCAGAGAAGCGCGTACGCGTGGAATAACAGAGTAATCCGTGGCGAGCAAATAATTGCCACCACGGAGTCACTGCTATTTGGATATTAACGCTTACTAAATTGGAAGTGTTTGCGTGCTTTTGGTTGACCTGGCTTCTTACGCTCTACCTCACGAGCATCGCGAGTCATGAAGCCCTCAGCCTTCAACGCTGGTTTATCCTCTGGGTTAATCTTTACCAAAGCGCGAGCAATTGCGAGACGCAAAGCCTCAGCTTGACCTTTGTAGCCACCACCATCGAGGTTAACTTTGATATCATATTTCTCAGCCACTTCAAGTTTGTTAAGAGGTTGCTTAACAACGTATTGAAGAATTGGACTTGGGAAGTACACATCCAAATCACGACCGTTGATTGTGATTTTGCCGGTACCCTCTTGTACATAAACGCGAGCAACTGCTGCTTTACGACGACCTAATGCATTAATCATTTCCATATCTTCAATAATTATTTAAGTGTGTTGATGTCAATTTGTTTTGGTTGTTGAGCTTGCATATTGTGCTCTGCACCTGCAAACACGTGGAGGTTAGCGATGATCTTGTTGCCAAGACGGTTCTTAGGAAGCATACCCTTAACCACTTTCTTAACAAGAACGTCAGCACCTTTCTTAGCCAACATCTCTGCTGGAGTCATTTCGCGTTGACCACCTGGATAGCCAGTATAGCGAACGTAAACGCGCTCATTCCACTTGTTACCAGTCAACTCTACCTTAGCAGCGTTGATGATAATCACATTGTCTCCACAATCCACATTTGGAGTGAAGTTTGGTTTGTACTTGCCACGGAGGAGCTTAGCTACCTTCGAGCACATACGGCCAAGAACTTGGCCCTCAGCATCAACAACAACCCACTCTTTTTGAGCAGTTGCTTTGTTTACTGATACAGTCTTGTAACTTAATGTATCCATTTGTTTTTAATGTTTTGACCATGTCGACAGACAACTTTACGTGCTCCGTGAGCCCCACTGCCCAACATGGCGAATTAATATAAAAATATTTAGTTTAAAAAGTTCTAAAGTTCTAAGGGTTCTAAAGGTTAGAAACCAAAATAGCCCGAAAAAGCATGCAAAGGTACTACTTTTTTTCCAATTGACCAAATATTATGATGTTTTTTTCGAAAAATTCTTCTGGAGACCATCCTTTCAGCACCAATAAATGACGATTCGAATAGAAATCCAGCAATTTCTCCGCACTTGTAAAGGTCTCAAAATACCATTTTTTATAAGCTGCACGTCTTTCTCTCTCCAAGCGCCTTTCTTCTATTTTCTTCTCCCTTGCTTGTTTTGCATTTTCAAAATCCGCATCAAGACGCTCCATCACTTGAGGATAGATCTTATTAAATATCTGCGGATTATCGGTATACCAAACCAAGGACGAATCAAATTCAGCCTGGGTAATACCATACTTATCCAAAATATTCTTGTAATACCCCGCAACCTCTTGGTCGTGTGAATAGTTATACCCTGCCGCCTGTATTGCACCATCTGCTCTATGTAACTCATAAAGGATATCACGCATTTCATCAGGTGACAACACGCCACTAGGACGACAGCCGACCACGACTATCGACAACAGAAAGAGGAACAATATTTGTTTTACCTTACAAGTCACTACTTATTCGACTTCTTCTTGGGGAAGATCTGTTCTAAGCTTTGATCTAAGTCCTTGCGATAGAAAATAATGATTAACAATACCGCTACCGTGATAAAGGAATCTGCAATATTAAACACTGGCTGGAAGAACACACACTCACCTTGAGCATTGGTTATCAGCGGGAAATACAACATATCCACCACTCTGCCGTAGAACCAGTCAGCCTCGCCCCAGATTTTACCATAGAAAACACAATCAATGATATTACCCAAGGCACCTGCAACAACCATCGCTACAGAAACCAAGTATCCTGTGCGAACTTTCTGCTTGTTAATCATTATATGCATATACCAAGCTAGTACACCAACAGTAACTAAGCGGAACAAGGTCAAGAATAGTTTATCAAACCATTCTATACCAAAAGCCATGCCATTATTTTCCAAGAAACGTATCTTGAACCAAGAGAATACATCTACAGTTTCACCAAGTTCAAAATGAGTCTTCACATAGACTTTAGACGCTTGATCCAGTATTAGTGCGAGCAGGATAATACCCACTACCAACCAATTCTGCTTAACTTTATTCATATCGATATTGTTTATAATCCTAATTTCGCACGAATAGCCTCTACTCGATCCAATTTCTCCCAAGTAAACAACTCTACTTCACGCTCAAAAACTTGTCCATTCTCGTCTACAAACTGCTTGGTCACCACTTCATTGGTACGACCCATATGACCATAACGAGCACTCTCCACGTACATAGGTTGTTTCAATTTGAGCGCTTCAATAATAGCTTGAGGACGCAAGTCGAACATCTCATTCACCTTTTGCGCAATCTCTCCATCGCTCATATTCACCTTTGCAGTACCATAAGTATTTACACATACACTCACAGGTTGAGCCACACCAATAGCATAACTAATTTGTACCAACAACTCGCGTGCCACACCTGCAGCTACCATATTTTTCGCAATCCAACGAGCAGCGTAGGCAGCAGAACGATCCACTTTAGATGGATCTTTACCCGAAAAAGCACCGCCACCGTGCGCACCACGTCCGCCATAGGTATCAACGATAATCTTACGACCTGTCAGACCAGTATCGCCATGAGGACCACCAATCACGAAGTTACCTGTTGGGTTCACCAACAACTTGTAGTCACCCTTCAACAACTCCGCATAACGAGCGTCGCGTGTCGCCACTCGTGGCAACAAGATACGACGTATATCCTCCTTGATCTGCTCTTGAGTCACGTCCTCATCATGTTGTGTAGACACTACGATAGTATCAATACGCAAAGGTTCACCTGTCTCACTATACTCCATAGTCACTTGACTTTTAGAGTCCGGACGAAGATAAAGCATCTCCTTGCCTTCCTTACGCACACGCGCAAGCGTATATACTAAGGTGTGAGCCAAATCCAGGGTCAATGGCATATAATTCTCTGTTTCGTCACTAGCATAACCAAACATCATACCTTGGTCACCAGCTCCTTGCTCACCCACATTTTCTGTGCCTTGACCATCCACGCCACGTGCGATATCTGCACTCTGCTCATGCAAAGCTGTCAAAATACCGCAGCTCTCAGCTTCAAACTTATAAGCGGACTTGGTGTAGCCAATCTCAGCTATCGTTTTACGAACAACACGTTGAATATCCACATATTTCTCACTAGAAACCTCACCAGCCACCACTACTTGTCCGGTAGTAACCATTGTTTCACATGCTACGTGAGAATCTGCATCCAATGCTAAGAAATTGTCGAGAATAGCGTCACTGATTTGATCCGCCACTTTGTCTGGGTGTCCTTCACTGACACTCTCTGATGTAAATAAGTAATTCATTGTCTAATAGTTATAAAAAAAGCCACAAGTGACTGTTTGGGTCTTGCGGCACAAGTTTTAGCATTATTTTATAGAGGTTGCAAGCAGTCAAATTTATCCTCTGAACAAAATTCGGTGCAAAATTACTGCTTTTTTCTGATATACACAAATTTTGCTGTATTTTTTCAATGACAAAACATAAATCCCACCAACAATCTAGGGCCAGTAGGTTTAACCACATCGCCTTTATGCAATGCCACCATCCAGTCTATTCTAAAAGTCATATGTACCTTCTTGGTCATACACCAGTCCATTCCCACATACGGATTCACATACATGAATGAAGTCTTGTGCAAGTACGCAGCATCTTCTGCAACCCAATCATCTTGATTACCCTCGAGTACATACAATGAGCGCATCGCGCCACCACCTATCGATCCTCCGATATAAGGCCACACTTTCTCCTTTCGCCAACAAGCATCTATTGCTACTCCTCCAAAACCGGTACGAATATAACTACCCTCCTTCAGCACGTGCTTCATATTGGTAGTACCACTATTCATCGTAGAAACAAAACCTTCACCACCTATGCGCAAGTGACTCCATAAGTGCACACGTAGAGCGCCACCTAGACCAAAAGTACCACCTTGAGGCGAACAAACCACCCCATCGGCTGTGTTTGGAGCATCTGCGTTCACACCAAAAAGATAGCCACCATGGGCCATCATACCACCACTAAATCCTTGATACACTTTTACCGAGGACTCATTGGCGTATAAAGCACTACTAATCAAGACACAAAGCCCCACGAGTATATTTCTCACTACTATTTGCATTCTTTTTCCCATAAATTTCGCTGCAAAATTACTACTTTTTTCTCAAACACACAAAAAAATTTGCAAGATTGCATTTTTTTCAGTACCTTTGCCAAGAATTTCAAAACTTATTTCATTTAACGATATGGATTGTCTTATTATTGGTTCAGGACCTGCGGGATATACCGCTGCTATCTATGCCTCACGTGCAAATCTCCACCCAGTACTCATTGAAGGTCTTCAAGTGGGCGGTCAGCTCATGATCACCACCGAAGTAGAGAATTTCCCTGGTTATCCAAACGGAGTAGAGCCTTACCAAATGATGGATGATATGCGCCGTCAAGCAGAACGTTTTGGTACTGAGTTTGTCTCTGGTATGGTGACCAAAGTGGACTTCTCATGCTCTCCTAAGAAAGTGTGGGTAGAGGACAATCAACTATATGAAGCTGATACTGTGATTATTGCTACAGGCGCTAGCGCTAAGTTCCTTGGTATCCAGTCTGAGGAAGATTATAAGGGTCGTGGTGTGAGTGCATGTGCGACATGCGACGGATTCTTCTACCGAAAGAAGACCGTAGCCGTTGTGGGCGGTGGTGATACAGCTTGCGAAGAAGCCAATTATCTCTCTGGACTCTGCGAGAAAGTATATATGATCGTGCGCAAACCATATCTACGCGCTTCAGATATCATGCAACAACGTGTACTCAACAACCCTAAGATTGAGGTTCTCTTTGAGCATAACACTCTTCAACTCACTGGTGAAACCAAAGTAGAAGGTGCTGATTTAGTTTATAAGAAAGGTACTCCAGAAGAGGAGGTTCGCCATATTGCTATTGATGGTTTCTTCCTCGCTATTGGCCATAAGCCTAACACCGATCTCTTCGCAGAATTTCTTGAGCGCGATGTAGAAGGATATATCAAGGTAGAGGGTCATAGCCCATGCACTAACGTGCCAGGTGTTTTTGCTGCAGGCGATTGCGCTGATCCACATTATCGCCAAGCTATCGTAGCTGCTGCTAGTGGATGCAAAGCCGCTATGGAAGCAGAGAAATACCTCGCATCGCTAGGATAAGAGCATAAAAAGAATACAAAAAATGCTTTTTTTGAAAAAAAATCCAAAATTATTTGGTCAGTTCAAAAAAAAGCAGTACCTTTGCAGCCGATTTGGTAATAATCAATGGTGCCATAGCTCAGTTGGTAGAGCAAAGGACTGAAAATCCTTGTGTCCCCGGTTCGATTCCTGGTGGCACCACACAGAAAAGACTTCAGGTACTCTGAAGTCTTTTCTGCATTTAAGGAGGTTATAAAAATTATCTACTATGGAATTACACATCATCGCACACGCACACAATGGTTTCTCTCAAAAGTTCGGTATTCCTCGTCAAAGTCGCGAAAACTCGCTTATTGAAACACGTATTGTGTTTACTCCCACTTATCGTATACGCGAGGCATTGCGAGGCATAGATGAATACTCTCATCTATGGCTGCTATGGGGGTTCCATGAGACAATCAGGCGAGAAGGCGATGATGCGACAAGTGACGCATGGACACCTACTGTTCGTCCACCACGTTTGGGTGGTAATAAACGAATGGGGGTCTTTGCTACACGTTCGCCATTTCGTCCTAATCCCATTGGATTAACTAGCGTCAAGCTCCTTCGAATCGAAGAGACAACTCAAGATGGACTTGTACTTGTAGTCACCGGAGCTGATCTATTAGATGGCACTCCTATCTATGACATCAAACCATATTTAGCATTCTCCGACTGCCATCCTGACGCCAAGAATGGCTTTGCCGAGGCCACGAAGGATTACCGTTTGCAGGTAAGTATTGATCCTGCACTCAAGCAACATATCCTTGAGCAAGGATGCCCATGGGAAGCGCTTTACGAGATACTCTCACAAGACCCTAGACCCGCTTACCAAAACGACCCAGAACGTATCTATCACTTGGACTATGCAAACTGGAGTATTGACTTTATAGTCAACAACGCAACCGTTTGCATAAAAAAATGTGTACAAAAATAGCCCTTTTCGCAGTTTTTATTTGCATAACTAAAAAAAATATAGTAACTTTGCCGCAATATACGAACATAACACAAATTAACATACAATGAAAAAAGTTTACACCCTTTTCTTATTCACTCTCTTTTGCAGTGTGCTCTCCATGGCTGCTCCTTATGGTTTGCTCATCAATGGTAGCACAAAAATAGAGGCAACCTCTCTCTCTGAGAAAGATTTTCAAGACCGCGAACAATTCCTCGCATCTTGCGTTACACTGAATCAAGGCGACAAAGTGCAACTCTACGATTTTGGCAGTGGTGCATCATGGATGTGCGCTATTGATCCTTATGGCGAATACCAGAAGTTTACTGGCGGTAAAACACAAGGTTATTTAACATGTAACACTGCCGGTTCTTACGACTTCTACATCAAACTCAAATATGAGGATGATATGCTATATATTGGTCCTGGACAAAATTGCGGCAATGTCACACCTCCAACTCCAGACCCTAACACGACTTACTATATAACAGGTTCTGCGGAACTAGTAGGAACAGATAAAGCATGGAGTGAAACAGCCATTGCTATGACCAAGAATGCAGACAACACCTTCACACATACATTCACCGATTTGGCTGAAAGTGTAGTTTATCGCATGAAGATCACCAATGGTACATGGGCATCTAACTGGGGCTTTAGCGCAGTCCAAAATGCTCCTGCAGGTGTAGTAGGCGATGTGGATGGTAATGTGGTATTTGAACTAAAAGCAAAAGGTAATGTAGTTGTAAACTTCAATGGTGCTAGCATCAGTTTGCAAGGTGACTTCACCGAGGATGAGCCTATCAAACCCGCTCATGGTAGTTCAGTCCCTTCCGAGTGCGAGGATGTGATGCTTCAAGCTTTCTACTATGACTCATATAGAGATGGCGCTCCTGGTGATGTGGTAATAAGTGGTACCACCACATTAGGCAATACCAAATGGTCTACCCTATTGAATCAATCCGGCGAGATCGGTACCTATTTTGACCTCGTATGGTTGCCACCATCAGGCAAATCTGAGGGCGGTACAGGTTATCACCAAACACAATATAGCAATCAAAACTCCGATTGGGGTAAACAAAAAGAATTACTTGAATTCATCAACCGTATGCACGCTGCAAACACCAAAGTGGTGGCAGATATTGTTATTAACCATGCGGGTTGTAAATCCTCTTGGTGCGATTTCTATCCACAAAACTTTGGTGAATATGGTACTTTCCAACCAGATGCTTCTTGGATATGCAAAACCGATGAAGTTAACTTCAATCCAGAGGCAGGCGACTGGAAAGGTAAAGCGACTGGAACCGATGACGGTGGCTACAATATGCAAGACAATTACGCATCTGCACGCGATTGGGCACACGCTGATCCACGCGTACAAGAAATGATGAAGGCTTATCTCAAATGGATGAAAGATGTCATCGGTTTTGATGGATGGCGTTACGACTATGCACAAGGTTTCAAGGGCAAATACATAGACATGTATAATAGTGCTTCAGCTAACTACTTCTCAGTAGTTGAGTTCTGGAACGGTGACATGAATAATATTAAAAGCTATCTCAACGATGTAAATTGGAACACATTGGCTTTTGACTTCAGCACCAAGTATTCAGCCATTCAAGGTATCGCTGACGGCAATTATCAAAAGTGCAAAGGTTCGGGCCTATTGGGTGCAGGTTTGAGCAAGTTTGCTGTAACATTCGTGGATAGCCATGACACCTATTTTGGTTGCCAAGGCGGTCGCGATAACAACGATGAGATTGGCGGTTGTGGCAAATCAATGGAAGACTACAACAAGGACCGCGTTCTCGGCGCAAATGCTTTCATCCTATCTATGCCAGGCGTGCCATGTGTATTCTATCCTCATTGGGCAAAATACAAAGATGCCATCGGCAAGATGATATTGGTTCGAAAAGCAGCGGGTGTACACTCCGAATCACTTGTGAGCGATGAAGCAGGTAATGGTTACTACAAGGCCACTATCACAGGTAAACATGGTTCCATTCGCCTTTTGCTAGGTCCTAATAGTGGATTTAACACTACACCACAGGGGTACACATTGGCATACAAAGGAGGTAACTTCGCCATGTATTACACCTCAACCCAAGCACAAGCACCAATCCTCAGCATCACTCCTTCAACAATCTATAAAACACCTACTTTTGAAGTAAAAATGAGTGCTGTAACTCTCAGCGGGAAACCAACTATTTATTACACAACAGATGGTACAGATCCTAAAACTTCTGCTACCAAAAAGACTTATACCGCTGCGTTCACCATCAGCGGAACCGTTACCGTCAAAGCATATGCTCAACTGAATGGTACAGAGTCTGAAGTACAAGAAGCTACATATACATACCAAGAGCCACAACAAACACCTCTTACCGTTAAATTCCTCCCTCCTACCACATGGGAGACCGTTTATCTCTACGCTTGGGGTGGTGCTAACCTAGGCGCTTGGCCAGGTATGGAGTGGAAGACTAAAGATAGCGACGGATGGCTATACCAAGTATTCCCTGGTGATGTACAAGAGGTTAGTATCATCTTCAACAATGGTACAGATGAACAATCTAACGATATCATATTGGATCAAGATGCATGCTACGAGTGGGACGGCACACAAGAAAAACTCAGCCAAAACTGCTCACTATCCAACATTCCATTCCAACTGATTGTTACCCCAGAGGGTAAAGTCTTCAAGACCGAAACACTCAGCATCACCATGTCTACTATTGGTGGAGGTGACGATGCAACTATCTACTACACACTAGATGGTTCTGATCCAAAAGAAGCGGCTAAACCTATGACTTACACTAAGGCTATCACAATTAACTCAACCACCACCCTCAAGGCTTATGCAGAGAGCAATGGTCAAGAGACAGAGGTACAAACACATACATACACCTACGAGACTCCTCAGGCTACTCCACTCACTATTGCCTTCCAGAAACCTGAAGACTGGACCAAGGTACACCTCTATGCATGGAATGATGGTGGTGCAACCCTGTACAATGGTCAATGGCCAGGCGCTGAGATGACCAAGAAGAATGCACAAGGACTCTACTACTTTACTTTTGACACCTCTGTCAAAGAAGTTAACTTCATCTTCAACAATGGTAGCGGCACTCAGTCTGCCGACCTATGGACTGATGAGGATGTATGTTATGGTTGGGAGAACGGAAAGGCTAAGATCATCGACTGCACTGGTACAGATGTAGAGAATATTACAGTGACAACTACTGCAACCAAGTTCATCCGTGATGGCCAACTTATGATCCTCCACGAGGGCATTCTCTACAACGTGATGGGACAAGTTATTGAATAATATCGGTGAAGCGGTTAGGCGGTTAAACGGTTAGGCGGTTAAACGCTTCACAATAAAAGACACATTATTAACTATTAACTAATAACAACATGAAGAAAATCTTTACACTTTTCAGCGCATGCATTTGCGCCATGTCAATGTTCGCATTGACTTACAACGTAACGGTGCCTGCAACCACCAAAGCTTGCTATATCGCAGGTGAAATGAACGGTTGGAGCCAAGTAGAAATGACCAAAGTAGATGACACTCACTACACCATTGATGTAGCGGATGCTACCGAGGCAATGAAGTACAAATATTGCTCTGGTCCTGGTTGGGCATATGTTGAAAAAACCGCTAGTGGCGATGAGGTAGCAGATCGTACATACTCAGCTGCTGATGTGGTTGAAGCTTGGGCTTCTGTTTATGACCCTACCAATGTACCTGAGCCAGGTGAGACCAAGGACATTACTGTTAAAGCAAAAGTGCCTGCTGTATGGACTGATCAAATCACTGCATGGGTTTGGCCTACAGGTGGCGAAGGAAAAGAAGTTGTTCCTACCCAAGAGGGCGAGTGGTATGTAGTTACCCACAATTGCTCTGAGCTCAATATTATCTACAAGAATGGTGCAGGTTGGAATGGCGATGCTAACCAAACAATAGATATGACTTTCACCGAAAACACTTGCATTGAGATCGCTGCTGGTGCAGGCAAAGCTACATACACCGTTGTTGATTGCGAGGGTGGAGAAACTCCAGAACCAGAACTAGGTGTTACATACAATGTTACTGTACCAGCAGGTACATTTGCTTGCTATATCGCAGGTGAGATGAATGGTTGGAGTCATACCGAGATGACCAAAGTGGACGACACCCACTATACAATCACTCTTGACGA
This sequence comes from Paludibacteraceae bacterium, assembly GCA_017391525.1. Classification (GTDB taxonomy): domain Bacteria; phylum Bacteroidota; class Bacteroidia; order Bacteroidales; family Paludibacteraceae; genus Colicola. Next base: position 41,447 of record JAFOYE010000017.1, on the reverse strand, counting down.
AGCTACCAAAGCTATGAAGTACAAATACTGCTCTGGTCCAGCATGGGATTATGTAGAGAAGAGTGCTGCAGGAGAAGAGATTGCTGATCGTACTTACTCTGAGAACGATGTGGTAGAGTCTTGGTTGGCTGTTTATACTCCAGACAATACTGCGGTAGATAATATCACCACTTCTAAGCAAGAAAACAAAACCATCTACAATGGCCAAATCGTAGTCATCCGTGATGGTATCATGTTCAACATGATGGGTCAAGAAGTTAAGTAAGAACTTTTAAATATCCCTAAAAATGGTGTGTCAGGAATGGCACACCATTTTCTTTTTTCGCTATTTTTAGGGATTGCCCACTTAACAAAAAAGCAGTACCTTTGCAGCCGATTTTGAAGAATCATATACGTTGAAATAAACTAAATAATATTATATGCGTACAAAAAAGATTTTACTATTTCTGCTTGCAGGTCTACTGACTTGCTCTTCGTTGTGGGCGACAGACGTCACTGATGCCCACATTGCAGGTCACGTGCTAGATGCCAATACCCAGAAACACCTAGCATATGTTAACGTCCAGATCAAAGGAACATCCATGGGATGCCTCACCGATGAATCCGGCCATTTTTATCTCAAAAACCTCCCTGTAGGTACACATACTGTCGTGTTCTCGATGATTGGTTACGAGTCTGTAGAAAAGACCGTCACATTAGAACGTGACACCCTCGTTGAAATCAAAGTGTCTATTGAGGAAACGTCCTTTCTCATTGACAACGTAGTTGTTACAGCCAATAAGTATGCTACCAAGCAAAAGGAGGTTGCTACTATCGTGAATGTCGTTTCACCACTCATCATCGAATCCACTGCCTCTAATTCAATGGCAGATGTATTGAATTTCCAAACTGGACTTCGTGTAGAGGAGACCTGTTCTAACTGCGGTGTTCCACAAATCCGCATCAATGGTCTTGAGGGACAATACACACAGATATTGATGGACTCTCGTCCTATCTTCTCATCCTTGGCTTCTGTTTATGGTCTAGAGCAGTTACCTGCAGGTATGGTCGATCGCATCGAGGTTATCCGTGGTGGAGGTAGTGCTTTGTATGGTGCTAACGCCATTGCAGGTGTGGTGAATATCATCACCAAAGAACCTACCCGCAACTTCTTCAATGTGAGCAATTCTTCCGCTTTCACCGAGCAAGGAACCTATGATATCAACACCAATCTCAACGCTAGTGTCGTTGCTGAGAATCAAAAAGCAGGCATCTATCTCTTTGGTGTACAACGTAACCGTCAGCAGTATGATCGTGACGACGATGGATATTCTGAGATTCCTCACCTCAACTCTACCACGGCTGGTTTGCGCTCTTACTTCAAGACATCCGACTACTCCAAGCTCACGGCTGAGTACCACCATACCACCGAATACCGTCGTGGTGGATACGGCATCGACAGCCTCCAACCACACGAGTCACCACTATGCGAGCAGCTACGACACAATATCGACGCAGCAACCGCTAAATGGGATATGTATACGACAGATAACCGCCATTTCATCAGTGCTTATACCTCATTCCAACATATCGCACGTGATAGCTATTTTGGTACAAACATGAACCCTAATGCTTATGGCAAGTCCACTGATATCGTTTCGGTGACAGGAGCACAGTATCGTTTCTCTTACCCTTGCGGTATAACTAATGCTGACTTGAGTGCAGGTGCGGAGTATTCGTATAACCAACTCCGCGACCAGATCCTTGGATACGATCGCAATACCCTTCAACGCGTACACCTAGGCGGTGGATACGTGCAAAACGAGTGGAAGACTGCTGCATGGTCAGCCCTTATTGGTGGACGTTTGGAGCAACATTCGTTGCTCGACAAACCAGTCTTCTCCCCTCGCGCTAACGTGAGATGGAGCCCTATCGTCAATGGCAAGAGCACTTTCACTGATAACCCATTACCTTTATCCGATTTGATCGTCCGTTTGAGTTATGCTAGCGGTTATCGTGCTCCGCAGATCTATGAGGAAGACTTACACGTGGGTGCGGTAGGTGGCGAGGTATCATTGATCTCTCTTGACGAGAATCTACGCCCAGAGTATAGTCACTCAGTAAGCGGTAGTGTAGACATGTACAAACGCCTAGGAAAGTTCGATTTCAACCTGACTCTTGAGGGATTTTTCACCCAGCTGAACGATGTCTTCACCCTTGTAGAGAATGGTCACGATGCACAAGGTAACTTGCTGCTTACTCGTACCAATGCCAGCGGTGCTCGCGTAGCGGGAGTGAATGTGGAGGCTAAACTAGGTTATGGACACTTATTGAGTTTCCAAGCTGGTTACACCTATAACCATAGTCGCTATATCGAGCCTATGCAATGGAGTGAAAACCCTAATATTGCGCCTCAAACACGCATGTTCCGCACGCCAGAGCATTATGGCTATTTCTTACTGAATATTGAGCCTGTGAAGAACTTTCATATCTTGACCAATGGTAAAGTAACAGGTAGTATGTTGGTTCAGCATTTTGCGGGTTATGTGCCAGAGGATGAAGAGGTAGAGACACCCGTATTCTTCGAGTGGGACTTGAAACTTTGCTATGATATTCCATTGTATAAATATTATACCTTGGAGATCAATGCGGGCGTTAAGAATATACTAGACCATTTCCAACGCGATATTGATAAGGGTATGGACCGCGATGCAGGATTTGTCTATGGTCCTGCTGCGCCAAGAACCTTCTTCGCTGGTGTGAATTTAAAGATATAAGGCGCTTAGGCAATGAGCAATAAAAAAGGCAACCCAATCCAAGGTTGCCTTTTTTTATTGCCTTATAGTTATTCTAGTGATACTAGGTAAACTAGAACTAGTGTCTTATTTCAGTTTCTTGAAAGTCTCACGCATATTGCAAGCTTTGCTCAAGATAGCATGTAAATCATCGATAGCTACGCGCTCTTGAGCCATGGTGTCACGATGACGGATGGTTACGCAGTTATCGTTTAGCGTGTCATGGTCCACAGTGATACAGAATGGAGTACCTACTGCATCTTGGCGGCGATAACGCTTACCGATAGAATCTTTCTCATCGTAGTTGGTGTGGAAGTCATACTTGAGCATATCAACGATCTCGCGAGCTTTCTCTGGAAGACCATCTTTCTTAACGAGAGGCATCACGCAAGCCTTAACAGGAGCGAGGACAGCAGGGAGGTTCAATACCACGCGAGTGTCACCACCCTCGAGCACTTCCTCTTTGTATGCACCACACATCACTGAGAGGAACATACGGTCTACACCAATAGAAGTCTCAATAACATATGGAGTGTAGCTCTTGTTGAGCTCTGGGTCGAAGTACTCAATCTTCTTACCACTATATTGCGCGTGTTGGCTCAAGTCAAAGTCCGTACGGCTGTGGATTCCCTCAACCTCCTTGAAGCCAAATGGCATTTGGAATTCAATATCAGTAGCCGCATTAGCGTAGTGAGCGAGTTTATCGTGATCATGGTAGCGGTAGTTCTCGTCACCCATACCGAGCGCTTTGTGCCATTTGAGGCGGAACTCCTTCCAGTACTCAAACCACTTCATCTCCTCACCTGGACGAACGAAGAACTGCATCTCCATTTGCTCGAACTCACGCATACGGAACACGAATTGGCGAGCTACGATCTCGTTACGGAAAGCTTTGCCGATCTGTGCGATACCGAAAGGAATCTTCATACGGCCAGTCTTTTGCACATTGAGGTAGTTCACGAAGATACCTTGTGCAGTCTCAGGACGGAGGTATATCTTCATAGCACCATCCGCAGTAGAACCCATCTCGGTAGAGAACATGAGGTTGAACTGACGAACATCTGTCCAGTTGCGAGTACCAGAGATAGGGCAAACGATCTCCTCGTCAAGGATGATTTGCTTGAGTTCCTCGAGGTTGCTATCGTTGAGAGCAGTAGCAAAACGCTCATGGAGGGCATTGCGTTTATCCACGTTAGCTTTAACACGCTCGTTGGTTTGCTTGAACATCTCCTCGTCAAAACTCTCGCCGAAGCGTTTGCGAGCTTTAGCTACCTCTTTTTCGATCTTCTCGTCGTACTTAGCGAGTTGGTCCTCGATGAGTACGTCTGCGCGGTAGCGTTTCTTGCTATCTTTATTGTCAATGAGAGGATCATTGAATGCGTCCACGTGACCAGATGCTTTCCAAGTGGTTGGGTGCATGAAGATGCTTGCATCGATACCCACGATATTCTCGTGAAGCATAGTCATAGCGTCCCACCAATATTTCTTGATGTTGTTCTTGAGTTCTACACCGTTTTGACCGTAATCATACACGGCGCCAAGTCCGTCGTAAATCTCGCTGCTAGGGAAGACAAAACCGTACTCCTTGCAGTGTGCGACTAGTTTTTTGAAGGTTTCTTCTTGTGTTGCCATTATCTTAAAGTGTTAAAATGTTCTAAAAGTTCTAAGCGCTTCGCTGTTTTAAAAATTGCAAAGTGACATAAAAAGCCAATTTGGGTGCAAAGGTAGTGATTTTTTGTGATATACACAAATTTAAAAGAGAAATATTCTTTTTGCTTGCATTATGCAAGATTTTTTGTACCTTCGAGGGCACCTTAATCCTCGAAGCTACTGCAAAAAATGTAACCTATGACAATAAAAACGAGTTTTTCTTGCACATATACATTTTTTTTAGTACCTTTGCAAAGTTATTCACAAACGAAAATACTGGGCGATATGAAAATAGTGATACTAGGCACGGCATGGCCATATAGAGGCGGATTGGCAGCGTTCAACGAACGATTGGCCAAACAATTTGTCCTAGAAGGACACGAGGTAGAAGTGCTCACTTTCACCTTGCAATATCCTGGTTTCCTCTTCCCAGGCAAAACACAATTCAGCCAAGAAGCAGCTCCAGAAGGTATCACTATCCGCAGAGCCATCCACTCATGCAACCCACTCAACTGGTTACGCGTAGGCAAACGACTACAAAAAGAGGCACCAGACATGGTTATCAGCTGCTACTGGATGGCATTTTTTGCACCATGCTACGGCACTATACAAAAACTCGTCAAGAAGAATGGTAAGACACGATGCATTGCATTGGTACACAACATGATACCACACGAGCCAAGTATCCTAGACAAACTGTTTGCACCATTCTATGTCAAGCACACAGACGGTTTTGTTGCCCTATCAGAAAGTGTGGTGAAAGATATCGCAAAACTGGACAAAAGGGACAAACCCAAGACCTTCTCACCCCACCCTGTCTACGACCACTACGGCGAGCAAATTAGCAAATCAGACGCTTGCCAAGCATTAGGATTGGACGAAAAGAAGAACTATATGCTATTCTTTGGACTAGTGAGAGCATACAAGGGTTTGGACTGGCTACTAGATGCGTTTGGGCAAGTGAAAGATGAATTGAAAGACTTGCAATTGATTATAGCAGGCGAGTTCTATGAAGACGAAGAAAAATACCGCACACAAATAGAAGCTAACGGACTGAAAGAGAGGGTAATCGTAAAGAATGAGTTTGTGGCTGATGCGGACTTGTGCAAGTACTTTGGTGCAGCAGATTTGATCGTGCAACCATATAAGTCTGCTACGCAGAGTGGTGTGACACAAGTGGCATTTCATTTTGAGAAGCCATGCTTGGTGACCAACGTAGGCGGACTAGGCGAGATCATCCACGATGGAAAGATGGGTTATGCCTGCGAACCAAAAGTAGAAGCCATAGCTGAGAGTCTGAAGGACTACTACAAGAACGATAGACAGGTAACGTTCACTGAGTACTTGAAAGAGGAGAAGAAGAAATACGAGTGGAGTAAAATGTCAAATACATTTTATAGTTTAGAGTTTATAGTTTAGAGTTTAAAGACAAGGATATATATGCGAGCAATATCACCATCATTATTATCTGCCGATTTTGGCAACCTACAACGTGACTGCGAGATGATCAATCAAAGCAGCGCAGAGTATCTACACATAGATGTCATGGACGGCGTGTTTGTGCCCAACATATCGTTTGGTTTTCCTGTCATGGAAGCTTGCCGCAAACACTGCACCAAGCCACTAGACGTACACCTGATGATCACCCATCCAGAGAAGTATGTAGAGCGTTTTTGTGATGCAGGTGCATGGAGTGTAGGTTTTCACATCGAGGCAGTAGATGACCCTATGCCGGTGATCGAGTTGATTCGTCAGAAGGGTGTGCGTACATGCTTGACAATCAACCCAAAAACTGACATCCACAGTCTTGACCCATACTTAGGCGAAGTGGATATGGTGCTACTGATGTCCGTGCAAGCAGGATACGGAGGTCAGAGTTTCATCGTTGAATCATTGGACCGTTTGCGCTACCTGAGAGAGGAGATTGATCGACGCGGACTGAAAACCCTGATCGAAGTAGATGGCGGTGTGAATGCCAAATGGGCACCCGAACTGTGGAAAGCCGGAGCGGACATTTTGGTAGCAGGTAGTGCCGTGTTCGGAGCGGAAGATCCCATAGCAATGGTTAACCTCCTAAAGCAGGATTAAGCGGTGAAACGATTAATATCGGTTAGACGGTTAGGCGGTATATGAGATGGTTGGCGGGACATACGTGGTTGATAGTGTTGGTTCCGCTGTTAGGAATAATACTATTGAGCGGCTACTGGGGTAAGCCGCTTAATTTGTTAAAAGACACAGAAGTAGATTATCTAGATACCAATCAACTCTTTGCCATCCATGTGCAAAGCGAAGGGCAAGAACGAACCAAAACTATTCGCTACGAAGCACAACTTGAAGATGGTAAACATATCCTACTCTATCTGCAAAAAGATAGCCTACCGATGCCCAACGAGGGGGATATACTTCTAGTAGAAACAACGATACGCAGAGGCGACACACTGGGTGATTTTGACTACAGTTTGTACCTCCGCCGTCAAGGAATAGTAGGTACAGCATGGGCTCATAGAGGTAACTGGCAAGTGGTGGGACATCAGCCTCAAAGAGGCATCCAAGCTACGGCACAGCATTGTCAACGGGCACTACACAATAAATACCAAGAGATGGGAATAGAGGGCAAGGAATTGGGGATAGTATCAGCCTTAACATTGGGATATAGAGAAGAACTAGACAAAGATGTGCAACAGAGTTTTTCAGCCTCTGGAGCAATGCACGTGCTAGCCGTCAGCGGATTGCATACCGGTATCGTTTGGGGAATAATGATGTGGATACTAACTCTAGGCGGTTGGCGCAAACCCCTATATAAAGAAAAGAGCAAACGATGGTTGCTAGGAGTTATATTGCTAGCGTTACTGTGGACATATGCATTCATCACAGGATTGAGTCCATCGGTCATGCGTAGTGCACTGATGTTGAGTTTTTGGGAGTTAAGTTATTTGATGGGACGACATACATCGCGATGGAACCCTATCTTAGCCGCAGCAGTTATCATACTACTGATCAATCCGTTAGCATTATGGAGTGTAAGTTTTCAGCTGAGTTTTGCCGCAGTGATAGGCATCATGATGATTGCATCGTGGATGCAACGACATATGAGATTAAGGAGCGGATGGAGCAAGTATATCGGCGGATTGCTGATGGTGTCCATTGGAGCACAATTGGCGACAATGCCACTGACCTTGTACTATTTTGGGCAGACGAGTAATTATTTTGCGCTAACCAATTTGATAGTCATTCCGATGGCGCTTGTGGTATTGCTTTTGTGTTTGGGCACTTTAGTATTCTCGTGGTGTGTATTGGGCGAATGGCTTGGTAGCATAACCGAATGGTGTACAAGAGTCATGTATCAATTGGTAGAATGGATCGAAGCACTACCCTACTCAAGCACCAAAATGGAAATCAGTTGGACGAGCATGATGTGTATGTATGGAGCATTAGTTTGTGGCATACTGATGATGCGAGGGGAGAGAGTGCGATGGTGGTGGTTGATTGGAGTAGTGGGAGCATTGGGAGGTAGTTTAGTATTGAGTGTTTAGAGTCTAGTGATATGAAACAATATCGTTTATCAGAATTATGTGCGGAGATACAGGAAGTTGTAGAGAACGACTTGCTAGAACGCTATTGGGTACGTGCAGAGATAGCATCTCTGAGCGCACGAGGACATTGTTACATGGAACTGGTAGAAAAAGCCGAAGATAATACGCTGGCGGCTAAAGTACGAGCTAATTGTTGGAGCAATGTGTATAGTCTGCTATCAGCCTTTTTCATCCATGAAACAGGTCAAGCATTGCGTGTAGGTATGCAAGTATTAGTAGAAGTAAGTGTGACATTTCATCCTGTGTACGGGTTGAGTTTGAACATTTGGAATATTGATCCAACCTATACGCAGGGCGATTTGGCCAAACAACGTCAAGCCACTATTCGTCGTTTGACTGAAGAAGGAGTGATGGAGTTGCAACAGAGTTTGGTAGTACCAACACTTGTTCGCAAAGTGGCAGTGATATCCGCTGCAGATGCAGCTGGTTATGGTGACTTTTGTGATCAGTTGCAGAACAACCGCTTTGGATACAGATTTGAGATGGGACTTTTTGCCGCCATTATGCAAGGTGACCATGCTCCTAAAAGCATCATAGCAGCGCTCGGCAAGATAGTAAGCGAGGAAGAGAAGTGGGATATGGTGGTGATTATTCGTGGTGGCGGTGCGACAACCGATTTAGGGTGTTTTGACGACTACGAGTTAGCCAGCCATTGTGCACAGTTTCCGTTGCCTATCCTCTCTGGTATAGGTCATACACGCGATATGAGTATCGTGGATATGGTGGCACACACATCTGTGAAGACCCCTACCGCTGCTGCAGAGTGGCTTATTGAGCGTGTGGCTAAACAAGTGGAGGTGGTTAACCAATGGGTAGTTCGTCTACAAAGAGCCACTCAACAAGCTGTGGTACAAGAGCATAACAAACTGCAAGGGTACTTACAACGAATGAGTTATTCGGCACAAACACTGATGATGAAGGAGCACAATAGATTGCAGATGTGGGCTAAAACGATAGAATTGCATTCACCTGAAAGGATCTTCAAAATGGGTTATAGTCTGACGATGTTGAATGGTAAGCCCGTCATGAGGAAAGAGGATGTAAAACAAGGAGATGTGCTGAAGACCTATGTGCAAGACGGTGTAGTTGAATCAGTGGTGGTTGATGCGGTGAGTAGCGGTAAATAACGGTGAATGGCGGTTATGAAAAAGAAGAAAAAAGAGAAGATATTTTTGTTGACAGGAGAGCAATGGTTGGGCGTGCTGACCCTAGGGGTGTTAGCACTGGGCACTATGTTTGCCATCAAATATCTTCAACCGACAAAAGAAACTACTGTTGTAGTGAGCGACTCTGCTAAAACCGCCTTTGAACAGCACCAAACACAACAGGATAAGAAGTATCAACGAGACACGATAGAGATTAGGTTACACGAGTTTAATCCGAACACTGCGGATAGTAGCACCTTGGTACATTTGGGTTTTCAACCCTGGCAAGCCAAGAACATGCTGAAGTATCGTGCAAAGGGCGGCAAGTATCGCAAGGCAGAAGATCTAAAGCGATTGTACGGTATGACAGATAGTATGTACAACGCTCTAGAACCATATATATGCATTCCTCAAGATATATTCCCAACAGACAAGAAGCAAAAGCGTGACACGATAGAGATCAGGTTGCACGAATTTAATCCAAACACTGCGGATAGTAGTACCTTGGTACATCTAGGTTTTCAACCTTGGCAAGCCAAGAATATGCTGAAATATCGTGCAAAGGGTGGCAAGTATCGCAAGGCAGAAGACTTGAGGCGATTATATGGTATGACAGACAGTATGTACAACGCTTTGGCACCATATATACATATTCCACAAGACTCCACGATAATAAATCAGCAGAATAGCGATACGAAAAAGTATGCGCAAAAGAAAGATACCATTCTAAACTTGCGCACCGCAGATACGACTGAACTAAAAATGATTCGTGGAATAGGTTCGTATAGGGCCAAGCAGATTGTTAAATACAGAGAAGAATTGGGCGGTTATGCTCATGTCGAGCAAATAATGGAAGCACGAGGCATGGACAAAGCGGTAGCAGATAGTATATTACCCCATTTCTTTATTGATAGCGTGGATGTAAAAAAACTAAACGTCAACCAATGCGGTATTGAGAGACTGATGCGACATCCATACATCCATTTTGACCAAGCGAAAGCTATTTATGAATATAGGCGCAGGCACATACGCATACGAACATTAGAAGAATTGCATAAAATAGAAAGTCTAGACTCTGTTTTTTTAAGAAAAATAGCTATTTATTTGGATTTTTCAAAGTAACAAACAACCAATCTTTAAGTTTGGCATGGTATTTGTAACGTAATAAGACAGACAAATATAACAAATGAATTACGCAAAACACATATTATTGGTAGAAAACGATGCGAACTTATGCATGGTAGTAGCGGATGTACTGCGTAGTAAATCATATGTCGTAGACACCGCCAAGGATGGTCAAGAAGCATGGGAATTGATACCTAAGCGCCATTATGACCTCGTGCTCAGCAGCGTAACAATGCCTCATATGAATGGATATGAGTTGTTGAAATTGATTCGCAGTTCGTTTACCAATCTACCAGTGGTATTCCTCAGCGATAAGAAAGACAAAGATAGTATTATTCGTGCATATGAATTGGGATGCGACGACTATATCTTCAAACCATATTCGATAGATATTTTGACGTATCAAATAGAAGCTATCTTGCGCCGTTGCCAATATAATGAAAACCAAAACCAATTGGTATTTGACTTGGGAGATTTGCATTTCGACAGTGTTCGTCAGATGTTAGGAGATCGACACTTAAGCACACGTGAGAATGAGTTGTTATTGCTATTCTGCCAAAATATGAACGCCCTAGTTGAGCGCAACTACATACTGATGAGTTTATGGGGAGAAGATACCTACTTCAATGCTCGTTCGCTGAGCGTATATGTCAATCACTTGCGAAACTACTTGGGAAAAGAAAATCCTCTTCGCATATTGAGTGTACATAGCAAAGGATACAAGATGGTAAAAATGAATCAAGAATAAAAAAGCAACCGCAAACACACGTATGCGTGTTATTAAATAAATAGTGTTTTTCATAATAGTGGAAAGGAGTTCGATGGGATATCGGGCTCCTTTTTTAATAGAAATTTGCATATGCAAAAAAAATGTATTATCTTTGCAAAGAATTTAAATACAACCGCACGATGAAAGTTCTACTAATTTTGACTGGAGGTACCATCTCAATGGTTCGTGATGCAGAGACAGGAGCATTGCATCCTGCAGATATGCAAACCTTCAAGGCTTTTGTTCCAGAACTCTTTGCTGGTGATATCCAAGTGGAAATGGTGCCATTTGAACCGCTACTAGACTCTTCTGATTTGAACCCAGATAGTTGGATACAAATGGCGCAAATGGTGTATGACCACTATGATCAATACGATGGTTTTGTGATATTGCATGGTACCGATACCATGTCGTATTCTGCGTCTGCTTTGAGTTTTATGTTTGACGGATTGAGCAAACCAGTAGTGTTCACTGGTAGTCAGTTACCAGTAGGTGTGTTGCGTTCGGATGCTAAAGAAAATCTATTGACCGCCATTGAGATAGCGGCAGCATATGACTCGTATGGTCCTATCGTTCCAGAGGTTTGTCTTTACATGGATGGTGAATTGTATCGCGGCAATCGTACCACCAAGCGTAATGCAGAGCATTTTTCGGCATTTAAGTCCTATAACTACCCTGCGCTAGCCAAAGCTGGTGTACATATCACATACAATAGACAATTTATTGAGCCACATAATGGTGAGACAACCCCATTGAGTTTGATGAAGAACTTTGATACTCGCGTAGCGATATTGAAACTCTTCCCTGGTATCACGGAGGATGTAGTGGCAGCAGTGCTAGATATTCCAAATTTGAAAGGCGTAGTGCTAGAGACTTTTGGTTCTGGAAATGCCCCTACTCACGAATGGCTGTACCGCCGTCTGCGCAATGCGGTAGATAGAGGTGTGGTGATTGTAAACAAGACACAATGTAACACAGGTTCAGTGGCAATGGGACATTATGCAGTGAGTATGAACTTGTTGAAAGCAGGTGTAATATCAGGATACGATATCACAACAGAGGCATTGTTGACAAAGATGATGCATCTATTAGGTGAGATACCTAATGATGTAGAGAAAGTTAAACATTTGCTATCCATATCATTGTGCGGCGAATTGACCGCGGAATAGCATCGACGATTAACGAACACTTTAAATAAAAATACAAATATGAAAAATTTATCTCCAAAAGCATTGTGGGAGCATTTTTACAACCTCACACAAATTCCTCGCCCATCGGGTAAGAAAGAGGAAGTATCTGCATTCTTGGCAGAATATGGTAAGAGTTTAGGTCTTGAGACCATAGTAGATAGTATAGGTAATGTGATTATCCGCAAGCCAGCTAGTCCTGGTTATGAGAATCACCCAGGTGTGATTCTTCAAGGTCATATGGATATGGTTCCACAAAAGAATAACGATACAGTTTTTGATTTTGAGAAAGACCCTATCGAGGCTTATGTAGATGGTGAATGGGTAACTGCGAAAGGTACCACACTCGGTGCAGATAACGGTATTGGTGTAGCAGCTGCTATGGCTATCTTGGCTGACAATTCTGTTGTACATCCTCCATTGGAAGTATTGGTTACCGTTGACGAGGAAACTGGTATGTATGGCGCTTTTGCCCTAGAAGGTGGGTTGCTACAAGGTAAGACATTGCTTAATCTGGACTCTGAGGCCGAAGGCGAATTGTACGTTGGTTGTGCAGGTGGCGTAGATACAACTGCTAAGTTCCACTACACGCCTGTAGAAGTAGAAGAGGGCGATGTGGCTGTCAAAGTCACTGTCAAAGGATGTAAAGGTGGTCACTCCGGTTGTGATATTCATTTGCAACGTGCGAATGCTAACAAACTATTATTCCGTTTCCTAAAGGACGCCGTAGCTAATTACGAAGCCCGTTTGGCATACGTAGAGGGTGGTAGTTTGCGCAACGCTATCCCACGTGAAGCAGCTGCTGTAATCACCATTCCTGCTGAAGGGATAGATGAGATCATGGACCTTGTAGCGGAATATGAAGACTTATTCCTAGCAGAATATGATGGCGTGGAAGACAACATCCAATTGACTGCTACTGAAGTAGAGTGCCCTGCTACAGAATTGCCAGAGGACGTACAAGACTTTTTAATTCATGCTATTACCGCGTGTCCACACGGCGTATATCGTGTAATCCCTGAGATGCCAGACGTGGTTGAGACCAGCAACAACCTCGCCATGTTGGTTACCGAAGAGAATTGCGTGACAGTCATGTGCTTAACACGTTCATCTGTAGAGTCTCGCAAAGAGGAATTGCAATCGATCATCGAATCTGTATTTGCTATGGCAGGTGCAGAGGTAGTCTTCTCTGGATCATATCCAGGTTGGAAACCTAACTTAAAGAGCCATATCCTGGAAGTAATGAAAACTACCTACCAAGAGAATTACGGGGTTGAGCCACGCGTGATTATCATCCACGCAGGATTGGAGTGCGGTATCATTGGTCGCAACTATCCTGGCATGGATATGATCTCTTTTGGCCCAACAATCAAATACCCACACTCCCCAGACGAGAAAGTGAATATCCCATCTGTGGCTAAGTTCTACGAATACTTGCTAGCGACACTCAAAGCGCTTTAATAAAATCACAATATAAAACAAAAAAGGTTACTCGAAAGGGTAACCTTTTTTAGTTTAATCTAGTAAAACTATGACATCTAGTTATGCTAGAATTTTATAAAAAAAAAGTGGATTGTCTCCCGACAACCCAATCTTTACTTAACCTTAAATCTAATACCATGAAAAACACGGTGCAAAGGTACTGCTTTTTTGGATACCCACCAAATTTTATTGCGTAAAAATATGTTATAAAGCATGTATTTCTTGATTTTGACAAGTAAATTTGACAAAATCGCACGATTTTACACTTTTTTTAGCAAATTATTTGGTCATTTCAAAAAAAAGCAGTACCTTTGCACTCGCTTTCAAAAAGGAAGTAAGACATAGAAAATGGTGCGGTAGTTCAGTTGGTTAGAATACATGCCTGTCACGCATGGGGTCGCGGGTTCGAGTCCCGTCCGCACCGCAAGAAGAAGCAGAAATGCTTCTTCTTTTGTTATATTCTCACACGTCATATAGGTATACAAAAAACACGCCCACTCATATGAGCAGGCGTGGTAATTATTATCATCAGCACTAGTTAGACTGTAGCTTCGATATTCCAGACGAAGGCACGAACACCTACTTCTTCATTACGCATATCGAGTTTTTTTACTGCTTCAAGAAGAGAATCTAGTTTCTCATCCGAAATAATGGTGATAACACAAGAGTTCATCTCTGGCCAAGTATGTGTTCCACGGCGTGGTTCACCACCATTGGTACCACGACCTTGTACTTGCTCGAAGAAGGTAAAACCATTTATTCCTAAATAATCAAGCATGTATTCTACACGTTCTGTGTTAGCTTGATTGAATACAATCATTACAGATTTCATAGATAATTATGAATTTTGAGTTATGAATTTTCAGTTTCTTCGCAGTCTTTAACTTTGATATCCATAAAGATGAATTGCTCACGCACTTTTTTGAGTTTATCACGTTCACCCTTACGAGAGATGGCTGCATAAAGCACTGGAACGATATATAGTGTCAAGAATGTAGATACAGTCAGACCACCAATAACGACGATACCTAGCGGTTGCCACATCTCTGCACCTTCACCTTGGCTAATAGCCATAGGCACCATACCAAGAACGGTGGTAAAGGCTGTCATAAGTACAGGGCGGAGACGGCTTTCACCTGACATCTGGATAGCGGTGTTGAGATCATATCCACGTTCACGCATAAGGTTGATGTAGTCCACCAACACGATACCATTCTTCACCACAATACCGACAAGTAATACAAGACCTAGAGCACCAATCATATCGAGAGATGTACCAGTCAGCCAAAGTGCTATTACGACACCTGAAAGGGCAAATGGAACGGTAAACATAATGATTCCAGGTTTAGCAAACGATTCAAACTGCGACGCCATCACGATATATACAAGGATAATAATCAAGAGGCCTAGCATACCCATTTTGGCAAATGTTTCTTGTTGCTCTTCGTAGTCACCTGCAATACGCACAGAGTAACCAGATGGGATATCCATTTTGGAGATAACCTCTGTATCAATGACCTGAGCCAATTCACCGAGTGATATTTCGTGTGGAGTTACTTTGACTGTCACAATACGCTGACGTTCTTTACGTTTGATTGTAGGAGGAGCCCAATATTCATCCACAGAACAGATCTCAGATAGTTTGACGGTTGCACCGGTTGGTGTTGGTATAGTAAAATCAAGCACATCGTTGATTGAATTACGGTTATCCTCTTGCAAACGTACAAGAATATCATACTCTGATCCATCCTCTTTAAGGAAACCTACCGCCATACCATTGACACGGTTACGTAAGTATGTAGAGATAGTAGCAGATGTTAGTCCATGACGAGAGGCTTTCTCTTTGTCAACAACAATCTTGATTTCAGGACGATCCTCGTCACGATCAGCAAAGACATCACGTGCACTAGGTAATTTTCTCACTTCCGTCATGATGTGCTCCGCCATTTGGTTCGTTTTATCAAAGTCATAACCATATATTTCGAGTTCAACGGCATTGCTACCACCTGGACCTCCAGTACCCATAGCTGCCTGATACTCAACAATCTCCGGATATTTAGCCATTTCTTGACGCAAGACCTCAGCAATCTCCCAAACAGTTCGTTCACGTTCCCATTTCTTATTGAGACGCACAGTCATGGAGATTGTATTGTTCATGGTTGAAGAGAAGAGTGCAGCTGTTCCAGCGTCATCATTACTACCGGCTGAAGTGGCAATCATTTGGCATTCAGGAACAAGTTCCATGAAACGTTGTTCAAGTTTCCTTGCCGTCTTGAGTGTTTCTTCGATGCGTGTACCACGTTGTAATTCGACAGTAACAGAAAT
This sequence comes from Paludibacteraceae bacterium, assembly GCA_017391525.1. Taxonomy (GTDB): domain Bacteria; phylum Bacteroidota; class Bacteroidia; order Bacteroidales; family Paludibacteraceae; genus Colicola. The sequence continues at coordinate 25,397 of JAFOYE010000017.1, read as the reverse complement.
ACGACCATTGTCTTGTTGTTGCATAAAGTCCGTACCCACTTTACCTAGAACAAAAGGCATGACAGATGCCACAAAGAAAGCAAAGAGAATAATGATAGTAATGGTCTTGTGTTTCAAGCACCATCCAAGTGATTTAGCATATGCGCGGTCAACCTTGTCAAGGAATGCTACTACGGTACGATCATACCAAGACTTCTTGCCTGCTTCATCATCAACTAGTTTTCCATCAGCATCCACATGCACCTTTCTTGCCTTCAAGAGCTTAGAACAAAGCATTGGTGTAAGTGTAATAGCAATAATGGTAGAAGTACAGCAAACAACAGTAACAATCCAACCCAAAGATTCAAACATAATACCAGCCATACCATCCATCATAGTCAATGGCACGAACACGGCCACAAGTACCAATGTGGTAGCAATAACGCTGACCCAAACCTCATTGGTAGCATAGATAGATGCCTCACGAGGGGCTTCTCCACGTTCTACGTGCCGCGTTATATTTTCCAATACCACGATCGCATCGTCCACCACCATACCAATCGCAATGGTCAAAGAACAAAGAGAAATGATATTGAGTGACGAGTCGGCCATGTTCAAATATATGAATGCCACAACCAATGATATAGGGATAGTGAGCGAAATGATAAAGGTTGCTCGCCACTTACCCAAGAAGAACAACACAACAAGAACAACAAACAACAACGCATAGAGAACACTCTCTTCGAGGGAAGAAATAGAGTTTTCGATGTTATCAGCAGAGTTATAGATCTCTTGGATTTGTATATCCGTAGGCAATTGCTTTTGGATTTTTTCCAACAGTTTTTGTACATCACGGCAAACCTCAACAGTGTTGGCGCCAGATTGTTTGGCCACTATCAGACGAACGGCTTCACGTCCATTCGTTTTCTCGTCCAAAGAAAGGTCCTTAATGGTGTCTCGAACAGTAGCGATATCACGCACAAAGACTTGTTGTCCTTGAGGAGTAATAGTGACCATTAAGTTCTCAATCTCTTTGGACTCAATGAACTCAGAACGCACCTGCATTTGGTATTGCTCTTTGTCCATCTTGATGGTACCTGATGATAGGTTGAGGTTGTTTGCAGAAACCACGCCACCTACACTTTCGAGTGTAAGACCATAAGCATCCAGTTTTTGTTGGTCAATATCCACATATACATATCGATCTGGAGCACCAGAGATAGAGATGTTACCTATACCATTGATTTGGTTGAGTTGTGGAATAATCTCATCGTTGAGAATCTTATCCAATCCGGCATATGATTCGTCAGCAGTAATCGCATATTGGCAGATTGGCATGGTGGAAGTAGAGAACTTAAACACCACAGGAGTAGAACAACCGTCTGGTAAATTATCCTTTGCCATGTCAACGAACGATCGAATATCATTGACGGCTTCATCTATATTACTACCCCACTCCATTTCCAGAGTAACCATAGACATATTATCCTTGGAAGTAGAATAGATGCTCTTTAAGTTATCTACAGAGTTAAGACTATTCTCTAGAATCTTGGAGACATTCGTCTCCATTTCAGAAGCAGATGCACCCGGATAAGTAGTCATCACTGTGACATATGGTGGATCCATTTCTGGGAATTGATCAACCGGCAATTGCATCAAGCTGAATAGACCGATGATCATCACCGCAACGAAGATCAAAAGTGTCGTTACGGGTTTTTGTATTGCGGTTTTGTAGATTGCCATAATTATAATCTATTTAGTTGATTAAATATTGAATCTATAAGGTGTTATTGTACATCAATCTTAACACCATCAACTAGTTTGTTTTGACCCACGTGGATATACTCTACACCCTCTTTGATCTCAGGTGCAATGATTTCTACATTCTCATCAAAGCGTTGTCCTAGTTTAACAGTTACGCGCTTAGCTACACCATTATCGTTGATAAACACAAAACGCTCGTTAGATCCGATGAGTTTCTCTACAGATTGATAAGGAACAACAATAGCATCCTCTTGACCAAGAGGCAAGGTTGTGGTAACATACATACCTGGACGCAATTGATCCTTCTCATTAGGAATCACCACCTTACAAAGGAAAGTATGAGTTGCTGGATCTACAGTAGGATAAACCACTTCGATGCTAGCAGGGAACTCTTCATTAGGATAGATATCACTCTTAACTGACAATTGCATACCCTCTTTTACCAAAGGATAGTATGTTTCAGGGATAGCGATCAATGCTTTTAGTTTGTCTACTTGTGTCAAAACCAAGATTGGCTGACCAGCATAGAGTTCGCCGTCCTCGTAATTCTTGGCAGAAATCACACCAGCAAAAGGTGCCTTAACATACGTATTGGTTTCTAAGAATGAGATGTTTTGTACAAGTTGGTCATAAGCCACCTTCGTTTGATCATAAGTCTGCTGACTTACAGATTTAGTAGCCAACAATGTCTCCAAACGTCCCAATTCAACCTCTAGGTTAGCCAATTGAATCTTTGAAGTCAAAATTTGATTTTGATCCATACGCACAAGCATATCCCCAGTACGCACTTTGTCGCCCACTTCTGTATAAATTCGTTCGATATTACCAGTAAGAGAAGGTGCTACGTTTTGTGTTACATAACCTTGCAAATTGGTTGAAATTTGAATAGAGCGTTCAATGGTTTGAGGAACAAGAGTCATAGTAGAGACTACTTCGACACGTTCTGCCTCTTGCTCAGTAGCAACCTGAGCCTCATTACCGCCGCAGCTGATCAAACATACTACAGCAGACATCAATAATACAATCTTTTTCATTATCTTTGGTTATTTATTATCGTTATAAATTTAGGAATTTTTCCAATTCAACTTGAGCATTCACAAGTGTTAGCACAGCTTGTACGTATGTAGACTGTGCAGAGATAAGATCATTACTAGCATTGATCAAATCTAGTTTAGACGCAACTCCCTGATCGTACTTTTGGGATGTTGACTCAAAGATTTGCTGTGTAACACGCATATTCTCTTTCTCTGTCACATATGTGTCATATCCGTTTTGCAGATTATAGCGCAATTGCTCATTTTGAATAGCAAGATTGTCTGTTGTTTCTGCAAACAAATTACGAGCCTCTTCCAAGGCTATTTTCTTCTCCACTACTCCAGCTGCACGTTTGCCAGAAGACCACAAAGGCATACTTAGGCTCAAAGAAAGTGCATTTGGAGGGGTCATATTCAAGCCTTCAGACTTACCAAAATAGCTCTTGTCGCTATATTGATAAGCCAAGGCCACTGTGGGACCATACGCCCAACCCGCCATGTGCACATTCGTTTTAGCCAACTCCACATTCTTCTCCAATGTTTGATAATTAAGATTATTCTCCAAAACAAAATCTTTTCCTAGTAGTTGTAGTATTGCTTCGGCAGATAACATATCATCCAACTTAGATGTTAATGTTAATTCTGTATCAACAGGGATATTGAGCAGAACTTTCAACGCATTAATTGCTAACTGAGTAGAACGCTTATTAGCATTAATGTTGTTTTTAAGTGTATTAACACGCACTACAATTTGATCAGCAGCAGTTTGCTCTGCCATACCTGCGTCAACAGAACTTTGAGTAATCGCAACTAACTCCTCAAGATTTTTCAATGAAGCATCCAATAATTTCACCACATCTTCTAGTACCAACACAGACACATAAGATGTTTTCACATTTGCTCGAAGATCATCTTCTGACTGTTGCAAACTAAGTCTCTGCATATCAATGGCAATATTGTTGAGCAAAGCACCTACAACAGCTTGACCATTGATACCCACACTAGCAGTAACACTGAGTGTTCCATTGTCATTCATTTTGATAGGCATGCCACCTAACAACATTTCATAGCCCATCATTGACTGAAAACCCCAAGACATATCTAGTTGAGGCAACATCGAAGCAATAGTTTGCCAACGTTGTGCATAGGCCTTTTGAACAGCCAAATCGGCGTTTCGCAAACTGCGGTTGTTCTCAATAGCATAATCTTGTGCTTCAGAAAGGCTTAGATTTAACGTAGCAGGAACCTCACGTGGTGTCACCTTTTTAGCAGCTGCCATCACATGATCTTCTGCCTGCATGCCCATCACACCAATAGCGAGTAGGCAAATAAAAAAAACAATTTTTTTCATCATCTCTTATACCTTATTATATTATATGTTATATTTCACTTTCTCTCTCAACCGTAGCAAACCGCTTTCAGTCAATATGCCCCGCATCAAAATATCCATTCTCTGATGACCTATGCGATGCACTTCCTCTTTGGTCATTTGCCCACTAGTCATCAAATCCAATAATCGGTATTGCATATCTAGAAACATCATCGCCACCACATCCACATCAATCTCTTCCCTAAAGATTCCCTCGCTCACGCCTTTCCCCAAAAACCGTACCAAAATCTTCTCCGCCGTTTCGCGCATCACTTTTTTATGTGCAGCAAACAGTTGCGGATAGTACTTTTCCAGGTCATACATCATCGCGGGTGTCTTCAAATCCTTCTTTGTGGTGGATTTAGCAATCTTTGACCATTCCACGATTACCTGAGTGATGGTACGCTTGGATAGAGCGTTGTCTAGGTCATGCGCCACCTTCTGCTCATGCGTATGCAGGATAGCTTGTATCAGGTCATCTTTCGATGGGAAATACACATAGAAAGTCTTTTTCGACATACCCAACTCATGACACACATCATCCACAGACACGCTGCGGATGCCCACCTGTTGCATTCGTTCGATAGCCACTTGCAATATGTGTTGTTTTGTTTCGCTCATAATTCCAACTTACTTTTTAGCAAAAAGCGTGCAAAGGTACTATATTTTTCCAAAATAACCAAATATTTTAGGAAACTTTAACACTTTTGTAGTTTCCAAGTTGCAAAATAAAGAAAAAACACCCTGCTTTCGTAAAAAAGCAGGGTATCAATGATTATTTTTGCAGATTTGCTGACTAATAACTCTCTTGATCAGAAGGGAATGATTGATCTTTCACTGCAGAAATATACTCCCCTACTGCTCCCTTAACAGTCTCACCTAATTGAGCAAACTGGCGTAAGAATTTAGGTTTAAATCCTTCGTTGAGTCCTAACATATCATGCAAGACTAAGACCTGACCATCTGTCTGATTACCGGCACCGATACCTATTGTCGGACAAGAAACCGAGTCAGTCACTTGTTTAGCGAGTACAGAAGGGATTTTCTCTAATACAATAGCAAAACAACCTGCCTCGTCTAGTAATTTGGCATCATGCAACAGTTTTGTTGCCTCAGCATCATCTTTTGCTCTCAAACCATAGCCTCCTAATTGGTTCACACTCTGCGGTGTCAAACCAAGATGTCCCATAACAGGTACTCCTGCCTTTACCATGTGGCGAATAGCAGGTAGAATCTCTTCGCCGCCCTCCAACTTCACCGCATCCGCACCAGACTCTTTTATCATTTTCAACGCATTTGTAACCGCCTGCTCCTCACTGACCTGATAACTTCCAAATGGCATATCTATCACTACCAAGGCATGCTCGGCAGCTCGTACAACACCACGTGTCAGGAATATCATTTCATCAACCGTAATAGGCAATGTATATTTGTTTCCACATACGATATTGGATGCACTATCACCTACTAGGATCATTTCTATCCCTGCTTCATCCAAAAGACGAGTCAATGTAAAATCATAACTAGTCAACATGGCGATTTTCTCACCTTGTTCTTTCATTTTACGAAGACGAGTTGTCGTCATACGTGTATTTTGAATATGTACAGACATGATTTTGGCTATTTAAGTTATTATATTCGTTCTAAATCTTCTAGTCGCATCCATCCTTTGTTGTTTCCAACACGAACGCAACACCAATCATCTACTATTTCGTCGTTATCAATAATCACCTTAACACCTTCATACAGAGGGAATAAATCTGTACCTGATTCAGCAGGAGAAGATTTCACAACAACCTCTCCTTTAACAACGATTGCTTCTACTCGTTGAGAATCACGTTTATGTAAACTGGCGGCATTAAGACATGCAAGGATAGAAATTAGCAATGCGACTATACTACCATAGAAGGCCGTCTTTCTTAACCACAATGTTTTACTATACGCAAACAAAAATATACCCACTAACATAAATATAAACAAACTTATTGACATCCAAGTCCAAGTCTGTTGCAACAATGCATCACGAATAGATTTTAGCCAATCGGATAGAAAAAATGATTCAGCATCCTTGATTTTTCCTTGAATCTTTGACTTAGCGTATTCTAAATTATATTGCGTATCCTCGTTAGCAGGTTGTATACGTAGAGCTCGCTCGTAGGCAAGGATAGATTGGGCTAAATTTCCTCGCAAACTATCTTGCTCATACAATTTAAAATAAGTATTACCTAAGTTATAATATACCTCTGCCGAAGGTTGCTCTGCAATAGATTGTTCATATTTCTTTGCTGCCTCGGTAAAATTACCTTCAGTATAACATGTATTTGCTTCTAAAAAAAGAGAGGATAGAAATATCAGTAATAGTTTCATAACAATCATTTATTAGGTTTTATACATTAGAGTTTTTGCCCTTCCAACTCATTAATTATCTGTGTTGTTAACTCATACATCTTTTGCATTTCATAATCTGTCGTTGGAGCGTATCTAGCAAACTCTGCTGTAGACAAGACATTATTGACGTCTTGAATCGTCTTCTCACTCACACCTTTATCGGAAAGAACTTGCGATATGTTTTCTTTGTTAAGTTCTGCTGTTGGGATAGATAGACGATCGCTCAAATATGTCCAAGAGGCACGCTCTATTTCCTCATAGAACAACTCTTTGTTATTCTCACGGAGTAAACGCTTAGCTGTTTTCAGGCGACGTTGAGCCACTTTGTTTGCTTTCTTATAACGTACGAGATTTATATCTGCATTCTCTTTTATCTTCTTACGGAAGATGATAAATAGAATGATGGTCAAACATAGAGGGATCAAATAGCACATCCAAAACTTAAGCGAGCCGAACTCCATCAAAGCAGGTATAGATGGAGTACGTTCTTTACCCGTATAAATATGTCGAATATCTTCTCCTAATACTTGTTCTTGTTCCTCAGGAACGACACGAGTATGCTTATTAGAATGTTCGGTCGTTGCTGTGCCTGAAATAGTAAGACTATATTCAGGTGTATGGAGTGTATTGTACTTATCCTGTTTCGTGTCAAAGTAGGAGAACTCAATTGCTGGCAACGTATAGTTTCCTCCGGAACGAGGAATAGCAAGATATTCTATTGTTTTGGTACCAGAAATACCACGAGTCGTATTTTGAAAATCGTTTGTAACTTTAGGATCATATACTTCAAAACCTTTTGGCCACTCTATCTCAGGTGTTTTGACATACTTGAGGTTTCCACTACCTTTGATAGTCAATGTGAGTGTCAAAGCTTCATTAACCTGTAACTCAGTATTTGATATATTGCTTGTAATTGAAAATTCGCCTACACCGCCACTATAAGAAGCAGGTTTGTTCGCAGGCAGAGGATCTACATGAACATCTACGCCAGGAGCTTCCAATTGTCTTAGTTGAGTTGTTGTGGCATAAAAATCATCAAATATACTGCGAATTCTTGAGCGATTCTGAACATATACTACCGCCTCAAAACGTGCTGGATCAATTGTCACATCACCGCTATTTTGTGGGAATAGTAATATACGATATATTTCAGCTGTCAGGTAATTTTTGCCTTTATAATGCTCCATCTCTGCCTGAACTTGATTTTGTTCTAGTTCCTGTTTGATAAATCCCTTAAATTCAGGCAAAGTAAAATTATTAGTTAACTGACCTACCTCTAAACCTGTATAATAAATTTTATACGTCAATAAAATAGCCTCTTGTTCGTGTACATTCGTTTTACTCAAGATGGTACGGAGGAACACTTCACTTTGTGGTTCAGGATTAGACGTTGAAGTTGCGGAAGCTGGTTCTTGATCAGGAGGTAAAACCTTCACGCGTACTCCATTTGATGTATATTGAGTTCCATCAACCTTGATAGTTGCAGGTTCTATCGTGTAAGTTCCTTCCTTTTTAGCTTCCAACATATATGTATAAGTCAGTGTAAAGGAGGAAGTACGTTTACCATTCACGTAGGTGGTAGAAGAAGATTGCGAAGTATAGGGACCTGCCAAATAATCAAAGTCTACAAACTCTGGAGCACGAAGATCCTTGGCTGATTTATTAATTGAGTATGTAAGTTGAAATGGACGTCCTACCACAACCTGTGCGGGGGCAGAAGCCTTGAATTCCACATCATCAGCGCCTAACGCCAATAAACTAAAACCACATACAAATAGTATCGATAGTATTCTTTTCATGATATTACCAATTTTTCTCAATTTGTTTTTCACCACCTAGTGGCAGTTGACTTTTTTCACGCAAATCTTTTTCATCTTGTTCAAGAGCTTGTAGTATTTGCTCAGCCTTCTCTCTATCCATACCACTCTCTTGTTTTTCTTGCTGCTGGTTCTGCTGTTGATTTTGTTGTTGTTGATTTTGCTGCTGTTGATTTTGCTGCTGCTGATTTTGATTTTGTTTCAGCAACTCTTTCGTTCTAATGTAATTATAACGAGACTCATCACTTTTAGGATTATGTATCAATGCTTGCTTATAGGATTCCAAAGCCTCATTCAACTGTTGCTGTCCAAACAATGCATTACCTTTGTTGTGATATATACTTGATAGGTTTTTGTTCAATTCATCTTCTGACAAACCGCTATTTTTTATCAAATTAGTTGCTTTCTCGTACTGCTTAACTGCAGACTGAAGACTATCTTGGCGAGAAAGAGCGTTTCCCAAATTATAATAACTCTCATACGAAGTACTATCTCGCTTCAGTCCTTCTTGGTAACAAGCAACTGCATCAGCCATGTTGCCTGTCTTATAATATTCATTTCCTTGACGTGTATAAGTGTTGGCAATCTGCTTGCCTATTTCTTGTTTTCGAGCATCACTTTCATCCATCAAAGCATTAGCCTTCTCAAATTGAGCAATGGCATCCTCAAACTTGTTCTGATGATACAAAGCGTTACCTAAATTAATATAACCCTCTATGGACTTTTTATTTTTATCTAGTCCACGACGATAATTAATCTCTGCTTCTCCATATTTACCATTATTGAAATCTTCATTACCTTGACGGAAATCAGAATGGTCAACTTGTGCTAAAAGCAGCGATGTTGAAAACAAATATGTGATTAATAATAAAATGCGATTCATATTTATATTGGCTATACTTCAAATGAAGATTCTACTTTGCTTTCTCTTTAAAAAGATTCATTCTAACAATACGACGATTCCTTCGACTCATAATAAAGAATTCCACAACGAGCAATAGCAATGCTAACAACACAAAAGACTGATATTGTTCATTATAATCTGTATAAATGAGAGGATCTAATTCCGTAGACTTTATCTCATCTAATTGTTTTCGAAGTGCATCCAATGCTCCGTTGGTGTTATCACAATGCACATATAGACCTCCTCCTGCTTGAGCTATTTGCTCACACATATCTTCATTCAATCCACTGACAACTACCTGTCCATCCTTATCTCGCATATGGTCATTCTTGCCTGGAATTGGAATTAAGGCACCTTCTGGTTTGCCGACACCTACAACAAATACCTTTACACCTTGCTCTTGTGCTTTTTTAGCTGCAGCAATTGCATCATCCTCATGGTTTTCACCGTCGGTGATTAAGATAATGGCCTTGCCTGCCACACTAGTAGAATCACCAAAAGATTGCATTGATTTATCAATAGCAGCACCCAATGCAGTACCTTGTGTACGTATCAAATCTGGCGAAATAGAATTGAGAAACATCTTGGCGGACGTATAGTCACTTGTGATAGGTAACTGAGTAAAGGCTTCGCCCGCAAATACGACCAATCCTACTTTGTCATCCTCCATTTCTTCTACAAGTTTATCAACTAATCGTTTGGATCTTTCCAATCGATTCGGAGAGACATCTTCTGCTAGCATAGAATTGGAGATATCCATAGCGATCATCACCTCGATTCCATTTCTCTCTATAGTTATTTCTCCTTGCCCATATTGAGGACGAGCTGATGCAACAATTAGCAATGCTAGCGCAAGCAGAACGAGACTAAACTTCCAGATGGAACGACTTCTAGAAGCGTCCGGCATCAACTGATTAATCAATTCAGGATCACCTAATTTCTTGATCTGGCGTTTCTTAATATAACTATACACTATATAGATAATCACGAAAACCGGTATCGCGATCAAGCACCAAAGCATTTCTATATTTGCAAATCGTAACATTATATCAACACATTAAATGTACAACTCATATTTTCCCTATTCAGATACTGTACGCAAGACAAAATGACGAATGAAAATTTCTAAAATTAGACACGCCAATGCTGCCCATAGGAATGGCAAGAAATATTCCGCTCTTTTAGAATACTCTCGTGCACGTATTTTAGTTTTCTCCAATTTGTCAATCTGATCATACACGTCACGAAGACTATTGTTATCTGTTGCTCGGAAGTACTTACCTCCCGTCATTTCAGCAATCTTCTTTAGCGTCTCTTCATCAAACTCAGAACTCATCACTGTCTTGGTCATACCATATGGTGTTTGCACAGAAACTGGTATATTATCACCATAACTTCCGACGCCAATCGCATACACACGTATGCCATATGTCTGAGCTATCTCCGCAGCTGTTTCTGGGTCAATATCACCACTGTTATTGCTACCATCTGTCAACAAGATTACCACCTTGGACTTGGAGGATGAATCTTTCATACGATTAACTGCGTTAGCCAATCCTAAACCAATAGCCGTACCATCCTCAATCATACCAAATTCCACAGATTCAAACAAGTCCAACAACACAGCATGATCCGTTGTCATAGGACATTGTGTAAAACTCTCTCCGGCGAACAAAACCAAACCTATTTGGTCATTAGGGCGAGCCAGCACAAACTCTTTAGCGACCTCTTTAGCCGCTTCCAAACGAGTAGGTTGGAGATCCTCTCCAAGCATCGTTCCGGAGATATCCATTGCCATCATAATATCAATACCTTCGGTAGACTCTGTCTCCCAACTATCACTCAATTGAGGGCGAGCCAAAGCAATAGAAACCAATATTATTAATGCTGTGCGAAGTATGAAAGGCACATGTATCAACCAAACGCGGAGTCCTCTATATCTTTTCTTTAGACCAGATATCGAAGATAACTGAACGGTCGCACGAGCCTTGCGCAATTTCCATATATACCACCCTACCACTGGAATCAGTAGCAGTAGTAGAAATAAATATTCAGGATTAAGAAGGGTCATATATTTTCGACTTTAATCTCTATTTATTGCTCTTTTTTGGATCTTCTTTGATGGTTGTTTCTTTTACAAAGTCATATGCATCACGCAACACCTGTCCATTCTCCTCATCTGTAGGTTGCCATTTGGCAAACTTAACTAAATCAGCTAAGGTGAGCATATCATGAAGTTGTTGGTACAAACCCTGATTATTCTTCAGCAATGGACGCATTTCAGCCAATGTTGCATTAGATGTTTGCTCCGTACTACTTACACCAAAGCGGCGAGCGATGTATTCACGAACGACATCGGTCAATTGTGTATAATACTCCTTGACACGACCTGCCTGCCATAGTTTCTTACTCGAAATGAAATCTAACTGTTCCAAAGCCACCACATCTGCTGGACGCAAAATGACTACTTTAGGACGCTCTTGTTTGCGTCTGCGAGTATATCGATAAATCAACCATCCTATGAGACCAAGAACACAAACAATCAAAACAATTAGATAGATATTTTTACCTTTCTTGAGATTCTCCCATTGATCATCCCACCAAGTAGGAAACTCCTGTTGCTCGAATGTTTTGAATGGTATATCTCGAATAGTATCAATATCAATAATCGTTATTGTTGAATCCATATCGAAAGGTTGAATCACATTCAGTGTCAAGGCCTCTGTCCATGTTGTGTCACCACCACTCACTATTGGTAGTGGATCGATATTAAATAGCGAATCTTCAAACGAAGTAATGGTGAGATTTTGACTATATTGCACCCTACCATTATCTAACTTCTTAGACTGCACATTGGATATATCTACAATCTCTATTCCAGATATCAGTTCATTACCGAATTCTGGAAAAGTCACTTGCTCTGAGGCACTTGAAGTGGCCTGCAAAGTAAGATTGGTTTGATCACCAATTGGTAAGGTTGTATTATCTATTGTGGCACTCACTACTAGTGCCAAAATGGTCATTAACATCTCTATCCTCCATTAATTATATTACATCTAAAGTCGCATTGGTTTGATTATTTTCTAAACAAATGCATCAATGCTTTTACATAATCTTCATCGGTTCTAACGCTCACCTTCCTTACACCTGTTCGAGTAAAGATTTGCTCCACGACATATTGGTTGCGTTCCCATGCTTCTGTATATTGTCTACGGATAGAACGAAGCGATGTGTCAACCCAAATGTCTTGTCCTGTTTCTGCATCATGGAACTGCACCAAACCAACATTTGGGAGTTCCTTTTCACGCCAATCATAAATTTGGATAATGTTCATATCATGGCGATTGGATGCAATCATAAGTGGTTGTTCAAATGCATTTACCCCAATAAAGTCCGAAATCAAGAAGGCTGTACAATGACGTTTTTGAGCATTTGCAAAATACTGCAATGCTTGCGCAAGATCAGTACCAGAAGAAGTAGGTTCAAAACTCAACAACTCACGAATAATACGCAAGACGTGTGTTTTTCCTTTTTTGGCAGGGATAAATTTTTCTATTTTGTCAGAAAAGAATATCACACCTACCTTATCGTTGTTCGCGATGGTAGAGAAAGCCAAAGTAGCCGCTACCTCCGCCATCATATCACGTTTCATCTGATTGAGTGTACCGAAATTGCGACTACCAGACACATCGACGAGCAACATCACGGTCAGCTCACGTTCCTCTTCAAAAACCTTAATGTAAGGTTTATTGAGACGCGCAGTCACATTCCAGTCAATAGAGCGTACATCATCACCAGGTTGGTACTCACGCACTTCAGAGAACGCCATACCGCGTCCCTTGAATTGCGAGTGATACTCACCTGCGAAGATATTGCGACTCAATCGACGAGTCTTAATCTCAATCCTCCGTACTCGTTTTAATAGTTCTTCTGAAGTCATTACCTCTAAACACTAAACTCTAAACACTAAACTCTCTAACAGCCCGTAGGGCGTCCTATAACCTCTTAAGGTACTTGTACAGCGTTCAAAACTTCAGTTATCACATCTTCTGTTGTGACATTATTAGCCTCTGCCTCATAGGTAAGACCGATACGGTGACGGAGTACATCATAGCATACTGCACGTACATCCTCTGGTACTACATAACCACGACGATGAATGAAAGCGTACGCACGTGCTGCAAGCGCTAAGTTGATGCTAGCACGAGGTGAACCACCAAAGTTGATCATTGGCTTGAGTTGTTCCAATCCATATGCCTCTGGATAACGGGTAGCAAACACGATATCTACGATATAACGCTCAATCTTTTCGTCGATATATACCTCACGAACAATATTACGAGCATTAATGATATCACTCACTGTCAAGATAGGAGCAACTTCTGCTGTATGTCCTGTGATGTTTTGACGAATGATCAACTTCTCCTCTTCTTTCTTAGGATAGTCAATCTTCACTTTCAACATAAAACGGTCGGTTTGTGCTTCAGGCAATGGGTATGTACCCTCTTGCTCAACAGGGTTTTGAGTAGCGAGCACAAGGAATGGTTCTTGCAATTTATATGTTTGCTCACCAATAGTGATTTGACGCTCTTGCATAGCCTCAAGCAAAGCTGATTGCACTTTAGCAGGAGCACGGTTGATCTCATCTGCCAATACGAAGTTAGCAAAGATAGGACCTTTCTTTACACGGAACTCCTCTTGTTTTTGAGAGTAGATTTGTGTACCTATCACATCGGCAGGCAATAAGTCCGGAGTAAACTGAATACGACTAAAGTCCGCCTTGATGAGTTGTGCCAATGTTTTGATAGCCAATGTCTTTGCCAAACCAGGAACACCTTCTAGCAAAATATGTCCATCCGCCAATAAACCAATTAGCAAACTCTCAACAAGAGGTTTTTGACCTACAATCACTTGGTTCATGCCCTGAGATAGAGCGTCCACAAAAGAACTTTCGCGCTCAATGCGCTCTTGCAATTCTCTGATATCTACTACTGTTTGCATATGATAAATGTTTTATATATTACACAACAAAAAAGGAAACAATTTTTCCTTGTTGTAAGATAACAAAAACTGTGCCAAAGAAACGATAAAAGCATCAAGACTGAATCTTGACGCTTTCATCGTGTATAATTTGCATAATTTTCTCCACCATTTCTGGTGGCAAATTGTATTCAATTGCTTTTTGTTGACAATGTTTGAGCACTTGTTCGTATCGCTGAGGTTGTAGTACTTGCTCGCTATGCAGACGCTTCCATACACCTATTTGGCGAGCCACATCCGCACGCTTACCAATAATCTCCCACAACTGTTCATCCAGCTGGTCAATCTCCTCACGAAGTGATGCTAAGTCTTTCATATTAGTTTACAAACTTCCTATAACCTATAGCCCTTCAGGGCGTCCCATAGGGCTTTGCCCGTCCCGCTCAACGCAGTTGAGCTATTGCCTCCTTGAGCGTAGCGATACGCATCTCAGCATCTGCTTTCTTCTTGCGCTCTAGCTCTACTACCTCTGGTTTAGCGTTTTGCACAAAGCGTTCGTTATTGAGTTTACCCATCACACCACGCAAGAAGCCCTCTTGGTGAGCCAATTCTGCCTCGAGTTTCTTCAATTCCTCGTCCACATTGATGAACTTCTCCAATGGCACACTATACTCGGTAGTACCGATGATGAAGGATGCGCTACCGGCACTCTTCTCCGCACCTACAGCCAACTCTACATTCGCCAATTTCACTACCACTGCTGGCAATGCCTCTGGACAAACCAATGTCAACACCTCTTTAGGAGAGATATTCTTTTGTGCACGGATATTGCGGATAGCAGAGATGATGTCGAAGCATTGTTCAGCTTCCTTCACCTCTGAACCACTGAACTCCTGAACCTTCTCCAAAGGAGAAACCATCAAGCTCTCGCCCTCTTTGCGCTCCTCAATCGCTTGCCATAGCTCCTCGGTGATGAATGGCATGAATGGGTGAAGGAGTTTGAGCATCGTATCCATAAATTGGATAGTCTTTTCATAGGTTGCCTTATCAATTGGTTGACCGTATGCTGGTTTGATGATCTCCAAGTACCAACCAGAGAACTCGTCGCAGAAGAGCTTGTAGATAGCCATCAACGCTTCGCTGAGGCGGTATTTACTGAACAAGTCAGCCACCTCTGCTTGTGCTTTAGCCAATACTGCCTCAAACCACTCAATACCCCACTTATTTACTTCTGAACTACTGAACTCCTGAACTTCCCAACCCTTAATCAATCGGAAGCAGTTCCAGATCTTGTTGCAGAAGTTACGTCCTTGCTCGCAGAGGCTGTCGTCAAACAAGATATCATTGCCCGCAGGAGCGCAGAGCATCATACCCATACGCACGCCGTCTGCGCCAAAACGCTCAATCAAATCCAATGGATCAGGACTGTTACCCAACGACTTAGACATCTTGCGACCGAGTTTATCGCGCACGATACCAGTAAAATACACATGCTTAAATGGCATCTTGCCGATATACTCATAACCCGCCATAATCATACGTGCTACCCAGAAGAAAATAATATCTGGACCAGTCACGAGGTCAGCGGTTGGATAGTAATAGTTGATTTCCTCATTGCCTGGATTCTCAATGCCATCAAAGAGGCTGATTGGCCAGAGCCATGATGAGAACCATGTATCGAGTGCACCTTCGTCTTGCACCAAAGCATCAACGCTCAAGCCTGATTTCTCGGCTGCAGCCTCGATGTTTGGCGCTACGATGATCTTATCCTCTGGATAGTTCTCTGCGCCTGTCTCTTCGAGCAATGCTTTCTCGTAGTACGCAGGAATACGGTGTCCCCACCAGAGTTGGCGTGAGATACACCAGTCTTTGATGTTCTCGAGCCAGTTGCGGTAGGTGTTTTTGTATTTGGTTGGATAGAAGACAATATCGTCGTTCATTACAGGTGGCAATGCGATGTCAGCAAAGTGTTGCATGCGGATGAACCATTGCAAACTCAAGCGTGGCTCGATAGGCACATTCGTACGCTCGGAGTAACCCACCTTGTTGGTATAGTCTTCCACTTTCTCTACCAATCCCTCGGCTTGGAGATCTACTACGATTTGCTTGCGGCAGTCGAAGCGGTCCATGCCTTGGTATGCAGCCACATTAGGATAGATATCTGCCTCCAATCCCTCTACATTCACGTGCGCATCTGCGGTAAATATATCGTAGGTGGTGAGGTCATATTTTTGTCCCAATGCATAGTCATTCACATCGTGTGCAGGAGTCACCTTCAAACAACCTGTACCAAACTCGATCTCCACATAGCGGTCCTCAATCACAGGAATCACGCGACCTACCTTTGGCACAATCACGTGCTTGCCTTTCAACCATTGATTCTTAGGGTCTTTAGGGTTGATACACATCGCCACGTCACCCATGATAGTCTCAGGACGGGTAGTAGCAACTACGGCATAATAACCTTTCTCATCTTTATGAATCACATTCTCCTCTGAACCACTGAACTCCTGAACCTCATCACCCTCAACCACGTAGTACTTCATATAGTACAACTTACTATGCTCCTCTTGGTAGATCACCTCCTCGTCAGAGAGGGCTGTTTGGCGCTCAGGGTCCCAGTTCACCATACGCAATCCACGGTAGATGAGTCCCTTGTTGTATAGGTCGCAGAATACATCAATCACAGCTTTGGAGCGTGTCTCGTCCATAGTAAAAGCAGTACGATCCCAGTCGCATGAGCAACCCAAGGTACGCAATTGCTTGAGGATGATACCTCCGTGCTCCTCGGTCCATGCCCAAGCATGCTTGAGGAACTCCTCACGGGTGAGATCGCTCTTATTGATGCCTTGCTCCTTGAGGCGTTTGATGACCTTAGCTTCGGTAGCGATACTAGCGTGGTCAGTACCAGGTGCCCAACAAGCGTTCTTGCCCTCGAGGCGTGCACGACGAACCAAGATATCTTGGATAGTGTTGTTGAGTACGTGACCCATGTGCAGCACACCTGTCACGTTTGGTGGAGGAATAACTACGGTATATGCCTCACGACCGTCTGGAGTACTGTGAAATAACTTCTTGTCTTGCCAATATTGATACCACTTGGCTTCAATGTCTTTAGGATTGTATTTTGCGTCCATATGTTGTATGTGTTTAAAAGTTCTAAAGTTCTAAAAGTTCTAAAGTTCTAAAGGTTCTAAGGGGTTCTAAGAGTTTAACTATCCTTTAGAACAGCAGCTTTGCTGCGATAGAACAGCACCGCAGGTGCGCTTAAAACAGCCGAAGGCGCTTAGAACAACCGCTCTGCTGTGGTTAGAACGTTTCTACTGCGCATAGCGCTCACGCTATTGCGCATCAAAAGCATTCCATCCTTGTGCTTGCAAAGGCAGTTCTTCGCCGTTGCGACCTACGATGTTCAAACCATGCTCCACCTTGGTGATATGACCAATCAGATAAACATCCTCAATAGGAACAAGCTTCTCATAATCATCTAGTTTGCAGGTAAAGAGCAGTTCATAATCTTCGCCGCCATTCAATGCACAAGTCACGATATTGAGGTTCATCTCCTCGGCCAATGCTGCCGCTTGATAGTCGATTGGCAGCTTATCTTCGTAGATAGCGCAACCTACTCCCGATTGCGAGCAGATATGTTTGAGCTCGCTGCTCAGTCCGTCCGAGATGTCCATCATCGCTGTTGGCTTGATGCCCGCTTTGTGCAGTTGCTCAATGATGTCTTTGCGAGCTTCAGGCTTGAGTTGACGCTCAAGCAAGTACTCACGACCCTCAAAAGCAGGAGTAGCATTCTCGTCGGTATTCATCACAATGCGCTCGCGTTCAAGCAATTGCAATCCCATATACGCAGTACCCAGATTACCCGTCACACAGATCAAGTCATTAACTTGTGCTCCATTGCGATAGACAATATCAGAGTCGTATGCTTCGCCAAGACAAGTGATGGAGATGGTCAAACCAGTCATGCTGGCGCATGTATCACCACCTACCAAGTCCACACCGTAGCGCTCGCAAGCGAGCTTGATACCCGCATAGAGCTGCTCCATATCCTCTACAGAGAAGCGTTGGCTGATACCTAACGACACTGTTATTTGTGTAGGCTTACCATTCATGGCATAGATATCGGAGAAGTTCACCACGGCTGCTTTGTAGCCAAGGTGTTTGAGGGGCACATATTCAAGGTTAAAGTGAATACCTTCCAGCAGCAGGTCAGTAGTCACCAATGTGCGTTTGTTGCCGAAGTTCAAAACCGCAGCATCATCGCCAATTGCCTTTTGTGTAGAGGCTTGTTGTGCTTGAAAATCCTTGGTCAAGTGCTTAATCAAGCCAAACTCCCCCAATGTCGAAATCTGTGTAGCCATAATTACCCATATTAAAATCGGGTACAAAGGTACTACAAAAAATGCAAATACGCAAGTAAAGCGAGTAATTTATTAGAAAATAATAGATTTTAATCTATTTATACCTACTTTTATCTCAAAAACAGGAGCTTGCTCATAATAGTGAAGATAAAAGTAGGTATAAGAAGGCGTAGCCTATTTTCTTATAAATTTCGAGCAAACTGGAGTATTTTCAGCATTTTGCGAACGTACTTTCGAGGTGGTCGAATGAGTTTACGAATGAGATCGGTGCCCTCGAAAGTAATAAAAATTTTCCACATATGCAAGTAAAACACAGATTATTTACTAAAAAGATAGATTTTATCTATCCTCCTCATCACTTATCACTCATAACTCATCGTTCATTCCTAACTCTAAACAGTAGCGAAGCGTCCACTAAACACTAAACTATCAATCACGGGTTCATGACGGGTTCATACTATGTGATTACTATAAGATTAGTATATGATTACTATGTGATTCACATCTCTTGCTTATGCAACACCCGTACCACTCCGATACCACTAGCCGAAGATAGGCTAATGATACAAAGTTAAGCAATCATACATCATATTGGCTCACTTTACACACATTGTCTTTGTGATTTTCGTGTGCGGTTATTGCGGTTTCTGCGGTTATTGCTGTTTTTCTGAAACCGCAATAACCGCAATAACCGCTAAAACTGCAACCTATATTTTGTTTTTACAGATCAAAAACAAATCCGCATAACCAATTCTTTTTCATTCGATTATGCGAATTCACCTTATCACCTGATAACCTCATCATCTCAATCCTACGGACTTCCTGCGGATACATTCTTAGCCCACCTCAAAAGTCCGCAGAAATTCATTTCAATAACTTTTCTCCCTGAAAATCAATGCTCCATTCTTAATTACGCAGAGTGGCATTATTTACACTTTGTACATTTTGGGCATTTTCGAAAGTTCCTAAAGTGTACAAAATGTACAAAGGGGCACATGTTTTTTTACATATTCCCACATGAGTGTGATTTTTGAAAAAAGTTTTCGTATGCCGAAAGTGAAGTAATAAGAAATCCTTGTAGGTTTAATTTCTCAATCCAGTCCGTGACAATGTCACGACCTCACTACCCTCTGCTTTAAGGCGTTGTTTTTAGTCTTCTATTACTTCGCTTTCTTCAATAGGAATGATAGCATCCGATGCACGGAGAGAAGATACTACGCTATGTCCAATTTCTTTTTCTACTTCTCTGCGGGCAGCTTTGGCAGCATTACCACCACTTTGTGCGATGGCCTTGTTTTCTGACATGGTTTGTGGATTACGAGCACGAGAGATCTCTGTAGTAGCCGCTTCTGCCAAGGTGTTGAGTGCCAACTCAAGGGTAGTCATATTATCGCGCAAGTTCTCTTTCGTCAGTCCCTTAAACTGTTTATATTGCCCCGTTGTCATACCACTCCACGCCTGCGTGAGGATGTTGGTCAGTATTGCAAAATCCTTCTGCTCAGTCACGCCAGAGCGTTTCCATTCATTGGTGAGTTCATTGCGTGTACGAATAGATTTCAAGCGGTTCTCTATCCACTTATCGGAATACCCCTGACGACGATAGTCTTCTACTGCCATTTGGAATGTCAATTCAGGGTCAATCATCTGATCTACACGCATACTTCCCAGCTCGGCTAACCATTGTTTGATTGGCTCTGCTTTTTTGGACGGGATAGATTGAATAAGACGGAAAAGTTGCTCTAAATCCGCAACATCGGTTAAACGTTTTTTTCCATCGGCAGCGGGCATTTTCAAAGCGTGACAACTTGTCACGGTTTCATTTCCCTCTGCTTTTAGACGCTGTTTTAACTTGCGCCAATATGCAGTAGCATCCGTACTTTCTGTTAGAATTTGCACTACATCCACAATTGAGAAGTAGTATTTCTCTGCCTCAGCATCCCATACGATGCGCACTTGTCTGTCTTCAAAAAGTTGTATGGCAAAATTGTTGTCCATAGTTGTTTATATTAAAATTCGCTGCAAAGGTACTACATCAAACTGCTAAAAGTTGTCAGTGTGAAAAGAATATTGTAAATACTGTCATGATTAAAATTTAGCTGTCTCTCCTAACGTAGGCTTTTTATGTTTTGGATTACCTAAGATATCTCTCGCTAGTTCCTCAATTTTCTCATGATATTGAGTATCATCTCTCATATCTATAAAATTCCGTCCCTGTAAGAATATTGGAGCTTCTTCCCCAGACCTAAATAGTGGAATAAACTTCTCTGTTTTGATATCCTGCAGAATTTCTGAGGAAATGATGGAATATTCTAATCCAACCCCTCCCTTAAGTCCATCTGATTTTTCCTTATAGTTAGGAGTCATAATACAGATTACTCTTTTAGATTCCGATACAGAATTTGCCATAAAATCGGGCAACGGTTTTCCTAATTTTATTTCCCATTTATCTAGAATGACATCTATACCGTAAGTAGATCGCAAATCAGTAGCTAATTGTAGAACCCAATCTTCATGTTTCTTATCATCCCATGAATAAGATATAAAGACTTTAGGATTTTTGTCTATATTTTCGTTCTTTTCTGTTTTATTCTTTGCGTGCGTAGTTGATACTTGTTTCTTCCAACTTCGTAAATACGGATCCATTCTATCAAAAATATTTAATCGATAGTTCTCTATCTTGTAGTCCTCTAATTTCCAAAAATCAAATAATTTCAGCGTAATTATATCATTCCAATCTTGGCGTAATAGTTCTATAATTTCAATGGCTTTTGCATAGCCATGCTTCTCTATCACGAATTTCATCGTGTTGTATAAATTAGAATAACCTCCTTCTAATAATCTATCCCACAATATCATGTTTTCGGGGATTTTATCATACTTGTCTGTATTGTATATATCGTTTACAGTAGGGAGTGTATCTGCAAACCATACTAATCCTTGTTCTCGCAGTTGATTGTGAAATTCATCTCTTTTATCTTCAAAATAATAATTTCGGGGTGGGTTCACTTCACCTGCAACTTTTCCTACTACAACACAGTATTCTCCTACATCTTCCGTTGGAATCCACACCAAGGGATGAGTGAGAATACAACTCATTTTATTGACGACTTCATAGTCAAAACAGTTTGTTACACGTTTCCAATCTACTTGATCTTTGTTTGACCACAATTGTTCAACAAGCAAATGATTAATTAGTAGGTCATTGCACAAAAGAAAATTGTGTTGTATATAATACAAACCTGTTTGCTTGTTTAGTTGTAAATTAATTTGATAATCGGTATGACATCCCCAATCTTCACGACGTTGATTATATATTTCACGCATATCTTCTATACCAAGAAGATTGCGTTTGTATTCCTCTACTGCTTCTTCTGCAAAATTATCTTCAAGAAAACAATAGTATCCTTCTATAAAATCTTTCATAAGTTCAACTTATTTTCTGGTCAGTTCTTCGTAGAGTTTGAAGAGGTGGGCGACGGTGTCGGACTCGGAGGTGGTGACGGGTAAGCCGTAGGCGCGCATGACAGCACGGTCGTTGGCTTGGTGGGCACGGCGGAGTTCGACAGGCATAAATAGTTCGTCATAGAGGTCTGCCAATGAGCAGTCGGGATAGAGATTGCGGGCATCAAGGATGGCTTGCGCCGTGCGCGAGATATCTGCCTCTTGCTCAGGAGTAATAGCAGGCCATGGGAAGTTGTTGTAAACATTACTGCCTGAATATTGATACCTTGTTTCTAATCGACCCGCAACCACACGCATCCACGCCATGTGCACGTTGGATATCATTATACCAAAATGGTATAACGTAGCATCAGGAATTATCAGGGCACTACCATTGATAATTACTTCTGGTTGCACAAAGGCGATAGGGATGTATCGACGACGTTCTGAAGAAACTTTTGGAATGACCAACATTGGAGTTTCAGGTTGGCGTATCTCACCAAACAAATAAGGCACATCTGCTAATTTCAAAGTTTGAGGTCGATTGCTACTTTCACGGAACAGACGGGTGTTTGCAACTCTACTTTGGATGATAGCAGAAGACCTTAACTCGATAGGAGAAATATTTTTCAGCCAAAGACACCAACGCTCTTTGTTTTTGATAATTTCGTCTCCGCCAGCATACTTTCTAATAAATTTTTCATTATTAGGAGATTCTTGCAAGAGTAAATCCACATCTTCACGGTTGAGAATTAAATGACCATCATCAATAGGCATACTACCATACATGATGGCGGGTACATCACATAGAGATTTTTCTCTCTTATCAACGAATATTGATTTACCCTCTATTAAATATGGACTGATTTCATTTACCTCTTTCGAAAACTCTCCGTCGTAAATGATTTTTTTGCGATTATTTATTTTGTTTGAGAATCCGATTATCACACAATGCACATGGGCTTTTAATGTTGCTTCGCTGTCCCAACGGAACGTACGATGTGCAAAAATTATATTGATTCCTGCTTTAAATAATTCACGCCACAAAATAGGGACTTGTTCTCCTTGTGTAATACTGTTGGTAGAAACAAAAGCTGCCTGACAATTGGTTCCTTCCATTAGAGTTAGTGCTTTTTTATACCAACCAGATACATAGTCAATGTTTCCAATTCCTTTTGCTTTCTTGTCAAATAATGCAACAAGTTCTGCTTTCTGTTCGCGTGTTTGTTCTTTCTTTCCCACAAACGGAGGATTACCGATGATATAGTTGAGTTTGGCAGCGGGGCAGACCTCGTTCCAATCGAGCGTGAGGGCGTTGCCTTCAACGATATTGCTATAGGACTTGAGTGGGAGGAAGTCAATGTCACGGGCGAGGATTTTTGCGGTCTCATTGACCATTTGGCTTTCTGCGATCCACAAAGCCGTCTTGGCTACCGTAGCAGCGAAGTCGTTGATCTCAATGCCATAGAACTGGTGGATATTGACAAAAATACGGTCATCGAAGAAGTCAAGCGTTGATTGGTCATTGAGCAGGGCTTTGAGACATTCGTTCTCCAAGCGGCGGAGCGAGAGGAATGTCTCGGTAAGGAAGTTACCACTACCACAGGCAGGGTCAAGGAAGCGCAAAGAAGCAAGGCGCTGTTGGTAATCGCGCAACTGCTGGTTGCGTTTTTTCTCTTGGTTGATAGCAAGGATAGTGTCTAACTCAGCCCGAAGGTCATTCAAGAAAAGCGGATCAATGACCTTATGGATATTCTCAATAGAGGTATAGTGCATACCGCCTGAGCGGCGTGTTTCGGGGTTAAGCGTACTCTCGAAGATTGCGCCGAAGATAGTAGGCGAGATCTCGCTCCAGTCGAAGTCGTCGCTGGCTTTGCCGAGGAGCAAGTCGCGCAGTTCGTCGGTGAACTGAGGGATAGACTTGTCTTGCAGCGTGAACAAGCCGCCATTGACATAAGGGAAAGCGGCGAGTTCGGGTTCGAGGTATGGGTCACGCTCATTGAGCGGTGTATCGAGTACCTCAAAGAGGTTGAGGAGCGCACGGCGGAGTTGAGGCGCGGGAATATCCTTGATATAGTCGCCAAACTGCTGTTTTTTGCCAAAGATACCTGCGTCCTCGGCATAAAGGCAGAACACGAGGCGCACGCACAGCATATTGAGGCTATGGAGCGTTTCGGGCGATGTAGGGTCAAGGTATTGGGTAAGGAGTTTGTCATAAATCACGCCGATGATTTCGCCAGCTTCCTTGGAGACGTCCAACTCGCGGTTGAGGTGGGTGTTGCCCGTTTGCACGAGGAACGTGAGGCGGTGATACTCCTTGTGGAAATTCTCGAGTAGGATGACTTGTGGCTCGCCATTCGGCTGCTCCATATCATAGACATACCATGAACGGAAATTGCAGACCACAATCCAGCGAGGGCGTTGGGAGTATGGCAGTTCGGCAGCATAGCGTTTGGCTTGTTGGAAAGGCGTGAGCAGCGAGCCATCGGACTGCGGAATGGGCTTACTGAGGTCGATATGGCTACCTTTCTGCTCGATGAGCACCTTAGTAGAAGGGATATAGCCGTCAATGAAGCTGGTGTGGCTGAGTTTGACTTGGCCTTCGAAAGTGATGAAGTTGCCGATGTCTTGGATGCCGAAGACATTGGAGAGCAGGTCGAGCCAGAATTGTTGGCTTTCGCCTTTCTCGTAACCGCGGTTGGTCCAGTTGGCTTGGAATAGCAGTGCTGCGCTATCTTGTTGGGTCTTGTTCATGGTGGGGAAATATTTATGGGTGCAAAGATACTAAAAATTTATGAGATGTGCAAGAAAATGGCGATTTTTTCGCCATTTTCAGTTTAGAGGACGCGGCGGAGCCGCTACTGTTTAGGGTTTAGAGAAAGGAAATCTTAACAAAAAGCACTTTTTGTTGGCGAGGAGTTCTTTCGGGCTTCCTTCGGTCGTCTCTCGGAGTTCTCTCGGTAAAACCAGGCAAGGTATAAGAGAGGTACAAAGAACAATAATCTTAATAAAAGTACTAAACACAAAAAAAGAGGCACTCTTGCGAGCGCCTCTATATACCTTATAATATATAAGGGATTAAGCGTTAACAGTAGCCATGTGAGCGATGAGGTCGAGAACCTTGTTAGAGTAACCGATCTCATTGTCATACCAGCTAACAACCTTAACGAAGGTGTCAGTCAAAGCGATACCAGCCTTAGCATCGAAGATAGAAGTGCGAGTGTCACCCAAGAAGTCAGCAGAAACTACTGCATCCTCTGTGTAACCAAGTACACCCTTCAACTCGTTCTCAGAAGCCTCTTTCATAGCTGCGCAGATCTCAGCGTAAGTAGCAGGCTTAGCCAAGTTAAC